>NZ_CP130558.2:0-747500 GCF_030534315.2 Thermoanaerobacterium sp. CMT5567-10
AAAGAAATAAAAAAATTATTTCCTAGAAGCAGAGTTTTAAGAATGGATGTAGATACTACGAAAACAAAAGGAGCCCATGAAAAAATTTTCAATGAGTTCAAAAATGGACATGCAGATATTTTAATAGGTACTCAAATGATATCGAAAGGCTTTGATATTCCTAATGTAACATTGGTTGGAGTAGTCTTAGCTGATGTAACGCTAAATATAACAGATTTTAGATCGGGTGAAAAAACTTTTCAGCTTTTAACTCAGGTAGCAGGAAGAGCTGGGCGAGGAAGTAAACCTGGAAGAGTAATTATTCAAACATATGAAGAAGATAATTACAGTATTGTATCAGCAAAAAATCAAGATTATGAATCATTTTATAACGAGGAAATTCGGTATAGAGAAATTTACATGTATCCACCTTTTACACATTTGCTAAATATTGTAATTTCAGGTCCTATAAAAAATGATGTGGTAAATTGTGCAGCGTCAGTGTATAATTTAGTTTATAAAACTATTAACAAAAGTGAAAAAAAGAGCTATAATAAAGTGTTAGGTCCGTCGTCTGCTCCTATAGAAAGAATAAAGAATAACTATAGGTGGCAGATTATTATAAAATCCAGCGATAGAGGTATTTTGCAGAATGTTTGCGATGTTTTAAATACTCTTAAGTTGCATAGAGGCATTAAAATATCGTTTGATTTGGACCCGCTAAATTTAATTTAAGGAGGATTTTTATGGCATTGAGGTATATTAGAAAAATAGGAGATCCTGTATTATATAAGAAGGCAAAATATGTTGAAAAGATTGATGATCATATATTAATGATTTTAGATGATATGGCAGAAACTATGTATAGTGCAGATGGTGTTGGACTTGCTGCGAACCAAATCGGAATTTTAAGAAAGCTGGTTGTCATAGATATAGGCGATGGCCTCATTGAATTGATAAATCCAGAAATAATTCTAGAAGAAGGGGAGCAGATAGGACAAGAAGGTTGCTTAAGTGTACCAAATGTAACTGCGGAAGTTAAAAGACCTAAGAAAATCAAGGTTAAGTATCAAGACAGAAATGGAGATATAAAGGAAATAGAAGGAGAAGACTTTTTAGCTAGAGCATTATCACATGAAATAGATCATCTGAACGGAGTATTATTTATTGACAAAGCGATAAGGATTATAAATGAAGATGAAGAAGAAAAACTGGAGGCTGAGTGATTTGAACATTGTGTTTATGGGAACACCTGAATTTGCTGTTCCATCTCTTGAAAAGCTGATTGAGTTCGGCCATAATGTAATGCTGGTTATAACTCAACCTGACAAGCCAAGAGGTAGAGGCAAAAAAATATCTTATTCTCCTGTAAAAGAGTGTGCTATAAAAAACAATATAGACGTATTCCAGCCGCCAAAACTTAAAAATAATAAAGAAGTATTTGATAAGTTAAGGAAGCTGAATCCGGATTTGATTGTTGTGGCTGCGTATGGTAAAATTCTGCCTGAAGAGATATTGCAAATACCAAGGTATGGTTGTATTAATGTACATGCATCTTTGCTCCCAAAGTATAGAGGTGCAGCACCAATAAATTGGGCGGTTATAAATGGCGAAAAGGAAACAGGAATAACAATCATGTATATGGAAAAAGGATTGGATACCGGCGATATTTTATTGCAAAAGTCTATCCCTATATTGGAAGAAGATAATTCTGAAACTGTTCATGACAAATTAGCTGTTCTTGGTGGAAATGCTTTGATTGAAGCGATTAATAAAATGGTAGATGGTGCATTAAAGCCTGTAAAGCAAGATGATAGCAAGGCAACATATGCTCCAATATTGGAAAAATCTATAGGACTTATTGATTGGCAAAAGAGCGCAGTTGAGATAAAAAATCTTGTAAGAGGACTGAGACCCTGGCCTGTAGCATATACGTATTATAAAGGCAATATGTTAAAAATATGGGCAGCAGAAGTATATTCATATGAAGGTAAAGAAAAGCCGGGCACTATAATTACTACAGGCAGTGCTTTAATAGTTAAATGTGGCAAAGATGCATTAAAAATATTAGAAATTCAATCAGAAGGTAAAAGAAGAATGACTGTGGAAGAATTTTTGAGGGGCCATACAATTGAAAAAGGTGAACAATTAGAGGGGATATAATTTTGACAGGTAAAAAACGTATATTTTTAGGTCTTTTAAGTGTATTAATAATTTTATTGATTGCCGGAATTTTATTTCTATTGTTCATATTAAAAAGTAAAAGCTCTGTAATGTACAATTTATTAATGGGCTCTTTAATTTTGTTTTTTTCAATAGTGACTATTTTTTTGATTTTTTGTATTATTGGTTTTATATATTTAGTTTATAGCAAAAGTAATAACCGTACATTAAATAAGATATTGTTAACTTTAATAGATGCTTCGTATCCAGTATTACAGATATTAGGTGGATTTTTAGGCATTGATAGAGAAAAATTTCAGCAGTCTTTTACAAATATAAATAATTTTTTGGTTAATTCTAGACATGAGAAATATTTGCCTGAGGAACTTTTAATATTGACGCCACATTGTTTACAATTTAATGAATGTAAATTTAAAGTGACAAACGATATTGATAATTGCCGAAGGTGTGGAAAATGCCAAGTCAGTGATCTAATAAAATTAAAAGATAAGTATGGCGTTAAAGTTGCAGTCGCAACAGGAGGTACATTGGCAAGAAAAGTCGTGAAAGATATAAAGCCCAAAGCTATTATTGCCATTGCTTGTGAAAGAGATTTGACAAGTGGAATATTGGATGTAAAAAAAATACCCGTTTATGGTATAATAAATACAAGACCTAATGGTCCATGTTTTAATACAAAGGTAAATATAAATGAGATTGAAAAAGCGATCATAAATTTCACGAATGGAGGATAGTATTATGTTTTGGTATTATGATCCCACATATATTTTGCTTATACCTGCAATTTTGCTTGCGATGTATGCACAATTTAAAGTTCAAAGTACGTTTAGTAAATACTCAAATGTCAGAAATAGATATGGCTATAGAGCATATGAAGTTGCTAGAAGATTGCTTAATGAAGCAGGGCTTTATGATGTAAGTATTGAAATGATACCAGGAAGTTTAACTGATCATTATGATCCAAGAAGCAGGGTATTGAGGTTGTCTCAGACAGTATATGGAAGTGATTCTATAGCAGCTATAGGTGTTGCAGCACATGAAACAGGACATGCAATACAGCATGCTAGTGGATATATTCCACTCAAATTAAGAAACGCCATTGTTCCAGTCGCTAATATTGGCACCAGTGTTTCTTGGCCGCTTTTGATAGTGGGATTTATATTTGGTTCTACACAGCTAATCGATATAGGCATTATATTATTTTCAGCAGTAGTTTTATTTCAGATAATAACACTGCCTGTGGAGCTGAATGCAAGCAATAGAGCTATAAAGCTTCTTGAGTCAGGTGGACTCTTTATGAGGGATGAACTTTATCCAGCAAGGCAAGTGCTTAATGCAGCAGCATTAACTTATGTTGCTGCGGCATTTGCCTCTATTATGAATCTTGTCAGATTATTAATACTAAGGGATAGGAGAGACTAATTTTCTATCCCTTCTTTTTTAGACATTTTATTTTTTATTGATAAAAGTTATTTGAGTATTTTAAATAAATACAGAGGTGTATTATGAATCAGCGAGATATTGCTTTTAAAATTTTATACGACGTATTTGCAAAAAAAGGTTATTTAAATATTGTGCTTAATAAATATTTAAATAATGATGAAATAGAAGACGTAGATAAAAGTTTTATTAAAGAGATAGTTTTTGGGCCGATAGAAAGAAAGTATACGCTAGATCATATTATCGATCATTACTCAACGAGAGGTATTAAAAAAATTGACGATAAGGTTCTTATAATACTTGAAATGGGTTTGTTTCAGCTAATGTATATGGACAAGGTTCCCGATTATGCAGCTATAAATGAATCAGTTAATCTTGCAAAAAAGTATGTAGGAAAGTATGCTTCTAAGTTTGTCAATGCAGTATTGCGAAGTTATTTACGCAATACTAAGCAGATTAAGTTTTTACAACCTGATGAAAACTTAACCGAATATTTATCTTTTAAATATTCATTTCCTGAATGGATTGTTAAAAGACTGTTAAATAATTACGATAGAGATGCTACAGAGAGTATATTAGAATCGCTTAATGGCAGACCTGAAATATCAATCAGGATTAATACTTTAAAGATTGATGGAAAAAGTTTTGAAAAAAAATTAAAGTATAGGGGACTTAACTATAAAAAAGGATTGTACAATGATGAGGCTTACTATATAGGCTTAAAAAATATTACCAATGATGAAATGTATAATGATGGATTAATACAGGTTCAAGATGAAGGAGCCATGATTATTTCAAAGGTTTTATCTCCGGAGCCTGACGACATGGTGATGGATGTTTGCAGTGCGCCTGGAGGAAAAACTACTCATCTGTCTCAATTAATGAATAACAAAGGTAAAATAGTAGCGTTTGACATATATGAACATAAAATAGACTTAATAAAAAGAAATTGCAGGAGATTAGGCATAGATAATATAGATGCACTTGTATTTGATTCAACTAATGTAAATAGTGAATATATTGATAAAGCTGATAAAGTTCTTGTTGATGTTCCATGCAGTGGAATAGGGATCATAAGAAAAAAACCGGATATAAAATTGAAAAATTATACAGAGAAAGATTTTGAAGAACTAAATAACATACAGTATCGCATACTTTCTTCCAGCTCTAAATATGTAAAAAGGGGTGGGTATATTTTATACAGCACTTGCACAATAGGCAGAGAAGAAAATATGAATGTAGTTGATAAGTTTTTAAATGAAAATAAAGAGTTTAAGATTTCTGATATAAGGCCTTTTTTGCCAGAGAAATTAATATCTTATGTAGATGATAGAGGATGTATACAACTGCTACCAAATATAAACAATACAGATGGTTTTTTTATATGCAAAATGCAGAGAAATAACTAATTTTTTATGATATAATATCTGTAAGAAAATTTGGAGGCGTTTTAATTGGTCGATTTAAAAAATATGACTATTGATGAACTAGAAAAATTTTTTATCGATATTGGAGAAACAAAGTACAGAGCAAAGCAAGTTTTTCAATGGATCTATAGAGGAGTAACAAATTTCGATGATATGACAGATTTAAAAAAAGAGTTGAGACAAAAATTAAAAAATATAGCATATATATCTAGCTTAAAAATTGTTCGGAAATTGGTTTCAGATGTAGACGAGACAGCAAAGTATCTTTTTTTACTTGAGGATGAAAATATAGTTGAAGGTGTGGCTATAAAGTATAGTTTTGGCAATACTTCCTGTATATCTACTCAGGTAGGATGCAATATGAAATGCTCATTTTGCGCATCAGGAATTGAAGGAAAAGTTAGAAATTTAAAAGCATCTGAAATGGTAGATGAAGTTCTTATAATGAATAATGATTATGGTAAAATATCAAATATAGTATTGATGGGCAGTGGAGAGCCATTTGACAATTATGATGAGGTTATGAAATTCATAAAAATTGTCAATAATCCCTTTGGTATGAGCATAGGCATAAGGCATATTACTATTTCTACATGTGGGATTGTTCCGAAAATTTATGATTTTGCAAATGAAGGTTTAGGTGTTAATTTGTCTATATCATTACATGCACCTACGGATGATTTAAGAACACAGTTGATGCCAATAAATAAGGTATATCCCATAAAAGATTTGATAAAAGCATGTAAGTATTATATTGATAAGACTCATAGAAGAGTGACTTTTGAATATTCGCTAATAAAAGATGTAAATGATAGCCATGAGATAAGCGTAAAATTATCAAAGCTCTTAAAGGGTCTTCTGTGCCATGTTAATTTGATACCAATTAATTATGTAGGTGAAATTGGATATAAGAAAGCTGACAATAGGAAAATAATGGCTTTCAAAAATACTCTTGAAGAAAATGGCATTACGTGTACAGTTAGGCGTGAGCTTGGTAGTGATATTGACGCTGCTTGTGGGCAATTGAGAAGGAAATATTTAGCTGGAAGGGTGAAATAAAACAAATGTTAGTATATGCTTTGACAGATACAGGCAATGTTAGAGAAAATAATGAAGATTCGTATTATATTTCTGATAATAAGAATCTAAATCTTTTTATAGTTGCTGACGGCATGGGTGGATGCAACGGTGGAGAGGTTGCAAGCAAATATGCGGTAGAGACAGTAACTAAGTATTTTTTTGACAATTATGATAATTGTAACAAAGATGACGAATCAATAAAAAAATTTATAAAAGATGCAATAACAACAGCAAATTCTTTTGTTTTTAACAAGTCGTTTTCTGATATAGATTTAACTGGAATGGGTACAACATTAACTTTACTTTTAATAGAAAATGATAACTATTTTGTCGGTCATATTGGAGATAGCAGAGCATACCTCATTAGAGATGGTAGTCTTATTCAAATTACAGAAGATCACTCATATGTGGAAGAACTAGTAAAATTAGGTAGGATAACGCAGGAAGAAGCAAGAATTCATCCGCAAAAAAATATAATAACTAGGGCATTGGGCATTGATGAGGATATAGAAGTTGATATATTTACTGGTAAGGTTTTAAAAAATGATGTTTATTTGTTGTGCACAGATGGATTGACCAACATGCTTACAGATGATTTGATTCTTGAAGAGTTTAAAAATTCTGAAAATATAAACGAAGTATGTGATAATTTAATAAAACTTGCCAAACAAAATGGTGGATATGATAACATTACAATTGTGGCGGTAAAGGAGGCGTGACAATATGATAGGGAGAATGCTTGGCAACCGATACGAGATATTGGAAAAAATTGGTGAAGGTGGTATGGCAAAGGTTTATAAAGCTAAATGCCATCTTTTAAATAGAATAGTTGCCATAAAAATATTGCGCTCTGAATTTGTAGCAGATGAAGAATTTGTGAGAAGATTTAAAAGAGAATCACAAGCAGCAGCTAGCCTTTCTCATCCTAATATAGTAAGTATATATGATGTAGGTCAAGAGGGAGATATTTATTATATTGTAATGGAGTATGTAAATGGTAAAACATTAAAACAATTGATAAGAGACGCTAATGGGCCTTTGCCTTTACCAAAAGCTCTCGACATAACAAGGCAGGTTTGCAGTGCATTGGAACATGCTCATAAAAATCATATTGTCCACAGGGATATAAAGCCACAGAATATACTAGTAACAGATGATAATATTGTGAAGGTTACCGATTTTGGGATAGCTAGGGCTGCAAATGGTTCAACAATAACATATGGTGGCGGAGATGTGCTTGGTACTGCTTATTATTTCTCGCCTGAACAAGCGAAAGGTGCTATGATAGATGAAAAGACTGATATATATTCTCTAGGAATTGTTATGTATGAGATGCTTACAGGTAAAGTTCCTTTCGAAGGTGAAAGCCCAATTTCAGTTGCATTAAAGCATATACAAGAAAATATTGTGCCGCCATCTAAAATAAATCCAAAAGTACCGTACAAACTGGATAAAATAGTATTAAAGGCAACAGAAAAAGATATAAATTTTAGATATAAAAGTGCAAGCGAACTATTAAATGATATTGAGACATATATAAATAATCCAGATAAATTGATTATAGCAGATGAAAATGATAATAATGTAACGCGGGTCATGAAATCTGAAGAAATAAATGAGAAGCTATCAGGAACGAAGACTCTTAAAAAGAAGAAAAAGAGTGGCAAAATTTTTAGAAATATAGGAATTGCATTGCTAATTCTGGCATTAATGGCATCGCTATCGTATGGAACCATGTATTTTTTGAATAACATGGCAATAGCAGATGAAGTAACTGTTCCTAATATAAAAGGGCAAACTCTTGATAAGGCAACAAGCATTTTAGAAAGCAATAATTTAAAATTGAACATAACAGATAGCCAGTACAGCGATGCACCAACTAATACAATTTTATCACAGAATCCGCCAGCTGGGGAAAGGGTAAAGAAAGGAAGTACAGTAAATGTAGTGGTTAGTAAAGGCAAACAGACATCAGTCGTGCCAAATGTTATAGGCAGTGAATATAGGGATGCACAATTAAAAATTAAAAATAGCGGTTTAAATGCTAACTTGATTTGGGATTATAATGACAGCTATCCTAATGGTTATGTGTATGACCAAAATCCAAGGCAAGGTGTTCAAGTTGAAAGCAATACTGTTGTTGATCTTTACGTAAGCAAAGGTCCAGAAATGGTAACAGTACCTAATGTTGTAAATATGTCACTTGACGATGCAACAAAAGCATTGGAAAATGTCGGTCTTAAAGTTGGTAATATAACAACCCAGTCTAGCGATAGTGTGCCTGACAACTTTGTAATAGACCAGAGTATTCCCCAAGGCACCAGTATACAAAAAGGTAAATCTGTAGATTTAATTGTCAGTAAAGCAGTTCAGCAGCAACAGCAGCAATCACAATTACCATCTGATTACAAAACAAAAAATATTACAATAGATTTACCAAATCAAGAAGGGACTATGAAAGTTGATGTTTATGTGATACAAGATGGCAATAAAACATTACAATATTCTAATACTTTTACTTCTGCTGATAGTCCAATAACAGTTCCTGTTAGTGGCAAAGGAAATGTTATTATAGAAGTTGATATAAATGGCAGTATATATAAGACAATGGGGGCGAAATTTTAGTGAGGTTAACTGGCAGAATTATAAGAGGCATTGGAGGGTTTTATTATGTATATACCGAGCATGGCATTATAGAATGCCGTGCTCGTGGTAAATTCAGAATATCAAACATCGTACCAATAGTAGGGGATAATGTTGATATTGAAACAGAAAATTTAAAAGATGGTTTCATAATAAATATACATAACAGAAAAAATGAATTAGTAAGACCGCCAGTATCTAATGTTGATCAAGCAATAATAACTTTTTCTATTGTAAATCCTGTTTTAAATAGACTACAGCTTGATAAAATGATTATATTAACTGAATTAAATGAAATACACCCTGTAATATGTATAAATAAGATTGATTTAGTGACTGAAGATGTTTTTCTACCATTGTATAATTTATATAAAAATTTAGGCTATGACGTTATTGCTACTTCAAAGTTTGATAATAGTGGTATTGATAAGTTAAAGGCAATGTTGATTGGAAAAACTTCGTTTTTTACAGGGCCGTCAGGCGTAGGAAAATCATCGTTAATAAATTGTATACATGGAACTAATAAGCAGGAAATTGGAGATTTAAGCGAAAAGCTGCTAAGAGGAAAACATACTACAAGAAGTGTAGAGCTTATTCCTTTTGAAAACGGCTATGTATTAGATACGCCTGGTTTTACTTCATTAAATTTAGATTTAGATGAAGCTGAACTTAAATATTATTTTAGAGATTTTAAAGAATATGAAACAAATTGCAGATTTAAATCGTGTTTGCACATAAATGAACCTGATTGTGGCGTAAAAATTGCCGTAAGTAATGGGTTAATAGATAAAATACGATATTCTAATTATCTAAATTTATATAATGAGTTAAAGTCTAATAAAAGGAGGAGATATTGAGAATGGAAATTTCTCCATCTATATTATCTGCAGACTTTGGGAATTTACTATCTGATATAAAAAAAGCTGAAAAAGAAAAACCTGAATTTTTACATATAGATGTAATGGATGGACATTTTGTTCCAAATATTACAATTGGCCCGTTGGTATTAAAGGCTTTGAAAGGTAAGACTGATATTCCCTTTGATGTACATTTAATGATAGAAGATCCTGATAAATACATAAAAGAATTTGCCGAAGCAGGGGCAAAAAATATCACGGTTCATCAGGAAGCATGTTTACATTTAGATAGAACGTTGCAGTTTATTAAATCTATTGGTATTATGGCTAGTGTTGCATTAAATCCAGCAACACCGTTAGAAACATTGAAATATGTACTGCCATCGGTTGATATGGTTCTGATAATGACTGTAAATCCTGGGTTTGGGGGACAGGTATTTATAGATGAAATGTATGAAAAAATACGTGAACTAGCATATATTAGAAAAAGTAGAGGATTGAATTTCAAGATAGAGGTTGACGGTGGGATTAATGTAGACAACATCAATGATGTAGTTTTTGCTGGAGCTGATGTGATAGTGGCAGGATCCTCAATATTTGGTAGTGGCGACCCTGGAGAAAATATAAAAAAACTTAGAGGTGCAGTAAAAAGATGAAAACATGCATTATTTCAAATGGGGAGTTTAACGACTCTGATTATATAAGGGAATTAATTAATAATTGCGATTATGTAATTTGTGCTGATGGTGGTGCAAATATTGCATATAAATTAGGAATAGTTCCCAATCTCATTATAGGAGATCTTGATTCGGCAGATAAACAAATTATTGACTATTATAAAAAAGATGGCGTTCAAGTAGATAAATATCCAACAGAGAAAGATGAAACAGATACTCAGTTAGCGACGCTTAAAGCTATAGAACTTGGAACTGATGAAATCATATATATAGCATCAACAGGAAGCAGATTTGATCATTCTATAGCAAATCTGTCACTTCTATTGTACCTACTAAAAAGAAATATAAAGGGAATAATAGCAAGCGAAAAAAATGAAATTCATCTTGTAGATAGGTCTTTAGAATTAGAAGGCAAGATAGGTGACATTGTTTCATTAATTCCATATAGTACAGATGTAAAGGGAATATACACTGATGGATTATATTATTCTTTATCAGGGCAGGATATGTCATTGGATATGCCTTATGGTATAAGCAATGTTTTTATAAATAATAAGATTAAGATTAAAATTGACAGTGGATTATTATTAGTAATAAAATCTAAAGATTAGCACATTACCCTTTCCTTTCGAATAAAATATTATTGTGTAAGGAGGGGGTTTTATGTGGAACAAAATATATAGAAAAATAAGAAACTTAAATAAAAAAATGAATTACTCAATAGGATATATAATTATGGCTTTAGGAATTTTTATTCTTGTAATATACATACCTAGCTGGCTATGGATGGTACTACTAGGTCTATCTGTTATAATGATCGGATATTATATTAATGCATATTTCAAATAGTAAATAAATAGTTTAGAATAGAAATGATAAAGGGGGATAAATATGAGCAAGAAAAAAGAACCGAAAGTCTTTTATTTTAAAATTCCCGGTTTTATTAAAAAATTTTTAAGTTCTATAATCAAAGGTAAAAAATAAAAAGCGTGCATTTATGCACGTCTTTCTTTATATGGCCCTCTTAACCTTCCCTGATTTTAAACATTTCGTACAAACATTTAATCTTACAGGTGTTCCATCAACAATAGCTCTAACACGTTTTAAATTTGGCTGCCATTTCTTTATTGATTTTCTGTGGGAATGACTATATTGATACCCTGCCATTGGTGTTTTTCCACAAACGTCGCATTTTCTCATCATGTGCACCTCCTTTTTGTCAACAATACCATTTTAACAAAAAAATAAATTTTCTTCAAGGTTAATAATTAATGAACTTAATTTATGCATTTACACAACAATGATATTTTAACATTATATTTCATATATGTAAATACTTTTTGAATTAAAATTTAATAAATAGTTCCATAATATAGTAATTATTTTTCCTTTGTTGATGATTTAAACAGGATAAGGTAAAATATAATTATGATAGGAGGTTATATAAATGGATCAAACCAAAAATAACTTAGGTAAAATAGATATTTCTACAGATGTTATTGCATCTATAGCGAGTTATGCGACTTCTGAATGTTATGGTATTGTTGGCTTAGGAAAGCGTGGACCTGATGGACTCATAGAGCTTTTTAAAAATGAACAATCAGGTAAGGGAATTAAGATTACATCAGACGAAGACGGAATGGTTATAGATTTGTACATTATAGTTGAGTACGGTGTAAATATAAAAACTGTTGCAGCAAATATAATTGAAAAAGTTAAGTATACTATAGAGACATTTACTGGAATCAAAGTTAAAAATGTAGTCGTAAATGTGCAGAGCATAAAAGTTGATATCTGAGGAGGAAATACTGTTGGATCATATAGATGGTAAAACTTTAAAACTTTTATTTAAAGGTGGGGCTCAATATTTATCAAATAAATCTGATGAAGTGAATAAATTAAATGTCTTTCCGGTTCCAGATGGTGATACTGGTTCTAATATGGCATACACTTTAAATTATGCTGTTAAAGAAATGGAAAAAGCATCCGATAATATAAACGATATATTAAATAGTCTTTCAAGGGGTGCTTTGCTGGGAGCCAAGGGAAATTCGGGTGTGATTTTGTCACAAATTATTAGAGGATTTGCTAAAAGCCTTTTAAATCACGATATAATCACTACAAAAGATTTTGCAGAAGCGCTAAATATGGGTTCTTCTGTTGCTTATAAAGCAGTGATGAAACCTACTGAAGGGACTATTCTGACTGTTGTTAAAGACTGTGCCAATAAAGCTTTAAAATTAAGCAAAATAAAGGACTTTGAAGTATTTATTGATGGGATTGTAAAAGCTGCTGCAGAATCAGTTGAAAGGACTCCTGATTTGCTACCTGTATTGAAACAGGCTGGTGTAGTCGATTCTGGTGGTAAAGGGTTTTTGTTTATATTGTTAGGAATGCTGGAAACAATAAAAGGACATGAAGTTGTTCAAGAATATACAACAAACGATGTTTCTACAAATGAAGCTGACCTGACAAATATAAATTTCAAATATTGTACGGAAATGCTTATAAATGCCAATTCACAAATGTCTTATAAGTTGAAAAGTGAAATAGAATCTTTTGGTGACAGTTTAATTGTTGTTGGTGATGACGATCTTATAAAAGTGCATATTCATACAAATAATCCTGGTTTAGTACTGCAAGAGGGCTTAAAGTATGGTGATTTATTAAAGGTCAAAATTGACAATATGAAAATTCAACATGAAAATATCATATTGGAAACAAAAAATAATTTAAAACAAGATAATAGTCTTCCTGCTAAAAAATATGGATTTTTGGCTGTATCTCCTGGAGATGGAATAAGTAAAATATTCAAAGAATTAGGATGTGACGTTGTAATTGATGGGGGACAAACTATGAATCCTAGTGCTTTGGATATTTTAAAGGGGTTAGAAAAAATAAATACTGAAAATATAATTGTCTTTCCAAATAATAAGAACATAATCATGACTTGTGAACAAGCCATGTCGATGTCTGATAAAAACATATATGTGATCGCTACTGAAAGTTTCAATCAGGCAGTCAGTGCAATAATAAATGTCGATGCAAATATGAGTATAGATGATGTAATAAGAAGCATAAATGATACAATTGAGAAAATTACAACAATAGAAATAACATATTCTATAAGGGACTCAGTTATTGATGGAATAAATATTAAAAGTGGTGACATATTAGGATTTGTAGATGGTAAATTTACTGCAATTGGTACTGATTATAACGAAGTCGCTTTAAAAATTATAAGCGATAATATATCTGATGATGCTTCTATAATAACTATTTATTATGGTAAAGATGTTTCGAAAGATAAAGCAAAGGACTTACAAGATTTTATTTCATTTGACGGAGATATAGACATTCAATATGGTGGACAGCCCTTGTATTATTATGTAATTTCCATTGAATAGGTGATTATATGGATCTTTCAAAATCTATACAATATGTAAAGGGAGTAGGTCCTAAAAGAGCTATATTATTAAAAAAAATTGGCATAGAAACAGTAAAGGATGCGCTGGAATATTATCCAAAAGAATATGAAAATAGAGATAAAATAATACCAATAGATATGCTTAAGATCGGTGAAAAGCAGACTTTTAAGGCTTATATAGCGGGTAAAGCAAGGGAATATAAAGTAAAAAGATTAACTATTACAAAGATACCTGTTAAAGATGGAAGTGGTGCGGTTGAACTTGTTTGGTATAATCAGCCGTACATAAAGAGCAATTTTAAATTAGGTGAAGAATATATTATAAATGGCAAAGTTTCTTATAAATATGGACAGATATATGTAGAGAATCCGATTATGGATAGAAGCGATAGTCTAAATATCAATGCTGGAAGGATTGTGCCAATATATAAATTAACTGAAGGACTGAGCCAAAAAGTTATAAGGAATATAATTTTCAATCTTTTGAAAGAATATTTAAATGACATAGAAGAAATATTTGATGAAAATTTTTTAGAAGAATATAATTTGCTAGATATTAAAAGTGCAATAAAAAATATACATTTTCCTGAGTCTTCAAAAATGCTTGAAAAATCCAAATATAGACTTGTTTTTCAAGAATTTTTTATTTTGCAATTAGGGTTAGCTTTGATAAAAAATAAATACAATGAAGGAAAAACAGGTATAAAGTTTAAACGTGTCGATTTAAAAGATTTTTTTAGCAAGTTAAAATTTCGCCTTACACAAGCGCAGGAGAGAGTTTTAAATGAAATACTTGATGATATGTGTTCAGGGAAAGTAATGAATAGGCTTTTGCAAGGCGATGTTGGCTCAGGAAAGACGATTATAGCAGCAGCAGCCATGTATGTCGCTGTGAAAAACGGATATCAGGCTTCTATAATGGCTCCGACAGAAATACTTGCAAAACAGCATTATTATACTTTAAAAGAACTATATGACGAATTAAATATAAAAATTGAATTGCTTACTGGAAGTATTGGTACTAGAAAGAAAAACAATATTATTGAGGGAATTAGAAATGGCGAAATTGATATATTAGTTGGTACTCATTCTTTAATTGAGGAAAATGTACAATTCAAAAATTTAGGTTTAGCAATAACTGATGAGCAACACAGGTTTGGCGTTCGACAAAGAGCCGTATTTAAAGAAAAAGGTGAACAAACGGATGTCTTAGTGATGACGGCAACGCCTATACCAAGAACATTGGCACTTATGTTATATGGTGATTTAGATATATCTGTGATAGATGAATTGCCACCGGGACGAAAGAAAATAGAGACATATGCAATAAGTGCTACTTTAAGAGATAGAGCATATAAATTTGTCATAAATGAAGTAAAAAAAGGACGTCAAGCGTATATTGTTTGTCCATTAATAGAAGATTCAAACCTGATTAATGCAAAATCGGCAGAAGTTGTATATGAAGAGATTTACAAAGGGGTTTTTAAAGAATTTAGAGTTGGTTTAGTACATGGTGGAATGAACTCAAATGATAAGAATAAAGTTATGAATGAATTTGTTAATGGGAAAATAGATATATTAGTGTCTACAACGGTTATAGAAGTTGGCGTGAATGTGCCAAATGCTTCAGTTATTGTTATTGAAAATGCTGAAAGATTTGGGTTGGCACAACTTCATCAATTAAGAGGACGTGTAGGAAGATCATCGCATCAATCTTATTGTATCCTTATAGCATATTCATATTCAGATGTTGTTAAAAAAAGATTGAAAGTGATGACTGAAACTAATGATGGTTTTAAAATTGCTGAAAAAGATTTGGAAATAAGAGGACCAGGTGAATTTTTTGGTGTAAAGCAGCATGGATTGCCAGAATTGAAATTAGCAAATATTTTTGAAGATATTGAAATATTGAAATTGGCTCAAAAAGCTGTTGAAAAATTTTTAAACAACGATATTACATTCAAAAGGCATGATAAGATGAAAGCCGAACTAATTGAGCGATTTAAAGATAAATTGGAAGGGATTGTATTAAATTAACATGAGGGAGGAAATCAAAATGAGCAAGATTGCTATAGTTACAGACAGTGTATCAGATATACCTGATGACATAGTAAAATTGTACGATATTTATGTTGTTCCCTTGACTATTGACATTGATGGTGTATCTTACAAAGATGGGATAGATATAAAAAAAGATTATTTCTACGATCTGTTAAATTCAGGGAAAACGCCGACAACATCTCAAATATCTCCAATTGAATTTATGGAAGTTTTTAGCGATTTATTAAAAAGCTATGATGAAATTATCTGCATTCTATTGTCATCTAAATTGAGTGGTACATACCAATCAGCATTATTGGCTAAAGAAAACTTAAAAAATTCAAAAATAACAGTGCTCGATTCGAAAAACTTTTCGTTAGGTTCTGGACTTTTAGTTATAGAAGCTGCTAAAATGGCTCGAAACGGTAGTACAAGAGATGAGATAGTTGGCAAAATCAATGACATGATACCAAAAATAAGTTATATAATGATTTTTGATTCTTTAGAATATCTTTATAGAGGTGGAAGATTAAAAAAATCACAGGCTATACTAGGTAGTATTTTAAATATAAAGCCTATTTTAGTCAATAATGATGGAGAGTTAGAAATAAAAGATAAGGTACGAGGAAGAAAAAATGCAATAAAGTGGATAATAAACTATATGAAAGAAACAAATGTTAATTTCAAAAGAAAGGAGATAGGATTGCTGCACACTGATAGAGAAGAGTTTATGCTTGAAATTGAAAATGCCATTAGAAACGAGTTTGGAGTTGCGAATTTTATTAAGAATAGAGCTGGTTGCTCAGCTGGCGTTCATGCAGGTCCATATGCAGTTGGTATATTTTTTGAATTAGATTAAATAATAAACCATTTTTATCACCTTTATACAATTTTGCTAATGAAATTATAGTTTATAGAAATTCTTTTTGGGTAAATTAATATTGAAATCATTAAATGGAGGTGATAAAAATGGCAGCAGGTTCAGAGACAAAGAATCCGCTTGTAGTAAGAGAAGCAAAGCAAGCTATGAGCAAATGGAAATATGAAATAGCAAGCGAACTTGGAATAAATCCTCCAGCCGATGGTTATTGGGGTACACTTACATCCCGTGATTGCGGTGCTGTAGGTGGCCATATGGTAAGAAAAATGATCCAAATGGCTGAAAGCCAAATCGCTAATAAAGGTACACTTAGATAATAAAAAGATACCCTTCGGGGTATCTTTTTTAAATAAACTTATTTACGAAAAATAAATTATGTAAAATTAAAAATTAAATATCGTTTTATATATATGAAAATATTAACATGTATATATAAATTGTATATGGATAAATTAATATTGAAATCATTAAATGGAGGTGATAAAAATGGCAGCAGGTTCAGAGACAAAGAATCCGCTTGTAGTAAGAGAAGCAAAGCAAGCTATGAGCAAATGGAAATATGAAATAGCAAGCGAACTTGGAATAAATCCTCCAGCCGATGGTTATTGGGGTACACTTACATCCCGTGATTGCGGTGCTGTAGGTGGCCATATGGTAAGAAAAATGATCCAAATGGCTGAAAGCCAAATCGCTAATAAAGGTACACTTAGATAATAAAAAGATACCCTTCGGGGTATCTTTTTTAAATAAACTTATTTACGAAAAATAAATTATGTAAAATTAAAAATTAAATATCGTTTTATATATATGAAAATATTAACATGTATATATAAATTGTATATGGATAAATTAATATTGAAATCATTAAATGGAGGTGATAAAAATGGCAGCAGGTTCAGAGACAAAGAATCCGCTTGTAGTAAGAGAAGCAAAGCAAGCTATGAGCAAATGGAAATATGAAATAGCAAGCGAACTTGGAATAAATCCTCCAGCCGATGGTTATTGGGGTACACTTACATCCCGTGATTGCGGCGCTGTAGGTGGTCATATGGTAAGAAAAATGATCCAAATGGCTGAAAGCCAAATCGCTAATAATGGAACATTGAAATAGTTAAATAAAAGGGTAGCCTGTATGGTTACCCTTTTTAATTAAAATAATCCAGGTAGTTGACTACCTGGATTGGGAGAGGAGAAATTGAAGGAAGAATTTTGGGGAAATTGGTTTCCCAATTATATTATTTTCCATATTTCAAATTTTTTATACATTATTTTGTATCTTATCGTAAAATATGCTAAAATATTTTAGTATTGGAGGTGTAATTTTGAGGGTTATATCTGGAAAAGCCAAAGGTAGAAAATTAAAATGCCCACCAGGAAAAGCAATAAGACCTACATCTGACATGGTTAAAGAGTCATTATTTAATATTATTGGTGCTGATATATATAATTCAAGATTTTTAGATTTATTTTCTGGAACTGGAAGTATCGGTATCGAAGCATTAAGCAGAGGTGCTAATATTTGCTACTTTGTAGAAAAAGTATATAATAATATTAAATATATAAACGATAATATAAAGTTACTTGATTCAACTGACAATGCAAAAGTTTTGCATATGGATGTCCTTGATGCTTTATATTATTTCAGCAAAAATAACATTAAATTTGATATTATATACATAGATCCACCATACTACAAAAATTTATATGTGGAACCATTAAATAAAATCAGCGAATATAAACTATTGGATTCATGTGGTTACATAATTGTTGAACATCACAAAAATGATATTTTAAATGATAAATATGGAAACTTGCAAAAAGTTAGAGTTAAGAAATACGGCGAAACTGTATTAACTTTTTATAAGGAGGCAGCAAATGAATATAGCAGTGTATCCAGGGAGCTTTGATCCAGTAACAAATGGACATTTAGATATAATTAAAAGAGGGGCAAAAGTTTTCGATAAATTAATTGTAGCAGTGTTAATTAATCCATCAAAAACTCCTATGTTTTCAGTAGAAGAGAGAGTTGAAATGTTAAAAGAAGTAACATCTGATATTGAAAATGTGGAAATCGATTGTTTTTCTGGTTTGCTTATTGAATACCTAGAAAAAGTTAATTCAAAAATAATTGTTAAAGGCTTACGAATGGTTTCAGACTTTGAATATGAATTTCAGATGGCATTGATAAATAAAAAGCTTAATCCCGAAGTCGAAACAATATTTTTTATGACCAGCAATAAATATGGCTATTTAAGCTCTAGCATAGTAAAGGAAGTCGCAAGTTTTGGGGGGTGTTTATCGGATCTCGTTCCAGATTCAGTTATAAAGCACATATTTAAAAAACTAAAAAAATAAGGGGGCATTTTATTGGAAGCGACTGATAACCTTGAGGTTTTAGAATTATTAGATACATTAGAAGACTACATAGAGAATAGTTCTACGATACCATTATCACAAAAAACATTAGTAAACAAAGAGGAAATTCTTGAAATTATAAAGCAGATAAGAATTAAAATTCCTGATGAATTAAAAAGGGCTGAATGGATCAAGCAGGAAAGACAAAAAATATTGATTGAAGCACAGCAAGATGCAGAAACAATTTTAAAAGAGGCTGAACAAAGAATAAATCAAATGGTAAACGAAAGTGAAATAGTTAAAAAAGCTGAGAAAAAAGCGTCAGAAATTATAGCTCAAGCTCAGACAAATGCTAAGGAAATTAGACTTGGAAGCAAAGATTACGCTGATGAGTTATTAGCTAAACTTGAAAAAAATGTTACAGAACTTTTAAATACAATAAAAAACAATAGAGATGAGCTAAGAGGCATAAAATAATCATGCCTCTTTTTTTGTCAACGATAAGATGATTATCAGAAAAATTATCGTCAACAACAGTGCAATAAATATGTATGATGAGGTTTCAAACATGTTTAACATAGTTTTTACATTTCCTTGAAAGAAAACTTCTGATACCGAGGTCTCACCAATGTTCATAAATTTCAGAAATATATAAGAAAATAATGCAGCCATAATGCTATGTATTATTTTTGCAATGAAATACGGGAAGTAATTTATCTTTGTACTGTTTATAACGCCTATTACCTGACCATGAGTTGAAAAACCACCCCATGCTAATATTGAGCTTACTAAGATGACTTTTTGAAATAATGGCGCTGTTGCTTGGCTAATCAAGCTGGAACCTATTGTTATTTCCATTAGTCCACTAATATATCCCGGTATTAAGCTCTTATTAAATCCTATTATTTCAAAAACAGGTGCTAGTATTTTTCCTATAATATTAATTAATCCGTAAACTTTTAAGAATTCTATTAAAACAGAAAAAGCAATTATATATCCACCAATGACGATCATTGTGTTCATGGATGTTGTAACAGCAGTACCTAAAATTTCACCAAAATTAGTATTAATATAATTAGATTTGTTTTTAGCGCCTTTACTTAAATTAAAATTCTTTCTATTTTCTTCCTTAAACTTATGTTTTCTAAATATGATACCTGTTGCAAATGAGCCCAGGTAATTTGATAACATTACAATATATCCAATTTTTGGGTTGTTAAACATGCCCATAGCAACAACACCTAGCATGAATAGCGGGCCTGAGTTGTTGCAAAATGTCATCAATCTTTCTGCTTCCGATGTGTTTAAAAGTTTTTCTTCCCATAATCTTTTTATTACTTGAGCTCCGACAGGATAACCAGACGTATAGCCGACTGCCATAGCAAAAGCTCCATTTCCAGAGACATTAAACAAAGGCCGCATTATAGGTTCTAAAAATTTTCCAATGTTTTTTACGAATCCTAGCTGTAACAATAATTCAGAGCCAATAAAAAATGGAAGCAAAGCAGGAAATACTGTAAACAGCCATAAATTAATTCCTGCTTTTGCTGCTGAGAGAGAATTTTTTGGGAATACAATAATTGAAACAACAATAAACAGTACTGATATAACTAGAAGATTTCTTGATTTATTTTCTTTCAAAATATTTCCCCCTTTTATGTTTCCACATTATATTTTTATTTAAAAGGGGATGATAAAATGACTATTTTATTACAATAAACTTTTTGGTAAAATCTAGTCCTGACACTGAGTCATTCTCATATGCTAGAGTATATATGTCAGTTGCTTTAATATCCTTTTCGAACATATATGTATCAGACAATATTTTTTTATAGTTTGAAACCTTTGTTATAATTGGTATTTCAGTCTTATTTTTAATCATCTTTAAAAGTTCAAGGCCCTTTTTATTCGCCCCTAATATTCTTATGTAGTTTGGGCCATCGTACCTTGAATATATATTGGATTCTATGCCTAATAAAACATGCAGTAATATTCTTCTTATTCTGCTTTCTGTGTACCTTTTAGTTTTTATATAGCCTATGATTTCATCTACATTATTGAAAAGGGATGAAGCCCTTTTAATGCGATTTTGCAATCCTTCTGTAACATCAAAAACATTTTCGATACTATAATTGTTTCTTAGCAGATATGTTATTATATTGCTAAAATTCTCTAGAGTGACTGGTCCATGACCTTTATCAATACAACTTTTTAAAATTTCAATAGAATATTCTGGCATATACTTGCTCAATACAGAGTAATCTTTATTTATTATAACTTCTCTTAAATATGTAGCACTAGCAAAAGAATCCTCCGCTTTCATAGAATTATATCCAGGGCCGAGTCTTTTTATGGTTACAGGCTTGATATTGCTATTTATCTTTATCAAGCTTTTTATGTATTCAATGCCAAGTATGTTATTAGGATTTCCAACTATATCATTAATATTTGCTCCAAAATACTCTGACAGAGCTATTTCACGTGCTTTTGCATAAGTTATTCCTCTTTTTAAATAACTTTTTAAAATCACTTTATAATCTTCTGGTTCGTTTAAAAGGAATTTTGATATTTTATATAATTTATCAATTGAACCCAATTCACTCCCAAATGAAATATAGTCAATGACATTTAGTGAATCTAACAGCTTTACTGCTCCATATGCGAAATTTTCTGCTGTAGAGACTGCATATATTGTTGGCAATTCTATTACTAAGTCAATGCCTGATAATAATGCGGTTTCTGCTCTTGACCACTTGTCAATAATAGATGGTATTCCTCGTTGAACAAAGTTACCACTCATAATTGCAATGACAAAATCTGCACCTGTTGTTTCAATTGATTTTTTTATATGGTATATGTGCCCATTGTGGAGAGGATTATATTCTACAATTACTCCCAAAATACTCATTATTAAAAACCTTTCTAAAAAATGTTTGTTTTTTACTTATTATTTTATAAAAAATATGTTAAAATGTAAAATGTGTATACAATATATTTCTCCATTTTTAATTTTGGAGAAAATATTAACATAAATAATTAAAAGGAAGGGAAGATTTTATGAGTATTATTCAAAACATTATTGAAAAAGCAAAAAGCAATAAAAAGAAAATAGTTTTGCCAGAAGGTGCAGAGCCAAGAACGCTGAAAGCGGCCGATATAGTGCTGAAGGAAGGGATTGCAGATTTAATCCTTTTAGGAAACGCAGATGAGATAAGAAACGCTGCTGGAGGATTAGATATCTCAAAAGCCGAGATTATCGATCCTCTAAAGTCAGAAAAATTTGATAAATATGCAAGTGACTTCTATGAACTCAGAAAAAGTAAGGGGATTACGCTGGAAAAAGCTAAAGAGACTATTAAAGATAATATTTATTTTGGCTGTATGATGGTAAAAGAAGGTTATGCAGACGGATTGGTATCTGGAGCTATTCATGCGACTGCTGATTTACTAAGGCCAGCATTTCAAATTATAAAAACAGCGCCAAATGCAAAGATTGTATCAAGCTTTTTTATAATGGAAGTTCCTAATTGTGAATTTGGTGAAAATGGAGTATTTTTGTTTGCTGATTGTGCTGTTAATCCGTCACCAAATGCAGAAGAACTTGCATCTATAGCAGTACAATCTGCAAATACTGCAAAAACTTTATTGGGGATGGAACCAAGGGTTGCTATGCTTTCATTTTCAACGAAAGGCAGCGCATCACATGAATTAGTCGATAAAGTGAGAACAGCTACTGAAATTGCTAAAAATTTGATGCCAGATGTAGCAATAGATGGTGAATTGCAATTAGATGCTGCACTTGTTAAAGAAGTAGCCGAGTTAAAAGCACCTGGAAGTCCTGTTGCAGGACGTGCTAATGTGCTTATATTCCCTGATTTACAAGCAGGTAATATTGGTTATAAGCTCGTACAAAGATTGGCAAAAGCAAATGCTATAGGTCCGATAACGCAAGGAATGGGAGCACCTGTAAATGACTTATCTAGAGGATGCAGCTATAAAGACATTATTGATGTAATTGCTACAACGGCTGTACAAGCTCAATAAAAAAGCTATGGTATGGAGGATGAAAATTATGAAAATACTTGTTATAAATTGTGGAAGTTCATCATTAAAGTATCAATTAATCGAATCAAAGGATGGAAATGTTTTAGCTAAAGGCCTTGCTGAAAGAATAGGGATAAACGATTCGCTTTTAACACACAATGCAAACGGCGAAAAAATAAAAATAAAAAAAGATATGAAAGACCACAAGGATGCAATTAAATTAGTTTTGGATGCATTGGTAAATAGTGATTACGGTGTTATAAAGGATATGTCAGAAATTGATGCAGTTGGACATAGAGTTGTACATGGAGGAGAATATTTTACTTCATCTGTTCTTATAAATGATGATGTTTTAAAGGCGATAACAGATTGCATAGAATTAGCTCCTCTGCATAACCCCGCAAACATAGAAGGAATTAAAGCCTGTAAGCAAATTATGCCAGACGTTCCAATGGTTGCTGTTTTTGATACAGCCTTTCATCAGACAATGCCTGATTATGCTTATCTTTATCCGATTCCATATGAGTACTATACAAAGTATAAAATTAGAAAATATGGATTTCATGGTACATCCCATAAATATGTTTCACAGAGGGCGGCAGAAATACTTAATAAACCTATTGAAAGTTTGAAAATTATAACATGCCATCTTGGAAATGGTTCAAGCATAGCTGCAGTTAAAAATGGAAAATCAATAGATACAAGCATGGGATTTACACCGTTAGAAGGTTTGGCTATGGGAACACGTTCAGGAAGCATTGATCCATCTATAATTTCATATCTAATGGAGAAAGAAAATATTACTGCAGAAGAAGTAGTCAACATATTGAATAAAAAGTCAGGCGTATATGGTATTTCAGGAATAAGTAGTGATTTTAGAGATTTGGAGGATGCTGCTTTTAAAAATGGTAACAAGAGAGCACAACTTGCATTAAATGTATTTGCATATCGTGTAAAAAAGACAATAGGCTCTTACGCAGCAGCAATGGGTGGTGCTGATGTCATTGTGTTCACGGCAGGTATTGGTGAAAATGGTCCTGAAGTAAGAGAGTTTATACTTGATGGATTGGAATTTTTAGGTTTCAAACTAGACAAAGATAAAAATAATGTAAGAGGTAAAGAAGCTATAATATCGACCGCAGATTCAAAGGTATATGTTATGGTTGTGCCGACTAATGAGGAGTATATGATTGCAAAGGATACTGAAAAGATTGTAGAGAGTATAAAATAGTATTCTTGACAAATGTTTACCCCATTAGTATAATTAATTTTGGCAATTATATTGGGGTGAGAAAATGAAAATAGATTTATCAAAGATTAAGGGACATAGGGGACGTAGCATTGAAGTTAATTACGTTGAAAATTTAAGTGTTCTGGAGGTAAATAACAACAGCTACGTAGTCAGTAAACCAATCAGTGTTACAGGAAACATAACGCATGATAGTGAAGGTATAATTTTAAAGCTCTTAGTCCGTGGCGCTATTAAAGTTACATGTGATAGATGCCTTGAGGAATTTGAGCACGAATTTATAATTTCAATAGATGAAATCTTAAATGAAGCTGATGAAGACTATTCATATGAAGTAGAAGATGACAAATTAGATTTAACTAAGATTGTCATTGAAAATGTAGAACTTTCTCTTCCTATGAAGTTTGTTTGCTTACCTGGTTGTAAGGGTCTATGTCCTATTTGTGGTAAAAATCTTAATCATGAAAAATGCGATTGCCAAATAAAAGAAGTTGATCCACGCCTTTCAGTTTTGAATAAATTACTGCAGAAAATGTAGGAGGTGTATTTTATGCCAGTTCCAAAGCGTAGAACATCGAAAGCAAGAAGGGACAAAAGAAGACATAGTCATAGTTTGGCAATACCTGCTTATGTATTATGTCCACAGTGCCATGAGCCAAAGTTACCTCACAGAGTTTGTTTAAGCTGTGGTTATTATGATGGCAAAGAGGTATTGAAAGTAGAAGAAAAGTAATGGAGTTAACTCTATTACTTTTCTTTTTATTTCTTGACTTTTATATATTCTGTAATTTATAATTATGAGTAAGTCATAAAAACAACTTATATTTGGAGCTGATAATGTGGCCACCAAGCTAAATAAAAAAGAGAGATTAAGACAATTAAAGATTGAGATAGATAAAAATCCATTTTACACTGATGATGAGCTTGCTGAGCTGTTTTCAGTAAGCGTACAGACAATAAGACTTGACAGGATGGAACTTGGAATCCCAGAGCTTAGGGAGAGAATTAAAAATGTTGCAGAAGAGAACTATCGTAAAGTAAAAGCGATAGTTGGAAGTGAGATAGTTGGTGAGCTTATCGATTTAGAACTGGGCAAAAGTGGCATATCTGTTTTTGAGCCGACACCTGATATGGCTTTTCTAAAGACAAAAATTATTAGGGGACATTATATATATTCACAGGCAGAGTCTTTGGCGATTTCTGTAATTGATGCTGATGTTGCGTTGATAGGCGTAGCAAATATAAAATATAAATATCCAGTAAGGATAGGTGATCGTCTTGTTGCAAAGGCAGAGGTTATCAGAAGAAGAGGGAATAAATATTTCGTATGGGTTATGATAAAAGTAAAAAATAAGGAAGTTTTTAGAGGTAAGTTTATTTTAGTATCATTAGAAAGTGATAATACTGAAAAGGAGATGCAACAATCTTGAGAATAGCAGTTGATGCTATGGGTGGCGATTATGCACCACTTGAAATAATAAAAGGGGCTTATAAGGCTTTAGAGAATTTTAACATAGAAATTGTCCTTATAGGGAATAAAGACCATTTAGATAAATATGTTAAAGAACAAAAAGGTTTGACTGTAGTACATACGACAGAAATGATCACAAACAATGAACCACCCGTGGCGGCAATCAGGAAAAAGAAAGATTCTTCTATGGCGGTTGGTATTGATATGCTAAAGAAAGGAGAAGTAGATGCTTTTTTATCAGCAGGAAATACGGGTGCATTGATGGCTGGTTCGCTTTTAAAAATCGGTAGAATTAAAGGAATAGACAGACCCGCCTTGGCTCCGATTTTACCAACATTAAATGGTGCTACAATTTTGCTTGATGCAGGATCTAATACTGATTGCAAACCAATAAATCTGTTTCAATTTGCTGTAATGGGAAATGTATATGCACAAAAGATGTTAAATATAGATAATCCTAAAATAGGCTTATTTAATATAGGAGCAGAAGAAGAAAAAGGAAATGAACTGACAAAACAGGTATACGATTTAATCAAAAATTCCCAGTTAAACTTTATTGGTAATGTTGAAGGCAGAGATATAGCGTATGGAATTGCTGATGTTGTTACTTGTGATGGATTTGTTGGTAATGCAATATTGAAGTCAATGGAAGGAACTGCATCTGTAATCTCTTCATTGTTAAAACAGGAGCTTCAAAGAAATTTATTGACAAAACTAGGTGCAATTTTAATTTATAATGGTTTGAAAAATATTGTTAAGAAGATGGATTATACGGAATATGGCGGGGCTCCACTTCTTGGTATAAAAAAACCAGTTATTAAAGCACATGGGAGTTCAAAATCAAAGGCAATTTTTAATGCCATAAGACAGGCAAAGACGATCGTTGAAATGGATGTCATATCTCACATACAAAGGGAAATAGAATTGATTGGAGATGATATAAGTGTCGCAAAATAATACTTTTAAGGCTGGTATTCTTGGGACAGGGAGTTTTCTTCCAGAAAATAGGTTGACAAATAAAGATTTGGAAAAGATGGTTGATACATCTGATGAGTGGATTGTATCTAGGACAGGCATAAAAGAAAGGCGTATAGCTCCGCCATCTATGACAACATCGTATATGGCAACAGAAGCTGCAAAAAAGGCTATTGAAGATGCTAAAATAACTGCTGAAGATATAGATTTAATAATAGTTGCGACTGTAGTTCCAGATATGAACTTCCCATCTACAGCATGTCTTGTGCAAGCGAATATTGGTGCTATAAAAGCAGCAGCATTTGACATAGAGGTTGGCTGTTCCGGATTTATATATGGACTTTCTATTGCGAAACAGTTTATTGAAAATGGTACATATAAGAATGTACTTGTAATAGCTGCTGATGTGCTTTCTAAGATAACAAACTGGGAAGATAGAAATACTTGTGTTTTATTTGGGGATGGTGCCGGAGCTGCAATAGTAGGACAAGTAAAAGATGGATATGGAATTTTAGATAATTTTATTGGTGCTGATGGAAAAGATGGCATGCATCTTTATATGCCTGCTGGTGGCTCACGAATGCCTGCTTGTGAGGAATCTGTTAAGAATAAACTGCATACAATTCACATGAATGGACAGGAAGTTTTTAAATTTGCCGTAAATGTTATGAATACTGCTACTATAGAAGTTTTAAATAGATGCGGATTAAAACCCGAAGATGTAGATATTTTTATACCGCATCAGGCTAATATCAGAATAATAGATGCAGCAATGAAAAAATTAAAATTGTCTAAAGAAAAAGTTTTTATAAATCTCGATAGGTATGGCAATATGTCCGCAGCGTCTGTTGCTGTTGCATTGGATGAAGCTTTGAAAGCTGGTAAAATAAAAAATGGTGATATTATACTGATGGTAGCATTTGGAGCTGGCTTGACATGGGGTTCAACTGTAATAAAGTGGTTTAAATAGGGGTGAAAATATGTTAAATACAAAAATTACGGATTTATTTGGTTTGAAATATCCTATATTTCAAGGTGGAATGGCATGGGTTGCAACGGCTGAGTTAGCTGCTGCAGTTTCAAATGCCGGCGGTCTTGGTATTATTGGTGCAGGGAATGCACCTGCAAGCTTTGTAAGAGAGCAAATACAGAAAGCCAGAACATTGACTGATAAACCTTTTGGTGTTAATGTAATGTTGATGTCACCATTTGTGGATGAGGTAATGGAAATAGTTTTAGAAGAAAGAGTAAGTATGATAACGACAGGTGCTGGCAATCCAGGGAAATATATAAGCAGATTAAAAGAAAGAAATATAAAAGTTGTGCCAGTTGTACCATCTGTTGCATTGGCTAAAAGAATGGAATCTATTGGTGCAGACGCAGTAATAGCAGAGGGAACCGAGTCGGGAGGGCATATAGGTGAGCTTACAACTATGGCTCTTGTGCCGCAAGTTGTTGATGCTGTTAGTATTCCTGTAATAGCAGCAGGTGGTATTGGTGACGGTAGAGGTGTTGCAGCTGCTTTTTGCCTTGGAGCATCTGGTGTACAACTGGGTACACGATTTGTATGTTCGACAGAATGCACAGCAAATGAAAAATACAAGCAGTACATTGTAAATGCAAGGGACAGAGATGCAGTTGTAACTGGAAGGGCGACTGGACATCCAGTCAGGTCTTTAAAGAACCACCTTACAAGGGAATTTGAAAAAGCTGAGCAAAATGGAGCGTCTAAAGAGGAACTGGAGAAATTAGGAGAAGGCAAATTGAGGGATGCTGTAGTATATGGTGACGTTTTAAATGGTTCTGTTATGGCTGGTCAAATATCAGGCCTTATAAATGATATAAAGCCTGCAAAAGAGATAATAGAAGAATTATTTGATGATGCTCAAAAGATTATTAAAAATCTATATGGAGGCTTGGAATAATGAAAATTGCATTTATTTATCCAGGTCAAGGTGCGCAATATGCTGGAATGGGAAAAGAAATCTATGATAACTTTAGTGAAGCAAGAGAAGTTTTTGAAGAAGCTAATGATTCATTAGGATATAATATTGCAAGACTTTGCTTTGAAGGCCCCGATGAAGAACTTATGAAGACGGAAAACACTCAACCAGCTATTTTGACGGTAAGCATTGCGTTGACAAAAGTTTTGTCAAATAAAGGTATAAAGGCAGATGTGACTGCTGGTTTAAGTTTAGGAGAATACAGTGCACTTGTATATTCAGGTGTACTATCGTTTAAGGATGCAGTGAAGCTTGTAAAAAAGAGAGGCGAATATATGCAAAATGCTGTTCCTATAGGAATCGGAGGAATGGCAGCAATTATAGGACTTGATAATGAAACTGTAGAAAACATATGCTGTGATGTAAAAGATGTTGGAATTGTGGAGCCGGCAAATTATAATTGTCCAGGTCAGTTATCAATAGCAGGTGAAATTAAAGCATTAGAAAAGGCTGTTGAACTAGCTAAGGCAAAAGGTGCGAAAAAAGCTGTTATGCTTCCAGTAAGTGCTCCATTCCACTGCAGCATGCTTAAAGAAGCTGGCATTAAGTTAGAAGGAGATTTGAAACAAATCTATACATATGATATGTCTGTTCCTGTCATAACTAATGTTACTGCAGACTACCTGAAGATGGATGAAGTGAAGAAGATGTTGGTAAAACAGGTAAGCAGTCCTGTTTTGTGGGAACAATCTATACGAAAAATGATTGAAGATGAGGTAGATACATTTGTTGAGATAGGTCCAGGTAAAACTCTGACAGGATTCATGAAAAGGATAGATAAGACCAAAAAAGCGTTAAATTTTGAAGATATGGGTACGCTTGTTAAACTTCTATCGAGTTTGGAGGTAAATTAATGGAAAGGGAAATAAAAACAGCATTAGTGACAGGAGGCGGAAGAGGGATAGGCAAGGCTATCGCCTTAAAACTAGCAGAAGATGGTTACAATGTCGTCATTAATTATTCAAAAAGTTCAAAAGATGCTGATGATACAGTTTTAGAAGCCAAGAAATTCGGTGTAGACGCATATGCAATTAAATGTGATATTTCTGATTTTAGAGAAGTTGAAAAAATGGTGGATGATATCATAAAAAGATATGGCAATATAGATGTTGTAGTTAACAATGCCGGAATTACAAAAGACAATTTGATTCTTCGAATGTCAGAAGAAGATTGGGATAATGTGATAGATATAAATTTAAAAGGGACTTTTAATGTAATAAAATTTGTTTCTAAGTATATGATAAAAAGAAGAAAAGGCAAAATTATAAATATATCCTCAGTAGTAGGTATTGTTGGAAATGCTGGACAGGCGAATTATGCATCATCAAAGGCGGGAATTATTGGATTGACAAAATCTTTGGCTAAAGAATTAGCATCGCGCGGCATTACAGTCAATGCAGTTGCGCCAGGTTTTATTGAAACAGATATGACAAAAATATTAAGTGATTCTGTAAAATCTGCAATGATAAATTCAATTCCATTAAAAAGAGCAGGAAAACCACAGGATATAGCAAATGTTGTGTCTTTTCTTGCTAGCAATGCTTCAGATTATATTACAGGACAAGTAATTAATGTTGACGGAGGAATGGTAATGTAATATTATTCTAATATGAATGTTTTGAGAGGAGGTGAACTTTATGGAATTTGAAAAAATTAGAGATATTATTGTAGAGCAATTAGGCGTAGATCCAGAAGAAGTTACTATGGAATCATCTTTTATAGATGACCTTGGAGCAGATTCATTAGATATTGTTGAATTAATTATGGCACTTGAGGAAGAATTTGATGTTGAAATTCCTGATGAAGATGCGGAAAAAATTAAAACTGTTGGTGATGTAGTGGAGTATTTGAAAAATCTTGAAAAATAATGTTAAGTCCCGCTTTTGCGGGACTTAATTCGATAATTTATTTAACGGAGGATTATCTATGAACAGGGTTGTAATAACTGGTATAGGAGCTATAACTCCAATTGGAAATAGTATAGATGAGCTGTGGGATTCACTTATTAATGGCAGGTCTGGAATTGATAAAATCACGAGATTTGATGTTTCCTTATATCCTACGAAATTAGCAGCCGAAGTAAAAGATTTTGAACCAACTGAATATATAGATAAAAAAGAAGCAAAAAGAATGGACAGATTTACACAATTTGCGTTGGCATCTGCAAAAATGGCTTTGATTGATTCTGGACTTGACTTAGAGAAAGAGGATCTAGATAGAATAGGAGTTATATATGGATCTGGAATAGGCGGTATAGAGACATTAGAAAATCAGCAAAATATACTAAAAGAGAAAGGTCCTGGTAGAGTAAGTCCGTTTTTTGTTCCAATGATGATAGCAGATATGGCTGCAGGACTAATATCTATTACTTTTGGTCTTAAAGGACATAATGAGACAATAGTTAACGCTTGTGCTTCCAGTACAAACGCCATAGGTGATGCCTTCAAGGTTATTGAAAGAGGCGATGCTGATGTAATTGTAACAGGCGGAAGCGAAGCTGCTATAACACCTCTAGCAATTGCAGGATTTTGTTCGATGAAAGCAATGTCTACAAATGATGATCCTAAAACAGCATGTAGACCTTTCGACGCCAATAGAGATGGTTTTATAATGGGGGAAGGCTCTGCGACGCTTATACTTGAATCGTTAGAGCATGCTATAAAAAGAGGTGCAAAAATTTACTGTGAAATTGTAGGATATGGAGCTACTGCTGATGCATATCATATTACGGCTCCAGCGCCTGAAGGTGCGGGTGCATCGAGGGCGATGAAACTAGCTTTAAAGGATGCTGACATTATTCCTGAAGATATAGATTATATTAATGCACATGGAACTTCTACAGAATACAATGACAAATATGAAACTATGGCAATTAAAAATGTATTTGGACAACATGCGTACAAGCTAAAAGTTAGTTCAACAAAATCTATGACTGGTCATATGCTTGGAGCATCGGGGGCTGTCGAAGCAGTAGCAACAGTACTTGCGATTAAGAATGGAATTGTTCCACCTACGATTAATTATGAGACGCCAGATCCTGAGTGTGATTTAGATTATGTTCCAAACAAGGCATTAGAAATGGAAATAAATTATGCTTTATCAAATTCATTTGGTTTTGGAGGACATAATGCTACATTAGTATTCAAAAAATATTGAAAGAGGAACAATCATGGAAATCAGTAATAAATATAATAATCTAGAGAAAAACATAGGTTATGTTTTTAACAACAAAAAATTGCTTAAAAATGCGTTGACACATAGTTCGTGGGCCAATGAAAGCAAAAATACAGGTATAAGCAATGAAAGATTAGAATTTTTAGGCGATTCTGTTTTAAGCATAATAATTAGTGAGTATCTGTACAAAAACAGAAGCGACTTAGAAGAGGGATATTTATCTAAATACAGAGCAGAAATAGTTTGTGAACCTTCTCTTGCCAGATGTGCCAGAGAAATAGAGCTTGGTAAATACCTACTAATGGGAAAAGGTGAAGAAGTGACTGGTGGTCGTAACAGAGAGTCGATTCTTGCTGATGCTATGGAGGCATTGATAGCAGCCATTTACTTAGATTCAAATCTTGAAACCATAAGTAATATAGTTTTGAGGCTTTTTAGTGAAATAATAAAAGAAGTGTTAAGTGGACTTATATATCGTGATTATAAAACAAAGCTGCAAGAAGTTACGCAGAAAATGGGATCTGGCAAGATAAACTATAAACTTACAGATGAATTCGGCCCTGATCACAATAAAATGTTTGTCATAGAAGTTTATGTTGGTGAAAATATGCTTGGCAGAGGTATGGGAAGAAGTAAAAAGGAAGCTGAACAATATGCTGCCATGGAAGCTTTAAATAAGATGGGATTGACAAAATGAAAGATATTTATATTATACCAATTTTTATACCGCATTTAGGATGTCCACACAAATGCATATTTTGCAATCAAGATGAAATTACTGGTTTAAAGTCTACTGTTGATGAAGAATTTGTAGATAATACTATAAAAGAATATCTAAAAACTATACCAAGAGAATCGCATATTGAAGTCTCTTTTTATGGCGGAAGTTTTACAGGAATACCTTTAGAGAAACAAAAAAAATTTTTAAGAATAGCTGAAAAGTACATTAATTCAGGCGAAATTGATGCGATACGCCTTTCAACAAGACCTGACTATATAGATGAAACTATTCTTGAAAATTTAAAAAAATACGGTGTTTCGATTATAGAACTTGGCGTACAAAGCATGGACAAAGAGGTATTGCTGAAAAGCCTAAGAGGTCATACGGATGAAGATGTTAGGAAAGCTTCAAGATTAATAAAGCAATATGGTTTTACATTAGGGCTACAAATGATGATAGGCTTGCCTGGAGATAACAGGCAGAAATCGTTAAAAACGGCTGATGAAATAATTTCTCTGCAGCCGGAATTTGTAAGGATTTACCCGACTCTTGTTGTAAAAGGTACTTATCTTGAAAAGATGTACAGAGTTGGTATGTACAATCCGATTGATCTGGAAGCTGCTGTAGAATTATCAAAAATACTGTATATAAAATTTAAAAAAAATGATATAGATGTGATTAGAATCGGGTTACAAGCGACAGACGATATTAATGTTAATGGAGACGTCGTGGCAGGGCCCTTTCACCCGGCATTTGGGCAATTGGTTAAATCATCAATTGTAAAAGATATTTTAGATAGTATATTTCATAATAACAATATAAAAAATGGATTAGTAGATATTTATACTAATCCAAGATCAGCGTCGATTATAATTGGACAAAAGAGGAAAAATAAGATTTATCTAGAGAAAAAATATGATATAGAAATAAAATTAATTCAAATGGCTGATATTCCAAAAGATAATGTATATATAGGGTTTAATGGCCAATTATATAAAGATTCGATAGAAAACTACATAAATAAAGCCACTATATAATCTTTAAAAATTTTTTTATAAAAAGAAGGATTTAACAAATATATATAGAATATATATTTTGTATTCATTTTCAATTCTACTAAGGAGGTTATTATAGTGGAGGTTCTAAAAGTATCAGCTAAATCTCAACCTAAATCTGTAGCAGGAGCGTTGGCAGCAGTTTTAAGAGACAAGTCTGTGGCTGAAATACAGGCTGTTGGAGCTGGAGCCGTAAATCAAGCTGTTAAAGCGATAGCAATCGCAAGAGGATTTGTGGCACCTAATGGTATAGATTTAATTACTATACCTGCTTTTTCAGAGATAGAAATAGAAGGGGAGACCCGGACAGCTATAAAGTTCATAGTTGAGCCAAGATAATTAAAACCTGCATTGGCAGGTTTTAATTATCTTGTATGAAAAGTTGCTTTCTTTTGACAACATTAAAAACTTGGAGGGTCTTATGTTTTTAAAAAGATTAGAAATAATAGGATTTAAATCTTTTGCTGATAAAGTCATATTAAATTTTGAGAAGGGAATAACGGCAATAGTTGGTCCAAATGGAAGTGGCAAAAGCAACATATCAGATGCTGTAAGGCTTGTTTTAGGGGAACAGAGCATTAAAAGCTTGAGAGGTAATAAATTAGAAGATGTTATATTTGTCGGTACAGAGAAGAGAAAGCCTTTAAGTTTTGCTGAAGTAAATTTGACACTTGATAATAGCGATCACACGCTGCCACTGGATTTTACGGAAGTCGTCATTACCAGAAAAATATTCAGATCTGGTGAAAGTGAATTTTATATTAATAAAACTCAGTGCAGATTGAAAGACGTGTTTGAATTGTTTATGGATACGGGAATTGGAAGAGATGGATATTCTATCATTGGTCAAGGTAAAATAGACGAGATATTGGTATCACGACCAGAAGATAGAAGACAAATTTTTGAAGAAGCATCTGGAATATCAAAGTACAAATACAAGAAAGAAGAAGCTTTAAAGAAGTTGATTGCTACTAACGAAAACATAAATAGAATAAATGATATATTATGTGAGCTTCAAAATCAATTAGAACCGCTATATGAGCAAAAAGAAAAAGCTGAAATGTATACAAAGTTGCAAGAAGAGAAAAAACGAGTAGATATAACAATACATTATTTTGAAGTAGAGGAATTGTTTAAAAAGCTAAATAATCTTAAAGAAGAACAAGATATTATTGAAAAAGAGATATTAAAATTTCAATCAGAAATTGAAAATCGAAAGAAAACTCTTGATAATGAAGAATCAGAAATCAACAATTTGAAGAAAGAATTAGATATAAACAAAGAAGATTATTTTAATTCTCTAAATGATATAGAAACTATAAATGGGAAAATAGACCTTTTAAATGAAAAAATTAAAAATAGTCAAGAAAATATAGATAGGTTAAAAAAATCATTAGATGAAGGAAAAACTAAATCTACCACAATATTGAAAGACATAGAGAATATTAAAAATGATATAAAGAGAATAGAATCAAGAAAGATGGAATTGGAGGCTAATCTAATTGATCTGACTTCGAAATATGATACGATAAAAGAAGAATCTAATATTAAGCAAATGGAAGTAGAGACAGCAAAGGAAGATATTGTAGACATTTTAAATGAGGTTGCGGAAAATAAGAATAATCTTTCAACTACTGAGATAATGAGAGATAACTTATTGGAAAAATTAAATGAATTAAACAAAACACAGGAGAAGTTGTTTGGCAATATAAACAATAAAAAAGAAGAAATAATTAAAATAAGTAGTAATATACAATCGCTTAAAGAAGAAATAAAAAAATTGTATAGTGAAAAGAATTCTGTTGAAACTGATTTAGATGCTTTAGAAAATGAAATCAAAATCAGAAATGAAGAATATGGAAGAATGCTAAATGAATATAATAGTAATTTATCAAGACTGAAAGTCTTAAGAGAAATGGACAGAGATTATGAAGGCTATAGCTACAGCATAAAGAACTTAATGAAATACGTTGAAACTGATAACAAAGTTAAGCAAAATGTATTAGGTGTTGTCGGTGAACTTATTAAAGTAAAAAGTGAACATTCATTGGCTATTGAAATAGCTTTAGGCTCAGCTATTCAAGATGTCATCACAAAAACTACAGATGATGCAAAAGATTTAATATCGATCTTAAAGAAAAACAATTTTGGAAGAGCGACATTTTTACCGCTTGATAATATAAGCTATAAATCATTTGATCAATCACTAGATAATGTCGATGGTGTTGTAGGATTGGCTTCTGATATAATAGAGTACGACAAAAGAATTGAGAAAGCTATAAAATTTATTCTAGGAAGGGTAATAATAACAAGGGATATTGATACGGCACTTTTACTGACAAGAAAATTTAAAAACCAATATAAAATAGTCACGTTAAAAGGCGAAGTTATAAATCCTGGAGGCTCAATAACTGGCGGAAGCATCAATCACAAATCTCAAAACATATTAAAACGCAAGGAAGACATTAAATATGCAAGTAAGAGATGTGATAAACTAGAAAAAGATTTGAAAGAATTGGAAAAGTCAAAAGAAGGCTTAATGAGAAAGACAGAGTTAATCAAGGAAAAGCTGGATAATTTATCAAAGGATATTAACAATAGAGAAATTATTTTTGCTGAATATACAAAGAACAAAGCGACTTTAGAGAGCGAAATAGAAAAATTATCTGCCATTATAAAAGATAACGAAATAGAAAAAAGTCAAATAGAAGAAGCTATAGAAAACTATAACAAAGAAATTGAAAGTTATAAAGATAAAATTTCTATCCTCAGTGAAAAAAAATCATCGCTAGACAAAATAATTAAAGACTACAAGGACAACCGTGATAATAATAATGGCTTGCTGAATAAGTTGGAGGCAGAAATTACAAATTTAAAGATAGAATTGGCAAGATATGAGCAAAATTTACAAAATGATATTTCTAAGTTAAATGAAAAACAATTAGAATATGAAAATACGATAAAATACATCAGTGAAATTGAAAGCAGCCTTAATAAGTACGAAAGTTCTAAAATAACGTATGAGGAAGCTAAACAAAAATCTATAGAGGAAAATGTCGCTTTAAATGATAAGTTAAAATTGACCAGTAACAAGATACAAAAACTTGAAGATATGTTGAATCAGAAAGTAGATAAAAACAATGATGCTAAAAATGAGTTAATTATTTTGGAGAAGGAACACTCAAAGAGATTAGAAAAAGAACGAAGGTTGGATTTAAATATTCAAAAGATTGAGATGGAAATAGAGAATATTAAAAATCGCCTTTGGGAAGATTATGAAATAACAATTGGAAATGCTAAATCCTACTTAATCGATGAAAGCATTTCAACGTTGAGGCAGCGTTCATTAAAACTTGCTGCAATGATAAGAGATTTGGGCGTAGTTAATTTAAATTCTATAGAAGAATATAGAAATGTGAAGGAAAGATTTGATTTTTTAAAAAGACAATATGATGATTTAGTAGATGCAAGAAATTCTCTTAACTCTATTATTGACGAGACAAATAAAATTATAAAAATAAAATTTAAAGATAATTTTGAATTAATTGAAGCCCAATTTAAAGAGACATTTAAAAAATTATTTGGTGGCGGACGTGCAGAATTGATTTTAACAAATCCAGATGATCTGTTGAATACCGGAATAGAAATCAATGTTCAGCCACCTGGCAAAAAATTGCAAAATATTTCTCTTTTATCTGGTGGTGAGAAAGCATTAGTTGCAATATCGTTATTATTTGCTATGATATTAATAAGACCTACTCCGTTTTGTATACTTGATGAGATTGATGCAGCACTTGACGATGCAAATGTGGACAGGTTTGCATCTTACTTGAAGGAACTATCTAAAAATTCACAGTTTATTGTTGTCACACATAGAAAAGGTACGATGTCTGTAGCTGATACTTTATATGGAGTTACTATGCAGGAAAAAGGTGTTTCAAAATTATTATCATTGAAATTAGAAACTGCTTAGAAAGGAATGCAAAGTATGTTAAATTTCTTTAAGAAAAATAAAAAAGAAGATGCTAATTTAGAAAAAGACAAAAAAGGACTATATCAAAAATTAAAAGATGGGTTAACTAGGACAAGAAGTAATTTTACGGCAAAAATTGATGGCATTTTGTCTTTAGGAAGGAAAATAGACGACGAATTATTTGAAGAACTAGAAGAAATTTTAATTTTATCTGATGTTGGTGTAATCACGACTGAAAAAATTATAGATAATATTAAGATTAAAGCAAAGGAACAAAAAATAAAAGAAGCCGATAAGATAAAGGATCTACTTGCAGAAGAAATATACAACATCATGGAAGCTAATGAAAGACCATTCAATATAACATCTCCTGCTCTGATTTTAATTGTCGGAGTTAATGGTGTAGGTAAAACAACCACAATAGGTAAACTTGCCAATAAATATAAAAATGAAGGTAAAAAGGTCTTGCTTGTAGCTGCAGATACATTTAGAGCTGCAGCAATAGATCAATTAGAAGTTTGGGCAAGCAGAAATAATTGCGAAATAATAAGACATGAAGAAGGCTCTGATCCAGCATCAGTAGTATTTGATGGCATAAAAGCGGCAAAGGCGAGAGGTGCTGACATAATTTTGTGCGATACAGCAGGAAGGCTCCACAACAAAAAAAATCTCATGGAGGAACTAAAAAAAATATATAGAGTAGCTCAAAGAGAATTTGATAATGCAAATATTGAAACTTTATTAGTTTTAGATGCTACAACGGGTCAAAATGCGGTACAGCAAGCAAAAATCTTTAAAGAAGCAGTAAATGTAACAGGAATTATTTTGACGAAGCTTGATGGTACAGCAAAAGGCGGCATTGTAATATCGATAAAATCCGAACTTGATATACCAGTAAGGTTTATTGGCGTAGGAGAGGGAATTGACGACCTTCAAGAATTTGATTCAGAAAAATTTGTCAGAGCATTGTTTGAATGATCTTATCAAATGAAGGATTATAAGCCGGGTGAAAACCTGGCTTAGTTAGTATTATTAGAATGCTTATTATATAAGGAAATAATAAATGTTCTTGAAAATATTGATAATAGAAAGGAACTTATAAAAGTTTACGCAAAATTATCTATATTATACCTTGAATATAATGATATAGCGAATTGCGGCCATTATTTAAAAAAGATAGAAAGTATCATGAATAATGAAAATACTGTATTATTTAAAACATCTAATTAAGTTCCTTAAAAGTTAAATAAAATTTTCGACAGTATCTCTTTTTTTAAGTTGACATTTTGTATTACATAAATATTTATGTGAGACCTTTTTATAATTTTTACGTCTTTTATTATAGATGCAGTTTATGTGGGAGGTTAAAATGGTTAAAATGGATTATCCAGATCTTGAATATTTATGCGATAGAACATGGCCGTTATTATTTAAATATGTCTATTATAGAGTAAATGATATGGACGATACAAATGATATTGTTCAAGAAACGTATTTAAGAGCAATTAAAAACTTTGGAAACGTGCGGGATAAAAAATCCTTTTTGCCTTATTTAAAGAGCATTGCTAGGAATATTATGATAGATAAATACAGGGGAAAGAAAATAAGTGATATACATTTTAATGAAATGAATGTAGAGATGCTTTCTGATGACATAATGTTAGAAGAATATGTTGTAAATCTTGAAGAGAAAGATCGCCTTTATTCTTGCCTATTGTCTTTGCCTGAAAAATACAGGATAGTTATAGAACTTCGCATTATAGAAGGTCTCAGCTTAAAAGACTGCGCAAAGATATTGGGCAAGAGTACATCAAGCATAAAAAATATTCAGTATAGAGCAATAATTAAATTGCGTGAATTGATGAAAAAGGAGGCATTGCGAAATGAATAGTGATGACCTTAATAGGCTTATTGATAAATTAAATATTAACAGTAAATCGGCTTTTGATGATGAAGAAACGATATCCCTGCTAAAAAATTTAAAAGATTTAAAAGACACGTACTATAAAGACAAAGATGTGATTGAAAGCATCAAAGCTAAAAGAAGAAGGAAGTCATCGCTTATAGCTGCCACCTTGATATTTTTCACATCAATACAATTATTTAATTTACCTTTAATAGGTACAAAAATCGGAGATGGTACCTTATCACCATCTTATAATGTCGTTTATGCAATGCAGAAGACTTATGATAGTGTGAAAACCATAGTACTTGATACAAACATGGTAGAGATAAATATAAAAAATAACAAAGTGATAAAAAAGGAGTTCTGGAAAGAAATATATGCAGGGCCATTAAGCTATCGAATGGAGGGGTGTGATCAAATATTGATTGCTGATGGCACTAAAACACTGAACTATGATAAAAAAGCGAAAAAAGGTGTTTTGAAATGGACTAATCCATTGGCATCACCTGTGTTGGAACTAAAATCGCAAGTGGATGATATATATAAATATGGTAATTATAAGCTGGTTGGTAGTGAAAATTTAGACGGTATCGATACTAATGTAATTAAAGTTGAGACAGAAATAAAAAAAAGTAAAGCGAAAGTTAGAATAAAAACAGACACATACTGGATTGACAAAAAGACAAATTTTATAGTTAAACATGAAGAACTAAACGGAGATGTCAAAAGAATAGTAACATATAATATAGATTTCAATACACTAGTAAATAAGGATGATTTGAAGCCAAATTTGCCGGAAGATGTATATGTATATAATACTTTTGACAACATGTATATATTTAACTCAATAGAAGCTGCTAAAAAGGCATCAGATAATGATTTAATTATACCTGATAAACTTCCCACGGGCTTAAAATTCTTCAATGCATGGAAATACAAAAAAGATCCTAATCCATCTAATCCTTATAATCACTCTATTCAATTGTGCTATTACAATGAAGATTACACTAAAGTAGTATATATAGAAGAGTTTAAAAAAGGTGATGAAATACTTGTAAAGATTTCTACAAATTTCGTACATGGTGAACTAAAACCTACAATAGATGACTTAAAATCAAAGTACAGAAATATTGATATTACTCTGTCAGAGTCGAGTGTTTATTGATTAATACTGAAAGGATTTTTTATAAAAATTAGTGCAATTCTATATTTTGCAGCACGGGATTTTGTGGCGAATCAATATGGTATATGTGTGAGTCATTCTTATGACTTAAACGTCTTTATATACAGGAGGTTATGCAGGAACTATATAAAAACAGGGGTTGATAGAAATGAACGTATATATACATTTAGCATTAGCATATCTGAAAAAACAAAGAGGAAGGACTATTGCCTTAGTATTAGGTGTCGCTTTGGCAGTAATGCTTGTATTTGGGACTAACGTCATATCTGAAAGCCAGAGCAGAAACCAGCTTGCTAATATTTACAAAATGTATGGAACATATCAGGGCATATTTACTAATCTAAATAAAGACTTGACTGAGAAAATAAAAAATGATAAAGACGTAAGTAAATCTGCAGTAGCAGCTAATTTAGGAAATCTCGTTACTGATAATGGAATTTCAATGATATTAAATTCAACAGACAAAGACTACATAGAAATGAATGGATACACTCTTATAAAAGGACATTTGCCTAATAAGCAAGGAGAAATAGTATTAGAATCACAGGCTTTAAAAAAGATGGGACTTAAAGAAAAGCTGGGTGAGACAATAAATTTTAAAATCAAAAAGGAAATAAAGATGAAAACGGCCTGAACCAAATATACATGGAAAACAAGTCGTTCACATTGGTGGGGATATTAGATAAGCCCAAACAATATTATGAGGGGTACTATTCACTGAGAGGATTTACATACTTTAAAGAAGGTGAAAATAATGTACTGCCTGACAATCTTATAACATATGAGGAAATTGTCAAGCTAAAATCAAATGCAAATCTGTCGGGAAAATTAAATCAGATAAGAGAAAGGTACAATATAGGGAGACAGAACTATGAAGTAAATAGCCAGCTAATAGCAGCCCTTAATGATTTTAGTGCTCAAAACACAAATGCTTTCACATATCAGTTTAATATATTGATAGTAATTACAGCGATTCTTCTTATATATAACATGTTTAACATATCTTTAATAGACATGATAAAACAAATAGGCATGATGAGGGCTATAGGGTCGTCAAAGAAACAAGTGAGACTGATAATAGGATTTCAAAGTTTATTTATTCTAATCATTGGATTAGTTCTTGGTCTTCTGATGGGAATTGCATTTTCCTACTTTGGAATTAAACTGTATAGCTTTGTATCTACCAATATAGATGTATCAGAATCATCAGTATACATAAGCATGAAAAACGTATGGAATGCTGTAAAAGTTGGAGCCTTAACTGTCATAGTTTCAAGCATAATACCGATATGGATATCAGGCATGATATCACCAATAGAAGCTATGAGAAAGAGCGATAGATCAGGTGGAAAGCAAAGAAATAGAGGATACCATAAGTTTATAAAAAAGATATCTGGTATAACAGGTGAGATGGCATATAAAAATGTGTGGAGAAATAAGTGGAGGACTATAATAATAGTTGTATCAGCAGCAATGGCAGGATATTTATTTATAAATGATATCGCAGTTGTTAATAAGGAAAGTTTAATTAGTGCAATGTCTATTACAATTACCAACATGCAGGATAATGATTTTAAACTATCATTTGGTGCAAATACAGACCCTTATTTTACAGGTTATACAAATGATGATTTAAAAGCCATATCTCAGATAGATGGAGTAAAAAAAGTAGGGACAAAGGTATCTATGATAGGGTTTTTAGAATCTGAGGTAAATGATTTAGATAATGACTTTAAAAAGTACAATGGAATTTCAAATACAAATAAAAATGTGGAAACAACGATAGAAGTAAAAGGCTATGATGATGATCAGTTGCAGGGATTTAAGAAGTATATAGATAAAGGGTACATGTCATCACTGAATAATTCATCAGATAAATATCCAAATGCAGTTGTGTATAACTATTATTATGATATTTTAAATAATCATAAGCTCGAAGGAATTAGAAAAGATTTAAATGTAGGTGATATCATAACCATAAGGATTCCTGTTGCCAAAGGTGATAAGATAACATATGAAGAGCAAAATGTCAGAGTAGGTGCACTACTAAAACAGGAATGGATATTTAGAGGGGATAGTACGCGAGGAAGGTATATGGAGGTAATACTTCCTCAGAAATACTTAATGACCATTTCAGGGAAAAGTACATATGAACAGATCAGTGTGCAGTCTAAACCGGGAAAGGATACTTATGTGTATAATAGAATAAACAAGATTTTAGAGAATAAGCCATTTGCAGAAATGGAAAGTAAGCTAAGCTATATTGAGACATATAAAAACTTTGGTACTCGAAAATTAAAATCCGATTTTTTGATTGTATCACTAATACTGCTAATAGCAGGCATGAATGTATATAATACGCTAAAAACCAACTTATTGATACGTACAAATGAGTTTGCCACACTTAGAGCAATAGGCATGACAGCCAAACAGCTTAAAAGCATGATAATAAAAGAATCGATTATTTATGGCCTTTTAAGCAGCATAATAGCGGCTTTAATAGGTGGATATAGAGTTTATAGATTTTATGAAATGCTAAATGAAGACTATAGCCATGGATTTGGTGCTACTCATTTGCCTCAATTTAAATTTCCAGTTATACCAATACTATTGTACAGTGCTATAGTTATAGTTATATGTATATTGTCATCTTATGTATCTGCAAAGAAAGTAGAAAAGCTTAATATAGTAGAAGGTCTTAATGTAATTGAATAAAAAAGATATGCGATTCAAAGAGTTAATCTTTTATACCGGTTATGAACGTTTATCCCTAACATAATAAGAAATTAATAAAATGAGGGGGCAAAAATGAATAAATATCTTTTTAAAGTAATTTCAGCATATATAAAAAAGTATAGATCAAGATCATTAGCTATTTGTCTTGGCATTATCTTATGTACAGCATTAATAGTAGGAGTTGGAACTCTAGCTGATAGTGCCAAGCATGCTAATGTAACTAAAACAAAATATGAAAGCGGAATCTACCATGTTAGGTATAATATCGATATAGATGAATCAAAACTCAAAATGATAAAAAATGAACCGAATGTTGAAAAAGTTGGCATCTCTTCATATTACGATTCTACTGTACCTGATGGGCGAATAATTCTAAATATAATAAAGGCAAATAAAGATTATGTACAGTTAACTAATTCTAAGGTAATAAAAGGAAGGTTTCCGGTAAAAGATGATGAAATAGCTATAGAAGAATGGGTTTTAAAAAACATGGGGGTAAATCCGGAGCCAGGTACTAAGATTAATTTCAATTTATATGGAAAAAAGACTAACGAAACATACATTTTAACCGGGATTTTACAAGACAGGCCACGGTTAAAATCATCAGGGCAGATGGAAGCCATCCTTAATCTAAATGAAAATGATTCTTATAAAGATGCACAAGTTTATGTAAAGTTTGATGAAAATACTGGCATAAATAAAGATATACAAAACATAACCGAGCACTTGAAAATAGATAATAAATATGTTAGAAAAAACAATATGCTTTTGGAATCATTAGGAAGCAGCAAAAAAATAGATCCTACTTTTTTATTGATATCACTTGTTGCAGGGGTAGTATCATTAATAGTAATTTTAGGCATTTTCAATATAGCCATATTACAAAGGCTATCTGAATATGGAATAATGAGGGCAGTTGGAGCAGGTTCCTTACAAATTTTGATGCTGCTTTTTTATGAATTATTAACCTTACTATTTATTAGCACACCAATCGGAATTGTGGGTGGTCTTGCGGGAGCGAAACTTTTAAGTTCAATAGCAGGAAATCTATTCACAGAAGGAAAAGTCGACATAAAAAATATAGTTCTATCTCCGAGAGTTTTCTTGATGTCCATAATAATTAACCTTATTTCTATAATTATAGTTACTTTGGTTACATATAGAAGCGTAAAAAGGCTAACGCTTATTGACTCAATAAGAAAAAATTTAAACACGGATATAAAATACAAAAAAGTATTAATTAAGACAGATTTCTTATATAGAATTCTACCATTTTCAAAATATATTTCATTTAGAAACATCTTTAGAAATAAAAAAAGTTTCTATATGATAATTCTATCTATGTGCTTGGGGAGCACTATATTCATAGTATCAAATTTTTATGCAGAGCTTACAGCAGCTCAAATAAATAAAGAGGCCGAAACATCAAAGATAAATACCGATTATAAAATAGAAATAATACCCGGTACAAATTTATCAGTGGGTATTCCCCTTGAAGACATCCAAGAAATAAAAAACTTAGAAGGTGTAGAAGAAGTTAAAACAATACAGCCGATATACGGGAGAATGAAACTGAAAAAAGAAAATATAGCTGAGCCTTTATATTTTGAACAGATAAATGACTCTCCTTATTTTAAAGAAGTACTTAATGGCCTGCTTGTTAAAGAACCAAATAGTGACGAGTACATATTGAAAAATGATATTTATGGATATGATGATAAGCTTCTTAAAGAGATGAAAAAATATGTAAAAGAAGGACAGATAGACATAGAAAAAATGAAAAAGGAAAAAATTGCTATCATTGCTATACCTCATCCAATGAACACTAAACATTTAAGTCCTAATGTGGTGAATTTAAAAGTTGGAGACAAGATAACGGAAAGTTTTAGAAAAGATGGGGATACAGGAGAAGAATTTTTTAGAATGGAAGATGCAAATGCACAATTTAAAGAGGAAGAATTTACTGTAGGAGCAATAGTAGAAAAATTAATAGATTCTTCCGATTATTATGCAGGCAATAATAGTGTTCAAGTTGTCATATCTAACGATATTTTACAGAAAATAAGCGGATTTAAAAATTACAGACTCATTGATATAAATGTAAAACCAGGTTATAACAGTGAAAAATTGTACAATCAGATTTTAAAAATTGCTAAAAGAACACAAGGAGCGACAGTTTTAAATCTAAGCAATGAAAAGCAGAAGATAAAGGCATTTGCGACAAATCAGCTTATATTTATCAATACCATAGTAATAGTACTATTTGCCATAAGCTTCTTAAATATAATCAATAATGTAAGTTACAGTTTAATATCGAGAGTAAATGAGTTTGGCATGATAAGAGCCGTTGGCATTACAAACAAAGAATTCAGAAAGATGATAACATTTGAAGGTATGACATATGGAATATTTTCAAGTATTTTGTCTGTGATATTTGGACTGACTGGACAGGTAATATTATTTAAATACTTAGGTCCAAATTTAATCACTCCAAAATTTACAATTGATTGGAAAATATATCTTTTCATCATAATAGTAAATATCCTTTTAGGATTTTCAGCTACATTTATTGTATCAAGAAGGGTTAAGCGTATGAGTATAGTAGAATCTATCAGCACAATAAATTAGGAGAGGAGCATTTATATATGGTTATATTAAAAACGATAAATTTAAACAAAGTTTACGGAAGGGGTGAAAATAAAGTACATGCGCTAAAAGATATAAACATAAAGTATTTAGCAGATAAACCCACGGGGAATTTAGACACAAAAACGACAGGTGAAGTAATGAACCTGATAAAAAATTCTATTAAAAAATATAATCAGACACTTGTATTGATAACACATAATGAAAATATAGCACAAAGTGCAGACAGAATATTATCTATCGTTGACGGAGAAATACGATAAAGATAATAATGGCGAGAATGGACATGGAACTTCTTGCGCATCAACTATAAAGAGAGAATTTAATGATGTTGAAATATTTGTGGTAAAAGTATTAGGCAAGATGCAAGAACAAATAGACAAATATTTAAGGGTGCATTTAGTTAGGAGGCATATAATACATGTTTAAATTATCATTACAATATATCAAACATTACAAAAAAAGGACTTTTTCTGTGTTGGTGGCTATAATCCTAAGTGTTGCTGTTATTGCAAGTATAATAATATTGGGCCAAAGTGCCAACCAGGCAAATATTGATAGTATAAAATATGACGAAGGAAGTTACCATGCGGTTTTTACAAAATTAGACAATGATCAGATAGAGAAAATAAAAAAGGATAAATCAATAAAAGACAGAGGATTTGCAGAGTATTATGATTCGGTTGCCTTAACTGATGATTTTTATTTGAATATTCTAAGGGCAGATAAAGAATACATAAAATTAGGAAGCTCTTTCAGTGGTAATTCATTTATCAAAGAAGGAAGATATCCAGAGAAAGATAATGAAATTGCTGTTGAAGAGTGGGTCTTAAATGTTCTTGGGAAAGAACCTAAAGTTGGCAGTGACTTGCAACTTAAGCTGGAAGACAGAAGGGAAACAAAAACGTATAAATTGGTGGGAATATTGAAAGACAGACCAGAATTTAAAAGAAGTATGACCTTACAGGCATTTTTGCCTATTAGTGATGATTTTAAAGGAAACAGAAATATTTCTATGGTGACATTTAAAGATGAAAACAATATAAATAAATTGACGTCTTTACTGGCAAAGAAATTGAATGTGAAGAGCGATGACATAGTTAAAAACACGACGCTAATAGAGGCATATGGGAAATTAAATAATATATATAAAAACAATATTTTTTCATTACTTGTAATATTGGTAGCTTCTTTTATAGTTATATATGGAATATACAGCATATCAATTCTTCAAAGAATATCAGAATACGGAATTTTATTAGCTATAGGTAGCAGTAGAAAGCAATTGATGGAAATAACATTATATGAATTGCTTATATTGAGTGCAATGGGTGTCCCTATAGGTATTATATTAGGTCTGATCGTTTCAAAGCTGTTAAGCGGTTTAGTTGGAAATGTATTTACTGAAGGAGCTGTCAACATAAGCCGGCTTGTTATAACTAAGGAAGCCTTTATTATACCTGTAATTGTTACAGCAGCCGTCATACTTTTGATTGTTATTGCAGTCTATATAACCATATCAAAGATATCATCTATAGAAGCTATAAGAAAAAATTTAGGACTAAGAGAAAAATGCAATAAAAAAATATATAAGAAAGTAGCCTCAGGGAAAAACCTGTCCATATATTCAATTGTAACTATAAGGAATATTCTTTCTAACAGCAGAAGCTTTATAATGATTATACTATCAATAAGTATTGCAGGCATACTTTTTATAAATGCAAGCTACTTAAGTTTTTTAGAAGAAAGGCAAGTAGACAATATAGCAGATAGCATAGGGTATAATTCCGACTATAAAATAAATCTTGTACCCGGTGCGAAAAAAACCGACGGGCTAAGCAGCAAAGAACTAGAGAGAATAAGGTCATTAAACGGAGTAAGGGATTTATCAGCTATACAGGTAATATATTCAAGACTTATGCTAAGCAGTGAACATATATCAGAACCTATGTACTTTGAAAATTTAAACAGCACTCCATATATAAAAGATTTGATGAATGGAATGTTAGTCAAAAATTTAAAGGCGACGGATAAATTGGAAGAATATATTTTAAAAGATAATATGTACGGTTATGATGATAAATCTCTTGCCAAGTTAAGAAAATATTTGGTAAAAGGTAAAATTGATATTGACAGGATGAAAAAAGAAAATCTTGCCATTGTGAGGATACCCAATCCCATAAATACAGAAAATAAAAGGCCTTACGTTGCAAATTTCAAAGTGGGAGATAAAATAAGAGTTGCTTTTTCAAACAAGGGAACAAATTCTGAGGAAAGCTGGAAAATTAATTATAATGACGATAGCTATGAATATAAAGAATATACTGTGACGGCAATAGTAAACAATCTGTTGGATTACGATAATTATTATACTGTAAATAACAGCGTTGATGTTGTCCTATCCTCGGATATATTTAAAAAGGATACGGGGATAACTCAGTATAAGATTATAAGCATCAACAAAGAAAGAGGAGTAAATCATAATGTCTTATATAAAAAGATTAAATCAATAATTGATAAGAAACCTGGAGTAATTTTAAGAGATTTAGATAAAGAAATAGAAAATTTTAATATACTGAATGAAAATAAGCACAGATTTATAAATGCAATTGTAATGATACTGTTCATTATGGGAGTATTTAATATAGCAAACAATATTAAATATAATATTGCATCGCGAATGAGAGAGTTTGGCATGTTAAGAGCTGTCGGCACTACAAACAAAAGCCTGAAAGAGATGTTTTTAGCTGAAGGGTTCTTATATGGAGCTATATCAAGTGTAGTAGTAATTATCTTTGGAGTGTTGGTTCAATATATTTTATATAATAAATATTTAGCTATATATATAAATCCCATCTTTAAGATACAATACAGAGAATATTTGATTGTTATCATTATAAATTTTATAGTAACAATTGCAACAACATACCTATCATCTATGAATATAAGAAAAACAGCAGTAGTTGATATGATCAAAAATGATCAATGACTCCAAGTTAAGCGTATGAGTATAGTAGAATCTATCAGCATAATAAATTAGGAGAGGAGCACTTTATATATGGTTATATTAAAAACGATAAATTTAAACAAAGTTTACGGAAAGGGTGAAAATAAAGTACACGCACTAAAGGATATAAACATAAATGTAGAAAAAGGTGAATTTTTGGCAATCGTAGGACCAAGCGGAAGTGGAAAATCAACATTGCTCCACTTATTAGGAGGACTTGATAAACCAACAGAAGGAACAGTTGAGATAGATGGTGTGGATATATATAAGCTATCTGAGGACAAATTAGCTATATACAGGAGGAGAAATATAGGATTCGTATTTCAGCAGTACAATTTGATACCAGTATTAAATGTAAGAGAAAATATAGAAATGCCAGTAAGACTAGATAAAAAAATACCAGATAAAGAATATATAGATGATTTGATAGAATTTTTAGGGTTAACAGAAAGACAAAGACATTTACCAAATCAGCTTTCAGGAGGGCAGCAGCAGAGAGTGGCAATAGGCAGAGCATTGGCAGCAAAGCCCAGTATAATATTAGCAGATGAACCCACGGGGAATTTAGACACAAAAACGACAGGTGAAGTAATGAACCTGATAAAAAGTTCTATTAAAAAATATAATCAGACACTTGTATTGATAACACATAATGAAAATATAGCACAAAGTGCAGACAGAATATTATCTATTGTTGATGGAGAAATACAATAGAGATAATATTATTCAAATTTTAATTGGAGGATAGAAATGAATGTATATATACATTTAGCATTAGCATATCTGAAAAAACAAAGAGGAAGGACGATTGCTTTAGTATTAGGTGTCGCCTTGGCAGTAATGCTTGTATTTGGTACTAACGTTATATTTGAAAGCCAGAGCAGAAATCAGCTTGCTAATATTTACAAAATGTATGGAACATATCAGGGCATATTTACTAATCTAAATAAAGACTTGACTGAGAAAATAAAAAATGATAAAGACGTAAGTAAATCTGCAGTAGCAGCTAATCTAGGAAATCTCGTTACTGATAATGGAATTTCAATGATATTAAATTCAACAGACAAAGACTATATAGAAATGAATGGATACACTCTTACAAAAGGTCATTTGCCAAATAAGCAAGGAGAAATAGTATTAGAATCACAGGCTTTAAAAAAGATGGGACTTAAAGAAAAGCTGGGTGTGACAATAAATTTTAAAATCAAAAAGGAATATAAAGATGAAAACGGCCTGAACCAAATATACATAGAAAACAAGTCGTTCACATTGGTGGGGATATTAGATAAGCCCAAACAATATTATGAGGGGTACTATTCACTGAGAGGATTTACATACTTTAAAGAAGGTGAAAATAATGTACTGCCTGACAATCTTATAACATATGAGGAAATTGTCAAATTGAAATCAAAGGCTAATCTATCGGGTCAGTTGAATCAGATAAGAGAGAGGTATAATATAGGAAGATGGGATTATGATCTAAATATACAACTGGTAACAGCACTTGATGATTACAGTTCTCAAAATACGAATGATTCTGTACGTCATTTTAATATTTTGATAATAATTACAGCGATTCTTCTTATATATAACATGTTTAACATATCTTTAATAGACATGATAAAGCAAATAGGCATGATGAGGGCTATAGGGTCGTCAAAGAAACAAGTGAGACTGATAATAGGATTTCAAAGCTTATTTATTCTCATCATTGGATTATCTCTTGGTCTATTGATGGGAATTGCATTTTCATATATTGGGATGAAGTTGTTTAACTTTGCATTTTTAGATGTATCACAATCAACAGTGTACATAAGTGCGAAAAACATATGGAATGCATTAATAGTCGGTACAGCAACAGTCATATTATCAAGTATAATACCCATATGGATGTCAGGAATGATATCACCAATAGAAGCTATGAGAAAGAGCGATAGATCAGGTGGAAAACAAAGAAATAGAGGATACCATAAGTTTATAAAAAAGATATCTGGGATAACAGGTGAGATGGCATATAAAAATGTGTGGAGAAATAAGTGGAGGACTATAATAATAGTTGTATCAGTAGCAATGGCAGGATATTTATTTATAGATGATATTGCATTTCTTAACAACCGAGATGCGGTGTATAATACAACACCGTATGTTTTAAACATGCAGGACTATGATTTTAAATTGTTGTTTGGTCCAAATATAGATCTATATTTTACAGGTTATACAAATGATGATGTAAAAGCCATATCTCAGATAGAAGGAGTGAAAAAAGTAGGTACAAAAGTATCTATGGAAGGTTTTTTGGAATCTGATGTAAATGATTTAGAAAATGACTTTAAAAAGTACAATGGAATTTCAGATACAAATAAAAATGTGGAAACAATGATAGAAGTAAAAGGCTATGATGATGATCAGTTGCAGGGATTTAAGAAGTATATAGATAAAGGTGACATGTCATCGCTGAATAATTCATCAGATAAATATCCAAATGCAATAGTATTTAATTACTATTATGATATTTTTAAACATAAGCTCGAGGGAATTAGAAAAGATTTAAAAGTTGGTGATACCATGACAATAAGGATTCCTGTTATCAGAAATGGCAAAATAGCATATGAAGAGGAAAATATCAGAGTAGGTGCACTATTAAAGCAGGAATGGACAGCTAAAGGTGACAGTACACGGGGAGCCAGGATGGAGATAATCCTTCCTCAAAAGTACTTAATGACCATTTCAGGGAAAAGTACATATGACCAGATCAGTGTGCAGTCTGAGGCGGGAAAGGACACTTATGTGTATGATAGTATAAACAAGATTCTAAAGGACAAGCCTTTTACAGATGTGGAAAGCAAGCTAAGTTATATAGAAAAGAGCCAAAAAGGATTTACGGGAGTATTGAAATCAGACATGGTGATCGTAGCATTGATATTACTAATAGCAGGCATGAATGTATATAATACGCTAAAAACTAACTTATTGATACGTACAAATGAGTTTGCCACACTTAGAGCAATAGGCATGACAGTCAAGCAGCTTAAAAGCATGATAATAAAAGAATCGATTATTTATGGTGTATTGAGCAGCATAATAGCGGCTGTAATAGGCAGTTACAACGTTTATTCATTTTACAGTTTGGTAAACAGGCAGTACAAGGCTGGATTTAACATAAGCGAAAGGCTGCAATTTAAATTTCCAGTTATACCAATACTATTGTACAGTGCTATAGTTATAGTTATATGCATATTGTCATCTTATGTATCTGCAAAGAAAGTAGAAAAGCTTAATATAGTAGAAGGTCTAAATATAATCGAATAAAAGATGAGGTGGAGATTATGAGCATATTAGAGACAGTAAAATTGACTAAGACATACGGCAAAGGTGACAATAAAGTAGAGGCTTTAAAGGAAGTATCAGTTTCTATAGAAAATGGAAAATTCACTACTATAGTAGGCCATAGCGGTTCAGGTAAGAGTACGTTGCTTCACTGCATGGCAGGACTAGATGTGCCTACATCAGGTGAAGTATTATTAAATGGTGAGAATATATTTAATCTATCGGAAGAAAAACTTTCGATACTGAGAAGGCGAAACTTCGGATTTGTATTTCAAAGCTTTAACCTTATACCAGTTATAGACGTGTATGAAAATATAACATTGCCAGTATCATTAGATAATAAAAAAATAGATAAGGACTACATATCGGAAATAATAGAAATTTTAGGACTAGAGAGCAAGATAAAAAGCTTTCCAAATGAACTCTCAGGAGGACAGCAGCAAAGAGTAGCAATAGCAAGGGCACTATCAAACAAACCAGATATAATATTTGCAGATGAACCAACAGGTAATTTAGACAGTAAAACAGCGGAGGAAGTGATGAAATTCTTTAAACTCTGTGTAGAAAAATTTGGACAGACTTTGATTATGGTAACTCATAATAAAGATATAGCAGCATCAGCAGATGTATGCATAACAATACAAGATGGCAAGATTCTAAGCTAAATGATGACATTTATAATATATGTATTCTAAAATGAAAAAGAGAGTTTCGATTAATTTGAAAATAAAATTATTGAAGCATATACCAAAATTATCAGGCGGACAAAAACAAAGGATAGCCATCGCCAGAGCAATCTTAAGTGATTCAAAAATCATTATTTTCGATGAAGCAACATCTGCTTTGGATAGTTTATCGCAAAAGCATATATCGGAAAATATAGACAAATATTTGAAAGATAAAACTGTTGTTAAAATAGCTCATAGGTTATCGACAATAAAAGATGCAGACACAATATATGTAATTGATAAGGGGAAAGTTGTAGAAGAGGGAAACTTCGAAGAACTGGTGGAAAAAGGAGGGTATTTTTACAGCTTTATAAAAGAGCAGAATATGGAAGCAGATATCGATTCTATTGCATAAAATTAAAAAAGTATAGGGGGAATAATTATGACAATAAATATTCTTACGTGGAATATTAAAGCTGGACAAAACAAGGATGGCGGTTATCCAGATCCGAAAACGGAAAATCTGGATAAAATCGCGGATGAAATTAAAACTTCGGGAGCTTCAATTGTCTGTCTTCAAGAAGTTGATGCATATACTATACGATCTGGTACAAATATTCATCAGGCAGAGTATATTTCTAATAAACTTACCGCGATTACTGGGACGACTTGGAATTATAAATATATTACATCTATTAATATGAATCCAGGTTATTATGGTAATGCAATTATAAGTAGTTGCTCTTTGACAACGGCTTTAAGAGTTTACTTGTCTAAGGTAAATAGTTCAGAAAATCGCAGCTTTCTTCTTGTACGTGTTGATTTTGGCAGTTCTTACTTTTATGTAGGAACTGCCCATCTAGGCTTAAACGGTGATCAAGTGATTCAAGCACAAAAGATTAAAGATGAATTAAATAATAATGGATTTTCAAATGAAAGATTGATTATTGGTTGTGATTTGAACGATGGAGAAAACTCAGATACCTATAATATAATGCTCAATAATGTTTTTTCTATGGTTGATAGCGGACCTGCAGGTATATGCACACTGGAATGCTATAATAATTCTAATAATCCAAAGATTGATTTTTTATTTAACTGTGGAACTTCGATTGATGCAACAAAAAGCAAAGTATTGCAAGTGGATATTTCAGATCACCGCCCAGTGATGGCTTATATATCTGATTAAAAAAATCAAGAAAGATATTTTTAAATCTTTTTTTATGAAAAATATTTGGAAATTAATAAGGACAAAAATAATATACTCCAATTTTGAGTATATTATTTTTTGTATCAGGTTAACCACAATGTAGAATAAAAAACTTGACAAATTCATTTTTCTTGTATAAAATTTATCTGTAAAGGCTAGTACCTTAACAGGTGGTATTTATGAATACGGATTTTGTTGAAATGAATGTTTTGTTTGACTTTTACGGTTCGCTACTTACAGGTAAACAGATGGATATATTTAAAATGTATTATATGGATGACTATTCATTAGGGGAGATATCGCAGGAGCTTAATATTTCAAGGCAAGGTGTTTACGATTCTCTCAAAAGGGCTGAAAGTGTATTAAAATACTACGAAGAAAAGCTGGGTCTTGTCAAGAAATATAATTCCAGTATTGCGAAAATTAATAATATAAAACGCATTATAGATGATGCAAAAATAAATATTTCTGATAAGAATGCTCTAAGGGTTCTGGATGAGATACAAAAAGAACTTGATGAGATTGAATTATAAATATAAGATATTTTAGGAGGTTTTTTAATGGCTTTTGAGAGTCTTACTGGAAAGCTTCAGGATATATTTAAAAAGCTTAGAGGTAAGGGGAAGTTAAGTGAAAAAGATGTAAAAGAAGCGATGAAAGAAGTCAAAATAGCACTTCTAGAAGCTGATGTCAATTTTAAAGTTGTTAAAGAATTTATAAATACTGTTACTGAAAAGTCTTTAGGACAAGAGGTAATGGAAAGCCTTACACCTGCGCAGCATGTCATAAAGATTGTCAATGATGAATTGACAGCTTTGATGGGCTCTAAAGAAAGCAAGATTAATTTCAGCGATAAGCCTCCGACAATTATTATGATGGTTGGGTTGCAAGGTTCCGGTAAGACGACGACAAGTGGCAAACTTGCTAATTATTTAAAATCGAAAGGTAAAAATCCCATTCTTGTTGCATGTGATGTATATAGACCGGCAGCCATTAAACAGCTTCAAGTTGTCGGATCATCTATCAATGTACCGGTGTTTTCTATGGGTGACAAAACGACACCTGTTGATATTGCAAAAGGTGCTGTTGATTTTGCTAAAAACAACAATTATAATGTTGTAATAATTGATACGGCTGGAAGGCTTCATATCGATGAAGAGCTTATGGATGAGCTTAAAAATATAAAAGATGCTGTAAATCCAAATGAGATACTTCTGGTTGTGGATGCGATGACTGGCCAAGATGTCGTCAATGTGGCAGAGTCATTCAACGAAAAGCTTGATATAGATGGCGTTATATTGACAAAACTGGACGGCGATACGAGAGGTGGTGCAGCATTATCAGTAAAGGCTGTTACACATAAGCCTATTAAATTTATAGCATCAGGAGAGAAGTTAACTGATATAGAAGTATTTCATCCCGACAGAATGGCATCAAGGATTTTGGGCATGGGCGATGTCCTAAGTTTAATTGAAAAAGCTCAGTCCCAAATAGATGAAAAAAAAGCATTAGAGCTTCAAAAAAAGATTTTAGATCAGCAGTTTTCTTTCGATGATTTCCTTGAGCAGTTACAAGGGCTGAAAAATATGGGCCCGATAGATCAACTGTTTTCTATGATACCTGGTGTAAATATGTCAAAATTAAAGGGTGTAAATGTAAGTGATAAAGATATAAAAAGAATTGAAGCAATAATTCAATCAATGACTAAGGAAGAAAGGCAAAATCCTTCTATCATCAATGGCAGCAGAAAAAAAAGAATAGCTGCTGGTAGTGGCACATCAATTCAACAAGTAAATAGTCTGATAAAGCAGTTTGAACAGACTAAAAAAATGATGAAGCAGTTTACTGACTTAGGTAAAAGCACGAAAATTGGCAAAAGAAGAATGCCATTTTTTAGATAAATATTATTCACATAAGAAGGAGGTGATAAAGTGGCAGTTAGGATTAGGTTAAAAAGAATGGGAGCTAAAAAATCTCCATTTTATAGGTTTGTTGTGGCTGATTCAAGGTCTCCACGTGATGGTAGATTTATAGAGGAAATTGGCTATTATAATCCAGTATCAAATCCAAAAGAAATAAAAATTGATTCGGAAAAAGCTATAAAATGGTTAAAAGTTGGAGCACAGCCATCTGACACGGTTAGGGCTCTATTCAAAAAAGAAGGTATATTTGATAAAATCAATAATAATTAAAATCTCTGTTTAGGAAGGGATAATCTATGGGCGAATTGGTAAAGTTCATTGCAAAATCTCTTGTTGACAATCCTGATGCAGTGCAGATTAATGAAATCGAAGGAGAGCAGTCGATTATCATAGAGCTAAAAGTTGCACCAGAAGACATGGGAAAAGTTATTGGAAAACAAGGGAGAATTGCAAAAGCCATTAGAACAGTTGTTAAAGCGGCTGCGACAAAGGAAAAGAAGCGGGTTGTTGTAGAAATAATTTAGGTGATTTTCATGGATGATTATTTATCCGTAGGTAAGATAACATCTGCATACGGTGTAAATGGAGAAGTAAAAGTTTTTCCTCTTACAGATCATTTAGATAGATTTTATGATTTGGACTATGTATATATATTTGAGGAAACAGGTAAAGCTTCTTTAAACATCGAATCAGTCAGGTTTATAAAAAATCTTGTGATTGTGAAATTTAAAGAAATAAATGATAGAAATGAAGCAGAAAAATTAAGAGGCAAGTTGATAAAGATAACAAGAGACAATGCTGTAAAGCTGGATGATGATGAATATTTTATCAAAGACTTGCTAAACATGAAAGTATATACAGACGATCAAAAAGAGCTAGGCATATTAAAGGATGTATTAAAAACCGGTGCAAATGATGTATATGTTGTGAAAACAGATGATAGAGATATTTTGATACCTGCCATAAAAGGTGTAATAAAAAAGGTTGATATTAAAGAACGTAAAATGACAGTCCACCTTTTGGAGGGACTATAATGATATTCAATGTTTTGACGATTTTCCCTGATATGTTTGAAGGAATACTTAGGAATAGCATTTTAAAAAGGGCTATTGAAAGAGATTTGATTAAAGTAAATTTGGTTAATATCAGGGACTATTCAAAAGATAGACATAAAAAAACGGATGATTATCCATATGGTGGCGGGTATGGCATGGTTATGATGGTTCAACCAATATACGATGCAATTAATGCTGTCAAATCATCAAAAAATATACCGGTTTATTATATGGGACCTAAGGGGAAAAAATTTGATCAGAAAAAAGCTGTAGAAATTTCAAGATATGATGAAATAATACTATTGTGTGGACATTACGAAGGAATTGACGAGAGGGCGTACTCAGTGATTGATGAAGAGATATCAATGGGAGATTTCATCATGACTGGTGGCGAAATAGCTGCAATGGCAGTTATTGATTCTGTATCAAGGTTGATACACGGTGTTTTGCCACAAGATGAAAGTTTTATGGATGAGTCTTTCTATAACGGTTTACTAGAATATCCTCAATATACGCGACCAGAAAATTTTAACGGTATGGAAGTGCCTAAAGTGTTACTGTCTGGTAATCATGCGGAGATAGCTAAATGGAGAAGACAGAAGTCTTTAGAACTTACGTTAAATTTACGCCCTGATCTCTTGGATAAGAAATATTTAACCAAACAAGATATAGATTATCTTATGCAAATAGGGTATTCAGATATTTGAAAGGAGGGGAAAAAATGAATTTGATTGATATTGTTGAAAAAGAACAATTGAGAGAAGTACCTCAGTTTAATGTAGGAGATACTGTAAGAGTACATTATAAAGTTATTGAAGGTGACAAGGAAAGGATACAGGTCTTTGAAGGAGTTGTGATTAAAAGAAGCGGTGGCTCACTGAGAGAGAATTTTACTGTAAGACGTATTTCTTATGGTGTTGGTGTAGAAAGAACATTTCCACTTCACTCACCTAGAATTGAAAAGATAGAAGTAGTAAGAAAAGGTAAAGTAAGAAGAGCTAAACTTTATTATGTAAGAGACAGAGTTGGTAAGGCTGCTAAAATTAAAGAGAAAAAGTAGAGGGGACTTGATTAGTCCCTTTTTCAATATATGGAGGAACTTATGTATCAATGGTATCCAGGCCATATGGCAAAAACGAAGCGTTTAATTGAAGAAAATTTAAAAATTGCTGATATTGTGTATGAATTAGTTGATGCAAGAATTCCTAAAAGTAGCAGAAACCCACTTATAGATGAATTGGTTAAAAATAAAAAACGAATTATTCTGCTTAATAAATCCGACTTATCTGATTCTGCTGTTAATAAAATGTGGAATGAATATTTTAAAAAGCTAGGTATTGCAAGCCTTAATATAAATTCATTGAATAGCAGCAGTATTAAAGAAATATATGAATTGACTTTAAAAGAATGTAGCAATATAATAGATAGAAAAAGACAAAAAGGGATAAAGGCCAAATTAAGGGCAATGATAGTGGGTATACCTAATGTGGGCAAATCAACACTTATAAATTCACTATCAAAAACAAAAAGTGCAAAGACAGGAAATAAACCAGGAGTAACAAAAACAAAACAGTGGATACGGACTCCTTATTTTGATTTGTTGGACACGCCTGGAATACTGTGGCCAAAATTTGAAGATGAGCATGTTGGAATCATGCTGGCATTGACAGCTGCAATTAAAGATGAACTGTTGAACCATGAAGAATTGGCATTTAGTTTACTAAAAATTTTAAAACAAGAGTATCCAGAGCTCTTGATGCAAAGATATAAGATTCAAAATATTGACATTGATTTGTATGACTTATTAAGAGAAATAGGCAAAATGAGAGGCTGTTTGTCATCTGGTGGGCATATTGATACCGAGCGTACATCAAAAATTATTGTAGAAGATTTTCGCACAGGCAAACTTGGTAAGATATCTCTGGAAAGGCCTGATTAGGGGGATTTTGATGCTATCTATAACAAAAAGCATGGCAATCATGGGCATCGATGGATATATAGTAGATGTGGAAGTTGATATATCCAATGGACTTCCGTCATTTGATATTGTTGGACTGGGAGATACAGAAATAAAAGAGTCAAGAGATAGGGTAAGAGCTGCCATAAAAAATAGCGGTTATGAATTTCCAGTAGAAAAAATCACTGTTAATTTAGCGCCTGCAAACACAAAAAAAGAAGGTACATCATTTGATTTGCCCATTGCTATAGGTATACTTATCTGTACAGGGCAAGTGAAACCTGTTGGTAGTGATACGGTTTTGCTGGGAGAGCTATCACTTGATGGCTCTTTAAGACCTATAAAAGGTGCTTTACCTATGGCAATGGATGCAAGGTTATATGGAGTAAAAAGGATAATCTTACCTTGTAACAATGCAAAAGAAGCTGCTGTAACAAAAGAAATTCAGGTGATACCCGTAAAATCATTAAATGATGTAGTTGAATACATTAATGGTACAAAATCAATTGATCAAGTTAGAATAGATGTTGAAGAATACTTTAAAAGAGAAAAGTATGATATAGATTTTTCTGACGTAAAGGGGCAGGAAAATGTAAAAAGAGCTTTCGAAATAGCTGCTGCTGGTGGGCATAATATTATGTTGGTAGGACCTCCAGGCTCAGGAAAGACTATGCTGGCAAGAAGATTTCCAACAATACTACCTGAAATGACTTTAGAAGAGGCTTTAGAGGTGACAAAGATACATAGTATAGCAGGGACACTGCCTGAAAATGCATCATTAATAACAAATAGGGTTTTTCGTGCACCTCACCATACGATTTCAACTGTTTCGTTAATTGGTGGTGGTAGGATTCCAAAACCTGGTGAAGTTTCATTGGCACATTATGGCGTTTTATTTCTTGATGAATTTCCTGAGTTTAGAAGGGATGCTATAGAAGCACTTAGACAGCCGCTAGAAGATGAGTTTGTAACAATATCAAGAGTAAATGCAACTTTTACATACCCTGCTAAGGTAATTCTAATTATCGCATTAAATCCATGTCCCTGTGGCTATCTAGGTGATTCAACGCACGAGTGTAGGTGCACGCCAAATGAAATAAGGCGCTATCAAAATAAGATTTCAGGTCCACTTCTTGATAGGATTGATTTGCATGTGGAAGTGAACCGCGTCGACAAACAGAAGTATTTTGAAGATGATAAAAGCATTGAAACATCAGAAGTAATAAGAGATAGAGTAAAAAAAGCAAGGGAGATACAATTGCAAAGATATCGTGGAAGTGGTATATTTTTCAATTCTCAGTTAAAGAATAATATGATAAAAAAGTATATAAAACTTGATGAAAAAACGACGGAAATGATTAAAGATTACTTTGACAAGCTCGGTCTAAGTGCCAGAGCATATAATAAAATAATAAAAGTTGCCAGAACAATTGCGGATCTGGATGGAAGTACTGATGTTAAATATGAACATGTGGCAGAAGCATTTCAATACAGGAATTTAAGCAATAAATATATAAGCAATTAAAACGAAGAGGTGTGATATATGAAGAGAGTTTTTTCAGGTGTACAACCAACAGGTGATATCCATATAGGCAATTACCTCGGTGCAATGAGGCAATTTGTAAGGCTTCAAAATGATTATAGCTGTTTATTTTGCATTGTTGATCTACATGCATTAACCGTTCCGCAGGATCCAGAAACTTTAAGAAAAAAATCTATAGAATTGGCGGGTCTTTATCTTGCTATAGGTCTTGATCCTAAAAAAGTAATCATATTTGTACAATCACATGTTCCAGAACATCCAGAGCTTGCATGGCTGCTTCAATGCATGACGTATTTCGGCGAATTAGGCAGAATGACGCAATTTAAAGATAAAAGTAAAGGAAAAGAAGCCGTCTCAGTTGGCTTATTCACATATCCAGATTTGATGGCTGCTGATATATTGTTATATGATACAAATTTTGTGCCTGTCGGCAATGACCAAAAACAGCATTTGGAGCTAACTAGAGATATAGCTATAAGGTTTAATAACAGATTTGGTGAAACTTTTGTGGTGCCAGAGCCGATGATTTTGAAGACAGGTTCGAGAATAATGAGCTTGACTGAACCTGATAAGAAGATGAGCAAAAGCAGTGAAAATCAATACAGCAAAATAAACCTATTAGATGAACCTTCTCAAATCAAGAAAAAGATCATGAGGGCAGTAACTGATTCAGAAAATGTAATAAGATATGACCCGGAAAATAAGCCTGGCTTAAGCAACTTATTAACGTTGTACAGCTCATTTACAGATATAAGCGTTGAAGATGCGGAAGCGAGATTTAAAGGACAAGGATACGGCACATTAAAAAAAGAACTGGCAGACGTAATAGTAGAGAGGCTTTCTAAAATTCAGAATAATTACAAGAATTTAGATTTAAATTATATTAACGAAGTTTTAAAAGAAGGAGCTGAAAAGGCCAGCGGTATAGCAAAGGTTACTATAGAAAAAGTCAAGGATAAAATGGGACTATTGCCTATAAAGTAAAAGCATTCTTGATATGATTTAAATTATTTAGTTTGAATGTTTTTGGATCGATTAATATTTCAATGACATCAAATCTAGATAAATAATTTGAGTATTTTTTATTATACGATAAAAAAGTTTCTGCTACTTTTATTATTTTATTTTTTTTGTAGTAATTTACTGCTTCTTTCGGATAGCCAAATTTTGTAGAAGTTCTAGTCTTAACTTCTACAAAGATTAGGCTATTTTTATTAAGAGCTATTATATCAATCTCTCCAATAGGACATCTAAAATTTTTACTAACAACGGCATATCCAGATTTCAACAGATATTTTTCTGCAATGCTCTCTCCTAGATTACCTAATATTTTGTTATTCATATATTCGATTCTCCTATTATCTTTTTTAAAAATGTTTTTCTATGTATTGGGCACGGGCCGTATTTTTTTATCGCTTCAATATGTTCCTTTGTTCCATATCCTTTATTTTTTCCAAAACCATATTGTGGATATAATTCATCATATTTTTTCATCAAGTTGTCTCTTTCTACTTTTGCTATAATAGAAGCTGCAGCGATAGAAATACTTTTCATATCACCTTTTATAATAGGCTTTTGCATTATTTCTATATTTGGTATTTTTACAGCATCAATTAATAAACAGTCAATTTCTACATCAATTTTTGAGATAGCGATTCTCATGGCTTCATAAGTCGAATTCAATATATTGACGCTGTCTATGTATTCATTATTGATTATTCCTATTCCATAAGCGATGGCATTTCTTTTAATAACTTCTGACAATAATTCTCTTTTTTCTTCTCTCAATTTTTTTGAATCATTAATATCCGGTATAAATACGTCTTTAGGAAGTACAACACATCCAGCAACGACAGGTCCAGCTAATGGTCCTCTGCCGACCTCGTCTACACCACCTATTACTTTATAACTTGATTTGTAAAGTTCTCTTTCATATTGTGTCAAATTCTCTATTCTTAACATTTCTTTATTAAACCATTTTAAAGCATTATCATTTAATTTTAAACCATCAATGTTCAAACCGTGATTGTATATATGTTCTTTTAAATCTTTTATGTTTAATGACTGTTGAGACATTTTATCACCCAACTTATTCTTATTCGACAAAAATATATAAAATACCTTCTTTTATTTTTTGCTTTTTATTATTATAATGATAATGTTTAAATATTTAATTTGGGGTGTAATAATGGATAAAAACAAAATCTACTCTATATGGCTTAGTTCAGTCAACAGTGTAGGTACAAAGACTTATAAGAAGCTGATAGATTACTTTGAAAGCGCAGAAAATGTCTATAAATCTGATAATGAAGAGCTGAAAAATGTCGTTAATAATATCAGGGTGTATAAAAACATATTAGATGCAAAGAAAATAAACCCTTATGCATACGCTGAAAGATTAAATAAAGAAAAAGTAAAAGCTTTATTGATAGATGACAATGAATATCCTAAATTATTAAGAGAGATATATGATGCTCCGCAAGTTTTATATGTAAAAGGTGATATTAGAGAATCTGATGATATATCAATGGCAATAGTTGGCTCTAGAAATGCCACATCATATGGAAGATCAGTATCAGAAAAACTTTCTTATGAATTATCGAAACATGGATTTACAATAGTAAGTGGAATGGCTAGAGGAATTGACAGTCTAGCGCATAAAGGAGCAATCAAAGCAGGTGGTAGAACTATAGCTGTACTAGGATGTGGAGTAAATATAGTATATCCAGAAGAAAATAAGAGATTGATGGAATATATAATTTCAAATGGAGCAGTTGTGTCGGAATATCCACTCGATTATCTTCCTATTGCCGGGAATTTTCCTGCGAGAAACAGGATAATAAGCGGATTGTCTTTAGGAGTTGTAGTAGTTGAAGCAGGGGTCAAAAGCGGATCGCTGATTACTGCAAAGTTTGCTTTAGAACAAGGAAGAGACGTATTTGCGGTACCCGGTTTTATTACCAGTGCTTATAGCAAAGGAACAAATGAATTAATCAAACAGGGTGCAAAATTGGTGACGAGTAGCAGTGACATACTTGAGGAATATAATTTTAGAGAAGATATAAAAGTGAGAATAAATGATCAATTGATTAATACACTAAGCAGTGAAGAGAAAAAATTATACATGGCGATAGTAGATTGCCCAAGGGATATAGAAGAATTAGTTGAAATAATGAAATTTCCTGTATCTAAAGTAAATTATCTTTTATCATCATTGCTGTTTAAAGGGCTTATAGTTAGATTACCTGGCAACAAATATGAAAAAAGTTTTGATTAATCTTTCAAGTTTGATATAATAAATTAATGTTTTGGAGGTATCGAAATGGAAAAATCATTAGTAATAGTTGAATCACCCTCAAAAGCTAAAACAATACATAAATATTTAGGGAAAAATTATAAAGTTGAAGCCTCTATGGGACATATAAGGGACTTGCCGAAAAGTCAGCTTGGCATAGATATTGAGAAAAATTTCGAGCCAAAATATATAACAATTCGCGGAAAAGGGCCAATAATAGAAAAATTGAAGAAAGAAGCAAAAAATGTTTCAAAAGTTTATCTTGCTACAGACCCTGATAGGGAAGGAGAAGCTATATCATGGCATCTTGCTAATCTTTTAAATATAGATGTCAATGATAAATGCAGAATAGAGTTTCATGAAATAACAAAAAATGCGATACAAAATGCTATTAAAAATCCTCGAAAGATAAACATGAATTTAGTTGATGCACAGCAAGCCAGAAGAATACTTGACAGGCTTGTAGGCTACAATATTAGCCCATTGCTGTGGAAAAAAATAAAAAGAGGTCTAAGCGCTGGAAGAGTTCAATCAGTTGCCACAAGATTAATTTGTGATAGGGAAAAAGAAATAGAAGAATTTAAGCCTGAAGAGTATTGGAGCTTATCTGCTTTTTTGTATAAGGAAAAGAAAACGCAGTATTTTGAAGCAAAGTTTTATGGAACAAAAGATGGAAAAATAGATTTAAAAAATGAAAATGATGTAAACAACATTATAAAAGATTTGGCAGATGATTACATCGTAGATAATGTCAAAACAGGCACTAAAAAGAGAAATCCTTCTCCTCCATTTATAACAAGTACGATGCAACAAGAAGCTTCTAAAAAGCTTGGATTTACTGCAAAAAAGACAATGATGATTGCGCAACAATTATATGAAGGAGTGGAAATAAAAGGGGAAGGAAGTCTAGGCTTAATAACTTATATGAGAACAGATTCTACAAGAATATCTGAAGAGGCTAAAAAAGCTGCATATGAATATATACTGCAAAAATATGGGAAAGAATATGCAAATCCTAATGCAACATATACAAAGAAAGGAGGAAATATTCAGGATGCACATGAAGCTATACGGCCTACATACATAAACTTAGATCCGGAACAGATTAAGGATTCATTAAAACCAGATCAGTATAAGCTCTACAAATTAATATGGAGCCGGTTTTTAGCAAGCCAGATGTCACAAGCTCTATATGATACGATAGCTATGGATATTATTAATAAAAATTATATCTTTAAAGCAAGCGGCTCTAAACTTAAATTTTCGGGATTTATGACGGTATATACGGAGGAAGTGGATACTGAAAATGTTGAAGAAAAGACATTGCCATTACTTGAAAAAGGAGATCATTTAAAATTAAAGGAGTTAAAGCCTGAACAGCATTTTACACAACCTCCTGCTAGATATACTGAAGCTACTTTGATAAAAGAACTAGAAGAGAAAGGAATAGGAAGGCCCAGCACGTATGCTCCTATAATATCTACACTGCTTGAAAGAGGATATGTAATAAAAGAAAAGAAAAATTTAAAGCCAACTGAATTGGGTTTTATCGTAACAGATGTGATGAAAGAATTTTTTCCAGATGTTGTGGATGTGAAATTTACTGCTGAAATGGAAGAACAACTTGATAAGATAGAAGAAGGCATAGAAAAATGGTGTGATGTAATTGATGGATTTTATAATAATTTTAATGATTCCTTAAAGGTTGCAGAAGAACAGATGAAAGATATTGAAATAAAAGATGAAGTTACAGATATAAAATGTGAATTTTGTGGTAGAAATATGGTTATAAAATATGGGCGATATGGTAAATTTTTGGCTTGCCCAGGATTTCCTGAATGCAAAAACACTAAGCCACTATATGAAGAAACAGGAATAATATGTCCCAAATGCGGAGGGAAAATAGTTGTTAAGAAAAGTAAAAGAGGAAAGACATACTATGCTTGTGAAAATTCGTCTCAGTGCGGTACTATGTTTTGGGATAAGCCAATAAATGAAATATGCCCTAAGTGTGGAAGCTTGCTTGTAGAGAAATATATAAAAGGAATCAAGACAATTAAATGCAGCAATTGCGATTACGTGAAGTAATTTAAATATATAAAAAATTTTGAAATATTATTGAAACATTATAAATTTTGTGTTAATATTATATTGTTTTTGGGGGGTGAAAATTTGTTTAAAGGTACTACAATTGTAGCTGTTAGAAGAGATAATAAAGTTTCTATAGCTGGTGATGGACAGGTTACATTTGGTGAGAATACAATTTTAAAACATGGAGCAAAAAAGATAAGAAGATTGTACAATGATGAAGTTTTAATAGGTTTTGCAGGTTCTGTTGCTGATGCATTTACGTTGTCTGAAATGTTTGAAGAAAAATTGGAGCAGTATGGTGGTAATTTAAAAAGAGCTGCTGTGGAACTTGCACAGGAATGGAGAAAAGATAAGGTTTTAAAAAAACTAGAAGCACTTTTAATTGCTGCGGATAAAAATGTAACATTAGTTATATCAGGCAATGGAGAAGTGATTGAGCCAGATAACGATGTGATAGCAATAGGTTCAGGTGGCAATTTCGCAATGTCTGCAGCACTCGCTTTAAGGTATAATACTGATTTATCCGTGGAAGAGATTGCTAGAAAGTCCCTTGAGATAGCATCGCAAATCTGTGTGTATACAAACGATCATATAACAGTAGAAAGTTTATAAGGAGGGACTTGGTGTGAAGAATTATACTCCAAAAGAAATTGTAGATGCGCTTGATAAATATATAGTAGGTCAAGATTTAGCTAAACGTTCTGTAGCTGTTGCACTTAGAAATAGATTTCGCAGAAATTTGTTGTCAGATGAAATTAAAGACGAAGTTACTCCAAAAAACATTTTGATGATAGGTCCTACAGGTGTGGGTAAAACAGAAATTGCGAGAAGGATAGCAAAACTTGTTGAAGCGCCGTTTGTAAAAGTAGAGGCTACTAAATTTACTGAAGTGGGATACGTAGGGCGAGATGTTGAGTCAATGATTAGAGATTTGCTTGAATCAGCTATTCGCATGGTTAAACAAGAAAAAATGCAGAATGTTATGATGCGGGCAAAAGAATTGGCAGAAGAAAGGATAGTAGATTATTTGCTAAATGGTAGAAAGAGCAGACGCCAAAAAAATCCTTTTGAAATTTTGTTTAATAATCCAAATGATAATAATGAAGTTCATGATTATGAGCAACAAGAAGTCAAGCTAAAAAGAGAGCAATTAAAAGAAAAGATAAGAAGTGGAGAATTAAATGATACAATCATCGAAATTGAGATAACAGATTCTGCTGCACCAATACTTGAAATGTATTCAAACATAGGCTCTGAAGAAATGAATATCAATTTGCAAGATATGTTTTCTGATATTTTACCCAAAAAGAAAAAGTATAAAAAAGTTTCAATAGGGGAGGCTAAAAAGATATTAGAGTCTGAAGAAGCACAAAATTTAATCGATATGGATGAAGTGATCGACGAAGCTATAAAAAGGACAGAACAAGATGGTATAATTTTCATTGATGAAATTGATAAGATTGCGGGAAGTGGATATACTAATGGACCTGATGTATCAAGAGAAGGAGTTCAAAGAGACATATTGCCAATAGTAGAAGGCAGTACTGTTATGACAAAGTATGGCCCTGTAAAAACTGATTATATACTTTTTATAGCAGCTGGTGCTTTTAATATTGCAAAAGTAAGTGATTTAATACCCGAACTGCAAGGAAGATTTCCAGTTAGAGTCGAGCTTAAGCCATTGACAAAAGAAGATTTTATAAGAATTTTAAAAGAACCCAAAAATGCATTGACAAAACAATATGCAGCGCTTTTAAAAACTGAAGGTGTAGATGTAGAATATTCTGATGATGCTATAGATAGAATAGCAGAAATTGCTTATCTTATTAATCAACAATCAGAAGATATAGGGGCAAGACGGCTACATACAGTGATGGAAAAATTGTTTGAAAAGTTATCATTTGAAGCTCCTGAGATAACGGGTAAAAAAGTAATCATTGACAGAAGCTATATAGATGAGCAATTAAAAGATAATTTAAGTAAATTTGATGTTAATAAGTATATACTTTAATGAGGAGGATAATAATGGGATTACTTCTGGAAAAGATCAGGAAGGTAAATAAGGTACTTCAGAAAACCGGTGTTCAACCAGTTGATTTTAATGAATTGTCTGAGATACTAAAAGATGTTATAAATTGCGATGTTTTTATTGTAAGCAGAAGAGGGAAGCTTTTGGGGCGCAACTTAGATAAATATAGTGGAGAGTTAGATGAGTCAATTATAAAAAGTATGCAACTTCCTGAAGATTACAATGATGAGCTTTTAAAAGTATCAGAGACATCTGTAAATCTTACTAAAGAAAGTAAAGCGATGCTTATAAAAAATGATAATTTATTTGAGACAATTGTTCCCGTATTTGGAGGGGGAAATAGGCTTGGAACATTAATGCTTTTAAGATATGGAGATAAGTTTACTGATGATGATATTATATTGGCTGAATACGGTGCAACAGTTATAGGTTTAGAAATACTTAGATCTAAAAATGATGAAATAGAAGAAGATGAAAGAAAACGTACAGTTGTGCAGATGGCTTTAGCAACTCTTTCTTATTCAGAGTTAGAGACTGTTATGCATATTTTTGAAGAATTAGGAGGAAATGAAGGGCTTCTTGTAGCCAGCAAGATAGCTGATAAAGTTGGAATAACAAGATCAGTTATAGTAAATGCTTTAAGAAAATTTGAAAGCGCGGGTGTTATAGAATCAAGGTCTCTTGGAATGAAGGGGACACATATTAAGATTCTAAATGATAAATTAATTGAAGAGCTTAAAAAATTAAAACGGTAAGATTAAAAAGTCCTAAAGAAATTTAGGACTTTTTTCTTATGGTCTTTAGATTTGTTGAGTGATATAATATATTTTGACAAAATTTGATAAATACTGACATATATTTCTTTACATATATGTAATACGTCATTAATACTAAAATATTCTACATATATGAATAATTTTTGAAGGAAAATGTAATTTTGTGTCGAATATTAGTATTATTGATTGGAGGAGTGTAAATGCTAGGGATAAATTTTAATACAGTAGATCTTATGAGTAAAGCATTAGATGCATCAGAATTGAGAAATGAAGTCATTTCTAATAATATAGCAAATGTCGATTCACCAGGTTTCAAAAGATCAGACATCAATTTTGAAAGTATTTTAAACGATACAGTAAATTCCAATAAATTAACAGGTTTTGTAACAGATAAAAATCATATACCTATTAACTCAACGTCAATTGATAATATTGAGCCACAGATTGTGCAGGATAATAGTACTTCTATGAGATTAGATGGTAATAATGTTGATATTGATGTAGAAATGTCAAATTTGGCAAAAAATCAGCTTTATTATAGCGCATTAGCGCAAAGAGTTAGTGGTGAATTAAATTCTATACTTACAGCAATAAAAGATGGAGGTAATTAATAATGGGCTTTCTAAATTCTATTGATATAAGTGCTACAGGTCTTACAGCCGAAAGATTGAGGATGGATGTCATTTCTCAAAATATTGCAAATGTTGATACAACAAGGACATCTAGTGGTGGACCGTACAGGAGAAAACTTGTTGTATTGAAAGAGATTAATAATCAAAACAGATTTAGCGATATGCTTAATAAAGCAAAGGGAATACAAGCAACTGGAAATGGTGTTGAAGTTGTATCTATTGTGGATGACAATAATACTCCACTAAATCGTGTGTATGATCCTGGAAATCCTGATGCAGATAGTACTGGTTATGTAAATTACCCTAATGTCAATATTGTTTCTGAAATGGTTGATATGATATCAGCAACAAGAGCATATGAGGCCAATGTTACAGCCGTTAATTCTGCAAAGTCAATGATAGAAAAAGCATTAGAAATTGGAAAGGCATAGGTGAGAAACAATGATAAATCCTATTTCACAAATAAACTCAGTAGGAGGCGTTAGCGCTTCTAGCACAACAAACAATTCTACTTCTTTTGGAGATATTCTTAAAACTGCAATTACTGATGTAAATAATTTACAACTCAAATCACAGCAAGATGATCAGATGTTAGTTACTGGCGATATCAACGATATACATAATGTAATGATTGATGCGACAAAAGCAGACATTGCGTTGGAGCTTACAATTCAAATAAAAAATAAAGTACTTGATGCATATCAGGAGATAATGAGGATGCCGGTTTAATACCTTTTGAGATGAGGTGAATTGATGCCTGCTTTTATAAACAATATAAGAAGCCAAATCAATAATTTTTGGAATAAATTTGATAAAAAACAAAAAATACAGATTGGAATAATATCATTATTATTAATTAGTAGTATAGCATTATTAGTATACATTATTAATAGACCTAACTATGAAGTTTTATACTCTGATTTAAGTGTTAAAGATGCCGGCGCAGTAGTTGATAAGTTAAAAAATGAATTAAAAATCCCATACAAAATCGAAGGAAACGGAAGTACAATATTAGTTCCTGCTCAATATAAAGACGAAGCACGAATGCAGCTTGCAACAGAAGGAATTCCACAAGATGGCTTTAGTTTTAGCGATGCAATGAATAATTCGTTGGCTACGACAGATCAGGAGAGAAAAGAAAAATACATTTATTTTGTACAAAATGAAATACAGAATACATTAAAGACAATTGATGGTGTCCAAGATGCGAAAGTAAATATAGTAGTTCCAGATGAAAACAATTTTGTATTGTCGAATAATGACAATTCATCAACAGCGGCTGTAATGTTACAGTTAAAACCGGGTGTTACATTAACAAATCAGCAAATCACTGGAATAACGAACTTTGTATCAAAAAGCGTTGAAGGACTAAATCCAGACAAAGTAACTATTATTGATGGGAACGGAAAAGTTTTGGTGGCTCAAAATGATAATACGCTTGATGGTGCAAGTTCTCAATACGCTCTTCAGATAAAGGTTCAAAATGATCTGCAGAATAATATTCAATCGCTTTTGGAACAAGTTTTTGGACCTGGAAATGTAATCGTAAGAGCCAGTGTTAATTTGAATTTTGATAAACAAGTGCAAGACAAAGTAGAATGGCAGCCAGTGATTGATAACAATGGAATCATAAGAAGCACACAGACTATAAAAGAGATAGCTAATGGTTCCAGCAATGGTGCACCGGCTGGCACGGCAACTAATAATCCTCCTGGTAGTACAACATACACAACTCAAAACAATGGTAATTCAAATTATAGCAAAACAGATACAACAATAAATTACGAGATTAATCAAATAAAAACTACTCTTACGTCAGCTCAAGGGAAAATACAGAATATATCATTGAGTGTGGTAGTAAACAACAATAATTTAAGCCCGACAATGAAACAGCAGCTTACAGATCTTGTATCAAATGCTGCTGGAGGCAAGAACGTATCTGTTTCCGTCATGGGGATAAAATTTAATAACGATTTATTGAATCAGATGAAAAATACTCAAAAGCAATCATTCCCATACGTATGGTTAATAATATTAGGTGCGTTGCTTTTAGCGGGAGGTGCCTTCTATGCTATGAAAAAGAAAAACAAAGAGTTAATTCCTGCTACTAATTTAGAAGAAGCTATGTCGACTGAGGAGCCTGGAAAAGAAATAGAAGAATTAGATGTAACTAGTGAAAAAGATGAAAAGATGAAACAGATAGAAAAATTTATAAAGCAAAAGCCAGACATAGTTGCACAATTAATCAGAACTTGGCTCAACGAAGAATAGGATGGTGGTGTCTACTTTGGCAAGAAGTTCTATTACAGGTAAACAAAAATGTGCTATGCTTTTAATTGCTTTAGGACCAGCTACAGCAGCACAAATATACAAACATCTAAAAGAAGAGGAAATAGAGCAGCTAACCTTGGAGATTGCTAATATCAGAAACATATCTCCTGAAGAAAAAGATAAGATTTTGGATGACTTTTATAATATGTGTATAGCACAGGAGTATATTATAGAAGGTGGCATAGACTATGCTAAAGAAATTTTAGAAAAAGCATTGGGATCTCAACAGGCTTTAGAAATTATTAATAAGCTTACTTCGACATTGAAGGTTAGACCTTTTGATTTTGTGAGACGTGCAGATCCATCTCAAATATTAAGTTTTATACAAAACGAACATCCGCAGACAATAGCGATGATACTATCATATCTAAAACCTCAACAGGCTGGTGTTATATTATCATCGCTTCCTGAAAGTATTCAGTCTGATGTGGCTATGAGAATTGCAAAAATGGAAGCTACATCGCCTGAAATTGTAAAGGAAGTTGAACGAATTTTAGAAAAGAAATTGTCATCTTTAGTCACACAAGATTACACATCAACAGGTGGCATACAGACGATTGTGGATATTTTAAATGCGGTTGATCGCTCTACAGAGAAAAATATTATTGATACACTTGAAACTAAAGACATTGAGCTTGTAGAAGAAATTAAAAGGCGCATGTTTGTATTTGAAGATATTATAATGTTAGATAATCGTTCAATACAGAGAGTCTTGAGAGAAGTGGACAATCACGATATTGCACTGGCACTTAAAGGATCTAACGAAGAAGTTCAAAGGGTTATTTATAGCAATATGTCAAAGAGATTGGCAGACATGATTAAAGAAGACATTCAATACATGGGTCCAGTCAGATTAAAAGATGTGGAAGAGGCACAGCAAAAGATAGTAAATATTATAAGGCGTTTAGAAGATGCTGGAGAAATAGTTATATCAAGGGGTGGAGGTGATGAAATAATTGTATAGGATATTAAAAAATAAAGATTGTATAAATTCATCACCTGTTGTTATTGAAAAACCTCATATTAAAAAGTTGAATAATTTATCAAATGATAAGATTAATAATAATAATGACTCTATACAATATATAGAATTTAAGAAGAAACTGGAGAAAATAAGCATTATTCAGGATGACATTGTTAAATCCGCTAAGGATGAGGCAGAAAAGCTTATAAATAATGCAAAAAAGATAGCAGAAGAAATAAAGGAAAATGCAAAGCAAGTTGGTTATAAAGAAGGGTTTGATAGGGGCTATAAAGAAGGCCTAAATAAGGGAATAGATGAAGGCAAAGATAGAACTTCTTCTATACTTAAGGAAGCACGAGAGATAAAAAAAATGATATTAGATGAGAAAAAAAATTTACAAAAAGAAGTCGAGAGTGATATTGTTTCAACTGTAATTTATTGTGTGAAAAAGATAATTGATATAAATATGGAAGAAAACAGAGATTTAGTCATTAATCTTGTGAAAAAGGGATTGGAAAATTACGAAGCTTCAAATACAGTGACAGTCAGAGTAAGTGAGGAAGATTACGAATTCTTGGTTAAAAATAAAGACAAAGTATTAAAAAATTTAAAATTCATTGATGACATTAATATAGTAAGAGATATATCATTAGATAAGTACGATTGTATTGTTCAGACTCCGTCAGGAATGATTGACTCAGGTTTAAAAACACAATTAGAAAGTCTAAAAGATGCGCTAAAAGGTGTTCTAAATGATCAGTAATAATTTTTTTGAAAGATATAAGACGGTTTTACGTGACAAAAGTTTTATAAAGTATTATGGAAAAGTAAGCCAAGTTGTTGGTTTGACGATAGAAAGCATTGGCCCAATATCTAATGTTGGAGATGTTTGTGAAATAAAGTCTATAAACGGAAATACAATTTATGCTGAAGTGATGGGATTTAAAGATGATAAAGTTTATTTGATGCCTTTAGGAGATATGGATGGCATAGGGCCTGGAAATAGCGTTATATCTACAGGACAAAAATTAAAAATAGGTGTTGGAGAAGAGTTATTGGGAAGAGTTATAGATGCATTAGGCAATCCAATTGATGGGAAAGGGCCTATAAAATTTAAGAAACTTGTAAGCACTAATAATGTTCCACCGAATCCCATTGAGAGAAAGAGAATAAGGGAAGTGATGCCTCTTGGCATAAAAGCAATAGATGGTTTGCTTACATGTGGTAAAGGACAGAGAATAGGTATTTTTGCTGGTAGTGGCGTAGGAAAAAGTACTCTACTTGGAATGATAGCCAGGAATGCCAAATCTGATATTAATGTAATTGCTTTAATTGGCGAAAGAGGAAGAGAAGTAAATGAGTTTATTGAGAAAGACTTAGGTAAGGATGGTTTAAAAAGATCGATTTTAGTAGTATCAACATCTGATACACCAGCATTGATGAGAGTTAAAGGTGCAATGACTGCTACATCTATTGCAGAATATTTCAGAGACCAAGGGCTTGATGTTTTATTTATGATGGATTCTGTTACAAGATTTGCTATGGCACAAAGAGAAATAGGGTTGTCTATTGGTGAAGCTCCTGTTTCAAGAGGTTATACACCTTCAGTTTTTTCGGTTCTTCCTAAGTTATTAGAAAGAGCGGGCTCTGCAAAAAATGGCTCTATAACAGCTCTCTATACAGTTTTGGTAGACGGTGATGATTTAAATGAACCGATAACAGATGCTGTCAGAGGCATATTAGATGGACATGTAGTTTTGTCAAGAAAACTTGCAAATAAAGGGCAATATCCTGCAATTGATATTTTAGCAAGTATTAGCAGAGTCATGAATGATATTGTATCAGACGAACACAAAAATTTGTCTTCGAAATTTAAAAGTATATTATCAGTTTATGAGGAATCAGAAGATTTAATTAATATAGGTGCTTATGCAAGGGGAAGTAATCCTAAAATAGATGAAGCGATTTCATTACACGACGATATGATAAATTATATAAAACAGAATACAGATGAAAATTATAATTTTGAAGATGAACTTAATATGCTGAAAAATATTTTAAACAGGTGATAATGTGAAAAAATTTAGATATTCATTGGAAACTGTACTTAATATCAAAGAGCAAAAGCAAAAGATGGAAAAAGAAAAATTGGCACTGCTAATTTCAAAATATGAATTGCAAAAAAATAAACTCAATGAAATTCTTATTAAGATAAATGAAACACTTGAGAAAAATGAAATGAATGCTGTGATGGGCATATCTATAATGAATTTAAAACAATTTAATTTATATTTGGAGACATTGTACGAAAAATATAATGAGCAAAATGAAATTTTAAAAGCTTTAGAGGATGAAATCGAGAAAGAAAGACGAAAGCTAAGTGATGTTAGTAAGGAAAAAGAAGCACTTGAAAATTTAAAAGAAAAAAAATATGAAGAGTATAAATATCAGTCATTGCTAGAGCAAAATTCAATTATCGATGAGCAAATATCATATAAAGTTGCTAGGTCTACTTTAGGAGGTTAATCGATGGAAAAAGAAGAAACTGGAAATGAGAAAAGACCGCTAAAATTAAGTATAATTATTTTTATTGCAATTTTTATAATTCTAGTTGTTGGATTGTTATTCTATTTTAATATTGGTGGAATCAGCAGTCATACTTTAAAATATTTAAGCAATATACCGATATTAAAAGGCTTAATACAGGTTAAACCAACAACTAATTATGCTGATGAGCTGAAAAAGTTGACTAGTGAACTTAATACAAAACAAAAAGAATTACAAAATGCGGAAGCAAGTTTAAGTGATAAACAAAAACAGATTGATGCATTGAAATCGCAGCTTCAAAAACAGCAAGATGAGATAAATAGTTTAAAAGTGCAGTCAAATGCAAAAAAGACTGATTTAAAGACTTTGGCTACTTATTATGAAAATATGGACCCGCAAAATGCAGCAAATATTTTGAATCAAATAACGGACAACAATATTTTGATAGGTATTTTAGGTAATATGAATAAAGACAATGCATCTAAAATACTAGAACAGTTAGATTCCAAAAAAGCTGCAGATATAACGAAAATACTATATACAAATGCCTCAACTATGCCATAGAAAGGAGATGATCAAATGATACAAGTTATGAATATTTTAAATGGAATTATGCCATCAAAAAGTGATGATAAATTTACAAACAAAAAAGTCTCAGATTTTAAAAGCTTTATTAAAGTTGTTCAAAATGGAAGCAAAGATGAAAATAAAAGCTTTAATAGCAATAAAAAAGAAACAATAAACATCAAACAGCTATCAGATATAATAAATATGATTTTGAATTTAATAAACAATAATTTAACTATCGACAAAGTTATAAGTCAATCGAATTTGCAACCATTAGAAGAAAGCATTATAAACCAATTGTGCAGTGCAATACAGAACAGTCAAAACAAAGATGAAATAAATATGCAATACTTGGTAAATACGATTACTAAAATATTGAATGAAAAGTTTGGTTTAAATATTGATTCAAAAGATATTTTAAGTTTATTAAAAAATACCAATATGGAAAATACGATAATTACAGTTGGTTCTAATGATGCGGATATAAAAGATGATAATATCAAGTTGAAATTAAGCACGAATAGTGATGATTTAAAACAGCAAATGGTAGCTGGCAGTGATAGCAAAAATATAAATACAGAGGCAAACAATAATGAAAAAAATACAAATATAAATAGCTTAACTGCAAAAACTGATAATAATTTAAAAGATGAAAATTTAAATCAAAACGGAAATCAGAGTAAAAATCAAGATTATAATAATGGTGAAGATGTTGACAGTCTTGTAACTGACAAAAATCAAAATATATCTAAAAAACTCGATAGCAAAATTGATCTAACAAAAGATAATAAAATAATTGACTTAAAACCTGACAACATTGTTGTTTTAAATGATAATCAAAATAAGCAATTAACTGTAAACACTGAAAAAATTTTAGATGCTAAAAACCCTATACAGACAACGGACATAATTGATCAAATTGTAAAAAATATTAACATAACAAAATCAGATACCGAGTCAAACATAAAAATTCAACTTAAACCTGATTTTTTAGGGAATATGGAGATCGACATAAAATCTATGAATGGAAGTTTAACGGCAAATATTTTAACTGACAACGAAAAAGTTAAGCATCAAATTGAAGCAAATTTAAACGTACTTAATAGTCAGTTGGAGTCAAAAGGTATAAAAATTGACAGCTTTAATGTATCTATCGATAGAAATATGCAATTTACATCACAATACAGCGGACAGGAAAATAGCGGTGAAAAATACAAAAATCAAAATAACAATAGAATAAGGATTAATTATGACGATTATGAAACTGCAGAGCTGGAATCACGTAGGTTTTTAACAGTTAATACTGTATCCAACGGCCATGTAGATGTGGTTGTATAAAGGAGGTGATAGTGTGGCAATAAATACTAATTACAATAATAGCTACATAAATACATATACTGATGGAACAAAAGTTACAAATCCAAATTCAGAATTAGGTAAAGATGAGTATTTGCAGCTTCTTGTCACTCAGCTGGAAAATCAAGATCCGTTAAATCCTATGGACGATAAAGAATTTATTGCGCAGATGGCACAATTTTCAGCTTTAGAGCAAATGCTAAACTTAAACAGCAGCTTTAATGCGGTTAAAGCCTATAGTTTATTGGGCAAGATAATTTCTGCAAATATAGATACAGACGGAAATAGTTCAACTATTAGTGGAAAAGTTGATGCAGTTAAATTTGATGGAAGTAATTATTATTTAGAAGTTCAGGGATCATATATCTCATTAGATTCAGTCACTTCCGTGTCAGAACAATAAAATTGAAATATAGAGATAGGAGGAATAATCATGTTGAGGTCAATGTATTCAGCAGTATCTGGTTTAAAAGCACATCAAGCTGAAATGGATGTTATAGGCAACAATATTGCTAATGTAAATACTGTTGGTTATAAGGCAAGCAGAATGACATTTAAAGAGATATTCAGTCAAACAATAAAAGGAGCATCAGCACCACAAGGTAGCGGTGGAGGTACAAATCCTCAGCAAGTTGGTCTTGGTGTTGCTATAGCATCGATAGATACTTTGTTTACAAATGGTGGTGCACAAAGAACAGACAATCCAACAGATTTATCAATAGATGGTAATGGATTTTTTATAGTGAATAATGGCGGTGCAAATTTATATACAAGAGCAGGAAATTTTTTCTTTGACTCAAATGGTGATCTTGTGACACCAGATGGATATAAGGTAATGGGTTGGATTTCTCAAGATGGAAAAACGGTAAATACAGACACTGGCAATTTGTCACCAATAAGCATTAAAAATTGGTCAAGTACATCACCTGCGTCTACTAAATCAATCCAATTAGGTGGAAATCTCGATGCAAGTACAAGTATTGGAAGCTCAGTCAGCTATAATGTTACTATATATGATTCACAAGGCGGAAGCCATGTAGCAACGATTCAATTTACTAAACAAGATAATGCAGGGAATTGGAGTGCTGAAATAACAAACTTTGACGGCAATGATTTGTCAACATCTCCAGTTGCTATAGGTACAATACAATTTGATTCAAATGGATTGATAATAGATCCAGCAGCAAGTGTTTTCTCAGTTAATGTATCATCATTACCGATTAGTGATATAAATGCGACTTTGGGAGATGGAACGAATATAACAATAGATCTTTCAAATCTTACCATGTATTCTGATTCAACAAATATACAAGAATTAAGTAAAGATGGAAATGAAGCCGGTTCAATAGAAAGTATAAATATAGACCAGTATGGAGTGGTAAGCGGGATTTACTCAAATGGCAGAACACAAGTGATTGGACAGATAGCACTAGCGGATTTTCAGAATACACAAGGTTTAGAAAAAGTAGGCAATACGATGTTTATAAATACAGTTAATTCTGGTGATTCCATGATTGGCGCTGCAAATACAGGAACTAGGGGCACCATAAACCCTGGAACGCTTGAAATGTCTAATGTTGATCTTGCTAATGAATTTGCTAATATGATTACAACGCAAAGAGGCTTTGAAGCGAATGCAAAGGTCATTACAGTATCAGATGAAATTTTGCAAGACCTTGTCAATCTAAAGAGGTGATGAAATTAATTTCATGATTTATTAAGAGGGGCTTTTAAGTGATTAATGTAACGAAGTTAAATGGTGACGAATTTACAGTAAATGCTGACATGATAGAATTTATAGAAGAAACTCCTGATACGGTTATAAGTTTGATTAGCGGCAAGAAGGTAGTTGTAAAGGAAAGAAAAGATGAGATTATTGAAAAAGTCATTGATTATAAACGAAAAATTTTTATTAAATAATTTAAGTCATTTAAAAGGAGAGGCCCAAAATAGTAAGAATTAATTTCTTAAATATAGTAGGGGTGTTGTCATGAAAAATAACATCATAATAATAATTTTGCTAGTAATAATCATAGCATTTGGAGGTGCATTTTTCTATTTCAATTATAATTCAAAACCGGCTAAAATAGTATATTATAATTATTCTCCGGGAGATGAATTTGTTACAAATTTAAAAGGTGATGATAAATTTATCAAAGCAGGCGTTGAACTAGAGGTTTATGACAAAAATGTATTAAACGAATTAAAAGATCAAAACCCAAAAATAAGAGATGCGATACTTCAAATTCTAAGAAATAAAACTGCTCAAGACTTGGAAGGTTCAGATGGACAAGCTAAACTTCAGAACGAAATAAAAAATAAAATCAACAAGATTTTAGGTGCAGATAAAATAACGAATGTTTATTTTGATGATTTTATTGTTCAATAGGAAGGAGAGTTCTCATGTCAGACATATTATCGCAGAATGAGATTGATGAATTATTAAAAGCAATGAATTCTGGTGAGTTTGATATTAAGGAGATTAAGGAAAGTCAGCAGGAGACGAGAATTAAACCATATGATTTCAGAAGGCCGAACAAATTTTCAAAGGAACAATTGAGAACTCTCCAAATGATTTTTGAAAACATGTCAAGAAGTTTTACAACTTTTTTATCAGGATATTTAAGAACACTTGTTCAAGTTTCAATAGTATCAGTTGAACAAATAACATATTACGAGTTTAGCAATTCGTTGACTAATCCTGTTTTTATTGCAGTAATTGATGCAAAACCTTTAGATGGGCCAATTATACTTGAATTTAACAATAGTACTACTTTTACTATAATTGATAAAATATTAGGTGGGATTGGAACTGCTGATACTGTAGAGAGAGATTACACCGAAATTGAAATGGGACTTTTAAGCCGAATTACAACACAACTTTTACCCTTGATTAAAGACGCTTGGATTAATGTTATAGAACTTAATCCTGAAATAACAAGGATAGAGACAAATTCACAATTTACGCAGATTATCTCTCCTAATGAAACTATTGCATTATGTACAATGTCTTTAAAAATAAACGATAATGAGGGACTGATAAATTTTTGTCTGCCACATATAACGATTGTTCCAATATTACCGCTCCTTACAACTAAAACTTGGTTTTCAAATGCAGAAAAACAGGCGTGCGATATTGGAATTATAAAAGATAGAATAAGTAATACATACATTCCATTAAGGGCAGTTATTGGCACGTCAAAGATAACAGTAAGAGATTTATTGAATTTTAATAAAGGTGATATTTTAGAAATAAATAAAAAATACAAAGATCCAATTGAAATAAAAATAAATGATGAAACAAAGTTTTTTGGTGTTCCAGGTATTAAAAATAAAAAATATTGCGTTCAGATAACTGAGATTTGCAGCGAAGGAGATGATGCTGATGAGTGATATACTATCACAAGATGAAATCAATGCATTATTAAGCGGAATGACTAACAATGATAATAATAGCAATGATGTGACACTAACTGAGGAAGAACAAGATGTTTTAGGAGAGATAGGAAATATTAGTTTTGGGACTTCTGCAACGACTTTGTTTACACTTTTGAGAAATAAAGTGACTATTACGACACCTAAAGTAAGCATAATTAACTGGGAAAATCTAAAGAAGGAATTTAATATACCATATGTAGGTGTTGAAGTAGAATATACAGAGGGAATTAAAGGTAATAATCTCTTAATATTAAAAGAACAAGATGTACTTCGCATTACTGATTTAATGATGGGTGGCGATGGAAATGTCACTGAAGGTGAAATAACGGAATTGCATTTAAGTGCAATCGGTGAAGCTATGAACCAAATGATAGGATCTGCATCTACTTCGTTATCAACTTTAATTGGTGAAAGCATCAACATATCGCCTCCCAGGGCTTTTGTTGTAGACTTTAATAAAGTTTTACCTGAAAATATTTCTTTTCCAGATGGTTATGTAGTAAAGATTGCATTTAAAATGGTGGTTGGAGAAATAATAGACAGCGAAATTATGCAGTTGATTCCAATTGCATTTGCAAAACGGCTTGTTGAGCAAGTTATGTCTAAAAATGTAGAAAATTCTCCTAAGGAATCTTTTCAAGGTGTACAAAATGATGATATAATAAATACTGGTACTAAAGGAATAAATAATGAATTTAGCGATGAAATTAAATCAACAGTTAAACATAAAGGTGAAAAAGTTGATGTAAAATCCGTTATCTTTAGAGACTTTGACGATGATGAAGATGAACCTACAACCGCAGAAAAAGAAAATATAAATTTAATTATGGATATCCCTTTAGATGTGACTGTAGAATTGGGCAGGACAAAAAAATTGATTAAAGATATACTTGAACTCAATGAAGGTTCAATAATAGAGCTTGATAAATTGGCAGGTGAGCCTGTAGATATATTAGTTAATGGGAAATTTATTGCCAAGGGAGAGGTTGTCGTTATTGATGAAAACTTTGGCGTGAGAATATTAGATATTGTAAAGCAAAGCAAAAGAATTAATTCATTATAATTTAAGGAGGAATTGATTATGAGCAAAATTATGATAGTAGATGACGCAGCTTTCATGAGAATGATGATAAAAGATATAATCACAAAAAATAATCTCGGCAGTGTTATAGAAGCTGAAGATGGTTCAGTAGCCGTAGAAAAGTACAATCAAGAAAAACCGGATCTGGTATTGATGGACATTACAATGCCAGAAATGGATGGCATCCAAGCAGTAAGACAAATAGTAAAAAAAGATCCCAATGCTAAGATAGTTATGTGCTCGGCCATGGGACAACAGGCTATGGTTATTGAAGCAATACAGGCAGGTGCTAAGGATTTTATAGTAAAGCCATTTCAACCTGACAGAGTAATTGAAGCTGTCAAAAAAATGTTGAAATGAGGAATTTTGATGTCTAGCGATAGCGTGTTTTTTCAAGCTGTTACATTTCTTTTAATATTTGTATTCGTAGTTTTTTTGGCCTATTATGTAACAGTATTTATCAATAAAAAGGCTTTGAATATATATAAAGGAAATAATTTTGACATTGTAGATCACTTAAATTTAGGCAAAGATAAAAATTTGTATATAATCAAAGTTTGCAACGAATACTTGCTATTTAGTGTCACGAATAATTCTATTGTATATATAAAGACTTTAACTGCTGATGATGTTAAGATGAAAGATAAAAATAGCAGTTTCAAACAAAGTTTAAATATTTCATTAAACAATTTAAAGAAATTGTCAATTAGAAATCTAGGTGGTAATGAACATGATACATATAAAAAAAATTAGTGGGGCTGTGTTATTACTAACTTTATTGACAAAAGTTGCATATGCAGCACCGAGTTCTGCTTCGCCGCTGATTACAATAAATGCACCATCAGGTCCGAATAACATAGCATCGAGTATTCAGATAGTGCTTCTTTTAACTGTATTAACTTTAGCACCTTCAATACTCATAATGATGACTTCTTTTACAAGAATTATTGTTGTCTTATCATTTTTGAGAAATGCTTTGGGTTTACAGCAAATGCCACCTAATCAAGTTTTAATTGGATTGTCCTTATTTTTGACGTTTTTTATAATGGCACCTGTTGGTGTGCAAATAAACAATGATTCAATACAACCATATATGCAGGGAAAAATAACCCCACAAGTAGCCTATGTCAAAGCAAGAGATCCTTTAAAAAATTTTATGCTAAAACAGACTAGAAAAAATGATTTGAATTTATTTATAAATCTTGCCAAAATTAAAGTAAAGAGTGTGAATGACATACCACTAAGAGTTGTTATTCCTTCGTTTATTATTAGTGAGCTTAAGACGGCATTTGAGATTGGTTTTATTATATACATACCATTTTTGATTATAGACATGGTTGTTGCCAGTGTATTAATGTCCATGGGAATGTTTATGTTACCGCCTGTACTTATTTCTTTGCCATTTAAACTTTTGCTGTTTATTTTAGTAGATGGATGGAATATATTAGCAAAATCATTGGTAATAGGTTTTAGATAAGGAGGATAATAATGGATCCTGGAGTAGTTCTTGATATTGGAAGGGAAGCATTAATGGTGACAATGATTGTATCCGCACCGCTTTTAATTGTATCGCTATTGGTAGGACTCATTATAAGTATATTTCAGGCAACAACACAGATTCAGGAGCAGACTTTGACGTTTGTACCTAAAATTTTAGCTATTTTTGCTTCTATAATGTTATTTGGACCATGGATGCTTACAACATTGATTAATTACACACAAAAATTAATATTAAACATTAATAATTTTATTAAATAGATAAAATGGAACTGAGTTATTACATTTTAAACAATGTACAATACTTTTTGATAGTCTTTGTGCGAATGCTTGGTATTTTTATACTGACACCACTATTTGGAACAAGATCGTTGCCTCCGATGTTTAAAATTGGCCTTGCCTTTTTTACATCGATAATTATATTTGATTTAGTGAAGGTAAACATCGATGCAAGTAATTTATATCAATACGTTGTAATTGTATTTAATGAGTTTTTGGTTGGCTTATTGATTGGCTTAGCTTCCATGGTTTCATTTAGCGCTATTTACTTGGCTGGACAAATAATAGATTATCAATTAGGTTTTAGCATTGTCAATGTTCTTGCTGCAGGTGAAGAGACACAGGTGCCTTTGATTGGAAACTTTGTATACATACTTACGCTGCTATTATTCCTGCTGATAAACGGACATCACAAATTGTTTGTAATGCTGTTTCAAAGCTATAGTATGATACCTGTTGGTACTGCATTTTTGCATTCAGAAAGTATTAATGTTATTTTTACGAAGATTGTATCAGATATGTTTGTTTTAGGTTTCAGAATCAGTGCACCAATCGTTCTTTCAACATTGCTTACTGATATAACATTAAGCATAATTTCAAGAACGATTCCACAGCTAAATGTATTTATGATTGGCATGCCTATTAAAATATTTATCGGCATATTCACATTGTTTATAATGTTGCCAATGTATTTAGCAATCATAGATGTTTTATTCAACGGGATGTATTCTGATATATATTTGCTTTTAAAATCTATGGTAAAAGGATGACGCAGATTGAAGTTACAACTTTTTGCCGGTGAAAAGACAGAACCAGCAACACCTAAAAGAAGACAAGATGCGAGAAAAAAAGGACAAGTCTTTCAGAGCAGGGAAGTAACGTCAGCAATAATAACAATAGCTGGATTTTTAGTTATATATTTCACTGTGCAAAATAGCATTGAAGAGATCATGAATCTCATCAAATACTTATTTCTAAATTATGGAGGCGCCAGCGATAATGCATTTACAGTTAATGGAATATATAAATTGTTTGAGATTATTTTAACTGTTTTTCTGAAATTGATACTACCTACAGTTGCAACTGTCTTTTTAGTTGCACTAGTATCGACTTATGCACAGGTTGGATTTGTATTTACTTCGGAATCATTAAATATAAAGTTAGAAAGACTAAATCCATTAGAAGGCATTAAACGAATGTTTTCAAGAAGAACCATACTTGAACTTTTGAAAGCAATTGTAAAGATAGGAATACTAGGCTATGTTATGTACTCATTTTTAATAGGGCAGTATAAAGGTATACCTCAGCTATTAGATATGTCAGTTCAAGATCTTATTAAGTACAGTTTAAATATATTTGGTGGTATATTATTGAGAATTTCTATCGTATTAATAGTTCTTGGGATAGTTGATTATATATTCCAGTGGAGAGATTATGAATCAAATTTGAGAATGAGCAAGGAAGATATCAAAGAAGAATTTAAAGAAACTGAAGGCAATCCGCAAATAAAATCAGAAATTAAAAAGAAACAAAGACAAATTTCTATGAGGAGAATGATGCAAAACATTAAAAAAGCAGATGTTGTTATTACAAATCCAACTCATATAGCTGTTGCTTTAATGTATGACAATGAAATTAATGATGCTCCTGTAGTTGTTGCGAAAGGTCAAGACTATATCGCTCAGAGAATAAAAGAAGAAGCAATTAAATATTCGATTGTTATTGTGGAAAATAAGCCACTTGCTCAATCATTGTACAAAACGACTGATATTGGGGACAGCATACCGCCTGAATTATATAAGGCAGTAGCAGAGGTTTTGGCATATGTTTACAGCTTAAGAGGTGAGTAGGAGGGATATTTTGAAGTTTTCAGATTTAATTGCAGCAGTGTTTGTCGTAGGGATTGTGTTAATTATAATCATTCCAGTTCCATCGATTTTATTAGACTTTTTGTTGATTTTAAATATTTCGCTATCAATAATTATATTGCTTACGACAATGTATGTTAAAGATGCAATGGATTTTTCTATATTTCCCTCTATATTGCTTATCACGACTTTAATGAGATTAGCCTTGAATATTTCCTCTACAAGGTTAATTTTAACGTCTGGATTTGCAGGAAATGTGATACATGCTTTTGGCAGTTTCGTTATTGGTAATAATCCCATAGTTGGTTTTATAGTATTTATAATTATAGCAATTGTTCAATTTATTGTAATTACAAAAGGAGCTGAAAGAGTATCTGAAGTTTCAGCAAGGTTTACATTAGATGCAATGCCAGGCAAACAAATGTCGATTGATGCTGATTTAAATGCAGGAATTATAAATGATAAAGAAGCAAGAGAAAGAAGAAAAAAGATTCAAGAAGAAGCTAAATTTTTTGGCTCAATGGATGGTGCAAGCAAATTTGTAAAAGGCGATGCAATTGTTGGAATCATAATAATGATTATAAACATAATAGCTGGTTTAATCATAGGAATGACTATGAAGGGGATGGACATAAATCAAGCAATAGATACATATGCGATTTTAACAGTTGGTGATGGACTAGTTAGTCAAATACCTGCTTTACTTATATCAACAGCCACCGGCATTATAGTAACAAGAACAGCATCGGAAACAAATATGGGCAACGATGTGATAAAACAGCTTTTGAGAGAGCCGAGAGTGCTGCAAATTACAGGTGTATTGCTTATTTTAATGGCATTTATACCTATGCTTCCCGCTATTCCGTTGTTTATCATTGGTTCGTTATTTACATATTTAGGATTTTCTAATAGAAAGAAAAACAAAGAAAGCGAGCAAGCCAAAAACGAAGACTTAAAGGAATTGGAGGAAATTAGAGATCCAAAACGGGCATACGATCTTTTGCAAGTTGATCCTATTGAATTGGAATTTGGATATGAATTGATTCCTATAGCAAGCAACGAGTTATTGGACAGAATCGTAATGATTAGAAGACAAATAGCATTAGATTTAGGCTTGGTTGTGCCGATGGTAAGATTAAGAGATAATATTCAACTTAAGCCAAATGAATACATAATAAAAATTAGAGGTAATGAAGTCGGAAGAGGTAATGTATACGTAAATAAATACCTATGCATGCAAGTCGGTGAAATGAATAGTGATATAAAAGGCATCAGCACTAGAGAGCCTGCATTTGGACTGCCGGCATTATGGATTGATGACAGTGAGAAATCAAAAGCTGAAATGCTGGGATGTACAGTTGTAGATGTTCCATCTGTAATATCAACACATTTGACTAGTGTAATCAAAAAATATTCAGATGAGCTTTTAGGAAGACAAGAAGTTAAAGAATTGCTGGATAACATAAAATTGACAAATCCAGCACTTGTTGATGAGATTGTGCCGAAATTGTTAAGTTTGGGTGATATAGAAAAAGTATTGTGTAATTTGTTACGTGAAGAAATTTCAATACGTGATATGGTTACTATACTGGAAACACTTGCTGATTATGCACCAAGTACAAAAGATACAGACGTTTTAACAGAGTACGTAAGGCAATCATTAAAAAGAGCTATTACAAACAAATATGCGAAGGATGGAAAGCTTCAAGTCATAACACTAGATCCAGAAATTGAGAAATCTATTCAAAATGCAATTAACCAGACTGACCATGGTTCGTATTTGGCTCTTTCACCTGACGCTATGCAAAAAATATTAAAAGCAATTCACAACATCATAAAAAAACTGACAATTAAAGGAGAACAGCCTATTATACTGACTGCACCAATTATTAGATTTTATTTAAGAAAGTTGGTTGAACAGATATCGAAAGATATAGTCGTTTTATCCTATAACGAGCTTTTACCAAATATAGAGGTATTTTCTGTAGGGACGGTGAAATTAAGTGAAAGTTAAGCGCTATATAGCGGATAATTATCAGGATGCATTAAGAATGATAAAAACAGAAATGGGTAGTGATGCTATTATTCTACAACAAAATAGTTATAAAGAAAAGGGATTTAAAGGGTTATTCAAAAAGAAGAAAGTTGAAGTACTGGCAGCAGTTGAAGAAAATAAAATTGATGAAAGAGATATCTTTTATAAAGATTTGTATGAAATTAAATCGCTCTTAAGAGAATTTAAAAAAAGTGAAAATAGCGAAACTGACAAAAAAGATTTAAGAGATAAGTTAATTTACATAGGAGTTGATGAAGATTTAACTAAAATCTTAACCGAAGGAATAAGCGAAATAACCGACGACAATATAAAAATATTGCAAAAAAGAATTGCTAACTTTATTGGACCACCAAAAAAGATAAACTGCTTAAACGAGAAAAAACGTGTTGTTTTTATCGGTCCTACAGGTGTAGGTAAAACGACGACTATAGCAAAAATAGCTTCTCAATTAATATTAAGGGAAAAGAAAAATGTATTGCTGATAACTGCAGACATTTTTAGAATCGCAGGTGCAGAACAGCTAAAGATATATGGTGAAATTTTAGGGGTGCCAGTAAAGGTAGTTAACAACATTTTTGATTTAAATAGATTGGAAAGTGAAATAAGCAAATATGATGTAGTGTTGATTGATACTGCAGGAAGAAGTCATACTGATTCTAGAAAAATGCAAGAACTGAAGACTTTTTTACAGTATGGTTCTTACGATGATATATACTTGTGCTTAAGTGCAACAACGAAAAACAGTGATGCTAAAAAAATTATTAAGTCGTACGATTTTATCAATGACTACAATTTGCTTTTTACAAAATTAGATGAAACAGACAATTACAGTGTCATTTTAAATTCTATATATTATTCGAAAAAGCCTATATCATATGTAACAACAGGACAGATAGTTCCTGATGATATTTGCTTAGCTGATAGCAAAATGATAGCACAAAATATTTTGAAGGGGAATTAACATGGATCAAGCTGATAGGCTAAGATATTTATTCCAACAAAACAATATGAAAAGATGTAGAGTAATAACTGTAACCGGTGGCAAAGGTGGAACAGGTAAAACTTGTATATCAGTCAATTTGTCTATAGCATTGAGAAAGCTTGGATATAATGTGTTAATTATTGATGCAGACATAGGTTTTTCAAATGCAGAGATAGAATTAGGCGTTATATCTAAATTTACTTTGTACGATGTATTATATGGTAACAAAAAAATAATAGATGTTATTAATGATGGTCCAATTGGAGTAAAATTTATATCAACGGGTGGAAACTTTGACCTTATAAATGGCGATATTGATTTGAATGTTTTTTTCAACAATATCAATATCCTTGATAATTACTTTGATTATGTAATTGTCGATACTGGTGCGGGAATCAATAAAACAGTTAAAAGTTTTATCGATATGTCAGACGATGTAGTTGTTGTTACTACGCCGGAACCGACTGCCATAATGGATGCTTATATTTTAATAAAATCAATACAAGAATTAAGCGATAAAAATCTATATTTAATAGTTAATAAAGTTACAAATCAAAGCGAATATGTATCTGTTTATGAAAGGTTAAATAATGCACTGATAAACTTTTTAGGTACTACAATTAACGATTTAGGCTACATTCATGAGGATGCGAGAATAAGTGAGTGCATAAAAGCGCAAAATCCTATAATTTTGAAGTACCAATCAAGCAAGCCTTCAAAAGATATCACAAGAATTGCAGAAAGCCTCACAAATCATAAAAGCACTAAAAAGAAAGAAGGTCTTCTCGGAATATTTAAAAAAATGCTTTTAAATAGCGGAGGTATTTACAATGGAGAACATAAAACCAGGGCAAAAGATTGAAATAAGTATAGGCAAAAGTAATAACAAATATACATCGAAAATTGATGATATCTCGGCTGATGGTACTCTATTGATTGAGGCTCCAATACACAATGGACACTTTGTTCCAGTAAGGATCGGCGCAAAATTGAGCATTACTTTTTTTAATAAAAACGGTGTATATACATTTGATGGCATTGTAATAAATAGATTTTTAGGTAATATTTCGTTTATACAATTAAAAAGAATAACTGATATTGAGAAGTTGCAAAGAAGGCAATTCTTTAGATTAGAGAAGATAATGGAATTTAAATATATGGTGTCTGAAGACAGTGAAATAATGGAAAAGGGAGTCATAAAAGATATTAGCGGAGGAGGCTTTCGGGCAAAAGTCAAGAAAAAAATAGAAGTTGGAACTGAAATAATTTGTTTCTTAAATTTAGACGATGAGTTTGAAGAAATCGTGCAAAAATGTAAAGTTATTAGATGTATTTTTTTTGAAGATGGGTATGAAATAGCTGTAAAATATGCCGATATAGAAGATAGATTAAGAGAAAAGATAATATCATTTATTTTTAAAGAACAAAGAAAGTTAAAAAGACGACAAATAAATTTATAAAAACGAAAAGGAGGAAAAGAAATGGATACAAATCAATACTTAGAGATATTTTTGGAAGAATCTGAAGAACATATTGAAAGTTTAAATGAAAATCTTCTTCAACTTGAAAAAAATCCAGAAGATTCACATATTATTGATGAAATATTTAGATCTGCTCATACACTTAAAGGAATGGCTGCTACAATGGGCTTTGAAAACATGACTAGATTGACACACAAAATGGAAGATGTTTTGCAAGAAATAAGAAGCAATTCCATAAAAGTTACCAGCAATCTCATGGATGGGTTATTTAAATGTATTGATGCATTAAGTTCAATGACAGGAATTATATCTGAAAGTGGAAACGATTCGTATGACATTGAAAATTTGATTGAATTATTAGAAACAAATAATTCGGAAGAAGAAGTAGCAGCGACGAATATCGAAAATTCGAAATCTCTAGACAGCAACAATATAAATGTATATGAAAAAGACATAATAGAAAAGGCTGCATCTCAAGGCTATAAAACTTACAGCATAGAAGTGGTCATAGACAAAAATTGTGTAATGAAGTCTGCAAGAGCTTTTATTGTATTTAATACTTTAGACAATCTAGGAGATATTGTTGATTCTACACCTTCAGTAGAAGATATAGAAGATGAAAAGTTTGATGATAGATTTACAGTTCATTTAATCAGCAAACATGAAAAAGATGATATAAAATCTAAGCTAATTTCAATATCAGAAATAAAAATTATAAATATCGAGGAATTGTTGTATTCAAAGGAAATCAAAGATAATAAGAAACTTGAACCAGCAAATCTAAGCTCAGCTGATCAAATAAAACATAGTAAAACTAATAAAAGCGTTAGAGTTGATATTGAGAGGTTAGATAATTTAATGAACCTTGTCAGCGAGTTGATTATAATTAAAACTCGCCTTGAAGGTCTTGAATCGAATGAAAAAAATCCTGAAACAATTTCAACGATTGAATATTTAGAAAGAATAACGACAAACCTTCATGATGCGGTAATGAAAGTCAGAATGGTTCCAGTTGAAAGAGTGTTTAACCGTTTTCCCCGTATGGTCAGAGATTTATCTAGGGAATTAAATAAAAAAATTACGCTTAATATGTATGGCCAGGATACAGAAGTTGATCGTACCGTAATTGATGAAATAGGTGATCCACTTGTACATCTAATGAGGAATTCTATAGATCATGGAATAGAAACACCAGAAGTCCGTGTAAAAAAAGGCAAACCTGAAACAGGTGTTATTAATCTAAAAGCATATCATGAAGGCAATAATGTAATAATCGAAGTGAGTGATGATGGTTCTGGAATTAACTTTGAAAAAGTAAAAAATAAAGCTTATGAAAAAGGAATGCTATCTGCTGATGAAGTTGAAGAACTATCAAATGAAAAATTGGTAAAGTTGCTTTTTGAACCTGGATTTAGCACATCTGATACGATATCTGACATTTCAGGTAGAGGAGTTGGACTAGATGTAGTAAAAAATAAAATAGAATCTTTGAATGGATCTATTGAAGTTAAAACAGAAGTAGACAAAGGCACAAAATTTATAATAAAACTGCCATTAACTTTAGCAATAATTCAAGCTTTGTTAGTCATGGTAGGTAATGAAAAATATGCTTTTCCATTAAACTCAATATCAGAAATTGTAAACAAGAATAAAAATGAAATACATTTAGTGCAGGGTAAAGAAGTAGTTATGTACAGAGGTAAGGTCATCCCTCTTATAAGATTACATAATGTTCTCGATCTGAAGTCAAATGAAGACAGTGATAATTTTATCTGTGTAATAATAAAAAAAGGTGATAATCTTGCAGCATGTAGTGTTGATGAACTTATCGGACAGCAGGAAATAGTAATAAAGCCTTTGGGGAAATATCTAAGCAATGTAAAAATAATTGCCGGTGCAACGATACTGGGCGATGGACAAGTTGCACTTATCATAGATTCAAATAATTTACTTTAAAAGGAGGCGTTGAGCATGAGCATGTTTGTCGTAACAAGATTAGGAAGTGAAGAATATGGGATAGAAATAGACAAAGTACAATCTATTGAGAAAATTACGAAAATAACGAGGGTTCCAAAGGCGCCTTCTTTCGTAAAAGGTGTCATTAACTTAAGAGGTGAAATAATACCAGTAATTTCCCTTAGAATGTTGTTAAAATTAAGCGAAGTTGAATTTGATGATGATACAAGAATCGTAATAATAAAAAACAATGATATTATCATTGGAATCATCGTAGATAATGCAAATGAAGTTGTAGAAATTAACGACAGTAATATCGATTCAATAGATGTAAACAGTAATTTGTACAAAAAAGAAAGTTTTATCGGTAAAATAGGCAAAATTGACAATAGAATATTAATGCTATTTGATATAGACAAACTGACTACTCAGCAGGAAGTGAAGTTATGAATATAGATAAACTTAATGAAACGTGTATCGACATTCTTAAAGAACTTGGTAATATAGGCTCAGGGAACGCGATAACTGCTTTAGCTTCAATTATAGGGAAAAAAATAGATATGAAAATACCATCAGTTAAATTAATGGATTTTAATGAAGTTCAAAATATATTTGGATTGGCTGATGCAATCATTGTTGGTATATATTTTGATCTCGAAGGTAGTGTGAAAGGAAATATTTTATTTTCCCTTGATATTGAAAGTGCTTCTTACTTGATAGAATATTTGATGGGTGTCAACGTAGGAGAAGTATTTAGTGATATTGAGAAATCTGCATTACAAGAGATAGGGAATATAATGGCAGGAAGCTATGTTTCATCACTATCTACATTAACAAACTTAGATATGAAGATATCACCGCCAGCAATAAGCATTGATATGGCTGGTGCCATATTGAGTGTGCCCGCAATAAAATTCAGTGAATTATCAGACAAAATTTTATTTATTGAAACAGAGTTTTTTGAAGGCAGCAAACTAATCAAAGGTGACTTCTTTCTCATACCAGATATAGAATCTTTCGATAAAATACTTAATGCACTTGGAGTTGAATTAGATGGATAATTTTACTTTTCGAGTAGGCATGGCTGACGCAAAAATCACTAAATGCCCAGGCAAATTGATAACTGTGGGTCTTGGATCATGCGTGGGGATTGTTCTCTATGATAAAATGACTAAAATATCAGGACTTGTACATATTATGCTGCCATACAGTACCCAAAGTAAAAACAATTCAAATAAATTAAAATTCGCTGATACAGGAATCAATGCACTGATAGATATGATGATAGAAGCAGGTGCTGATAAAAGATATATAATCAGCAAAATTGCAGGTGGTGCCCAAATGTTTGCGACTAAAGCAAATTTAGATATCATGAATATAGGTACCCGCAACGTAATTGCCACTAAAGATGTTTTAGCTTCTTTGAATATACCATTAATATCCGAAGACACAGGTGGAAACTATGGTAGAACCATTGAATTCGATTCAGAAAATGGGAAATTGTTAATTAAAACGATTGGACATGGAATAAAATTTATTTAGGGTAGGAAAGGAATGTATAAGGATGTCACTACTCGAACAAGATTTATGGGATAAGTATGAAAAAGATGGTAGTTCTAAAGAAGACATAATTATAAAATATATGCCGCTTGTAAAACACATAGTAAAAAGAATTTGTTTGTCAGAAATAAGCAAAGAAGATGTAGATGATCTTATTAGTCAAGGTATGATTGGCTTAATTGATGCAGTCAATAAATATGACATATCAAAAGGAGTAAAATTCGAAACATATGCATCAATAAGAATAAAAGGAGAAATAATAGACTATCTTAGGAAAAAAGACTGGATCCCAAGAAGCCTAAAAAAGAGATATAAAAGCATTGAAAAAACAATAGAGCAATTAGAACAGGAATACAAAAGAGAGCCAACAATCGAAGAAATTATGGATGCAACAAAGTTATCAAAAAATGATGTTTTAAAGACGCTAAGCTATATGAACGCTGGATATATAAGTTCTTTGGATGAAGTAATTGAAAATAACTTAAAAGTTTCTTCACTCACAGAAAGTGAAAATACAAATCCAGAAAATGAGGTTTTGATGTATGACTTAAAACAAAACATTTCAAAAGCCATAGATATGCTGCAAGAAAAAGAAAGATTAATAATTTCATTATATTATTATGAAGATTTAAACTACAAAGAAATCAGTAAAATAATGGGTTTAACAGAATCGCGAATATCACAGATTCATTCTAAAGCTATAAAAAAACTAAGAGAAAAATTAAATGATTTGATATAATCTTCTAAAAAATTGGGGGCATTTAAGTGAGTGATTTAAGATATTCTTATAAACTAGAAATAACATCTGATAATATGGCGGCTTATTTATTAGTAGAAAATATTTCAGATGATGGGATTGCTTTAGATGAAAATAGTCTTTTAGAATTATTAAAATCACACAATATCACTTTTGGAATAATTGACAGTACAATTAAAAAAATATGCAAATCCCCCAATCTAAATGAACGATATTTAATAGCACAGGGGAAAAAGCCTGTAAGTGGTAAAGATGGCTATGTAGAATTTTTAATTGACTTTGCTAATAACTTTGAGCCAAAAGTGCTTGATGATGGAAGAGTCGATTACAAAGAGCTGCAGATTTTTAAAAGCATCAAAAAGGATGAGATCATAGCCAAAAAAATAGAACCTGAAGATGGCATTGATGGAATGAATATATTTGGAAGAGTGATTAAAGCAAATAAAGGAAAAGAAGCAAAATTACCATTGGGAAAAAACACGTACATAAAAGATAATTGTCTTTTTTCCTCTATTGATGGGCATATTTTTAAAAAAGATCAAAAAGTAAATGTAAATCCTTTAATTGAATTGAATGAGGTTAATGCATCGACTGGAAACATTAGAACTTTTGCAAGCATAAAAATTTATAATAATATAAGTTCAGGCTATAAAATTGAAAGTGATGGAGATATAGAAATATATGGTGTCGTTGAAAGCTCCACTATAATAGCAAAAGGTAATATCATTATTCATAAAGGTGTACAAGGAAGCGGAAAAGCAAAAATAATTTCTGGTGGAAAAATTGTTTCAAAATATTTGCAAAACTGTGATATAACAGCTGAAGGTGATGTTATCAGTGAAGCGATAATGTATAGTAATGTCAAAAGCAACAGTTCCGTTAAATTAATTGGTAATAAAGGTTTGATTGTAGGCAGTATCGTAATTGCAGCAAATGAAATCGAAGCAATTAACGTAGGTTCAAAGATGTATGTTCAAACAGAGTTGATAGTTGGTGAATCTCCTGAAAAAAGAAGAAGGAAAGAAGAAATAATTAGCAAAATTGCGGAAAATGAAAAATCTATTGACGGATTAAATAAAATAATATTATATCTTAATAAAATAGGTATACCAGAAGATAAAAAAGTTATTTACGAGAAAACATTAAAATCATTACTACAATTAGAAAAAGAAAATAAACTTTTATATGATGAGTATAAAGAATTAAATTCAGAAAAAAATAAAGAATCATATGGTATAATTAAAGTACATGATACGGTTTATCCTGGAACTAAAATAATGATCGATGATGTTTCAAAAAAAATTAAGGACACTGTCAAATATGTTGTATTTATCAGAAATGGTGCAGATATAGATATTTTACCTATAGGGTAAAGGGGGTAAGATAAATGTCAGTAAATCCAATAGATTTACAGGTTGCAATACCTAAAATGGTAGATATAAGTAATATAAAACAAGTTGAAATACAAAGGCCTGATGTATTTGTAGGACAATTTATGGAAATGATAAATAACGAAAATGAGATTAAAAAAAGCAGGACAAATAAAATCAGTGAATCAAATAAATTGTCAACAAAAAAAGATAAAAATAAAATGGATGGAAAAAACTCCTCAAAAGATAGAAAAAAATTTTTGTTAGGCCATATGGATATTAAAATATAAAATATATATTGACAATTATATCATAATATAATATATTAATGTGTGGATAACGCACGTTCAAGGATCTTAAAACTGGTGCCTAAATGGTCGTTTTAAGAGATGATTCGAACGGAGGAATAACCAGGAGGTGAAAATATGTCAGTTATATCAATGAAGCAATTATTAGAAGCAGGCGTACATTTCGGTCATCAAACAAGAAGATGGAATCCTAAAATGGCTCCATATATCTTTACCGAAAGAAATGGGATATATATAATAGACCTTCAAAAAACGGTAAAAAAGATTGAGGAAGCTTATGACTTTATTAAAGAAGTTGTCTCAAATAATGGTACAGTTTTATTTGTAGGTACCAAAAAGCAGGCACAGGATTCAGTTAAAGAAGAAGCAGAAAGATGTGGAATGTATTATGTTAATCAAAGATGGCTAGGTGGTATGCTAACAAACTATAAGACAATTAGAAGCAGAGTCGAGAGACTAAAAGAATTAAAACAAATGGAAGAAGATGGAACTTTTGAAGTCTTGCCTAAAAAAGAAGTTATCAAGCTTAGAAAAGAAAAGGAAAGACTTCAAAAGTATTTAGGTGGAATAGAAGATATGAACGGAATTCCATCAGTATTATTTGTTGTGGATCCTAAAAAAGAAGCAATAGCTATTGCAGAAGCTAAAAATCTTGATATTCCTATAGTAGCCATCGTTGATACAAATTGTGATCCTGAAGAAGTAGATTATCCAATACCAGGAAATGATGATGCGATTCGTGCTGTAAAACTGATAGCTTCAAAGATAGCCGATGCTGTAATTGAAGCTAAACAGGGTGAACAATTAACTGCTGTTGAAGAATAATTTAATTGTGGTAAGGAATTTTCTTGTCCTTACCATAAATTATATTAAGGATGGAGGTAAAAAAATGGTTTCTGCACAACAGGTTAAAGAGCTTAGAGAGCGTACTGGAGCAGGTATGATGGATTGTAAAAGGGCGCTTACCGATTCTAATGGAGATATTGAAAAAGCTATTGATTTATTGCGAGAAAGAGGATTAGCAGCAGCTGCAAAAAAGGCTGGTAGAACAGCTAATGAAGGACTGGTCGACTCATATATTCATGGTGGAGGTAGAATTGGTGTTCTCGTAGAAATTAATTGTGAAACGGATTTTGTTGCAAATACTGATGATTTCAAGTCGTTTGTAAAAGAAATATGCATGCAAATCGCTGCAGCAAATCCGCAGTACATAAAGAGAGAAGATGTACCACAAGAAGTCATTGAAAAAGAAAGGGAAATTTTAAAAGCTCAGTCATTAAATGAAGGTAAACCACAACAAGTCATTGACAAAATTATTGAAGGACGTTTGGAAAAATTCTATAAAGAAAATTGCCTATTAGAACAACTGTATATAAGAGATGATAGTAAAACAGTAAAAGATTTATTAAACGAATTAATTGCTAAACTTGGTGAAAATATAATAATCAGAAGATTTGTTAGATTTGAAAGAGGAGAAGGTATTGAAAATCCTCAAGAAGAAGAATAAAATTAAATAGGCAACCAAAATAGGACACGGTTGTGTCCTATTTTTAATAGATCTATGAAGGATTTTTAATATTTTTATAGAATAATAAAATGAGGTGTTCTAATGTCTGTAAAATACAAACGGGTAATATTAAAAATATCAGGAGAAGCTTTATCTGGCAGTGCAGGTTATGGAATCGATTTTGGAACTGTTAATTTAATTGCTGATCAGATAAAAGAAGTCAAAGAAATGGGAATTCAAATTGGCATTGTGATTGGAGGTGGTAATATTTGGAGAGGTAGAGAAGGTATAGGTATGGATAGAACTACCGCTGATCATATGGGTATGCTTGCTACGGTTATCAATTCTCTTGCTTTGCAAGATGCTTTGGAGCGAAGAGGTGTAGAAACAAGAGTGCAAACTGCTATTGAAATGAGACAGATTGCCGAACCTTATATCAGGAGAAGAGCTATTAGGCATCTTGAAAAGGGAAGAGTTGTGATTTTTGCAGCAGGTACAGGTAATCCTTTCTTCTCTACAGATACGACAGCATCTTTAAGAGCTGCCGAAATAGATGCTGAAGTAATTCTCCTTGCAAAAAAAGTAGATGGCGTTTATGATAAAGATCCTGTGAAATTTAAAGATGCAGTAAAATTTGACAAATTGTCGTATCTTGATGTATTGAATAAAGGACTTGGTGTGATGGATTCAACCGCAACTTCTCTATGCATGGACAACAATATACCAATTATTGTTTTTAATTTAACTGTGCCAGGCAATATAAAGAACGTAATAATGGGTCAAAAAATAGGAACAATTGTTAAGGAGGGATAACAATGGATGAATTACTAAAAAATACCGAAGAGAAAATGAAAAAGTCTATTGCAGTTTTAAAAAGCGAGTTAGTATCAATCAGAGCCGGTAGAGCAAATCCTTCGCTTTTAGACAGGATTTCCATCGATTACTATGGAACTATGACACCAATAAACAAGTTGGCAACAATTACAGCACCAGAGCCAAAGGTCATTGTAATACAACCATGGGATACATCAAAAATTTCAGACATTGAAAAAGCTATTCAAAAATCTGATTTGAATATAAATCCTACTTCTGATGGTAAAATAATCAGATTAGTTTTCCCAGATTTAACAGAGGAAAGAAGAAAAGAGCTTGTTAAACTGGTTCATAAAAAAGGAGAAGAAGCGAGAGTCGCAGTAAGGCAGATTAGACGAGATGCTAATGATGTCATTAAGAAGATGGATAAAAATGGAGAAATATCTGAAGATGAAAAGATAAAAAAGGAAGAAAATGTACAAAAACTTACTGATAAATATATAAAAGAAATAGATAAAATTTTGGAGCAAAAAGAAAAGGAGATAATGGAATTTTGATAGATATCATTGGCTATGATATTGAAACTGTTAAACAAATTTTAGATAAAAACAATATTAAATATAAAATAGTGATAACTGAACCTGTAAAACACTATAAAGGATATCAAAAGCGTGTTTTAAAAACTAAATTTGAAGAAGGTATATTATCAGTTATAGTAGCTGAATTCTAACCCCCTCGTATGAGGGGGTATTGCCCATATTATAAGGAGGAAAATTAATGAGCTTTATTATAAATCGAAGAAAAAATACTGCTCACGAAATGGAAAAGAAATTAGATATGAATAATATTCCAAAGCATGTGGCAATAATAATGGATGGCAATGGCAGATGGGCGAAAAGAAGAGGATTTGTAAGGACACTTGGACATAGAGCTGGAATGGAAGCAGTAAAAAGAGTAGTTAAGGCATCATCTGAAATTGGAATCAAGTATTTAACATTGTACGCATTTTCAACAGAAAATTGGAAAAGACCTGCAGACGAAGTAAATGGATTAATGAATCTGTTGATTGAATATTTAGGACGTGAAATAGATGAGTTAAATGAAAATGATGTAAAATTAAATTTCATTGGCGATTTATCAAAAATACCTGAGAAATGTAAAATCAAGGTTAAAGAATCAGAAGAAATAACAAAAAATAATAAAGGACTTGTTTTAAACATAGCTTTAAACTATGGTGGAAGAAATGAAATAGTCAACGCTGTTAAAAAGATAGGCAAATCATTGCTAGATGGCAAAATAAAATTAAATGATATAGATGAACAAATTATTGCTGATAACCTGTATACAGCAGGACAGCCTGATCCAGATTTAATCATAAGGCCTAGCGGTGAACTGAGAATCAGCAATTTTATGTTATGGCAATCTGCATATTCAGAATTATGGTTTTCTGATATATTATGGCCTGATTTTGATAAAAATCACCTCATAGAAGCTATAGTTGATTATCAAAAGCGAAACAGACGGTTTGGCGGTATATAAATTAAGGAGTTGAATTTATGTTAAAAAAAAGGATATCAAGTGCAATAATTGGCCTTCCTTTGGTTTTTATAGCATTAATAGCAGGTGGATGGTATCTAAGGCTATTTTTAGCAGCAGTAAGCCTTATGGGATTAAACGAATTTTATACTGTTTTCAAAAATATCAATATAAAACCAATAAATTATATAGGGTATATAGCAATTTTATTTTTTTATGTTTTAGGATATTCTTACAATACCATGGATGTTATTATATTAATAGCCATAATCATTTTTACTGTGCCAATATTGCAGAGAAAATATAATTTAGAGGATACTTCAATCACAATGGCAGGTGTTATCTATATAATTTTCTTTTCTTATATAGGAAAAATAAGAGACATTAATAATGGGTATTTGTTGGTATGGCTTATATTTATCATATCATGGTTAACAGATACTTTTGCATATTTTGTAGGAAAACATGTTGGTAGAAATAAATTATGTCCTAATATAAGTCCAAATAAAACTTTCGAAGGTTCTATAGGAGGAATAATAGGTTCCCTAATAGGTTGTCTTATTTTTACATATTTATTTAAAGAAAAATTGCAGATAAATATTTTTTACATAATTGCTTTAAGCATTACCGGAAGCCTAGTAGCTCAGATAGGTGATCTTTTTGCCTCATTGATAAAGCGAAATTGCAATACAAAAGATTTTAGCAAGATTATTCCTGGTCATGGCGGTGTTTTAGATAGATTCGATAGCATTTTATTTGTATCTCCATATATTTATATCTTTTTTACGTATGTCTACAGATGAAAGGAGCATAACATGAAAAATATAGTTATATTGGGTTCTACAGGTTCTATTGGAACGCAAACTCTTGATGTAGTAAGAAAGTCAAACGAATTTCGAGTTATTGGATTAACGTGTTATAATAATATTGAACTTATGAAGAAACAAATTGATGAGTTTAAACCGAAATTTGTAGCTGTGAAAGACACGACATATGCAAAAAAATTGAAGGATATGATTGATGACAGTACAGTGATACTTTCTGGTGAAGATGGAATAAATGAGATAGCTTCTATACCAGATGTTCAAACTGTTGTAGTAGCTATTGAAGGCATTGCGGCACTTGTGCCCGCTATAAAAGCAATTGAAGCGGGACATGACATCGCACTTGCAAATAAAGAATGCTTAGTTACGGGTGGACACATAATTAAAAGACTGGTAAGCGAGAAAAATATAAATATACTCCCTGTTGATAGTGAGCATAATGCAATATTTCAATGTATTCAATCTGGTAAAAAAGAGTTCGTAAATAAATTGATTATCACTGCATCTGGAGGACCATTTAGAGGTAAAACGGTGAATGAATTAAAATACGTTACTGTTGAGGAAGCTTTAAAGCACCCTAATTGGAAAATGGGGAAAAAAATTACCATTGACTCTGCTACACTAATGAATAAAGGCTTTGAGGTGATAGAAGCTAAATGGCTTTTTGATATACCAATGAATAAAATAGAAGTTGTTGTACACAAAGAAAGTATAATTCATTCAATGGTGGAATTTATAGATGGTAGTATTATTGCAGAAATGGCAACACCGGATATGAGAATACCAATACAATATGCACTTAATTTTCCAAACAGAAAATATATAGACGGTGTTTCTTATCTTGATGTAACAAAGATTGGAAATTTGTCCTTTGAAAAACCAGATATTAATACATTTAGATGTCTTCGACTGGCATATGACGCATTAAAAGAAGGTGGAACGATGACAACTGTATTAAATACGGCAGATGAAGTAGCAGTTCAATTGTTTTTAAAAAAAATAATTTCTTTTAATGATATTCCTTATATAATAGAAAAATATATGAATAATCATAAAAACATCATTAATCCAGAATTAAATGATATAATAGAAGTAGATAATGAAATAAGGGCAAAAATTAAGCGTGAGTATATGAGGTGATAGATAAGTGATATTTTTTTACGTTGTTGTAAGTGTAATTGTATTGAGTATTTTAGTCACGATCCACGAGTTTGGACATTTTATAGTCGCAAAATTGTCTGGCACAAAAGTTAATGAATTTGCTGTTGGCTTTGGACCAAAGATCTTTTCGAAAAAATATGGTGAAACAGAATATTCATTTAGAATAATGTTATTTGGTGGTTTTTGTGCATTAGCAGGTGAAGATGAAATATCTAATGATAAAAGAGCTGTAACTAATAAACCTTGGTACACAAGGCTAGGAATTTTTGCAGCTGGGCCTTTAATGAATATATTATTGACTTTTATCATTCTGATTATGGTTTTTTACATAGTTGGGAGTCCAGTGCCGATTGTTAGTTCTACCATAAGCGGATATCCCGCAGAAAAAGCCGGAATCATGCCAGGTGATAAAATAGTAATGGTAAACAATACAAAAATAAATGATTGGGATACATTACAGAATATAATTAATTCAAATAATGGAATCAAATTAAAACTCACGATAGAAAGAGATAACGTAATTTTAACTAAGACTATTGTACCTACTTATGATAAAAATGCTTCAAAGCCAATGATAGGAATTGTTCCTCAGTATAAAAGATCTTTAGTTTTAGCTTTTAGTACTGGCACGAAGCAGGCAATCTTTTTTTCTAAAATGATAATTTTATCCTTGTACATGCTTATAACGGGTAAAGCTTCAACAAATGATTTGATGGGTCCAGTTGGCATAGTTCAAGCCATTGGTACAGAGGCAAAGTCTGGTATACTGAACTTAATGGCATTTACTGCGCTTATAAGCGTAAATCTGGGACTATTAAATTTACTGCCGTTTCCCGCGCTAGATGGTGGTAGGATTTTATTTGTGCTGATAGAAAAAATCAGAGGAAAACCTATCGATCCGGAAAAGGAAGGTTTCGTCCACTATATTGGCTTTATATTGTTGATTGCGCTTATACTTTTTGCTACATACAAAGATTTGGTTAGAATAAATATTTTAAAATAATAGGTGATTATATGAGAAAAAAAACAAAAGAAGTAAGGATCGGAAACATATATATAGGGGGGAACAATCCAATTGCATTACAATCAATGACAAATACAGATACAAAAGATATAGAGAAAACTGTCAATCAAATTAGAGATTTGCAAAATGCTGGTTGTGATATAGTACGTGTAGCAGTGCTTGATTTTGAGGCTGCAAACGCCATTAAGGGGATAAAAAGGGAAATTAGCATTCCTATTGTGGCAGATATTCACTTTGATTATAGGCTTGCAATTGAGGCAATAAAGAATGGAGCAGATAAAATTAGAATAAATCCAGGAAATATTGGTGGTGAAGACAAGTTAAAATTAGTCGCTGATGCTGCCAAAGATAGTGGTATTCCTATAAGAGTAGGAGTAAATTCTGGTTCCTTGGAAAAAGATATTTTAAATAAATATGGTGGCGTAACAGCAGAAGGAATTGTAGAAAGTGCTCTTAAAAGTGTCTCTTTATTAGAAAAGTGTGGCTTTTATGATATAGTGATATCTTTAAAAACCTCAAATGTCCCACTTACAATAGAATCGTATAAACTAATTTCAGAGAAAGTAAATTATCCGCTTCATGTAGGTGTTACAGAAGCTGGAACAGGTTGTTATGGAACAATAAAATCTTCAATTGGCATAGGAACATTGTTGTATATGGGTATTGGAGATACTATCAGAGTTTCATTAACTGGAAATCCGCTTGAAGAGGTAAAAGTAGGTAAGCAAATATTAAAATCATTGGGATTATCAAAAGGCGGAGTAGAAATCATATCGTGTCCAACTTGTGGAAGAACAAAAATCAATTTAATTGATTTGGCAAAAAAGGTTGAAAATGCGACTGCCAGCATTAAAGAAGATATGAAAATTGCTGTAATGGGGTGTGCAGTTAATGGTCCAGGAGAAGCGAAAGAAGCAGATATAGGAATAGCAGGTGGGGCAGGTGAAGGTCTTATTTTTAAACACGGAAAAGTGCTTAAAAAAGTACCAGAAGATAGGCTTTTTGATGAATTTATTAAGGAACTTAACGATATATTGAAGGAGAAATTATAATGATATCTGTAATTATACCTGCGTATAATGAGGAGAAAAATATAAAAAATGTCTTAAACGTACTTAAAAAAATCAATATTATAGATGAAATAATTGTGGTAAATGATGGTTCAACAGACGACACTGAAAAAGTAGTTTCTCTTTTCGAAGTTAAACTTATAAATTTAAGGACAAATTTAGGCAAAGGTGCTGCGATAAAAAGAGGGATCCAAGCTGCTAGTGGGGATTTCTTGGTTTTGCTTGATGCGGATCTTATAGGTTTTACTCCAGAGCACTTTAATAAATTAGTGGAACCTGTTTTAGAAAACAATTGTGACATGACGGTTGGCATATTTTCATCTGGAAGAAAAAGAACAGATTTAGCACAAAAAATAGCGCCTTTTTTGTCTGGACAAAGAGCTTTAAAAAAGGATTTATTTATAGAGTTTATAAATGACAAAGATATAGATATTTTAAAGTATGGAATAGAAGTTGCATTGACAAAATATGCAAAAGAAAAACATTTAAGAGTAAGGCATGTACAGCTAGAAAATATGACACATATTATGAAAGAAGAAAAACTAGGTTTCATTAAAGGTTTTAAAGCTAGATTAAGGATGTACAAAGATATTTTAAAGGTATGGATGTAAGGAGTGCATTTAAATGCTGCCTTCTTTTTTAAAAGAAGATCTCGGTATAAACGATATAGAAGTAAGTAAAATAAGCCTTTCCTTGAAAGAAAAAAAGCTTATATTATATTTACCTTTTAATTTAGAAAAAGAAATAACGAAATTAGAAAATTTAAAATCCACTATTAAATCAAAAATTCCTCAGTTACAAAATATAGAATTTAAATTTAAAGGTTCAGATGTCAATAATATTTCTTCGATTATGAGTGATCATTGGGAGGATATTGTAAAAAAGGCAAGTGAAAAATACCCTGGAACATTGAGTTTTATGAAGTCTTGCGATATCTGTATAAAAAATAATCAACAGATCTTAATAAAAGCATCAAATGAAGTGGCTTATAATTTTTTAAAGAAAAATAAAGTCAATATATATATTTGTGAAATGATAAAAAAATATTATGGATTAAATGTTGAACTTATTTTGGATTTTGATGAGTCATTAAATAGTAAGGTTAATAAAAAAATACAAAAAGATGAAGAAATGATTGTAAATAATATAATTACATCTCCAACTGAAGATTTGCACGAGGATGCAAGCAATGTCAATAATGATGAAAAAAAAGTATTACTTGGCAAAGAGATAAATTCAGAAGCAATAAAAATATCTGAAATATCTCAAGAAGGCGAAGATGTAACAATACAAGGAGAAATATTTGCATTAGAATATCGCGAAATTAAGTCTAAATATTTGATGAGATTTGATATAACAGATAACACGTCATCATTTTCAGTTAAAGCATTTTTAAGTGATGAAAAGTATAATGCAACTAAAGACAGATTAAGTGTAGGAAGCTGTGTTAGGGTACGTGGAACTGTCATATACGACAAATACGAAAGAGATTTAATTATAAATGCAAAGGATATTGAAATTGCTGAAAAAATAATGAGAATGGACAACTCACCAGAAAAAAGAGTAGAATTGCATGTACACACGCAAATGAGCAGTATGGACGGTGTAAGTTCTGCTGAGTCTTTGATTAGAAGAGCATCTGAATGGGGGCACAAGGCTATAGCGATAACGGATCATGCAGTATTACAAGCTTATCCTGAAGCTCAGAGTGCTGCCAAAAAATATGGTGTCAAAGTCATCTACGGTTTAGAGGGCTATCTTGTCAATGATGGTGTTCCAATCGTCAGTGGAAATGTATCTGGAACTATTGATGACAGCTTTGTTGTATTTGATATTGAAACAACTGGTTTATCAAGTATCAATGATAATATTATCGAGATTGGTGCTGTTAAGATAAAGAATTGCCAAATAGTAGATACTTTTGAAACTTTTGTAAATCCTCAAATTCATATATCAAGATTTATAACAAAATTAACTGGAATAACTGATGATATGGTTGATGGATATCCACCAATCAAAGAAGTTTTACCTAAATTTTTAGAATTTATAAAAGGTTCCACTCTCGTTGCTCATAATGCAAATTTTGATGTGACGTTTATAAAAACAAAAGCTAAAAATATTGGAATTGAAGTAGACAATCCTGTTTTAGATACTTTAGAATTAAGCAGACATATGTATGAAAATTTAAAAAATTACAAACTTGACACAGTAGCACAGTATCTTGGAGTTTCACTTGAAAATCATCATAGAGCTGTAGATGATGCTAGAGCAACTGCTGAAATTTTTCTTAAAAGTATTGCTAAACTAAAGGAAAATGGAGTATATAAAGTAAATGAAATAAATAGTTATTTAAAGAATAAAGTTGACATTAAAAAAATGCCTACATATCACGTAATAATACTTGTAAAAAATCAGAAAGGATTAAGAAATTTATATGAATTAGTATCAAAATCTAATTTAGACTATTTCCACAGGAATCCAAGAATTCCCAAAAGTCTGTTGACACAAATGAGAGAAGGATTGTTAATTGGTTCTGCTTGTGAACAAGGGGAAGTTTTTAGAGGATTGATATCAAATTTTGATGACGACAAATTGCAAGAAATAATTAGGTATTACGATTATCTTGAGATACAACCTCTAGGCAATAATGAATTTTTAATCGATAAAGGTGAAGTAAAAAACAAAGAAGAACTGATAAAAATAAATAAACGCATTTATGAACTTGGAAAGCGCTTTAAAAAGCCTGTTGTTGCAACATGTGATGTCCATTTTTTAGAACCATGGGATAACGTGTATAGAAAAATACTTATGTACGGAAAAGGGTTTAAAGATGCTGATAGACAACCTCCATTGTATTTTAGAACAACAGAAGAAATGTTAAGCGAGTTTAACTACTTTGATGAAAAAATTGCTAAAGAAATAGTTATTGACAATCCTAATAAAATAGTAGAATTGATAGAAGATGTTAAACCAATTCCTGATGGTACTTTTCCTCCGTCAATAGAAGGTGCAGAAGAAGAATTAAGAAAGCTGACACTTAATAAAGCACATGAAATATATGGTGAAAAGTTGCCAGAAATAGTGGAAAAGAGGTTAGACAAGGAATTAAACTCTATCATAAATAATGGCTATGCTGTGATGTATATTATTGCACAAAAATTAGTTACAAAATCTTTAAATGATGGTTACTTAGTTGGTTCGAGGGGCTCTGTTGGTTCGTCATTTGTGGCAACTATGAGTGGAATAACCGAAGTTAACCCATTGCCACCGCATTACATATGCCCTAAATGTAAATATTCCGAATTCATTTTAGATGGAAGCTATGGTTCCGGTGTGGACATGCCTGATAAAAATTGTCCAAATTGTGGTACAAAGATGAAAAAGGATGGCCATGATATACCATTTGAAGTATTTCTCGGTTTTGAAGGTGATAAGGAACCTGATATAGATCTCAATTTTTCTGGTGATTATCAACCAATAGCTCATAAATATACCGAAGAAATCTTTGGCACAGGACACGTATTTAGAGCAGGTACTATTGGTACATTAGCCGATAAAACTGCTTACGGATTTGTAAAAAAGTATTTTGAAGAAAAAAACTTATTAGTTCACAATGCAGAGATTAAAAGATTAGTTATGGGTTGCACTGGTGCAAAAAGAACAACCGGCCAACATCCTGGAGGTGTCATGGTAGTACCTAAAGACAGGGATATTTATGATTTTACACCAATACAGCATCCTGCGGATGCACAAGATTCTGATATAATAACAACCCATTTTGATTATCATTCTATAAGCGGAAGATTGTTAAAACTCGACATATTAGGTCATGATGATCCGACGGTAATTAGAATGTTGGAGGACTTGACAGGCGTTAATGCAAGAGAAATACCATTAGATGATAAAGAAACGATGAGTTTATTTACAAGTGTTGACGCGCTTAATATTAAGCCAGAAGATATAAATTGCACAGTTGGCACTTTGGGTCTGCCTGAATTTGGTACCAGATTTGTAAGGCAAATGCTTGTAGATACTAAACCTACAACATTTGCTGAGCTTGTCAGAATTAGTGGTCTTTCACATGGCACTGACGTATGGCTAAATAATGCACAGGACATTATAAAAGAAGGTAAGGCAACCCTTAAAGAAGTAATCTCTACGAGAGATGACATAATGTTGTTTCTTATCAGCAAAGGAATGGATAAAAAATTGTCATTTAAAATAATGGAAAGCGTTCGAAAAGGAAAAGGCATAAAAGATGAAGAAATTGAAGAGATGAAAAAACATGATGTTCCAGATTGGTTTATTCAATCTTGTAAAAAAATTAAATATATGTTTCCTAAAGCACATGCTGTTGCATATGTAATTATGGCGTTTAGAATTGCTTATTTTAAAGTACATTATCCAGAGGCGTTTTATGCAACATATTTTACTGTCAGAGCGGATGAGTTTAACATAGACATAATGAATTCTATAGAAAAGATAAAAGAGAACATAAGATTGATTGAATCAAAAGGTAATAATGCTACAGCTAAAGAAAAAGGACTATTGACAATACTAGAAGTTGGATTAGAAATGTATTTAAGAGGTCTAAAATTTACTGATGTAGATTTGTATAAATCTGATGCAATTAAATTTCTTATTACTAAAGATGGTATATTACCTCCATTGAATTCTTTAGAGGGAATTGGGAAACAGGCTGCAAAAATAATAGCAGAAGAAAGAAAAAATGGTAAATTCCTGTCTATAGAAGATTTAAGAAACAGAACCAGAATCAGCAAGACGGTAATAGAGATTTTAAAACAGCACGGATGTTTGCAAGATATTCCTGAGTCAAATCAATTAAGTTTATTTTAATGTTGCATTGGTTATTTGTGTATGTTATAATTGTTATGGCAAAATAGAAATTAAACTTAAGAGTGGGATTTCCCACTCTTTCGTATTATATAATTGTATTTTTTACACAAAATTAATTAAGGATATAAGATAAGGAGGTAATTAGATTGTCGAAAATTGAAGAGCTGACAAGAAATCTTGTTGCTCCTGCTATAGAGAAAAACAATTTTGAATTGGTTGATGTTGAATACAAAAAGGAAGGTAACAATTGGTATTTAAGAGTTTATATAGATAAGGATGGGGGAGTTAGTTTAGACGACTGTCAAATAATTAGTGAGTATCTTAGTGAAAAGCTTGATGAAGTGGATCCAATAGAAAATAGCTACATACTTGAAGTATCATCACCTGGTATAGATAGACCATTAAAGACCCAGAGAGATTTTGATAAATTTAAAGGCAGTTTAGTTGAAGTTTCATTATATCAGCCAATAGATAAAAAGAAAAAGTATGAAGGGGAGCTTGTGGGATTAATTAATGACAAAGTAGTAATAACAGATAATGGTGAAAGAAGAGAGTTTGATATTAAAGATATAAGTTTAGTTAAGCCTGTAATTAAATTTTGAATTGAAGGAGGGAGATTAATGAATAGTGAATTTATTGAGGCACTTGATCAAATTTGTAAAGATAAAGGTATCCCTAAAGACACGATGTTTGAAGCAATCGAAGCTGCTTTAGTTTCAGCATATAAAAAAAATTATGGAACTGCTCAGAATGTAAAAGTAAAAATGGACAGAGAAACTGGCGATGTTAAAGTTTATGCACAAAAAACTGTTGTTGAGAATGTTTATAATGATTTACTCGAAATAAGTTTAGAAGATGCTCAAAAGTTAAGTAAAAAATATCAAGTTGGTGATGTCGTTGATATCGAAGTTACACCAAAATCTTTTGGCAGAATAGCAGCTCAAAATGCGAAACAAGTTGTTGTTCAGAGAATAAGAGAAGCAGAACGTGGCATAGTATATGAAGATTTCTTGAGTAAAGAATCAGAGATTGTAACTGGAATAGTAGAAAGAATTGAAAGAAAAAACGTACTGGTGGATTTAGGGAAAGCCGAAGCGACATTGACACCGAATGAACAGATACCAAATGAGACTTATAATCATGGAGACAGAATAAAAGTTTATATAGTCGAAGTAAAAAAGACAACAAAAGGGCCACAAATACTGATTTCTCGTTCACATCCTGGCCTTGTAAAAAGACTTTTTGAAATGGAAGTGCCAGAATTACAGCAAGGAATTGTGGAAATACGCAGTATATCAAGAGAACCAGGTTCAAGAACCAAAATGGCTGTATACACGAAAGATGAGAATGTAGATCCAGTGGGTTCTTGTGTTGGATATAAAGGTGCTAGGGTACAAGCGGTTGTAAATGAGTTGAAAGGTGAAAAAATAGATATTGTAAAGTGGAGCTCAAAACCACAAGAATTTGTGACTAATGCTTTGAGTCCGGCAAAAGTTTTAAGTATAGATATTGATGAAAAAGAAAAAATAGCCAGAGTTGTTGTTCCCGATTATCAGCTTTCTCTTGCGATTGGCAAAGAGGGACAGAATGTAAGACTGGCTGCTAAATTAACAGGATGGAAAATTGATATAACAAGTGAATCTGCGTCCAAATCTTAATGTCGGGGTGGTGAATATGAAGGCAAAAAAAATTCCTATGCGAATGTGCCTTGGTTGTCAAGAGATGAAACCAAAAAAAGAACTATTGAGAATAGTCAAAAAAGCTCATAGCAATGATATCCAAGTTGATCTTACAGGAAAGATGTCAGGAAGAGGTTGCTATATATGTAAAAACATTGATTGTCTTGAAAAGGCTTTAAAGTCAAAAAAAATAGAAAGAGCATTAGAAACTTCGCTGACTGAAGATATTATTGAGCAAATGAGAAAAGAGGTTTCAAATGAATAAATTTTATTCAATGTTGGGATTGTGCAGAAAGGCTGGCAAGTTATTAGCTGGAAGTTTTGGAGTTGAAAAAGGTGTTGTCAATTTAAAGGTTTGTTTAGTTGTAATATCTGCAGATGCTTCCGATAACACAAAGAAAAAATTTATAAATTTATGTAATAGCAAGAATATTCCCTATTTAATAGTAGGAAATAAAGAAGATATAGGGAAAAGTATAGGGAAAGGTGATACAGCAGTAATTGGCATTACAGATGTTAATCTATCCAACAAATTAATAATTGAAGCAGAGGAGGTTCTAACTAATGGAGGTGAATAAAATGTCAAAAACTAGAGTTTATGAATTAGCGAAAGAATTAAAATTAACTAGTAAAGAATTGATATCAAAGCTTAATGACTTAGACATTAATGTAAAAAACCATATGAGTACTTTAGAAGACGATGAAGTAAGTTTAGTAATAGATTTGTTAACCGAAAAGGAAGAAACAGAAACAGATGATTTATTAGATGAATATGAAGAAATCAATGAAAAACCTTCAAAAAAATCTACAAAGAAACAGAAGAAATCTGATAGCAAAAAAGCTAAAGAAAGTAACATGAATGTACAGCAGAATGATACGGTTAAGATAATATCAATACCTGCCTTTATTACTGTTAAAGAGCTATCTGAAAAAATGAAAATAAACCCATCAGACATCATTAAAAAATTAATATCAAGAGGAATAATGGTGACAATAAATCAACAAATAGATTACGAAAATGCATCACAAATTGCTGAAGAATATGGCTTTTTACTAGAAAAAAAAGAAGATAACGAAGATAATCTTGAGATTATAGATAAAGAAGACGATGAAAAAGATCTACTTCCTAGACCACCTGTTATAACAGTTATGGGACATGTAGATCATGGAAAAACCTCTTTATTGGATGCGATCAGGAAAACAAATGTTACTCAGCGTGAGGCAGGTGGAATAACGCAGCATATTGGTGCATCTGTAGTAGAAATAAATGGAAAAAAAGTTGTGTTTTTAGATACACCTGGACATGAAGCATTTACAGCAATGAGAGCAAGAGGCGCTAGTGTTACAGATATTGCAGTGCTAGTTGTTGCTGCAGATGATGGTGTAATGCCTCAAACGATAGAAGCAATCAATCATGCAAAAGCTGCTAATGTTCCTATAATTGTTGCAATAAACAAAATAGACAAACCGAATGCAAATCCAGACAGAGTAAAACAAGAATTAGTTGAACATGGCTTAGTACCTGAAGATTGGGGTGGCAATACAATCTGTGTCAATGTTTCAGCACAGAAAAATATAGGACTTGACGATTTATTGGAAATGATATTATTAGAAGCGGAAATGTTAGAGTTAAAAGCTAATCCAAATAGGCCAGCTAGAGGGACTATAATAGAAGCACAACTTGATAAAAATAGAGGTCCTATTGCTACAGTTTTAGTCCAAAAAGGAACCCTTAAGACAGGAGATGTAATAATCGCTGGAACAGCTTATGGCAAAGTAAGAGCCATGTTTGATGATAAAGGGAGAAAAGTAAAAAAAGCAACACCGTCAATTCCTGTTGAGGTTTTGGGTTTATCAGATGTTCCAAAAGCAGGTGACATACTAGTAGTATTGGATGATGAGAAAAAAGCTCGGTCAATTGCAGAAAAACGCAAAGAAAAGTACAGAGAAGAAGAAATAATGCAAAAGCAAAAAATATCACTTGATGAATTGTTTAATCAAATAAAAGAGGGTAATGTCAAAGAACTTAATATTATTCTAAAAGCTGATGTTCAGGGTTCTGTGGAGGCCTTAAAAAATTCTATTGAGCAATTAAGCAATGATGATGTAAGACTTAGAGTTATTCATGGAGCAGTAGGAGCTATTACTGAAACAGATGTTATGTTTGCTTCTGCTTCTAATGCTATAATAATAGGTTTCAATGTAAGACCTGACAGTAAAGCTAAATCTCTGGCTGAAAAAGAAAAAGTCGATATAAGGCTCTATAGAATAATTTATGACGCTATAGATGATTTAAAAGCAGCAATGAAAGGTATGCTAGAGCCAGAATTCAGGGAGAAAGAGTTAGGCAAAGCTGAAGTTAGAGCTGTATTTAGAGTTCCTAATGTAGGAAATGTGGCAGGATGTTACGTTATAGAGGGAAAAATAATTCGAAATGCAAATATAAGAGTTGTAAGAGATGGCATAGTGATTTTCGAAGGAAAGATATCTTCTCTGAAGAGGTTTAAAGACGATGTAAAAGAAGTACAGTCTGGATTTGAATGTGGAATTGGCATAGAAAGATTTAATGATATTAAAGAAGGTGATGTGCTTGAAGCATATCAGATGGAAGAAATACCCCGCTGAAAGGATGAATAAAAATGCAGTACAGAAGTGGACGATTATCGGAGGAAATAAAAAAAGAAGTAAGTAAAATGATCTTTGAAGAAATAAAAGACCCTAGAATCAGTAATATGACAAGTATAACGGATATTGAAGTTACAAAAGATTTAAGATATGCAAAAGTTTATATTAGCGTTTACGGCAATGATGATGAGAAAAAAAGTACTTTAGAAGGGTTAAAGAACGCAACAGGTTTTATAAGGCATGAACTCGGCAAAAGAATTAAATTAAAATATATTCCTGAATTGATATTTGAAATAGATAACTCGATAGAATATGGCGCACACATTTCAAAGATATTGAAAGACTTAAATAAACAAGAGAGTGAAGACAAATGATTTTAAATGACATATTAGATTCCATAAATGAAGCGAAAGAAATAGTTGCCGTAACACATGTATCACCAGATGGCGATGGCATTGGATGTATTACTGCCTTATATAAAGCAATGAAGAAATTGAATAAGGATATATCTATATTCATCGATGATGTTGTACCTGATATTTATAAGTTCATACCGTATACAGATAAAATCACAAGACCCATCAATAAAAAGGCAGACTTACTAATAGCAGTAGATTGTGCAGATGCTGAGAGAATGGGAAGTGGAAGAGAATTATTAAAAGTAGTTCCTAAATCAATAAATATAGATCATCATGTGTCAAATACTTTGTACGCTAATATGAATTATGTCGATACAAATGCAGCTTCATCAGCAGAGATTGTTTATCAGTTAATAAAAATACTAGGTATTGATTTAGATCAAGAAATAGCAGAAAGTTTATATGTAGGCGTTGTTACAGACACAGGAAATTTTATGTATAGTTCAACAACATCATTTACTCATGAAGTTGCTGGTGATTTAATAAATAACGGGGTTTCTGTAAGCAAAATTTCTGATATAATTTTTCACAACATAAAATACAGCAAACTAAAATTAATAAGCAAAGCTATAGATAAATTGGAACTTTATTTTAACAAAAAAGTCGCATATATGGAATTAAAAAAAGAAGATTTTATAGAAACGGGAACAAATATCTCAGATGTTGAAAATATCATCAATTTCGGAAGAGATATAGATGGTGTAGAAGTTGCGGTTATGTTAGTAGAGAAAGATGGTTTGGTAAAGGGAAGTTTAAGGTCAAAAAGTTATGTAGATGTAAATAAAGTTGCTAAAGAATTTAACGGTGGTGGACACGTTAGAGCATCGGGATTTTTAAAAAATAGCAGTATAAATGAAGTAAAAAATAAAGTCTTAGAATTAATAAAAAATGAGCTAAATGAGTGATATTATATGGATGGATTTTTAAATGTATTAAAACCACCTGGTATGACGTCGCATGATGTTGTATCTTTTTTGAGGAAAAAATTTAATATAAAAAAGATAGGACATCTTGGGACACTTGACCCAGGAGCAGCTGGCGTCTTGCCTATATGTATTGGAAAAGCGACTAAATTATCCCAGTATGTAGTATCACAAAGCAAGACTTACAGGGCAGAGATAACTTTTGGATTTTCAACAGACAGTATTGACAAGTTTGGAAACATAACAGAAGTAACACCTGTAAAAATTTTTACCATTGATAGAATACAAGAGGTTCTAACGAAATTTAAAGGTGATATTTTACAGGTACCACCTATTTATTCTGCAAAAAAAATCAATGGAAAAAAACTTTATGAATATGCGAGAGAAGGCAAAAATATTGAAATTAAAGCTTCGCCAATAACCATATATGATATAAAGCTTGTATCATATGATATACCATACAGAATAATGTTTGATGTAAAGTGCTCAAAAGGCACATATATAAGAGCTCTTGTAAGAGATGTTTGTGATAAACTTAATATCGCAGGATATATGTCTATGCTGGTTAGAATAAATGTTGGGCCATTTTCTCTAGAAAATTCATATACATTAGAAGATATTAAGACTGATAAATACAAAATGATTGAAATGAGTAATATTTTGCCATTTCCAGATATTCACCTTAATAATCTTGACTACAAAAAAATAATACATGGAAACCCGATAGAAAACAATTATTTAGACGTGCATTCTAATTTTGTTAAACTGTATAATCCAGATAATTTGTTTATTGGTATTGGCAAAGTAGGTAGTTCTAAGATATATGTTGAAAGATTATTATTTGGAGCTGATGACTAATTGGTAATACTCGATGAATATAACATAAAAAAGTATAATGATAAAAAGGTGATCGCTCTTGGAAATTTTGATGGAATTCATCTTGGACATCAAGAATTAATAAAAAAAGCCATTGAATTATCTAAGATTAACAATATGTCAAGCTCTGTTTTTACGTTCAGACAGCATACAATGAAGACGATACGTAAAAAAAATTTCCCTAAACTTTTAATAACTAATAGAAAAAAATTAGAGGAATTCTCTAAGTTTATGCTCGATTATGTCATAATTTTTGACTTTAATAAAGATTTTTCATTACTACCGCCTGAAAATTTTATTAAGGATATTCTCATCGACAAATTAAATATGAAAATTGCTATAGTAGGGGAAAATTATAGATTTGGTTATAAAGCCAGTGGTGATATTCAATTGCTTAAGAGTTTTTCTAAAATTTATAATTACATAGTTGAAGTCATTGAACCTGTAAAGTTGAATGAAATCATAATTAGCAGCAGTTATATACGCTCTTTGATTCAAGAAGGTAAAATTGAAGAAGCCAACAAGTGTCTTGGAAGATATTTCAGCTTAGAAGGTTATGTCATTAGCGGGAGAAAAGTAGGGAGAAAGCTAGGATTTCCAACTGCAAATATAAGTATTGATAGAGATTATATCATTCCTTTAAATGGTGTATATCTAACAAGAGTAAAAATACTTAATAAATATTTTTTAGGTATAACGAACGTTGGTATTAATCCTACTTTTAATGTCAATAACTTGTCTGTAGAAACATACATAGTAGATTTTAATGAAAATATTTATGGTATGTTTATAGAAGTTGAATTTATTAAGCGCATACGGGATGAAATAAAATTTAATAGTGAAGAAGAACTCATAGAACAGATGAAAAAAGATTATGTATTTGCAAAATCTCATAAATATATTTTACATAATTAAATTTTTATGATAAAATTATATCCGTAATTACCATAGCTTTGATATACGTTCACCGGCGTTATCAATGCTATTTGGCGAATTTAAAAGCGGAGGTGAAATCATGTTAGACAAAGAAAGAAAAAATGAAATTATTGCACAAAACAGAATTCATGAGAAAGATACTGGTTCTCCAGAAGTTCAGATTGCATTACTTACTGAGAGAATTAATTCTTTGAATGAACATTTAAAGGTTCATAAAAAAGATCATCATTCAAGACGTGGCTTGCTTAAGATGGTTGGTCAAAGAAGAGGATTATTAAATTATCTAATGAAGAAGGATATGGACAGGTACCGTGCCATCGTTGAAAAGTTAGATTTAAGAAAATAGAGCGGGTAACCTCGCTCTTTTTTCTGTATTAAAGCTTTTGTTTATGAAAAAATATATTAAGGATGAAAGGAGGATAATATGGAAAGAAATTTCGAACTTGATCTTGCTGGGAAAAAATTAATAGTCCAAACTGGAAAACTGGCACAACTAGCTAATGGTAGTGCACTTGTCAGATATGGTGATACTGTGGTATTAGTGACGGCTTGCGCTTCAAAAGAGCCAAGGGAAGGCATTGATTTTTTCCCGTTAAGTGTTGATTATGAAGAGAGGCTGTATTCTGTAGGTAAAATACCAGGAGGTTTTATTAAACGAGAAGGTAAACCTACAGAAAAAGCTATTTTAACATCAAGACTAATAGACAGACCTATAAGGCCATTGTTTCCTCATGGTTATAGAAATGATGTACAAGTTATTGCTACTGTTTTATCTGTTGATCCTGATGTACAGCCAGAAATTGTTGCTATGATAGGGTCGTCGGTTGCATTATCTATATCAGACATTCCGTTTAATGGCCCTACGGGTTCAGTGTCAGTAGCACTAGTTGACGGAAAATTTATAATTAATCCTGATTTGGCTACAAGGGAAAAAAGCGATCTTCATTTGACTGTTTCTGGTACAAAAGACGCTATTATGATGGTTGAAGCAGGTGCTAATGAAGTTCCTGAGGAAGTAATGTTAGATGCAATTATGTACGCTCATGAGTACATAAAGAAAATAGTAGAGTTTATAGAAGGTATTGTAAAAGAAGTAGGACTTCCTAAAGCGGAGGTAACTATACATGAAATAGACAGTAATTTAGAACATCTTGTAAGAGAATTTGCAACAGAAAAAATATATAATGCACTTAGGACAGAGGAAAAAAAGGAAAGAAATGATAACATAGACAAAGTAGAAGAAGAAGTACTAGAGCATTTTAAAGATGAGTATCCAGACAACCTTGCTGATATCGATGAGGTCCTATACACAATCACAAAAGAACAAATGCGAAAAATGATCACTGAAGAAAAAATAAGAGTAGATGGAAGAGGACTTGATGATATAAGGCCTATAACTTGCGATGTGGGAGTTTTGCCTAGGACACATGGTTCAGCAGTCTTTACTCGTGGACAAACACAGGTGATGACAGTCGCAACATTAGGACCGCTTGGAGATATACAAATATTAGATGGCTTAGGTGATGAAGAATCCAAGCGATATATGCATCATTATAATTTTCCTCCTTATAGTGTTGGTGAAACAAGACCATTAAGAGGGCCCGGAAGAAGAGAAATTGGACATGGTGCGTTAGCAGAAAGAGCACTGGAGCCTATGATACCATCCGAAGAAGAGTTTCCATATACAATAAGATTAGTATCGGAGGTGCTAAGTTCAAACGGCTCTACTTCTCAAGCAAGTGTATGCGGAAGTACGTTGGCACTTATGGATGCTGGTGTCCCGATTAAAGCACCTGTTGCAGGTGTTGCTATGGGACTTATTAAAGAGGGTGAAACTGTATCGATTCTGACAGACATACAAGGAATAGAAGATTTTCTTGGTGACATGGATTTTAAAGTGGCTGGTACCGAAAAAGGAATAACAGCAATTCAAATGGATATAAAAATTGCTGGTATTGATCGCAACATTCTATCAGCAGCACTAGAAAAAGCACGAAAAGGTAGACTTTTTATTTTGAATAAAATGTTAGAAACAATAAAAGAACCTAGAAAAGAATTATCTCCTTATGCTCCAAGAATAATTAGCTTAAATGTAGACCCTGAAAAAATAAGAGATATAATTGGAGCCGGTGGTAAAACAATAAATAAAATAATTGCAGATACGGGTGTTAAAATAGACATAGAAGATGATGGACGAGTGTTTATATCATCAACTGACTTAAAAGCTGGCGAAAAAGCCAAAATGATCATTGAAGCAATAACAAAAAATGTAGAAGTTGGTGCAATATATTTAGGAAAGGTTACTAGAATTGCTTCATTTGGTGCATTTGTCGAGATTGCACCCGGTAAAGAAGGATTAGTGCATATTTCAAAACTAGATAAAAAACATGTAAATAAAGTTGAAGATGTTGTAAACATAGGAGATGAAATTTTAGTAAAAGTAACTGAGATTGATAAACAAGGACGAATAAATTTATCAAGGAAAGATGCTTTGCCAGACGAATCTAAAAATGACAAGGAAGTGTAAAATGCATAAACCACTTATGGTTTATGTTTTTTATTTAATAAAAATGTAATATATGTTAACACCATCTAATAAAATTTAGTAAGAAAATAGATAAGGTGGTGTTAGCATTGAAAATATATTATATAAAATACCCTAAAAAATCTATTTTATTGATTTTAGTAATAATTATTGCAATAATTTTACTAGGCATATTAATAAATCATTCTATAGCTACATTTAACACAAATGATCCTATATATAGAGGAGATGCCAACGAAAAAAAGATAGCTTTTGCGTGTAACGTAGCATGGGGAAATGAATATATTCCGAAAATGTTAGAAATTTTTAAAGAAAATAATATAAAAATAACTTTTTTCTTTGAAGGGCAATGGGTAGAAAAGAATCCAGAAATAGTTAAACAGATTTCAAAAGAAGGCCACGAAATTGCAAGTCATGGATATACCCATGTTAAATATACGCAGTGGAGCAAGGAAAAATATGCAGAAGATATTACAAGGGCTGGAGATGTGCTTAAAAAAATAACTGGTGTTAAACCCAATCTTTTTGCTCCACCATACGGCGATTTTAACGATGACGTTGTAAAAACCGCCGAAAATTTGGGATATAAAGTTATTCTTTGGAGTCTTGATACCATTGATTGGAGTAACCCAGGAGTTAACAATATTATCGACAGAGTTGTAAAAAAAGCACATAATGGAGCAATAGTATTAATGCATCCCACGAAAGGAACGGTAGAAGCGTTACCTACTATTATAAATGATTTAAAGGAGAAAGGTTATGTAATTACTAACGTTTCAAATATTTTAAAATAATCTAATCGAGGAGGTAGTAAATGTACATACAAAAGAAGATTAATGATATAGACGTAGTAGCTTATAGAATGCCATACGTAAGTTCAGTCTATATAGGAATATGGCTGAAAGTAGGTTCACGGCATGAAAAAAAAGAACAAAATGGTATATCTCATTTTATCGAGCACATGGTGTTTAAAGGCTCAAAAAGAAGAAGTGCTAAAGACATAGCAGAAGAAATTGATAACATTGGAGGACAGCTAAACGGATTTACAGGAAAAGAAAGTACTTGCTTTTATGTAAAAGTATATAAGTCATACGTAGAAAAAGCAATTGATGTACTTTTTGACATGGTATTTAATCCTTTTTTCAAAGATGACGATATAGAAAAGGAAAAGAAAGTAGTTATCGAAGAAATAAATATGAATAATGATTCTCCAGAAGATCTTGCATATGATATGCTGTCAAGCCTTGTTTGGAATGGCAATTCATTATCATATCCGGTTCTTGGAACAGAAGATACTGTAAAATCTTTTGATAAAGACATGTTAATAAAATATTATAAAAACAATTATATAAAAGAAAATATTGTCATTTCTATTGCTGGAAATTTTGATGATTCAATATTTGATTCTATTGCCGAAAAAACAGCAGAAGTAATTTCTTCAAAGACAGAGATATTTTTAGAGAAACCTAACTGGAACAAAGGAATTATATTAAAAAGCAAAGAATATGAGCAGATAAATATATGTATAAGTATGCCTAGTATAAAATATTCATTTGAAAATATATATTCTTTATCTATTATTAGCAATGCATTTGGAGGTGGTATGAGCTCTAGACTATTTCAAAAAATTCGCGAAGAAAAAGGGCTTGTATATTCAATATATTCATATCCTTCTACATATATTGATACTGGAGCATTTACAATATTCGCTAGTACATCAATCGAAAATTTAAAGACAGTATATGAAATAATTAGTGATGAAATATACAGCGTAAAAGAAAATGGTTTTTCAGAAGATGAAATCGACAAATTTAAAGAACAACTAAAAATAAGTATTTTAATGGATATGGATAGCATCAGCAGCAGAATGTCTGTAATGGGAAAGTCACTTCTTTTTCTGAGGAAAATTTACACTGTTGATGATATAATAAATAAAATAAAGTCTATTGAATATGAAGATGTAAATAATCTTGCAAAAAAAATATTTAATATAGATCAGTTAGGAATTTCTGTAGTAGGAAATGTAAATAAAAAACAGATAGGATGGTTAAATTGAACAACAAAATAGTACTTAAAATAAAAAAAACCAATGATGCTCTAGATTTGCCTCTGCCAAAATACATGAGCAGTGGTGCTGCAGGCATGGACCTGTATGCAAAAGTTAAAGAAGATGTAATAATAAAACCAGGCGAAATTAAATTGATTGAAACAGGTATAATGATACAATTACCCGAAGGATATGAGGCACAAATTCGTCCAAGAAGTGGACTTGCGCTAAAAAATGGTATAACAATGTTAAACTCACCAGGCACCATTGATTCCGATTATAGAGGTGAAATTAAATTAATAATCATTAATTTAGGAAAATCAGACTTTATCGTCAAAAGAGGTCTTAGAATTGCACAAATGATTATAAACAAAGTAGAAACACCCGAGATACTAGAAGTATCCGAATTGGATGATACTAAAAGAGGTGAAAATGGTTTTGGTCATACAGGTCTATAATTTTAAGGGGGAGGGTAAAATGCGGTTAAGTGAATTTGGTAATAAAGAAATCGTCAATTTAAATGACGGCAAAAGACTTGGCTTGATAGAAGATTCAGATCTTATAATAGATGAAAATACAGGGGAAATAAATTCAATTATTGTATACGAATCAAAAGGCTCTCTTTTCAGAAGCAAGCCTAATTACGTAGAAATACCTTGGGAATACATTAAAAAAATAGGCAACGATATGATAATTGTCGAAGTTGAACTCGATAAGATGAGAAAATTTTCATGATTGTTAATAAACGAAAATGTACTTTTCTTTATTAACACAATAAAGTATAATATTATTAAAATGATTTTTTATTTGGCATGACATATAATGAAAGGGTGGTTAATACGAACATCTTAGTTCAAAAATTTGGAGGCACATCAGTATCAACAGCTGAAAGAAGAAATATGGCAGTTTCAAAAGTAGGAGATGCTATTGAACAAGGATTTATGCCTGTTGTCGTAGTATCAGCTATCGGAAGAAGTGGAGATCCTTATGCAACTGATACATTGATTAACTTTGCAAAATCCATATATAAGGATATGCCAAAAAGAGAACTTGACATATTAATGTCCTGTGGTGAAATCATTTCAAGTGTAATTTTTGCCAATACATTAATGAGCAAAGGCTATAAATCAAAAGTTTTTACTGGAGGACAAGCAGGAATCATTACAGATAATAATTTCGGAGATGCAGAAATAATTAGAGTAGAGCCGCAGTACATTCTTGATGCTTTAAATCAAAATATAATTCCTGTTGTGGCCGGTTTTCAAGGAATAACAGTAGATGGTGATGTGACAACATTAGGTAGAGGTGGCAGCGATACGACTGCTGCACTGCTGGGGGAAGCATTGAAGGCATATGCTGTTGAAATTTATACAGATGTAGATGGCATTATGACTGCAGATCCTAGAATCGTATCTAATGCACATATACTAAAGCGAATAAGCTATAATGAAGTTTTTCAACTAGCAGAACAAGGCGCTAAAGTTATACATCCACGCGCAGTAGAAATCGCAATGAGAGGCAATATACCGTTAATAATAAAAAATACAATGAGTGATAGCCCTGGAACCATAATTACTCAATATAACAATGTTTATAATAATATTTATGAATCTGATAATCTTGTTACAGGAATAGCAAATATGAATAACAGAGTTCAAATTATTATGGATTTAGATAAAGATGATAAAGATATATTTGGGAAGATTGCAGAAGCAAAAATCAGCATTGACTTAATAAATGTCTTTCCTGACAAAAAAATATTTACTATTTCTGAGTTTGATTTAACAAAATTAGAACAGTTATTAAATGAAAATCAAATAAAATACGAAAAAAGAAAAAATTGCAGTAAAGTTTCAATAATTGGCAACAGAATACGTGGTGTGCCAGGTGTCATGGCAAGAATAATAAAATCATTATCTGAAAATGGTATTGAAATTTATCAAACGTCTGACTCTCATAACACTATATCGTGCCTTGTAAGTCAAGATAAAGCAGATAAAGCTGTTAAAGTTTTGCACGATGAATTTAAGCTAGAAAATTACAATTAGCGCATAATATGCGCTAATTTTTTTATACTAAATTTATAGGAGCGTGATAAAATGGATACATTTAAAAATGATGACTTGCCTCCACAAACGAATACAGCAGTACAACAGAACATACAGAGTTTTGGACAAACAAATTTACCAAACTTCGAAAGTAGCATACATTGTCTTACAATAATTGGTCAAATTGAAGGGCACCTTATTTTGCCACCCCAAAATAAAACAACAAAATACGAACATATAATTCCACAGTTGGTAGCTATCGAAGAAAATCCTCAAATAAAAGGCCTTTTGATACTCTTAAATACAGTGGGCGGTGATGTTGAAGCAGGATTAGCAATAGCGGAAATGATATCTAGCTTATCGAAACCAACAGTATCAATTGTATTGGGTGGTGGACATAGTATAGGAGTGCCTCTAGCAGTGTCGTCTAATTATTCTTTTATAGTGCCAAGTGCAACAATGACGATCCATCCTATAAGGATGACAGGATTAGTAATAGGTGTACCTCAAACATTTGACTATTTCAATAAAATGCAGGACAGAATAGTTGAATTTGTGATAAGAAATTCAAGAATTAAAAGAGACGCTTTTATGAATCTTATGCTAAAAATAGGAGAATTAGCAAACGATGTGGGCACCATTTTAGTAGGTAAGGAAGCTGTAGATTATGGCCTAATCGATGAAGTTGGAGGTGTTTCTGAAGCAATAAATAAACTTCAACAGTTGATTAAAGAAAAAGAAAATAAAAGGTGATATGTAATGTTATATACAATAATACCATATGAGCTTATATTTGAACATCGCGATAATATAAAAGATAATATTATCGAAACAAATATAGAAGGAAAAATGTTTCTTTTAGAAAAAGAAGAAAACAGATATAAAATTATAAGATTATATTCAACAAATCCGAATGATTATTTAGAAACTAAATATATGCCAGGAAATACAATTGATTTTAAAAAAATATAAATTATGCTATAATAGATGTGTTTAACACATCTATTTTTTTGATAAAAAGGATTCTAATGAAAAATGTAGAATTAATTATTGGGTGATAATAATGAAAGTAAAAGCAAAAAACAATTTTCGTGATGAAATACTTGGTATAATATTTTTAACTTTTTCAATTATTTCATTAATTAGCCTTTATTCAGATACGACTGGTATTGTTGGTAAAGAAATAGTAATTTTGTTAAAAAGTTTATTTGGTATTGGAGCATATGCCTTATCTCTATTAATTTTTATATATGCATTATTTCTTTTATTTAAAAGTAAAGACTTTTTAGATTATAAGAAAATTATTTATCTATTAATTATATTTTTATGTTTTATAAGTATAGCTCAAATATATTTGTATCATGATATTGGACTTTTTAAAAATTATGTAATCGAAAGCGTAAAATATGGCAATAAAAACTCAGGTGGTGGTGCGATTGCTGCTATTATTGTATTTGTACTTATCAAGTTTTTAGGAATCGTAGGAAGTTGGTTACTATTAATCGCCACAGCAATTATTTGCGGTATAATTCTTACAGATATCTCTTTCATTGAAGCTATAAAATCAGCATATAAATACATATTTAAATTGATAGACTTATATAAAAGCAAAAAAGAGGTATTAAAAATAGAAAATAAAGACAATATGCCAACTACAATAGAAAAGGAGCCTATAAGTAAAAGGGAAAGAAAAAAAATAAAACATGGTAAGGAAGAAGAATTAAAAATTATCCAACCAGTTTTTGAAGAAAAAGAAGAAAAAGTAAATCAGATAGAAAATGATATTCAATCAATAAAAAAGGGAAATGAGGAAAAAGCAAATGATAATTATATTTATCCTCCTATAACTTTGTTGAAAGAAGGTACACCACAACAAAAACTTAATAATAATTTAATAATAGAAAACGCTAGAAAATTAGAGCAAACTCTGAAAAACTTTGCTATTGATGCAAAAGTAGTTCAGGTCAGCAGAGGACCAGCTATTACAAGATTCGAAATACAGCCAAGTCCTGGTGTTAAAGTTAGTAGAATAGTTAGTTTAACTGACGATATTGCATTAAGCCTTGCGGCACCATCTGTAAGGATTGAAGCGCCAATTCCGGGTAAATCTGCTGTTGGCATTGAAGTACCAAACGAAAAGATATCGGTTGTAACCCTCCGAGAAGTTCTTGATACGAAAAAGTTTAGAGATAGCAAATCAGATTTAACAATAGCATTAGGCAAAGATATCACTGGAAATATAATTGTTGCTGATCTATCTAAAATGCCACATTTATTAATAGCTGGTGCTACAGGTTCAGGAAAAAGTGTCTGTATAAATACATTGATTGTAAGCCTCTTATTTAAAGCTTCTCCCGACAAAGTGAAGATGATATTAATAGATCCAAAAGTTGTCGAATTAAATATATATAATGGGATTCCACATTTACTTACGCCTGTTGTTACTGATCCTAAAAAAGCTGCAGGTGTTCTTAACTGGGCTGTCAATGAAATGACAGAAAGGTATAAAACTTTTGCAGAAAACAATGTTAGAGATATTGATGGATATAATAAAATACATAGCGTCAATGCAATGCCTAAAATAGTCGTTATTGTTGATGAATTGTCAGATCTTATGATGGTATCACCTGCCGAAGTAGAAGAATACATATGCAGATTAGCACAAATGGCAAGAGCTGCTGGTATATATTTAGTGATTGCAACACAGAGACCTTCAGTAGATGTAATAACAGGTGTCATAAAGGCCAATATACCATCACGAATATCATTTGCAGTTACATCTCAAATAGATTCGCGAACCATATTGGATATGGCAGGTGCAGAAAAATTGCTAGGGAAAGGTGATATGCTGTACTATCCGATTGGTGAATCAAAACCAATACGCGTTCAAGGTGCTTTTATATCTGATAAAGAGGTAGAGGATATAGTAAACTTTTTAAAAACAAATACATCAGAGCCAAAATATGAAGAAATATTTGTTGAGCCTAAAAATTCATTAAATAAAGATATAGAAGAAGATGAATTAATGAACGATGCAATTAATGTTATTATAGAAACCGGACAAGCTTCTATATCAATGTTGCAAAGAAGGCTTCGTATAGGGTATGCCAGAGCAGCTAGAATAATTGATCAAATGGAACAAAAGGGAATTATAAGCGGTTATGATGGTTCCAAACCAAGGCAAATATTGCTTTCAGAAGAGGAAATAAAAAAGATAACGGGTAGATAACATTCTTTACAATATAATTTATATAGTATATACTTTTCTTTGTAAATAAAGAAGAATTAATTAAATGAAAGGAGTTTTAAATGGTAAATGTCGGAATAATATCACTGGGTTGTGCAAAAAACACAGTTGATTCTGAAAAAATGCTTGGAATAATAAAAGAAAAAGGATATAACATTGTAAATAACGAAAATGATGCCGATGTATTGATTATAAACACTTGCGGATTTATTGAAAGTGCTAAGCGTGAATCAATTAATTATATAATTGAAATGGGTAAGCTTAAAGAAAAAAGATTAAAATCTTTAATAGCAGCTGGTTGTTTATCTGAAAGATATAAAGAAGAACTTCTAAGCAATTTACCAGAATTAGATGCTGTTATAGGAACTGGTGATTTTCTAAAAATATATGAAATAATCGAAAGTACTTTAAATGGCAAGCGTGTTTTAGAATATGGCCATGCTGATAAATTAGATGATGCAAACTCACCGAGAATGTTAAGTACTCCAAAACATTATGGTTATTTGAAGATTGCAGAAGGGTGTAATAATAAATGTTCTTTTTGTATAATACCAAAGCTTAGAGGTCATTATAGAAGTGTTAAAATTGAGGATTTAGTTAATGAAGCGAAAATAATGGCTAAAAATGGTGTAAGAGAATTAATTTTGATTGCACAAGATACAACAAAATATGGCATTGATATATATAAGAAATTTATGTTACCAACTTTATTGAGAGAATTGTCTAAAATAGATGAAATAAAATGGATAAGAATTTTATATGCTTATCCAGACAGCATAACTGATGAACTAATAGAAGAAATCAGAACAAATAGTAAATTACTGAAATATATTGATATGCCATTGCAACATTCAAATAATAATGTTCTTAAACGGATGAAAAGAAATACACAAAAAGAAAAAATTGAAGAAATAATAGACAAACTTCGTACTATTTCTGGGATGGTAATAAGGACAACATTTATAGTTGGATTTCCAGGTGAGACAGATGCTGAATTCGATGATTTGAAAGACTTTATCAAAGAAAAGAAATTTAATAAATTGGGTGTATTTACGTATTCTAGAGAGGAAGATACTGAAGCGTATGATATGCCAGATCAAGTTCCAGAAAAGATAAAGCAAAAACGGTACAACGAAATAATGCTTTTACAAAGAAATATATCTTTGAATAATAATAAGAGCTTAATAGGTACTGAATTAGAAATTGTTGTAGAGGGTTATAAAGACGGTTTATATTATGGTAGAAGTTATATTGACGCACCCGATATTGACGGGGTTACTTTTGTCAAGGCAGATAGAAAATTAAATATTGGCGATTTTGTCAAAGTTAGAATCTCCAAAGCGTTTGATTATGATTTAATGGGGGAGTTGTTGTGAACATAGCAAATAAAATTACTATAGCAAGACTGGTGTTGGTTCCTTTTTTTATAATTGTTATGCTATCTGGTATTAAATACGGCAACATAATATCAGCAGTTTTATTTGCGATTGCTTCCTTAACGGACAAACTAGATGGATATATAGCAAGAAAGTACAATCAAATAACTAATCTAGGTAAGTTTATGGATCCCCTTGTCGATAAAATTATGGTTTCTTCGGCTTTAATTGTTTTAATTCAGCTTGGTCGTATTCAAAGTTGGATTGTGATAATTATTTTATCTAGAGAGTTTATAATAACAGGATTAAGAGCAATAGGTGCCGATAAAGGCGTGGTAATTGCAGCTAGTAACCTTGGAAAATACAAGACTACATTTCAAATAATAGCAATTATTTCTCTAATGTTAAATAATTACCCATTTGAATATATCTTTTTTCCGTTTTCTACTGTAGCAATATATCTTGCATTATTTTTGACAGTATATTCGGGCATAGATTATATCATAAAATGTAGAAACATAATATTGGAATAAGAAGGTGTTATTGTTGAAATGTGAGATAATATCTGTCGGTACAGAGCTTCTTCTTGGGCAAATAGCAAATACAGATGCAAAATTTTTATCCGAAAAGTTAACCTCATTGGGAATTGATGTCTACTTTCAAACCAATGTAGGTGATAATAAAAATAGGCTTTTAGAATGTCTAAAAATTGCTTCAAATCGCTCTGATATCATAATATTAACTGGTGGTTTAGGTCCAACAATGGATGATTTAACTAAAGAAACGGTGGCAGAATTTTTTGAACTTAAACTTATTGAAGACGCAGATACAAAATTAAAGATTGAAGCGTATTTTAAAAAATCAATGAGGAAAATGACGCAAAATAATTACAAGCAAGCTTTATTTCCAGAAGGTTCTAAAATTTTGTCAAATGACAATGGTACAGCACCAGGATGTATTTTTGAAAAAAACGGCAAAAAAGTTGTGATATTGCCTGGACCTCCTTCAGAATTGATACCTATGTTTAATAATTATGTTTACCCGTTCCTAAAGTCATTAAGCAACGACATTATTGTTTCTAGGGTAATAAAAATATTTGGCATAGGAGAATCACAAGTTGAGACGATGGTAAGCGATATATTGTTATCAAAAAACCCAACTGTTGCGCCACTTATTAGAAATGGTTTTGTTACATTAAGAATAACTGCCAAGTCTGATGATGTTCAAAAGGCCAAAAAAATGATTGATGACATTGAAACAAGTTTGAGAAAAATTTTTGGTGAATATATTTTTGGTGTAGATGATGATACTATGGAATCAATAGTTCTTAATTTGCTGAAAGACAAAGGATTTACGCTTTCTACGGCTGAATCATGCACAGGTGGATTGTTATCAGAAAAAATTACAAGCGTACCAGGTGCTTCTGAAGTCTTTAAATTTGGCGCAATAACATACAGTAACGAATCAAAAGAAAATATTTTGGAAGTTTCGAGCGAGATTATCAGACGACATGGTGCTGTAAGTGAAGAGACGGCAAGAGAAATGGCTATGAACGTAAAAAATATTTCAAAAACAGACTACGGACTATCTATTACAGGAATAGCTGGCCCAAGTGGAGGTACGATTGAGAAACCTGTTGGATTAGTATATATTGGACTTGCATACAAAGATGAAGTATACGTAAAAAAATTAATTTCAAATGGTAATAGAGATAAAGTAAGATTAAATTCTGCAATGCATGCACTTGACATGTTGAGAAGACATTTGACTGGATTAAAAATTGACTATTAAATTTTCCTAATATATAATTGAATTATGAGGATTGCCTAAATTTGGCGGGAGGAGAAATTATGATAGAAAAACAAAAAGCCCTTGATATGGCTATAAATCAAATCGAAAGACAATTTGGGAAAGGCTCGATAATGAGACTTGGCGATAACAGCAAACTTAATGTAGAGGTTATTTCGACTGGCTCTATTGACCTTGATATAGCTTTAGGAGTGGGAGGAGTACCAAGAGGAAGAATCATAGAAATATTTGGTCCAGAATCTTCTGGTAAAACGACTATTGCACTGCATATATTAGCTGAAGCACAGAAATTAGGAGGAACCGGTGCATTTATCGATGCTGAACATGCATTGGATCCCGCATACGCCAAAAACGTTGGTGTTAACATTGATAATTTATTAGTTTCCCAACCTGATACTGGTGAACAAGCTCTTGAGATCGTGGAGGCACTTGTGCGAAGCGGTGCTATCGATGTAATAGTGATCGATTCTGTTGCTGCTCTCGTTCCAAAAGCAGAGATAGATGGTGATATGGGCGATGCTCATGTAGGATTACAGGCAAGACTCATGTCACAAGCTTTAAGAAAATTATCTGGCGTTATAAGTAAGACAAGATCTGTAGCTGTTTTCATAAACCAGCTTCGAGAAAAAGTTGGCGTAATGTTTGGAAATCCGGAGACAACTCCTGGCGGTAGAGCTTTAAAATTTTACTCTACGATTCGCCTTGATGTAAGAAAAGTAGATGCTATAAAGCAGGGCAATGATGTTGTAGGCAATAGAACACGGGTAAAAGTTGTAAAAAACAAAGTTGCACCTCCATTTAAGCAAGCAGAATTTGACATCATGTATGGCGAAGGCATATCTAGAGAAGGCAGCATCTTGGATTTAGCTGCAAGCATCGATATAATAGACAAAAGTGGTGCATGGTATTCTTACGGCGACATAAGGCTTGGGCAGGGCAGAGAAAACGCAAAACAGTATTTGAAAGATAATAAGCCAATTGCAGATGAAATAGAAAATAAAATTAGAGAAAATTTTAATCTTTTAGTAACAACAAAAAAGTCAGTTAGTGACAACGGAATTGAACAAGATTAGTAACCCTATATAGGGTTATTTTTCTATAAAGGGTGATAAAATGAAGATTACGAACATCGAAAAACAAAAAAACAATAGTATGCGATTTAATGTTTATATTGACAATAAATATGCATTTTCAGTCTCTTATGAAGAAAAAAAGAACTTGATTTAAAAGAAGGAATTGACATAGATGAGGAACAATATAATTATTATGTAAACTTCTTAGTTAATAAAAGTGCATATAATGATTCACTAAAATTTCTTTCATATTCTATGAGAACCAAAAAGGAGCTTATTGATAAATTAAAATTAATAGGTTACGATGATTCTATAATCAATAATGTTTTAGAAAAATTGATTCAACAGCGTTACATAGATGATGAGTATTATACAGAGTTATATATAAAAGAAAAAAAGGAACGGCTTTACAGCAAATATAGAATATACAATGAACTTTATAGAAAAGGAATTGATCCTTCTATAATTGCATCTAAACTTGATAAATTATATGAAGATGAAATAGATACGATTAAAAAATTGATTATCAAAAAACGTATTTCCACAAATGACAAATTGAAAATCAAAAATTATTTATTCAGAAAGGGATTCATGATCGAAGACATAAATAAAGCCCTCTTAGATGAGGAGGTTAATTAAATTGCTAAATAGGTCAAAATTAATTCTTTTGATTAACACTTTGGTTGAGAGTGAAAAAAAGGTATTTAATACGTTGATTGAGGATTTGAAAAATGCTCTTGACGAATTTAATAAATTAAAGGGCACAGAAGATGAATTGATTAAAAAGATAAAGTCAAGCAAAACATCTTGGCTTACTGCAATTCCTATAGAAAGCTTAAATGATATAAAGCCTGTATGCGAAATAACAAAAGACTATAGTGTTATAGCAGTAGATGGTTCTCAAATCATGCCTGATAGGCATGAAGTTCGCTTATGCTACTTGATAAACATAGGCTATGTAATATTTAATTACGGGAAAAATTCAAATGCCGAATTAAAATCAGAACCGACTTTATATTTTAATGAAGATGATCTGTATAAGGAATATGGTGGAATAAAAACATTAATTAACGCAAAAGATATAACATTTAAAAGAACAATTATGGAATACAACAAAGTTGCCGAATGTATATCAAGAGTACAAGACGAAAATAAAATCGCTTTTATTGACGGAACTTTGATTGAATGGATGGTACAGGGAGATCCTAATGAGAAATTTATAATTGACAGCATACTTAGAACTTTTAATACTGCTCAAAAGTTTAACACACCTATTGTTGGGTATATTAGTTCACCTAAAAGCAATGATTTTATAAATATGCTTCGGATATCATTGTGTCCACAAGATCTTGTAAATTGCAATAATTGTCCTTATCTAAAAAATGATAAAAGTTTGCCATGTAGCATAATAAACAAAATAAATGACGCAGATTTATTCTTTAAAATACTTAAAAATGGAGAGAGGTCTCCATTATTTTTAAGTACATCACATATATTGGAAAATTACGGTGAGCATAAAATTGCTTTCTTTTATCTCAATACAGGACATGAAATTGCCAGAATAGAAATTCCATATTGGGTTGCAGATGATAAAAGAAATTTAGATTTAGTACATTTCATATGCTATGATCAGTCAAAAAAAGGAAATGGATACCCTATATCGCTATCAGAAGCACACGAACAAGCCGTTGTTACAGGTGCTGATAGAGATTTGTTTTATGGTATGTTATCAAATTTATATATTAAAAACGGCATAAAAGTATCACGTTCATATAAATCACAGAGAAAAAGGAGTAGTATTTTATGAATCATATTGGCGAAGTAATAGAAACAAGTACGTTAAGATTCACATGCCAATCTGTAAAGTTAAATGATGGTCCTGATTTTGGAAGTTTTGTAAAGGCAATATCAAACGATATAACTATATATGGTATTGTCTATAATGTTTCCACGATGAGTGATGATCAAACAAGAAGGCCAGTTGCATTTGGATTATCCGAAGAAGAGTTAAAAATGCAACAACCACAGATTTTTGAATTGATGCATACGTATTTTGATGTTCAAATAATAGGCTATAAAAAAGACACATATATAGGATTAGTCCCGCCTAAGCCAGTAAAAATACACGCATTTACTTATCAATGTGATGACATTGATTTAAATGATATAAGGGCAGATCTCAACTTTATAAAATATATATTAAACGGAAAAACAGGTGTAGAAGATGAACTTATTGCAGCTGCTATAAGAAACTTATATTATGCTACAGATCATGAAGAATCTTATTTAATAGATGTAGGTAAGGAATTAATAAGATTATTGAAAAATGATTTTGATAGATATGTAACAATAAAAAGGATGTGTAACATATGAAAGGTAAACTTTTTAGAGGTTCTATATCATCTGGTCTAGACATTAAGCTTACAGGAGACAGCATTATAGAGGATATAAAAGTTGGCAATTTTGTTGTCGTCACTGGAAAGAAAAATAAATATTTATGCATGGTAACAGATATTAAATATGAAGCTGTGAATCCTCAAATCATGATAAGTGGAACAGATTTTGATAGCGAGATAGACGAAAAAATAATAGAAGGAACAGGAGTGTACGGTGTTATTACACTATCCCCAATGATACAAGTCGATGAAAATCAGAATGCATTGACTGTTAAATCAATACCATCTTATGGTTCATATGCTTTAGACGCAGATAAAGACGATATATATGCAGTTTTTGGAGAGCCTTCGGATGAGAATTTCTACATCGGTACACCACCTGAAATGGACATTCCAATTTGCATAAATTTGAAAAAACTTGTTGAAAGAAGCACAGGTATCTTTGGACGTGCAGGTACAGGAAAAACGTACTTGACAAGACTATTATTGTCTGGATTAGTAAAATCCAAGCTTGCTGTAAGCCTCATTTTTGATGCTCACAACGAATATGGTTATGGTGCAAAAAGCGAAAACAGTGGTTATGTAAAGGGATTAAAGCAATTATTTGGAAGCAAAGTTGCTATATTTACTTTAGACAGAGAATCTTCTTTACGAAGACAAGTACCTATAGACGGTGTTTTAAATATAGCTTACAATCAAATAACTCCTGATGATATTTTACTTTTAAATTCTATGTTGAACTTGAATAGTACAGCAATCGAGAGTATATATCAAATAATGAAAAAAGAAGGCAATAATTGGTTGTATAACTTTTTAAACATAGATGCATCAGAAATCGATGAATATGCATTGGAAATAGGTGCTAATGGAAGTTCACTGCAGGCTTTAAGAAGAAAATTAGAAAGATTCACAAAATTACCTTTTTTAATGAATGCGACTCCAAATGACTGTATTAAACAGATAATGGATTATTTACAGAATGGAATAAATGTCGTAATAGAATTTGGTAATGTATCTACATTAGGCTACATGTTAGTAGCGAACATAATAACGCGTCATATTCATGACATGTATGTTAAAAAATCTGAAGAAGCTATAGCAAACAACAGCAAAGGCCCCATACCTTTAGTCATTGCAGTGGAAGAAGCACATAGATTTTTAGATCCATCTATTTCTAAAGAGACTACAATGGGGGAAATAGCAAGAGAAATGAGAAAATATAATGTTACATTGTTGATTGTGGATCAGAGGACATCTCAAATTGACACAGAAGTAATGTCACAAATTGGCACAAAAATTACATGCAGACTGGAAGATGAAAATGATATAAATTCATTTTTATCCGGTGTAAATAACGCTTCAAAATTAAGAAATGTATTGGCAAGCCTTGACCAAAAGCAACAAGCTTTAATAATAGGCCATGCTGTACCAATGCCAGTTGTCATTAAGACAAGAAATTATGATCATGAATTTTATAAGGATGTTTCAACTTTTAATGATAGTGACTTTATAGACAAGCCTTTTTTGGAATTAATAGAAAAAGAAAAGATCGATGAATTATTTCCAGATTAACTAGAAGAGGTGAACATTGTGATAAATATCGCTCATACCGCTGATATACATATTGGCATTGAAAATTATGGAACTATCAATAAAAAAACCGGTTTAAATACAAGATTGGAAGATTTCCTAAATGCTTTTGATAAGTTTGTCGATTATTCAATAGAAAATTGTGATATAGCTGTTATTTCGGGTGACATGTATAAATCGAGAGAGCCAAATCCTACACAGCAACGCGAATTAGCTAAAAGGATTAAACGTCTTTCACAACACATACCTGTCGTCATAAACAATGGGAATCATGATCAGCCTAATTCTGATTCAAAAGCAAGAGCCTTTGATATATATAAAATACTAGATGTAGACAATGTGTATGTAGCAAATAAACCAGACGTTTTTCTCGTAAAAACTAAAAACGGCCCAATACAGGTTGCATGTTTGCCGTATTTTCCTAAAAGTTTTTTGCTTAAACTGGAAGAAAGCAAAAATTTAAGCATTGATGATATCAACAAAAAAATGGTAGAGAAGATAAATACGATTGTTGATATATTGACATCAAAACTTGATTCTTCAATACCCTCAATTTTATCCGCACACTTATCAGTCACAGGTGCTGTAACAAGTAGCGAAAAAAGTATAATGATTGGTGACGATGTCGTCGTTCCTATAAGTGTTATTGCTAGACATCAATATAAATATGTAGCTCTTGGACATATACACAAATATCAAGTTATCTGGGATACCCCTCTTACAGTATACAGTGGAAGCATAGAAAAGATAGATTTTGGAGAAGAAAAGGATGAAAAGGGATTTTGCCATGTTATTATAGATGGTGAAAAAGTACTACATAAATTTATCAGTACAAATTCACGAGAATTTAAAACAATTAATATAGAAGTCAAAAGCAATATTTCACCTACTGAAGAAATATTAGACAAATTAAAAAGGTATGATCTTAGTAAATCTATTGTAAGATTAAATTTAAAAACTACAAAAGAGATTGATAAACATATACGATATAGAGAAATTGATAAATATTTTATTCAAAATTCATATTATTTCGTTGGAATTAGAAAGGATTTTGATATAGATAAAGGAGCCTTAAGGAATCCTGAGATTAATGAACAATTAAACCCTATAGATGCACTTTCAAAATATTTCTTATCTATTGATTTAGATGTGGATAAAAATGAGCTATTAAACAGAGCCTCCCTCTTATACAAAGAACTAATTGAAGAGGTGAATAAATAAATGATACCGATAAAACTTACATTAAAAAACTTTATGTCTTATTCTGAACATGAAGTAATGGATTTTACAAAGTTTCATGTAGCAGCAATCGTAGGTAAAAACGGAAATGGCAAATCATCACTTTGGGATGCTATAACATGGTGTATATGGGGAAGAGCAAGAGGATTAGATGGCGCAGGAAGAGGCAGCGATGACCTTATAAGAATTGGTGCTGATGAAATGGAAGTAGAATTCATATTTAAAATCAATAATACTAAATATAGAATTTTAAGAAAGAAAAAAAGGAACTCTAATTCCATTTTGGAGTTTAATATTATAAACGATGATGGCACATTAAAATCATTAACTCAAGAAAAATTGGAAGACACGAAAAACAAGATTGAAAAAACAATTATGTTGGATTACGACACTTTTGTAGCATCGTCATTTATGCCACAAAATAAATACGGTTTCTTTTCAGAGGCTGATCCTACTAAAAGAAAAGAAATATTTTCAGAAGTATTAGGTTTAGATGTTTATGACAAATTACAGGAAAAGTCGAAATTAAAGCGAAATGAATATGAAAAAAAAGTTAATATAATAGACGAACAATTAAAATTGTATATGAATGAAATAAAAGATAAAAATGAATTAATCAATCAAAAGGAAGAGTTATCTAAAAAATGCAATGAAATAAAATCTGAAATTGATAACTTAAACAATGAAATGAATATATTACAGGAAAAAAAGCGAAACATGGAGGACACTATCATAAAGTACAATGAATACATCGAGAGAATCAAAATGGATGAAAAAGTCATTTCAGAATATAAATTTATGTTGAGTGACCTTGAAAACAAAATAAATGAAATCAACAAACTTATAAAAAATGAAGATTCTATTTTTGAAGGTTATAATACTTTTAAGTCATTGCAAGACCAGTTAAAAGAGCTAGATAACAAATATATGCAATTTAATGTTCTTGAAAAAGATAAAATGAAAATAAAGAACGATATTAATTTATTGAAAAAAGAAACCGAATTAGAGCTTAAGAATTTGCAATTTAAATACAATGAAGGCTTAGAAAAGTATAAAGATATTGAAAAAAATACTAAAGAAGTAGAAACCCTAGAAAAAGAGCTAGAAAAGTTCAGTAATTTACAAGATAAAATAATGAATAATGAAGACGAAATTCAAAAGTGCACTCAAAAAATAGCCGAACTTAAAGCTTCATTTAAAGGCTACAACGATAGAATTAATGATCTTAAAGAAAATTATAATGCGATATTAAAAACAGATGCTAAATGTCCTTTGTGTAATTCGCCTCTTGATCAAGAAAGGAAAAGTAGTTTGCTGGACGATTTTAAAGAAAAAATTAATGGGTACAAAAAAGAAATATCTATACTCAAAGATGAAATTTTAAAAGAACAAAACAATTTAGAAGTTTTAAGAAAAGAGCGAGAAAATTTATCGAATTTACAACATAAGCGTGAAAGATTAGTTGCTAATATAAATACATTAAAAAATAATCTATCAGATAAAGAAAATCTTTTAAACCAGCTAAATAAATTAAAAAGAAAAATAGAAGATATATCAGATTGTTTAAATAACAATAAATATGCAGTTAAAGAAATAGAAAAATTGTCTACAATTGAAAATAAGTTAAAAGAGTTGAATTTTTCAGTGGAATTTTATGAAGACATAAAAGTTAAATATGAAAAATATAGAGATTATGAAAAGAAATATGAAAGGTTAAATATCTCAAAACAAAATATTGTTGATTATCAAAACACATACAGCAATTATAAAAAGACAATAGACATGTATACTGAAAACCTAAAAAAAGACAAAGAAGCTTTGGAGTATTTTAAATCTCAATGTAGCGGATACGATGTATTAATAAACGATATTAAATCTTTAAAACAAAAAATGGATATTTTAAATAATGAATTTCTAAACTTGAATGCAAATTTAGCATCGATTTCTGACAGAATAAGAAGAATCGAATATTTAGAAACGAAAATTAATGACTTAAATAAAGAAAAAGATAATTATTTGACTGAAATACATTATTATGAGATATTAGAAAGGTCCTTTGGCAAGAAAGGCATACAAGCACTTATAATCGAGAATGCTCTGCCAGAATTTGAAGATACAGCAAATAATTTTCTTTCTAAACTTTCAGATGGGAAAATGTATGTAAGTTTATTAACTCAAAAAACTAATAAAAGTGGTTCGGTACAGGAAACCCTTGATATAGAGATCTCCGATGAACTTGGCAAAAGAAAATACGAATTATTCAGTGGAGGTGAAGCCTTCAGGATTAACTTTGCATTGAGAATTGCACTATCAAAATTTTTATCAAAAAGAGCAGGAGTTAATTTACAAACATTAATAATAGATGAAGGTTTTGGATCACAAGATGTAATAGGGCGTCAAAATATTATTGATGTCTTAAATATGATAAAAGATGAATTTGAATTAATAATTGTTATAACGCATATAGATGAACTTAAAGATAGTTTTCCATACTCGATAGAAATAACAAAAGATGAAAATGGTTCACACATAGTATATTCTTAATCATGGAGATTGGTAAAGAGCCTAACTTGACATAATTTTGAAATAGGACTAAAATATAAAATGAGTATCAGCAAAGGAGGTGTAGGCATATTAACAACATTAGTCCACTAATTTTAGCAGTATTTGTATTAATCGCTATAGCAATTGGTCTTTTTATCGGATATTTCGTACGTAAATTTATAGCGGAATCCAAAATAAAAAGTGCGGAAGAATTGGCTCGTACTATTTTGGAAAATGCGAAAAAAGATGGTGAAAATAAAAAGAGAGAATTGCTGTTGGAAGCAAAAGAAGAAATTCACAAACAAAGGACAGATCTGGAAAAGGAAGTCAGAGATCGTAGAGGCGAACTTCAAAGAATGGAAAGGCGTTTAATTCAAAAAGAAGAGTCTCTCGATAGAAGAGCCGAAATATTAGAACAAAAAGATGCTTTAATTGAAAAAAAGCAAAAAGAAATTAGCAATTTAGAAGAAGAAATTAAAATTATGCATCAAAAAGAAGTTGAAGAATTAGAAAGAATATCAGAATTAACTAGAGAAGAAGCCAGAAGTATTTTATTGAATGATGTTAAAAATGAAATTTCTCATGAAGCTGCGTTAATGATAAAAGATATAGAAGCAAAAGCAAAAGAGGAAGCTGAAAGCAGAGCTAGAGAAATAGTAGTTACATCTATTCAAAGATGCGCGGTTGATCACGCAGCTGAAACCACAGTTTCAGTTGTCGCTTTACCAAACGATGAAATGAAAGGAAGAATTATTGGACGAGAAGGGCGAAATATCAGGACTCTGGAAACTTTAACAGGTATCGATTTGATTATTGATGACACGCCTGAAGCTGTAGTTATTTCTGGATTTGATCCAATAAGGCGAGAAGTTGCACGTATAGCATTGGAGAAATTGATAGAAGATGGAAGAATACACCCTGCTAGGATTGAGGAAATGGTAGAGAAAGCTAAAAAAGAAGTAGATAATGTCATTATAAAAGCTGGAGAAGAAGCAACATTTGAAGCAGATGTTCATGGAATTCATCCTGAATTGATTAAATTACTTGGAAGATTGAAGTTTAGGACTAGCTACGGACAAAACGTATTAAAACATTCAATTGAAGTTGCACATTTAGCAGGACTTATGGCGTATGAGTTAGGAGCAGACGCTAATATAGCCAAAAGAGCTGGATTGTTACATGATATAGGAAAGGCAGTTGATCATGAAATAGAAGGTCCTCATGTAATGATAGGTGCTGATCTTGCAAAAAGATACCATGAATCTAATGAAGTAATTCATGCTATTATGGCACATCATAATGACGTTGAGCCTCAAACTGTTGAAGCCGTTTTAGTTCAATCTGCAGATGCCATATCAGCAGCAAGACCTGGTGCAAGGCGTGAAACACTTGAATCGTATTTGAAACGTCTAAACAAATTGGAGGAAATCGCTAATTCATTTGATGGTGTTGAAAAGTCATTTGCAATACAAGCTGGACGCGAAATAAGAATAATGGTAAAACCTGAAATTATCAATGACGAATCCACAATTATGTTAGCTAGAGAAATTACTAAAAAGATTGAAGAGGAATTAGAATATCCTGGACAAATTAAAGTTATTGTGGTTAGGGAAACAGTTGCAGTTGACTATGCTAAATAGATTGGAAATAAAGCGTGCATATGCACGCTTTTAGATTTATAAAATTGTAATTAAAGTAATATAATAATATTATGTATAGAGAATGGAGGCTTCTATGAATACCCTTATTATAGGCGATATAGTTGGAAGAGTCGGAAGAAATATATTAAAAGAGAAATTAAAGGAAATAATTGAAGAGAATAAAATAAATTTGGTCGTCGCTAACGCTGAAAATGCGGCAGGAGGCAATGGAATAACTAGAAAAGTGGCGGATGAGCTTTTTGAAATGGGCATATCTGCATTAACAATGGGAAATCATGTGTGGGATCAAAAAGAGATATTCAATTTTATTGATGATGAAAAAAGGATAATTAGACCTGCAAATTACCTTCCAAATACACCTGGGCGAGGTTCTTCATTACTAAATATTAACAACATTAAAATAGGGATTATAAATTTACAAGGGACTGTGTTTATGCAATGTAATAAGAACCCATTTTTAACTGCAGACGATGAAGTGAAAGCATTGAGAGAATATACGAATATAATACTTGTAGATTTTCATGCAGAGGCAACATCAGAAAAAATAGCTTTAGGGCATTATTTAGATGGAAGAGTATCCTGCGTATATGGGACACATACACATGTTCAAACAGCTGATGAAAAAATTTTGTCTGGTGGCACAGGATTCATAACGGATGTTGGTATGACAGGACCATATGATTCAGTTCTTGGAATGGATAAAGAGAAGATAATAAAAAAATTTACATCGTCTATCCCTGTAAAATTTGATATAGCAAAAGGACCTGCACAGATAAATGGATTAGTCATAAATATTGATGAAAATACAGGAAAGTGTATTGATATTTATAGAATAAACAAAAATTACATATAAATATCATTAAAGAAGGATTTTTAATTTTTTTGTAGAATATAGATAATGTATTCGATATATTAAAAGGGGGATATACGATGGAGGTTTTAAAGGTCTCAGCAAAGTCCAATCCAAATTCAGTAGCAGGTGCACTAGCTGGAGTGCTTAGAGAACGCGGTGGAGCTGAGGTACAAGCAATAGGTGCGGGTGCATTAAACCAAGCAATAAAAGCAGTAGCAATAGCAAGGGGTTTTGTTGCACCTGGTGGTATTGATTTGATTTGTATACCAGCCTTCACAGACATTGAAATCGATGGCGAAGAACGAACTGCCATTAAATTAATTGTAGAACCAAGGTAAACAACCTGCAAAACAGGTTGTTTTTAGTTTAATATTAGGAGTGGAAATAAATGTTTGGCGATTTACATATACATACGACAAAATCTGATGGAACATGTAAACCAAAAGAAGTAGTACAAATGGCTAAAGATGAAAACTTGAGTACAATTGCTATAACTGACCACGATACGTTAGATGGAATTGATGAAGCCAAAGAAGCATCAGAATTATATGGTATAGAAATAATACCAGGAATTGAGTTGAATTCATATGATGATAGACAAGATGTACATATATTAGGCTATTTCATAGACTATAAAAATAATGATTTATTGGAAAGGCTTAAAGATATTAGAAAATCAAGGGTGAACCGCGCAAAACTTATAATATCAAAGCTTAATGGAATGGACATCAATATAACATATGATGATGTATTATCACATACGAAAGAGTCATTTTCATTTATAGGACGGCCACACATAGCAAGAGCAATAGTCAAAGCAGGTTATGCCAGAAGCGTAAAAGAAGCTTTTGATAAATATATAGGCGAAGATAAACCTGCATATGTTAAGAGATACAGATTACATCCTTTTGACTCAATTAAAATGGTTACAAATGCCGGCGGCATTCCAGTTTTAGCTCATCCTGGACTTTTAATTGACAAAGAAATTATAAAACATCTAATTGCAAATGGTTTAAAAGGGATAGAAGTATATCATTCTAAACATACTAGGGCTGATACAGAATTCTTCAAGAACTTCGCGTTAGAAAATAACTTATTAATAACGGGTGGATCTGATTTTCATGGAGTAGACGTGGATGGAGAATATTTACTTGGAACTGTAAAACTAGATTATAAGTATATAGAAAAACTTAAAGAATGTAATTTGGTGTAGAAATAAAATCAAAAATAAGATAAAATAATAAATATATTGTTGGAGGTGGAGTCATGAAATTATCAGAGAAAGCACGTAGTATTAGCCCTTCTTTAACGCTGGATATAACTGCTAAAGCAAATAAAATGAGAACACTTGGCATAGACGTCATCGGCTTTGGGGCTGGAGAACCGGATTTTGATACGCCTGATTACATAAAAAAGGCTGCTATTGAAGCAATTAAAAAAGGTTATACAAAGTATACACCTACTTCAGGAATTATTGAATTAAAAGAAGCTATTGTAAGTAAATTAAAAAAAGATAATAATTTATCATATGAAACATCGCAAATAGTAGTTTCAAATGGTGCAAAACAATCAATATACAATACTTTATGTGCTATTTTAAATCCAGGAGATGAGGTCTTAATCCCATCACCATATTGGCTTAGTTATCCGGAAATGGTTAAATTGGCTAATGGTGTTCCAATCTTTGTTGCGACTGACGAATGCAACAATTTTAAAGTTACCGTAGAACAACTAGAAAAAGCAATTTCTGATAGAACAAAAGCAATTATAATAAATAGCCCCAATAATCCTACAGGAGCAGTTTACAATGAAACAGAATTAAAAAATATTGCTGCTTTGGCTGTAAAGCGTAATATTTTTATAATTTCCGATGAAATATATGAGAAATTAATTTACGATGGTGGACATATAAGCATAGCATCATTTAATGATGAAATAAAAAATTTGACTATAATAATAAATGGCATGTCAAAAGCTTATTCCATGACAGGCTGGAGAATAGGATATTCAGCATCAAACAAGGAAATAGCAAGTCTTATCAGTAATATTCAAAGCCATATGACATCAAATCCAAACACGATAGCACAATACGCTAGTGTTAAAGCATTGAGTACAGGTAACGACATTATTAAAAATATGGTTAATGAATTTAAAAAAAGACGCGATTACATTGTAGAAAGAATAAATAAGATAAACGGATTAACTTGCATTAAACCTCAAGGAGCATTTTACGTGATAGTAAATATAAGTAAATATATTGGAATGAATATATCTGGAAAAAAAATAAATGGATCTATTGACTTTGCAAATTTTGTTTTAGAAAAAGCTAAAGTTGCTGTAATCCCTTGTCTTCCATTCGGAAATGATAATTACATAAGATTGTCATATGCTACTTCAATCAAAAATATTGAAGAAGGTCTTAATAGAATTGAAAATCTTTTAAAAAATATTTAGAAAGTGGAGGTAACTATGTCAAATATCTACGAAAATCCATTAATTACACGATATGCGAGTAGAGAAATGGCTCAAATTTTTTCCAATGATGAAAAATTCAAAACATGGAGAAAATTATGGATTGCATTAGCAAAAAGTGAAAAGGAGTTGGGACTAAATATTACTGATGAACAAATTGAAGAAATGGAAATGCATGCAGAAGATATAAATTATGAGGATGCAAAAAGGTTTGAAAAGGAACTTAGACACGATGTTATGGCACACATAAGAGCATTTGGCCTTCAGTGTCCTAAAGCAAAACCAATTATACACTTAGGAGCAACATCAGCTTTTGTCGATGATAATACAGATATAATACTTATGTATAGAGGATTTCAATTAATTAAAAAGAAATTGCTTAAGCTGATTGAAGTGCTTTCTGATTTTGCTATAAAATACAAAGATGTACCTACTTTGGGTTTCACTCATTTTCAGCCGGCACAATTAACTACCGTTGGGAAAAGGGCAACCCTTTGGATACAAGATCTCATATTTGATTATGAAGACTTAGAATACAGGCTTAAAAATATAAAACTTAGAGGTGTCAAAGGTACAACAGGCACTCAAGCTAGCTTTATGGAACTTTTTAATGGTGACGAAGAAAAAGTAAAAAGACTAGATAAACTTGTGGCAGAAAAAATGGGTTTTAGTAACGTTTTTGATGTAACGGGTCAAACATATACAAGAAAGTACGATTTTATTCTTCTTTCTGTATTAAGCGAAATAGCTCAAAGTGCCCATAAATTTAGCAATGATATAAGATTATTACAACATTTAAAAGAAATTGAAGAACCTTTTGAAGAAAAACAAGTAGGTTCATCTGCAATGGCATATAAGCGTAATCCTATGAGATGTGAAAGAATGGCATCACTGTGCAGATATGTTATTACAGCACTGCTAAATTCATCTATAACATCATCTTCACAGTGGTTTGAAAGAACTCTAGATGATTCAGCTAATAGAAGAATTGTAATTCCAGAAATGTTTCTTACAACGGATGCAATATTAAATCTATACTTAAACGTAGCATCTGGACTTAAAGTAAATATGAAAATAATAAATAAGCATGTAATGAATGAGTTACCGTTTATGGCTACTGAAGCTATACTAATGGAGTGTGTATTAAAAGGCGGTGATAGGCAAGAATTACATGAAGTCATACGCACAAATTCATTAAAGGCTCAAGAAGTAATTAAAGAAGGTGGGGAAAATCCACTTTTAAATTATTTGAAAGAAGATGAACGGATAAATTTATCTGATGATGAAATTGACAATATTTTAGATCCTAAAAAATTCACTGGCAGAGCTGAAAATCAAACAATAGAATATATAGAAAATGTTGTAAGGCCGTTATTGAATGCAAATAACATTGAAGATGTAAAAGCTGATATAGAAGTATAAATATAATTATGCTATAATTTACGTGATAGGAGGCGTAAATGATGAATATAATACGTATAAGTGAAATGAAGGATTTTGTGGGGGAAGAAGTAACAATAAAAGGCTGGTTGTACAATAAAAGATCCAGTGGTAAAATAAAATTTCTAATAATTAGAGATGGTTCTGGATTTGTCCAAGGTGTGGTAGTAAAAAACGAAGTAGCAGAAGATGTTTTTGAACTGTGTGACAAATTAACGCAAGAATCTTCCATAACAGTTACAGGTATAGTTAGAAAAGATGATAGATCTCCATTCGGATATGAGATTACAATTTCAAACATTAAATTGATTCAAATGGCTTTCAATGATTATCCAATTTCCTTAAAAGAGCATGGTGTTGATTTTTTATTGGATAATAGACATCTCTGGATAAGAACACCAAAGCAGCATGCAATTTTATCTATTCGGCATGAGATAATCAAGGCTATTCAAGAATTTTTGAATAGCAATGGATTTGTAAGGATTGATTCGCCGATTATAACACCATCTACATGCGAAGGAACATCCGACTTGTTTCAAATTGATTATTTTGGTGAGAATGCATACCTTTCCCAAACTGGTCAGTTATATCAAGAAGCGGCTGCAATGGCTTTAGGAAAAGTTTATAGCTTTGGACCGACATTTAGAGCTGAAAAATCTAAGACTCGAAGGCATTTAAATGAGTTTTGGATGGTAGAACCGGAAATGTCATTTGTAGACTATTATGAAAATATGGAAATACAAGAGAAGCTTGTAGAATACATAGTGCAATCTGTTTTGGAAAATCGGTCAAAAGAACTAAAAGAGTTAGGAAGAGATCTAAGCAAGCTAGAAAAAATTAAAACACCTTTTCCGCGACTAACGTATGATGAAGCAATTGAAATGTTGAAGAAAAACGGCTATGAAGTCGAGTGGGGAAATGATTTAGGTTCTCCAGATGAGACATTTTTGTCAAATCAATTTGATAAACCAGTATTTATAACAGAATATCCTGCAAAGTGCAAAGCTTTTTACATGCAGCCAAAAGAAGATAGGCCTGAAGTCGTAATGTGTGCTGATTTACTTGCACCAGAAGGATATGGAGAAATTATTGGTGGTAGCCAGCGCATACATGATTATGACTTACTAATAAAAAGATTAAAAGAGGAAAATCTGCCACTTGAAATGTATGATTGGTATATAGATTTAAGAAAATATGGTTCGGTTCCTCATTCTGGTTTTGGTTTAGGTATTGAAAGAACTGTGGCTTGGATAACAAACACCGAACATGTAAGAGAATGCATACCATTTCCAAGGACACTGTCTAGAATTCGTCCATAACAAATAAAAAGAACATTTCACATCCCAATATCATAAAATAATATTAACATATTATCTAATATATTGGGATGTGATTGTAATGAGTATATGGCCTGTAAATTTTGATAATTATAAAATTGAAAGAAGAGCAAAATCTGAAGAAAATAAAAACATTGATAAAGATAAAAATCTTGAGATAGAGGCATTAAAAGAGTTAAACTCTTTAATTGGTTTAAATAAAGTCAAGCAAATAATAAATGAGCTATATGCATTGGAGCAGGTGCAAATTAAAAGAAAAAATGCAGGTTTGGCAACCGATCCAATCGTATTACATATGGTTTTCAAGGGGAATCCTGGTACTGGAAAGACAACTGTTGCAAGAATACTTGGTAAACTTTTAAAAGGAATTGGTGTCCTTAGCAAAGGGCACGTAGTAGAGGTGGAAAGGGCTGATCTTGTTGGCGAATATATAGGACATACTGCCCATAGAGTACAAGAAAATGTAAAAAAATCATTAGGTGGTATATTATTTGTGGATGAAGCCTATTCACTGGCTAGAGGTGGAGAGAAAGACTTTGGAAAAGAAGCAATTGATACATTGGTAAAAGCAATGGAAGATTATAAAGACGAATTTATTTTGATACTAGCAGGTTACAGGGCTGAAATGGAATATTTTTTAAATACAAATCCAGGATTGAGATCTCGATTTCCTATACAAATAGATTTTCCTGATTATACAATTGATGAGTTGTTGCAAATTGCTGAATTAATGGTTAAAAATAGGCAGTATATACTAACTGACAGTGCAAAAAGAAAAATCATGAAAGTTTTAATTAATGACAATACGACAAGGGAAATCGGGAATGCCAGATTAGTTAGAAACATAATTGAGAGAACTATAAGAAAACATGCTGTTAGAATTATGAACAAAAAAACTATAACAAAAGATGATTTAATGATAATTGATTCCATAGATATTAGAGAGGATTGAAATAATAATGTGGAGTGAGAACATACTTATAGAAAAGTTCAACATCCCAAAAGATGTTATTTTTTTGCTGGAAAAAGCTGAAGAAGATGTTAGGGAGGAGTTTAAAAAAGTAGAAAGAGTAGTAGAAAAAAACCAATATAAGATTTTATATGCTATGCAAAAGAATCATTTAAGTGATATTCATTTTAATGGAACATCTGGATATGGATATGGAGATATCGGAAGAGATACAATAGAAAAGATATATTCTGATATATTTAGCGCTGAAGACGCTTTAGTAAGGCCTCAAATTGTTTCTGGAACTCATGCAATATCATTATGCCTTTATGCTATATTAAGACCTAACGATGAGCTTATATCGGCTTGTGGAACACCTTATGATACACTTGCAGATGTGATAGGGAAGGAAAGAAATAATAATACTGGTTCACTTATTGATTTCGGTGTAAAATATAAAGAAATTCCACTTTTAGAAGGTGGAAAAATTGATATTGATAAGCTTTTAGGTGCCATATCTGATAAAACGAAAATGGTTATGATCCAAAGGTCAAAAGGATATGATTTTAGAAATTCGTTGACCATCAATGATATCAAAAATACTATAGAAAAGATTAAAAATAAAAAGAAAGATTTGATTGTATTTGTGGACAATTGTTATGGTGAATTTATCGAAGAGCTTGAACCAACCGATGTTGGAGCTGATTTAGTTGCAGGATCTCTTATAAAAAATCCTGGTGGTGGATTATCGCCTACAGGAGGATATGTAGTAGGGAAAAAGGAACTTGTCAAAAATGCTGCTTATAGGTTATACGCACCTGGAATAGGGAAGAAAGTAGGTCCTTCATTAGATATAAATCGATTAATTTTGGAAGGGCTGTTTTTATCACCACTTGTCGTAGGTAATGCATTAAAAGGTGCAATAATTTTATCTAGAATTATGGAAATGCTGGGTTATGACGTTTTACCAAAATTTAATGAATCAAGAACTGATATCGTTCAAGCAGTTAGGTTTAAAACAAAAGAAGAGCTAATTACTTTTATTCAAAGCATTCAAAAAGGTTCACCTGTTGATTCTCATGTTGTACCAGAGCCATGGGACATGCCAGGCTACAATGATCAAGTTATTATGGCTGCAGGTGGTTTTATACAAGGAGCATCTATAGAATTAAGTGCCGACGCACCTATCAGAAAGCCATATACAGCTTATGTACAAGGTGGGTTGTCATATTATCAGGTAAAACTTAGTCTTATGATTGCTATAAAAAATATGATTGAAAAAGGATTTATTAAGATATAAATTAAGAAAACTCAAATGAAAAATACATTCATTTGAGTTTTCTTATAACGCCTACAACTTTTCCTAAAACCATAACATTGTCTACTATAATTGGATCCATTGAAGGATTTTCTGGCTGCAGACGAATATAATCGCTTTCTTTAAAAAATCTCTTTACAGTTGCTTCATCTTCAATTAAAGCTACTATTATATCACCGTTATCTGCATACGATTGTTTTCTTACAATTATATAATCTCCATCAAGGATACCAGCGTTTATCATACTTTCACCGCGAACTTTTAATATAAAGCTTTCTCCTTCATAACCAACAACAAGATCTCGTGGAATAGAATAATATTCATCGATATTCTCAACTGCCAGTATCGGAGAACCTGCAGTAACTTTACCTATAACAGGGAGCTTTATCACATCACTTAAATCTTTTATATCGTTATTCAAAACTTCAATTGCCCTTGGTTTTGTTGGATCCCTTCTTATATAACCTTTTTTCTCAAGTCGTGATAGATGACCATGAACAGTCGATGTAGACTTTAAACCAACAGCTTTGCCAATCTCTCTGACAGATGGGGGATACCCCTTTCGATTAATTTCACTTTTGATAAATTCAATTATTTCTTGTTGCTTTAGGCTGATTTTAGATTTATCTTTCACAATTTAACCCCTCCAAACTTACACTTATTATATCACAATTACATCATTAAATCAAACACTAGTTCTTATTATTAGAATTCAATTCCGAGAGGGGGTTTCTACTTACTGCATCTCGAAGTTGACTATCATCAACATGTGTATAGATTTGCGTTGTCGACACATTTGAATGTCCTAACAGTCTTTGTAACGTTCTAATATCAACCTTTCCATACCTATACATAAGCGTAGCCGCTGTATGTCTTAATTTATGCGTAGAATATTTTTTGCCATCAAGATTAGCGTCTTTTAAATGCTTTTTTACTATGTATTGTATTGTTTTTATGCTAATCCTTTGCAATCTTTTACTTAAAAATAGTGCTTTTTTATCTTTAACACCATCGTGGGGTCTCACTTTTAAGTATTCATTTATTGCTGATATACAAGCATCATTTAAATAAACTGTCCGTTGTTTATTTCCTTTGCCAATGACGGTTAATTTATCATCCTTAATATCACTTATATTTATATTAGCTAATTCTGATAGCCTAAGTCCGCAGTTTAAAAATAGGGTAATGATAGCATAATCACGTTCTTTAAAAGGACCATCTATAGAATCAAGTAATTTCATACTTTCATCTAGAGTCAAGTACACAGGCTGTCTAATCCCGAGTTTAGGTGATTCTAGCTCTAAAGCAGGATTTTTAGTTATAACTTTTCTTTTTGCATAAAGATAGTTATAAAAAGATCTAAGACTGGCAACTTTGCGAGCCCGAGCAGGAGGAGTATTAGATCGTTCATGCGTGACAAATGACAAATAAGCATATAAGTCGTTTAAATCTATAGATTCAATAAGAGAGAGATCAACATCGCTAATGTCTATCTGATCAAAATCCGAATCAGAACTTAAATTTTTTCTAACTTTTATAAATCGAAAAAACAATACTAAATCATATTCATAGGCTTTAACTGTATTAGGTGATCTAGCTTTTATAGTAGAGAAATAATTAAGAAATTCTTCAAGGATGGGTGGCAGTTCAATATTACTATTTGCAGAAATACGCATCTGGTGAATTCACCTCCAATATAATTAATTTCCACCTCCAATTATACGAAATAGTTATTTCGTATAATTGGAGAAAAACCTTTTTGATTTGAATTAATTTGAGTGTTTTCTAATTTCATCAGTGGCAAGTTTATCACATCTATTATTATATTCATTATCAGAGTGGCCTTTAACTTTTATCCATTTAATATCATGACATGATGATAAATCCAAAAGTTTAAGCCACAAATCTTTATTTTCAACAGGTGTCTTATCAGACTTAAGCCAGCCTCTTTTTTGCCAGTTTTCAATCCATTTTTGATTAAAAGCATTTATCAAATAACTGCTATCACTATATAGATTAATTTTACACGAGCGTTTAAGTAAACTTAGCGCTTTTATTGCAGCAGTTAATTCCATTCTATTATTAGTTGTATTTTCTTCATACCCTGATATTTCTTTTTTTATGTCATTATAAATAAGCACGGCGCCCCAACCTCCAGGGCCAGGATTACCACTGCAGGCTCCATCAGTATATATGTCTATTTCGGGAATATTGGCCATTTTAGTTTCCCTTAACTCTTTCATAAGATGAAATTACAGCTTCAAACAAAGCACTTCTTAAACCTAGTCTTTCCAGTGTTCTCACACCTTGAATTGTAGTTCCACCAGGCGATGTTACCATATCCTTTAAATAACCTGGATGCATGCCTGTTTCTAACACCATACTGCCAGAACCTGACACAGCTTTTGATGCTAATTTATACGATATATCCCTTGGTAGCCCTAGTGAGACGCCTGCATCTGCCAATGATTCAATGAACATATATACAAAAGCTGGACTACAGCTTGAAATAGCCATTGCTGCATCTATCAAATTTTCTTTTACTTCAACAACTTCACCACATGATCTGAATATTTTTTCTACTATTTCTTTATCATTTGATGATATATTTTCAGGGTAAGATATAGCTGTAACACCTTCACCAATTAAAGCTGGAGTATTTGGAATCGTACGTACTACTTTACCTCTTCTTAAAATATTTTTTACACTTTCAATAGTTATACCAGGGGCAATTATTATTATAATTTTATTTTCATCAATGTCATCTTTAATCTCTAACAAAATGTCATTGTATACATTTGGCTTTATAGCTAAAATTATAACATCGCATTCTTTGGCTATTTCTTTGTTACTGTTTCCTATATTAATACCTAATTCTTCTTTTAATTTCAGAAGTTTGTCTTTAGAAATATCATACGCACATATTGAATTTGAAGATACATACTTTGAATTGATTAAACCTTTTATTAATGCTGTGCCCATATTACCCGTTCCTATGAATCCAATTTTCATAAATGTACACCTCCAATATTTTAAAAAACAGTATTAGCTAACTCTAATACTGTTTTCTCGTATTTCACCACATTATTGTTGCTTTTCATCTTTTTCTGTCGTTGTAAAAATCACAGGTTTCAAAGGCGTTATCGTAGAAACAGCATGTTTATATATAAGTTGCTGCTGCTTATTGTCTGTTTCTAAAACAACGGTAAAATTATCAAATCCTTTAACCATACCTTTTAGCTGAAAGCCATTAATCAAGTATACAGTTACAGCGATATGTTCCTTTCTTACCTGGTTTAAAAATATGTCTTGTAAATTGATAGCTGCCTTTTGATTCATATAGCCATCCCCCTTCTATTGTTGTGTAATAATAATTAATATTCTACTTAAAATTTAATTTTCCTGCTAAAAAACAAATAATATTTTTTTTAAGTTCTTCAAAGTCGATATAGTCGTCAACATAAAACCAATTTATGATTTTATAACTTTTAAACCAAGTTATTTGTCTTTTTGCATACCTCCTTGTTCTTTTTTTTAAATTGTTAATCGCTTCTTCAAATGTGACATTTCCATCCAAGTATTCTGCAATTTCTTTGTATCCCAAAGCCTGCATCGAAGTATCATACTTATTATACCCTATTTTTAGTAAATTTACCACTTCATTTACTAAATTATTTTTCAACATAATATCTACTCTGTCATCAATTCTTTTATATAATTTATTTCTATCTCTAAAATTCAAGCCAATCATTATTACATCGTACTCCGGATTCATTCTCTTACTGCTCAATTCCTGATAAACCGAAATCGGTTTGCCTGTAAATTGATATACTTCTAATGCTCTTATAATTCTTCGCAGATCATTAGGATGAAGTTTATCAAATGTTTTAGGATCTACAACTTTTAATCTATTAAATAAATAATCATTTCCAAGTACCTCAGCAATATTTTTTAAAGCAGATCTAAAATCGTCATTTCCGATGTAATCAGAGAAATTCATTATATATATTAAAGAATCTATATAAAGCCCTGTTCCCCCTACAACAATAGGTAATTTTCCTCTTTTGTAAATATCATCTATTATCGGTTTTGCCATTTTTTCAAATTCTGCAACGCTAAATTTTACATTCGGTTCAACTATATCGATCATATAATGCGGTATGCCTTGCTTTTCTTCATCTGTGATTTTAGCAGTTCCAATATCCATGTACTTGTAAATCTGCATTGAATCAGCAGATATTATTTCGCCATCATAAAATTTTGCAAGTTCTACAGATAATTTAGTTTTCCCTGAAGCTGTTGGTCCTACAATAATTAGCAATGGTATTGCCATTGAAACACCTCTACATAATTCTTTTAAACATCTTTTCTATTTCATATTTTTTAATTGAAATAATCACAGGTCGCCCATGCGGACATGTATACGGATTTTCTGTTATTTTCAGTTCATCAAATAAAGATTTAATTTCTTCTTTTGACAACTTATCCATAGCTTTAACTGCTTTTTTACAAGCCATCATAATAATATTTTCTTCTTTTAATTTGATATCTTTATTAAAATCTTCGTTTCGTAATTTATCAATTATATCTAAAAACAACTGTCTTGATTCTGGCTGCCCTAATATTACAGGTACTTCTCTCAATATAATTGAATTATTCCCGAAGCTTTCAAATTTATAACCTAATTTATGCAACAGATCCATGTTCTCATTAATAATTTCCTCATCACCAGGTTCAATATTCACCAATATTGGTATCGTAGTCTGTTTCCCTTGAACATTGTTATATTTACTCATAAATCTTTCGTACAATATCCTTTCGTGGGCAGCGTGTTGATCAATTATATATGCCATATCATCTTTTTCTACAATTATAAAAGTAGAAAAAAGTACACCAATTACTTTGTAATCATCATTTTCGCCATTAGGCAAGCTATTAAAATTACTTATATATTTATCTTGAAGTGTTTCATTAATTTTATCATTATCAAAATATATATTCTGATTGCTTCCATTAAAGCTAGATATAGTTTCATCTTTTAAAAAAGGAATATCACCACTGTGATTTGTAATTTCTTTTGTTGTCATTTCTAATTGGTTAATTTTTGTCTGCTCATGTTTATAATTTTTATCTTTATCACCATCCGATAAAGCAAACTTTTTTTCATGCTTTATATTAGGAATAAGATTAGACTTATTCAAAGCTTCTTTAATGCTATTGTAAATAGAATCAAATATCTCCTTTTCGTCAGAAAACTTTACTTCTAATTTTGTTGGATGTACATTCACATCTATTTTTCTAGGATCAATGTTTATATATGTAATTACAACAGGATATCTATTTATAGGTATCAATGTTTTATATGCTTCTTCAATTGCGACATTATACACTTTGTTTTTTACAAATCTGCCGTTAACAAATAATATTTGCATATTGCGATTTCCTTTTGTATATGACGGTTTACATAAAAACACTTTAACATTTAAATATTCATTGGTATACTCTGATTGAACTAAAGAAGAATATAATTCATCTCCATATAGCCTTAAAATAACATCTCTAACAGAGTTATTTCCTGATGTCTGAAGTTCAATCTTTTTATCTTTTATATATTTAAATGATATATCGGGTCTTGAAAGAGCTATTTTTGCTACCATATCAGTGATATACATGGCCTCTGTCGATGGACGCTTTAAAAATTTTCTCCTAGCAGGTGTATTATAAAATATGTCTCTTACTTCTATGCTGCATCCTTTTGGACAGCCACATTTAACTTTTTTTATTATTTTTCCGCCTTCAACATTTATTAATGTTCCATACAAGGAGTTCTCTTCTTTAGTTTTTAACAGAACTTTTGAGATAGAAGCAATACTGGCTAATGCTTCGCCACGGAAGCCTAGAGTTTCTATGTTAAAAAGATCATTAATAGATTTAATTTTACTTGTAGCATGACGCCCAAATGCTAAAACGGCATCAATTTCATCCATACCACAACCGTCATCTGATACTTTAATATAAGGTATTCCACCCTCCATTATTTCGACTGTAATATTATTACTTCCTGCATCAATTGAATTTTCTACAAGTTCTTTGACAATTGATGCAGGTCTTTCTACAACTTCGCCTGCAGATATTTTATTTATCAATTCATCATCCAAGAGATTTATTTTATTCATAGTTAATCACATCCTCAATGATAAAGCTTTTTTCTTTAAGCCATACAAATAATTCAATGCCTGTATAGGTGTGATATTTTCTACATCCAAATCAGCTATTTCACTAATTAAAGCATCTTTTTCAAAACTAAATATATCCATTTGAGTTGCGGCCGTTTCAACTGCAACTTCTCTATTGCTATTTTCAAGGCTATTTAATATTTTTTTTGCGTTATCAATAACGTCATTCGGCAATCCAGCCAGTTTAGCGACTTGTATACCATAGCTTTTATCTGCCGAACCTGGTATTATTTTTCTTAAAAAAATAATCTCATCGTTCGTCTCATCAACTGATATATTATAATTTTTAATGCCATTTAATTGGTCCTCTAATTTAGTCAATTCATGATAGTGAGTAGCAAACATTGTCTTCGCCTTTATTTTATCGTGTATATATTCGAGAATAGCGCAGGCAATACTCATTCCATCATATGTACTGGTACCACGACCAACTTCATCAAGTATAATTAAGCTCTTTTGCGTCGCAGAATTTAATATAACAGATACTTCATTCATCTCAACCATAAAAGTGCTTTGTCCAGAAAATAGATCATCTGATGCACCTACTCGCGTAAAAATTCTATCTACTATGCCTATTTCAGCATATGAAGCAGGAACAAAACTACCAACTTGAGCCATTAATACTATCAAAGCAACCTGACGCATATACGTAGACTTTCCTGCCATATTAGGCCCTGTTATAATCATAATAGGCTTTTTTTCATCAATTTCTATATCATTCGATATAAACGAATCATCAACTATAGTTTCTATTACAGGATGTCTGCCATCTTTTATTAAGATTCTATCACCGTCATTGACAATTGGCTTGACATAATTATTTGATTCAGCCACCATAGCCAACGATGTAAGTACATCTAAAACAGCTATATACTTTGAAGTCATCTGTATTCTGTTAATCTCATTTTTTATTTGCTCTCTTATACCATTGAAGATTTCATATTCAAGTTCTACAAGTTTCGTTTCGGCACCTAAAATTTTCTCCTCTATCTCTTTAAGTTCAGGTGTTATATATCTTTCCGCATTCGCTAATGTCTGCTTTCTTATATAATTTTGTGGAACCGACGATATATAAGATTTTGATACTTCAATATAATACCCAAATACTTTATTATACCCAACTTTTAAAGTCTTAATACCCGTTCTTTCTTTTTCATTCAATTCAAGGTTTGTAATCCATGACTTTCCATTTGTCGCAGCTTTTCTTAATTCATCTACATTTTTATCGAATCCATCTTTTATTATGTTTCCTTCTTTTACGGAAGTTGATGGATCATCTTTAATTGATTTATCTATCAAATCATATATATCTTGAAGTGTATCTAATTTTAAAAATATTTCTTTAAGATAAATTGAATTATATTTACTAATTAAATCCTTTATCTTTGGAAGCCTTTCAATAGAAACCTTTATAGACAATAAGTCTTTTGCATTAATATTTTGATACACAAGTTTACTGGAAAGTCTTTCTAAATCATAAATTCCTTTTAAAGCATTCCTTAAATCTGACCTACCTTTAAAATCATTAAAAAGTTCGTCAACAGAGTCTAATCGCAAATTTATTTTTTCAATATCTATTAAAGGCTCTTCTATCCATCTTTTAAGAAGTCTTCCACCCATTGGTGTAACAGTTTGATCTAATACACTTAATAATGTCCCATCTCTGGAATTATTTCTATTAGAAGATTGTACAATTTCTAAATTTTTAATTGTATTATTATCCAGTAACATAAATGAATTGTCTTCATAATAAGTCAAATTATTTAGCTGACTAAGTTGTACTTTCTGTAATTCTTTCAAATATATTAAAACTGTTGTCAATGATTTAATCGCATAATTTTTTCCTTCTAATCCTAGCTCATTAAGCGATTTATTAAATTGATTAGATATTATGCTTTCAAAATCCTGACAGTTGTTTTCGTATTTATTGATATAAATTTTACTGCTATTAATTACTTTTACAAGCTTTTTTAAGCTAAAAAATTCGTTATTTGCAATTATTTCAGAAGGGTTATATCTCATTATTTCGTCATAAATTTTCCTTATGTCATCGCATTTTATTATCTGCGTTACAAATAAATCACCAGTCATAACATCGACGAAGGACAATCCATAATTATTTTCATTTTTAAAAATTGATAAAAGATAATTATTGCTCTTTTCTTCTATAGAATTTGTATTTATAACCGTACCAGGAGTGAAAACTCTAATTACATCTCTATCAACTAATCCCTTAGCAGATGCAGGATCTTCTAGTTGTTCGCAAATTGCCACTTTATAACCTTTTTTCACGAGCTTGTCTATATAAAAATCAGCAGCATGAAATGGTACTCCTGCCATTGGTGCTCTTTCATCCTGGCCACAATCTTTACCTGTCAAGACTATTTCCAATTCCTTAGCTGCAATAATAGCATCATCAAAAAACATTTCATAAAAATCACCAATTCGAAAAAATAAAATCGAATCTTTGTATTTTTCTTTTATTTTAAAATATTGTTCCATCATAGGAGTGTATGGCATTAAAAACTACCTCCAACTACATAAAAAGATAAGCTCATACAACATATTCATTATTTTATACAATGTCTAGAGCAATTGGCACAGGAATTACCATCACACTTAGGCAATGATCCATTTATATAATAATTCAATATGCCATGTATCTCTTCTATTAATTTTTTAGAAGTCTCCTGCGCCTCTAACAATCTTTTATAACTGTCTAATTTTAAAAGTTTCTGTCTTAAAACGCTTGCTTCATTTTTATCGCCATTTTTTTTCAATTTTTTAATATCTTCAAGTAAAAATTGCGCTTCTTCATCATTTAAAAAGGCAATTTCCGCTTCACGCAAATCATTCAATATATCAGAATTTGCTAAAAGTCTGCCTAATTCTATTGCTTTCTCAATTATAGCTTCTTTATCACATTTACTCACTTATTAATTCTCCTTGCATAGTCCAAGCTTTTGTATCTATTATTTTTACATTAACAAACTTACCTATCAATTCAGGCTTGGCTTTAAAATGAACAATTTTATTTGTTCTCGTTCTTCCAGTTAATTTCTCACCATCTCTTTTGCTTGTACCTTCGACTAAAACTTCTACGATTTTCCCTTTCATTTCGTTATTTTTTTCAATGCTTATTGCATTTTGCAAATTAATTAATTCTTCTAGTCGCTTATGTTTGATGTCTTCATCGACTTGATTTGACATTTTTTCTGCAGGCGTACCTTTTCTTTTTGAATAAATAAATGTGTACGCTGAATCGTATCTTACTTCTTTTACAAGATCCAGTGTATCTTGAAAATCCTCATCTGTCTCGCCAGGAAAACCTACTATTATGTCTGTGGTTATAGCAATACCCGGTATGTTATCTCTTAACTTGTTAATGATTTCCAAATATCTTTCTCTTGTATATTTTCTATTCATTCTCTCTAGTATTTCATTGCTACCAGATTGAACTGGTAAATGCAGATGCTCACAAAGTTTGTCCAAATCCCTCATAGCAAAAATCAATTTGTCAGAAATATCTTTTGGGTGTGAAGTCATAAATCTTATTCTTTCTATGCCATCAATATCATTTATCATATATAAAAGATCAGCAAAATCTATTTTAGTAGGTAAATCATTGCCATAAGAATTTACATTTTGACCAAGCAGTGTTATTTCTTTAAATCCTTCATTAGCTAAAGATTGTATTTCATTTATAATATCATGAGGCTCTCTACTTTTTTCTCTTCCACGTACATAAGGCACTATGCAATATGTGCAAAAATTATTACACCCGTAAATAATATTTACCCATGCCTTTAAACCTTCTGCACGCCTTATGGGGATATCTTCTACAATACTTTTATTATCATCCCAAATGTCTATAATAGTAGTATCTGAATTCAATGATTCTTGTAAAAGCTCTGGAAATTTAAATAAATTATGTGTACCGAATACAATATCGATATATGGATAATCATTTTTTATAGCCTCAACAACTTCTTTTTCTTGCATCATACATCCACATATCCCTAATGTTATATTAGGCTTTCTCTGCTTTAGTTCTTTAAGCTGTGACACTCTTCCAAATATCCTTATTTCGGCATGTTCTCTGACACAACAAGTATTAAAGAGAATAACATCTGCATCCTCTAAATTATCAGTATGTGTGTACCCCATTTCAGTTAGCATACCTGCTAATTTTTCTGAATCATGAACATTCATTTGACAACCGTATGTTTCTATGTGAAACTTTGGATATCTATCTTTATTTAAAACAGCCATTTGATTTATTATCTCTTTTTGCTTTTTTATATCATCATCTGAGACTAGTATTTCTTTTCTTTCACTCATTAAATACGTACCTCCACTTAAATTAATCACAACAATATATTATATAACAATTAAAGGTTTATAAAAAATATTTTTGAGTATGAATCCATAATAATATTATACTATATTCTAAGTTTTATGTTAAATTCATAGCTATTTAGATATTTTTTTGTAAAAAAATGTCTTTAAAGGCGCAAAATTGTATTTAAACGGAAAAATAATTTGCTCTGTGCTACCAACAAAAAGAATGCCTTCTGTGCTAAGGCTCGAGTAAAATTTTTTATATATTTCTTCTTTCGCTTTATCATTAAAATATATTAATACGTTTCTACATACAATCAAATCAATATTTTCAGGAAATTTGTCTAGTAACAAGTTATGCTTTTTAAAAACAATATTTTTTCTCAATTCCTCAGAAATTATGTACTTATTCTCATTATAGCAAGAAAAATATTTTAAATATTCCTTAGGAATTTTTTCTATACTCTTATTACTATATATTCCTTTTTTAGCCTTTTCAAGTACAACATCATCTATATCAGTCGCAATAATATTCACTTGGTTTAGATCAATAAAATCTGAAATTATCATTGCAAGACTATAAGCTTCTTCACCTGTTGAACATGCAGCACTCCAAATTCTCATATTTTTTTTGATTATTTTGGGAAGTATTTCGTTCTTAAGTATCATCCATTGATCAAAATTCCTAAAAAATTCTGTTACATTTATCGTAATATATTTTAAAAATTCTTTATAAACTTTTATATCTTTAGTAAGTCTATCATAAAAAATATCATAACTTTGGCAATTATTATTTGCTATAAATGAATCTATCCTTCTTTTCATCTGTTTTTCTTTATAAAGTGACAAATCTATACCAGTTAAATTAAATATCTTTAGTAAAAATTCGTCATAATTCAAAATAAGCACACCTCCAAGTGTTCACGTCATGATAAAAAAAGTGGCTAAACTTAGCCACTTAAATGATGTAAAGGGGGTCTCAATGTATTTTGTGAGGTTCATTAATATTATTAACACATTAAATATCAAATATACATAAAAATAAATTTTATAAAATTACATATTTACAACTTTGACAGGTTGCTCAAAAACCCCTCTTTTTACCTCAGTAGCGGTCATATTTTTTGCCTTTAGCATTTTCGTTAAATAATTACATGCATTCCAAGGATTCACATTATTCCCACACGTAAACACATCAACGGCTGCATACCCTAGTTCCGGCCAAGTATGAATTGTTATATGTGATTCTGAAATAACTACAACTCCACTAACGCCCTGGGGGCTGAATTTATGGAAAGCAACTTCACGAACTTCAGCACCTGCTTCAATAGCTGCTTTTACCATTATGTCTTCTATTAATTCACAATCATCAAGAACATTTTCATCGCAACCATAAATTTCTGCCAATATATGGCGACCCAAAGCATTCATTCTATTATCTTGCCTCCTCGCATTTTAAAAGTACGGATATTCAATAAGATAAATTTTATCAGATTTTTTTCTTTTGTCAAGGTATTTTACATAACACCCATAAATAATCATTTTATACTTTGAAGTATATCTTTTATAGAAACATTCAAGTCTTCTCTTTCTAATTCATAGGATTCGTTACTTCTATCGATTTCTCTTAGACTCATTCTTTTATTATTAACATCAATATTCAATATCTCAACCGAAATATTTTCCCCAATTCTATATTCTTTAATATTTTTTAATAAATCGCTTTTGTGTACAAGACCTTCTACCCCATCGCTAATATCTACAAATATGCCGAAGGTTGTTATGTTTACTATTTTGCCCAAGATGACGTCGCTAACTTTAAATTTTATACTAATAGTTGTCCAGGGATCAGGAATAAGTTTTCTCAAACTTAGTGTAATTTTTTCTTTATCTATTTTTTCAACATATACATCTACTTTTTCGCCAATATTCAATATATCATTTATATTTTTGTTTCTGCCCCATGAAATTTCACTTAAAGGTATCAGGCCATCTATACCACCTATATCTATAAATGCACCAAATTTAGCTATAGATTTTACTACACCTTGAATTACTTGTCCTTCTTGTAAAGTTTTCAACAATTCCTCTTTCTCTTTTAACTTTTCCTCTTCTAATACAACTTTTTGAGATACTATCAACTTTTTATTCGGTATATAATCTATAATTTTTACTTCAACATTTTTCCCTAGATAATCGTTTAAGTCATTTACATAATGTATATCAAGCTGTGAAGCAGGTATAAATGCTTTTACACCTAAAATATCAGCTAATACTCCGCCTTTAATTACTTCTATGATTTTCCCACTTAAAATATCACCATTTTTATAAGCTGTATCTAGTTTTTCTTCTGCTAATTCTGTATCTGCTTTAACCTTTGATGCTAATACATCACCGTTTTCATCTTCTCTTTTAACTATGTAAAGATCAATCTCATCTCCTACCTTAAAAAAGCTGTTAATATCTAAATTTGGATCTATTGACAATTGGTCTTTAGGAACATATGCATCGGCCTTATAATTAATATCCGCTATTATCCCATCACTAAGTATTTTTATAATTTTACCTTTAACAATGTCTCCTGTATGAATTAGATTAAAAGAATATTCATCCATAAAATCATTCATTAGTATCTTCCTTTCTATTAATTGCTATTTTACTTATCACGTCTTGTATTAAATAATCAGGCGTTGAAGCACCTGCAGTAATACCTACAATATCATTATCATTAAAAATACTTAAATCAATTTCATCAGCGTTTTCTATCTGAATAGTTCTCTTACAATTTTTTTCGCATATTCTTTTTAATTTTTGAGTATTCGAACTGTTTTTTCCACCGATAACAATCATTACATCAGCTTTTTTAGATATCTCTTCAGCAGATGATTGCCTTTTGTTTGTAGCATCACATATTGTATTGAATGATATCAATTTATTAACTTTAAGTTTTAATGCATTCAAACTATCTTCCCACGTTTTTTGTGTTATCGTTGTCTGTGCAACAACGCAAGCCCTATCAATATACGGTAGCAATTGAACGTCATTCACTGATTCTATCACAAAGGCTGAATTGTCGCACCATCCATTTACTCCTATAACTTCTGGATGATTTTTATCACCTATTATAACGATAGTATAACCTTTTTTATGATAACCATTTACTATCTTTTGGACTCGCTTTACAAAGGGGCAAGTCATATCAATTAATTCAATTTTTTTCTCTTTTAAATCTTTATATGTTTTCTCTGGTATACCATGAGTTCTAATAATTATTCTATCATTTTCTTTTAAATTATCAATTCCATCTATTGTTTTTATTCCCTTATCTTCTAAATCCCTTACTACTTGCGGATTGTGTATAAGTTCCCCATAAGTATATGTCCGTCTACTATCATCTCGATTTATTTGATCATACGCTACTTTTACGGCTCTTTTTACACCAAAGCAAAACCCTGCATTATCTGCTATTAATATTTTCACACTAACCTCCTAGATCAATTTAGAAATTTCAATCATAATCTTCTCACCTATATTTGCCATATCTTGAGATGTCAAATGGACATTTTGATATTCATCAAAATAAATAGGCTTACCTATTTTTATCACGACTTTCGAAAACAGTTTATATGATGACTTTATTCCAATTGGCAAAACAGGTGCATTACCTTTAACTGATAACAATGATACACCTGGCTCTGCTTTTTGAAGTTTTCCTGTTTTACTCCTTGTACCCTCAGGAAAAATTCCTACAACATGTCCATTTTTCAAGTGTTTTAATGCTATTTTGATAGCAGTTAAATCTGATGTTCCCCTTTTTACTGGAAATGCACCTAATCCATTGCTTAAAACAAATTTAAGAATAGGATTTTTAAAAAGCTCGGCTTTTGCCATAAAAAATATTCTTCGTGTAAAAACTGCTCCAATAATAGGTGGATCAAGAAAACTTATATGATTTGGGCAAATAATTATAGGCCCATCTTTAGGAATATTCTCATAACCTTCAACTTTTATTCTGAAAATTACATTTATAATAAAGAGAACAATGTATTTTGCGATATAATAAAACATCAGTTGTCCCCCTTTATTTACTAACAATAATATCATACATTTTACAAACAACTTCTTCTATAGTCATGTCAGATGTATCAATTACAATAGAATCATTAGACTTTTTTAAAGGTGCAATGTCTCTTTCCGTATCAATTTTATCTCTTTTTTTAATGTCCTTTAATATATCATCATAATTAACGGAAATTTTTTTCTCTATTAATTCATTGTATCTCCGCATTGCTCTTACCTCAGCGCTGGCCGTTAAAAAAAATTTAAATTGTGCATCAGGCATCACAACTGTTGCTATGTCTCTCCCATCCATTATAACGCTACCATTGTTCACCAATTGCCTCTGTAAATTTACCATTATTTTCCTTACTTCAGGTATCTTAGAAATTAATGACACTTTCTCTGAAACAATTGGGGTTCTTATTTCATTTGTAATGTCTATACCATCCAACAATACTCTATCATTTTCTAATTTAATATCAATTTTGGAAGCCAATTCTACAATTTCATCTTTATTGTTTATGTCAATATCATTAATGATAGACTTATATGTCAAAGCTCTGTACATCGCACCTGTATCTATATATGTAAAATTAAGTTTTTTAGCTAGCTTTTTAGCAGCTGTACTCTTTCCCGCACCGGCTGGACCATCAATAGCAACTTTTATATTCAATAAATCCGGCCTTAACAATTTTGCATTTTTTAAATACAAATGCTTAATTTTTTTATCATCATTGCAATTAATAAATACAATAACTCGAATACATTTTTTAAGGCTACCATAAACATCCATTTCCTGAAAGCACATCATAGGAATATCAGTAATTCCATGGTACCTTAATGCTTCGGCTGGATATGCAGAATTAATATCTTTTGTGGCACTGAAAAATATCGATACAACATCGTTAGGTTTAATTTCGTTACAGCGAAAGATCTCATCTATAAGATTAATTGTATCTTTAAAAATATCTTCTTTTGTATTTTCAGTCGTTATTGCGCCTCTAATTGCTTTTATAGGACATCATACTCCTTTCTTTTATCCTCTTTTTATAATTATATAGTAAAAATGATGTTATAACAACATCATTTTAACCTCACACGCCCAACAACTTCGATACCGCCATCAACCTTTATTACTGCAGTTCTTTGCGGTTCTATTACATTATCACTTGAATCAACAACTTTAATATACATAGTTTGTTTATATTTTGTTCCATCGATTTCTATTAACTCTCCCTGTTTAATACTAATATCCACGGATTTATTTTTAAAGCTATACTTTGGATCACTATTTATAAGCACATATGCATTCGGTGCTTTTTCCATATTAACTAGTTCTAATTTCAGTGTACCATCCTTTGATAAATACGTATTGATATTAATGCCTTCTATTTTTTCCGTTGAATTTAAAAAGACCCTGATATTATCATTCAACATAAGTACCTGCGTAATTACTACTGTTAAAAAACCAGCTATGACAAAAAAAGCTATTAAATTATCGAAGCTGATAAAATACACATGCCCTGATTTTTTTATTCTTTTCCCCATAATAATCCTCCTTATGCATTTTTTATATATTTTATGCAAAATATATAAAAAAATGCGAAAGGAGATTTTATATTAAGAATTTATTCCAGCTAGATAACCGGTTGAAAAAGATATTTGAAGATTATATCCACCTGTTAATGCATCAACATCAATTATCTCACCAGCAAAAAAAAGTCCTTTAATTAAACGAGATTCCATTGTCTTAGGATTTATCTCTTTTGTACTTACTCCTCCAGAAGTAATAACAGCTTCTTTTATAGGTCTCTTTGAAATTACATGAAATGAAAGTCCTTTTATGGTATTTATCAAAGTATTTCTTTCTATTTTAGACACTTCCGAAACTTTTTTATCCGGATTAATTCCGCTTTCTTTAATAACATATGGAATTAAGGAACGTGGTAGTAAATCATTTAAAGAATTCTTAAATTCTTTCTTTAAATACTTTTTAAAATCTCTTTGTATTCTTTCGTTAAGTTTTTCATATGTTAAAGCCGGTTTTAAATCCAATTTTATAACAACATTACTTTTATTAATATTCTTAATATAACTGCTTAATGTTAATATGACAGGGCCAGACAATCCAACATGCGTAAAAAGCATCTCTCCAAATTCTTCTTTTACAAACTTATCATTTACGTACAATTTTGCATTAATATTTTTAAGTGATAATCCCATCATTCCACTTACATCTTCTGCAGTTACAAGTGGAACTAAAGCAGGACGCGGATCTATAATTGTATGTCCTAACTTCTTTACCATATCATATCCATCTCCTGTAGAGCCTGTTGATGGATATGACAATCCGCCAGTTGACAAAATTATGCTATCACAATATTCTTTTTTCCCATTTACAACTATACCCAACACTCGCGAACCATCAGATAAAATGTCAGTAACTCTGGCATTAAACTGAATATCTATTTGATTTGACTTTATAAGTTTTAAAAACACATCTAAGACATCTTTTGATCTATCTGAAACAGGAAAAACTCTTCCTCCTCTTTCAACTTTAGTCATAAGACCATTCTTATTTAAAAATTCAATCAAATCACTATTGGAAAATCTATTTAATGCACTATAAAGGAATTTCCCATTTGTTGGAGTGTTTTCTATAAATTCTTTTATTGTAGCAGTATTAGTTATATTGCATCTGCCTTTGCCTGTTATCAGCAGCTTCTTACCAGGTCTATCATTTTTTTCAAATATAGTTACTTTATTACCTTTGCTAGAACTCATCAATGCAGCCATCATTCCCGATGCGCCACAGCCAATAACAAATACTTTTTTCAATTATTCTCGCTCCTTAAGTGACACGTATCATTCAACAGTACAAGCACACAATTGCCATCATCTTTTATGTCTACTATATTTAAAGCTGTATTGTCCTGCCTTATTTTTGGATAAAAACTCAAATCTAAACCCAATAATCCTAGAATAAGAGCCTTTATAGATGTGCCATGTGAAACAATTAATATATTTTTATTTTTATATTGTTCTACTATTTTATACGTCATGTTTAATATTCTCTTTTGGACAGCTTCCAGCGTTTCTGCTCCATCAATTATGGCTTCAGAAGGATTTGTCTTCCATGTATGATATAAATCTTTATACAACTTTTCTATTTCATCAATTGTAAGGCCTTCCCATACACCAAAAGATAATTCTCTAAATTCCTGTAATTTTATTACATCTAAATCAAATTCTTTCGCAATCAAAGATGCTGTTTTATACGCCCTATCTAAATCACTTGAAAATATTACATCTATTTTTTCGTGTTTTAATCTCTGTGAAAGTAAATAAGCTTGTTTTACTCCTTCATTAGTAAGATCAACATTGCTAATACCCTGAATCTTTTTTAATTTATTCCAAGACGTTTCACCATGTCTTACGATAAATAAACGTGTAGACATCTATACCCTCCTAAAAATAATTAAATGCCTTATAGGCATTTTATATAAAATGCAAATTTTAAGCATTTTTCGATAAATAAATTTCGTATTCGTTCCAGATATTTTCTAACTTTTCAAACGTATCTGTTATTTTATCTTTTTCTCTTATGCCGACAGAAACAATAAGTGCATTTATTAAGCTTAATGGAGCTACTAACGAATCAACAAAAGATGCCATATTGCTTTTTGCTAATAATATTTCATCTGCAATTTCTGTAAGCGGAGATATAAGGCTGTCAGTTATCACAACTATTTTAGCATTCTGTGATTTAGCATATTTCAATACTTCCAGCGTTCTCTTTGAATATCTAGGAAAGCCTATTCCAATTACCAAATCATCAGAATCTACGCGAAGCATTTGCTCAAAAACGTCAGATATTCCTGGTTTTACTAATATCACATTTTCAAGTATCAAATTTAAATAAAACCCTAAATATTCAGCTATCGCAGTCGAACTTCTAAATCCAATAATATATATCTTTTTTGCTTTAAAAATATTATCAACAACTTCTTTAAATGAATTTTTATCTATTTCTTCTTTTGTCTCCTTGATATTTTCAATATCGGACTTTAGCACATTATTTAAAATAGAAATTTCGTCAGTTTCATCTGTCATCTCAAGTCTTTGAACAGTAGTCAATTTATTTTTTATTAATTCTTGCAAAGCACTTTGTAACTCAGGATAGCCGTCATACCCCAAAGTATTTGCAAATCTTACAACAGTAGATTCACTGATATTAATACTACTACCCAACTTTGCTGCTGTCATAAAAGCAGCTTTATCATAATGATTTATTATGTATTCTGCTATAATTTTTTGGCTTTTGCTTAATTGAGTATAGTTATTTTGTATTCTTTTTATTATATCTTCATTTTTATCCATCGTTTATGTCCTTTCTATTACTAGTTTAATCATTTTTCTATTTATATAAAATATTCTATATGCAATTAAAAAATCCTGCAATCGATGAATAAAAAAATGCCAATGATATTTTTGGTAAATTTCTTGCATCAAAATATTAAATTTGTATATCCCAGCTTTTTAAAGTATCAATTAGGCTATACATTGTCAAATCAAACTGTATTGGAGTAATAGAAATAAAACCATTTTTCACAGCTACTATATCACTATCTTCTTCGTTAATATTTTCCAAAACTTTTCCAGCAAGCCAGTAATACTCTCTTCCATGAGGATCTATTCTTCTTGTAAAATTCTCAATATAATTTCTATATCCCAATTTTGTGATTTTGACGCCACTATAATTATCACTTATATTTGGTATATTGACATTTAATAGGGAATTTTTTGGTAAACCATTTTTAGCAACGCTTTTAATGAGTTTTTTTATAAATAATAGGGCTTTATCTGTTATATCTGAACCTGCTTCTAAAGATATTGCAATAGAAGAAAAGCCATTTATTGAACCTTCCATTGCAGCTGATACTGTTCCAGAATATAATATATCCGTACCTAAGTTAAAGCCATCATTTATGCCAGACACTATAATATCCGGTTTATCTTTCATAATAATATCTATTCCTAGTTTCACACAATCTGATGGTGTTCCATTTGCATGAAATATTTTTAAATTTTCTTCATCTTTAATTTTTTTTATCCTTAATGGTTTATGCATTGTTATAGCATGTCCTACAGCACTTCTTTCCCTATCAGGTGCAACAACAACTACATTGTAGCTTCCTTTTAAAATATCAGCTAATTTATTTATACCTGGAGATAGAACGCCATCATCATTTGTTAATAAAACATTCATAAATATCCTCCTATTAATATATTCTCACGGTCCACATTGAATTGAATAATTAATTTGATTTTAATATAAAATTAATATATAAGCAAGGAGTGATATTGTGATACAAATCGACGATGCCGGAAGCGGAAGTTTAGTTGGTGGGACATGTATAGGTGTTATGAGAGTTGAAACGAACGAATACCACTATGATATAATCCCACTAGAATGTTACACAAAGGATAATTTTAGCAATAAACTGTATTTAAAAAAAGCGACTGAAATTGCAATAAAATATTTAAACATGATGAACGTAGGTAAAAGAGAAGAAATATGTGTTTGCAGAGGCTACATGTTTGACTGCTTAAGAGATTATTTAAAAACTAATGGATATAACTATAAAAGCACAAAAATATTGAATCCTCTACAAGACAAAATTGAAAAGACTTTTGAAGATTACGCTTTATCATTGGGGCTTTCTAAAAGATTTCTAAGCTATACTAAATATCCGTTTCATTTTCACAGATTGTTAAAGTGGGTATATGCAGATTATTATAATAGATATAAATTATGCAAAACAGGTTGGAAAAGCTTTATAAAATATGGCTCACTTGAAATTGATGAATCCTATTCAGAACTAAAAAAAAATAAAAATCTTTACTGTCTTAAATGCGGTAATAAAATAGATATTGGACCTGTTAAAATAATTAAATTTAAAAGCAATTATTTAAATGTCATCTATCTACATGTAAATTGTTAAGATACTACGCAATTGCATAGTATCTTAACATGATTCTCATATTATATATTTTTACCAGCAATGATAAGGTATGCAAATTTGCTGGCCTGGATATATTAAGTTTGGATTCGGAATTTGTGGGTTCGCTCTAATCAAGCAATCTAATGGAATGCCATACATATTAGCTATTGTCCACATTGAATCTCCTGGCCTTACTATATACATTTCTCTACAATGTCTTTCTGGTGGGCAAAATGCTGGTATACAAATTTGCTGACCTGGATATATTAAGTTTGGATTCGGAATCTGTGGGTTCGCTCTAATCAAGCAGTCTAATGGAATGCCATACATATTAGCTATTGTCCACATTGAATCTCCTGGCCTTACTATATACGTTGTTCTACAGTGTACAGGGTGATATTGTGGATCAGACATTTTAAAAACCCCCTTTCATTTTTCTAATACATGTTATGTTCAATTTAAAATTATGTTACACCATCCAATTTTTGAATGTTGAAAATTACATAAAAAGCTATAGGCCTTTAACCTATAGCTTATAATTTTTTATATTGGATATGTTTTTTCCTCCATATTTACTAATGTTGAATCAATTTTATACTTTTTAGCTTGCCTATATTTGAAAAAATCCTTAGCGACTTGTGGAAATAGTGCATATGATAAAACATCTTCCTCCTGCTCTAAATATTCCTTTATCTCATTTCTAATTTTATCTAATTGAGGACTAAGTAAATCAGCCGGTCTTTTTGTTATAATTTCTTCATTTCCAATTATTTTCTTACGTATCTCATCAGAAATTGGTATTGGTGGTCTTCCATATAAACCTTTAACATAATCTTTTATTTCTTTGGGTACAATTTTATATCTTTCACCTGTAACTACATTTAAAACAGCTTGTGTTCCTACCATTTGGCTCATAGGTGTAACAAGTGGTGGATAACCTAAATCTTGCCTTACATGCGGAACTTCTTTTAATACTTCATTGTATTTATCAAGAGCATTCTGTTGTTTTAATTGTAAAACCAAATTTGATAACATACCGCCTGGAATTTGACTCTCAAGTGCAGTAGCGTCAACACTCATAAGTAATGATAGGTCACTTCCATTTGTATGATGTTCTTTTACATTTTTAAAATAGTCTGCAATTTCAGACAACAATTTCAAATTTAATCCGGTGTCATATTTTGTATCTTTCAAAGCTGCTACAATCGCTTCTGTAGCTGGTTGAGATGTTCCTAAAGCAAGAGGAGATATTGCAGTATCAACAACGTCAACACCAGCTTCTATTGCTTTTAAATATGTCATTGAAGCCAATCCTGCTGTATAATGACTATGCAATTGAATGGGTACGCGAATTACCTTTTTAAAAGATTTAATCAAATCATATGCAACATAGGGTGACAATATTCCAGACATGTCTTTAATGCATATTGAATCTGCTCCCAAGTCTTGAAGAGATTTCGCAACTTTTAAATAATGTTCTGTATTATGAACAGGACTTATTGTATATACAATAGCTGCCTGCACATGTGCACCTGCACTTTTAGCCGCTTTAATAGGTACCTCTAGATTCCTAACATCATTTAATGCATCAAAAATTCTAATAATATCAATGCCATTTTCAACAGATTTTATTATAAACTCATTGACAATATCGTCAGGATAATGTTTATAACCTAATAAATTCTGCCCTCTTAAAAGCATTTGAAGTGGTGTCTTCTTTATTGCTTTTTTTAGTAGTCTCAATCTCTCCCAAGGATCTTCATCAAGAAATCTCATACAAGCATCAAAAGTAGCCCCACCCCATGCCTCAAGTGAAAAATATCCAACCTCATCAAGTTTTTCAGCAATAGGAAGCATTTCATCTGTAGTCATTCTAGTTGCTAATAACGATTGATGAGCATCCCTTAAAACTGTTTCTGTGATCTTTATCTTAGCCATGAAAACTCCTCCTTTATGTTATATTATACTATCATCTAATTTAGATTTCTATAAAAAAATAAGACCAAGTATTAAAAACTGGTCTCATTTTTTTATAAGAAGGATAAAATTGATTCACGAATAAGTTTTGCTGCTAAAATTGAAGTAATACCTGAATGGTCGTAATCAGGTGATACCTCAACTAAATCCATACCGACAACATTTAAATCTTTTAAAATGTGTATTGCATTAAATGCCTCTTTTGATGTTATACCACCTGGTTCAGGTGTACCAGTTCCAGGAGCATATGCAGGATCTAAAACATCTATATCCCATGTAATATAAATAGGTTTTGACTTAATATACTCAAGTACACTTTTTAAAGGCTCAACAACGTTAAACAAAAACATATTAGTATTTTTATAAGAAAACTCGAATTCTTCTTTTATTCCAGAGCGTATACCAAAATGATACATATTTTTATTATTGATGAATTCAGAAGCCTTTCTTAAAACAGTCGCATGAGAATTTTCTTCACCAAAAAATTCAGTTCTTAGATCAGTATGTGCATCAAAATGAAGTACTACCAATTCATCACCATACTTTTTGTAAACTTCTTTTATAACTGGAGCACTTATTAAATGCTCTCCTCCCAAAAATAACGGCTTTTTTCCATCATCAAGTATTTCTTTGGCTGCATTTCCAATTATATCGAGGCTTTTCTCGACGTTTCCATAAGGTAAAATTAAATCACCAAAATCATAATATTTCTTTTCTTTTAAATTTCTATCTAGATAAACGCTGTATTCTTCTAAGCCTAATGATGCTGTTCTTATCGCCTGTGGGCCAAAACGTGTACCAGGTTTAAAACTAACTGTATAATCCATAGGTACGCCTACAATTACAATATCTGACTCTTTGTAATCATTAATGCTACTTAAAAATTTGCCGCTATTCGAAAAATTGTCTTTTATTACCAAAAACTATGCCTCCTCAAAAATATCTTTTAAAAATTTAGGCAATACAAAACTAGATTTATGCAATTCTGGTGTATAGTATTTTGTCTCAATCTCAGGTATATTATTCACATCAACTGCTTCAGGATCGTATTTTTTTGATCCCATTGTAAAAGTCCATAAGTGTCCTGGATACGTAGGTATAGTACAGATATATGGCTTTACTATTGGATAGATTTTTTTAAACATCTTGCTTAATTTATTTATTAAACTGCCATAAATAAACGGTGATTCTGTCTGTGCTACTATTATCCCATCATCTCTAAGGCAGTCATATACAGATCTATAAAAATCTTCAGTAAATAGGCCAACTGCAGGTCCTATTGGATCTGTTGAATCTACGATTACAACGTCAAATTCATTTTTATGTTCATTTACATACTTTATTCCATCGCCAATCATAACTTCAACTTTTTTATCATTTAATCCATAGCTTATTGAAGGCAAATATTTTTTTGAATTTTCTACTACTCTCTCATCTATTTCAGCAAGAACAATTCTCTCTACTGTATTATGTTTTAAAATTTCTTTTACAGCTCCACCATCACCTCCACCTACAATCAGCACATTTTTTGGACTTTTGTGTGTAAAAAGCGGAACATGTACAATCATTTCATGATACACAAATTCATCTTTTTCAGTTGTTTGCAGGATGCCATCTAATACTAAAACTCTTCCATAGAATTCAGATTCTATAACGTCTAACTTTTGATATTTAGTTTCCTCCGAATTTAACGTTCTTTTTACTTTAAGTGAATAACCAATGCAGTCATTGTGATGTTCAGTAAACCATAGTTCCATTAAACATTCCTCCTAAATTGTTATTTATTTAAATAATTCATCAATATCAATTGTCAATCCATTATTAGACTTTTTAAAGCCATTTTTTATATAAAATTCATCATAGTCAGAATAACCAATATATGCCTTTTGGATTCCAAAATCATATAAGTTATTTAAAGCTACCTTTAAAAGCATAGTTCCATAGCCTTTCATTTGATAATTTGGCAAAACTGCATGTCCAACTATTCTTGCAATATTATTATTTACTTCAATACAAATATAACCAAATGGCTTCTCATCAACTACCACCATGCAAACACATCTATTTATATCACATGAAAATGGTATTTTAAAATACTTAGCAATTTCCTCCATAAATTTCATATCATCTGTTGATGCAAACTTTATTCTAAACATATCACATCTTTCTCTCTTTATAAGTTTTTTAAATATTGAACTTCTTCACCGGTTAAATAGCGCCACTGCCCTACTTTTAAATTTCCTAGCTCTAAATCTCCTATCTTAATCCTCTTTAATGTCATAACAGGGTGACCTATCAATTCACACATTCTTCTAATCTGCCTGTTGCGTCCTTCATGTATAACTATTTTTACAAGAGCATCATTATTTATTTTTTTTAATATTTCAATTTTGGCTTTTGCTGTTAAGCGATTATCTAATAACAGTCCATTTCTAAATCTATCCAGATCTTTATCATCAGGTATACCTCTTATTTTAGCAATATAAACTTTATCAATTTCATGTTTAGGATGCATAAGTTTATTTGCTATGTCCCCATCGTTTGTTAACAAAAGTAATCCTGAAGTATTGTAGTCTAAACGTCCTACTGGATATATTCTATCTTTAATTTTAATTATATCAAGGACCGATGGCCTTCCAAATTGATCTTTAACTGTTGTTATAAATCCAGTTGGTTTATTTAACATAATGTAAATATTGTGTTGAACTTTTGCAACTACTCTCCCATTATATTCAACAATGTCTTTATCTGGATCAATTTTAATGCCAAGATTTTTTATAACAGTACCATTAACTTTAATTTTTCCATCAAGAATTAATTGCTCACATTTTCTTCTCGATGCAATACCACATTCGGCTAAATACTTTTGCAATCTTTCCATAATAATTATTACACCTGCAATCATGGATATCCCAACTTAACGTTTATAATATAACATTTTTTTTATTAAAAGACAATATATTAAGCGAGCGTAAAGCTCGCTTAGACTAGTTTTTCATCGTATATTCCTATTAGATTGTCTCTTTCTATCTTTTCTTTAATTACATTAGTATCAGTTGTATATAATCCTAATGATTTCATTCGTTCAAAATACTTACCTCCTGCAAAAGTGTACCGATTTTTTAAACCTTCTTTAGTTTCAATACATTCATTTTCATATGCGATAAGGTCACCAGATGCCAAATTCCTTGGCAGCTCAAGTAGAGGCATGCCCAGCGATAATCTAACGCTATTGTGTCCAGCCAAACAACCAGTCACCATAGCCTCAGTATGGCCGGTAAACAACCCTGATTTTTCCCCTGCGCATAGCAAATTATCTAATCCCTTAACTTTCATACTGTTATTTCTTGGAGCAATAGATAAATATCTGATAGAATTAGCCTTTCCTCCTGAATATGGATCTTCAAATCTAGCTCTTTCAAGCCCCGGTATTTTTCTCAATTTGTCTAGGGGATAAAACGGCGTCATCAATTTAGCATGACCTGTATCTAACAACACAACATTTTTTGCATATTCAGGAAGTGCATATTGCTGACACACTTTTAATTTTAATTTTTCCATATTAACATCTTCTTCTGGAACAGGCAATACTACAACACCGTCTTTATCAAGTTTTTCTCTAATTTCATCACTTAATGAATCTTTGTTTAGCTTACAAGAACCACTAAATGCACCATATACCTCATCCGATCTCATTCCCAAAATATCGTCAATACCTGCTCTATAGCTTATGCTAATTCTCGGTCCAAATGATGGACATCTTAATATGCACATAGAACAACCATTGCCATATCTTAAACAATTCCCCATAGGACCTGTCGATCCTGTAGTTTCAATAAAAACATCTCCACATTCAACAGAATCATCAGCCAAAACTATTCCTTTGATTTTTGTATTGCTTTCCATTAATACGTCAGCTGCTCTTGATATAAATTTAATCTTAATTCCTTTACTAAAAAGCATGTTTCTTATTGCAGGCTCTACTTTCGTAATATCATATAAGTTTGCGTGCTTATGTCCTGGAAAATCAACATTTGTATGTCTAGCACACATATCAGTTATTTCTATTAACTCATGTCCACCAAGATATTTTATTTCTTCTGCTGCTGTATATCTTCCGTTATTTCTCATAATTCCTCCAACAAGTCCACATCCTAACAGCATATCAGTTTTTTCAAGAAGTACAACATCTGCTCCAGCTTTTTTTGCTGTGAGAGCCGCTGCGCATCCTGCCCAGCCTCCCCCAATAACAACAACTTTAACCATACAAAATTCTCCTTTCAATTGCCTTTTCTACATCAAGTTGTACTTTGCAAGATCTTACTTTTTGTCCATCTATTTGAACTTCGCAACTGCCACAGATTCCTTCTCCACAGCATATTGTATTGTTATTTGATACTGCAAGATAAGCCTCATTGTTGTATAAATTCATATAATTAAATATATTAAGGTGCTGCTCATTAGAGCCTCCACTGTATATCAACTTCAAATCATTGTCTGCAATAGCATTCTTCAAAATTTCCTGCCCTTCAGCACTTAAAATATCTGTTGTTATTATATTTAAATTAAGCTGATCCAGGTATTGGCTAATAAAAAATTGTCCTGTTTTACCCTTATCGATTATTACTGTGATTTTATTGTTATTTCTGTACAATTTATTAATAACAATAACTCCTGGTGCCTGTGCAATTCCTCTCAATACTACTAAGCATTTTGAATTTTTAAGACCTTTTATATACTTATGTCCAAATAATCCATTCCAATAAGGTCCCCTAATACATATCCTTTTTTCACTTAAATCAATTAAACTTGTTTTGGGACCATTAATTTGGATTGCTACTTTCACAAAACCGTTAATTTCATCCGTATACATTATAGACATCGGAGTATCAAAAAATGATGGACTTAACTCATTCCTTAGAAAAATATATGAGCCTGGCTCGTTCAAGTCCCTAGCCATTTTATTAGGTACAGATAATGTTAATATAAATAAATTTTCATTTATCTTTTGCTTGTCTATTATATTTGAAACCATTGTATTTCTCTTTGCTTTAGCCTTTCTTTTTGACCAAACAAACTCTTGAAATACGCATACACCCTTCCAATTACAGTCACAAAATTTTTTACCTTGCAATTGAGAACACACTATGCATTCATCTAATTCTGCCAAGTAGCAAGGGCAATAATCACTGCCAATGTCAATACATTCCAGCCTTGGACTTGCCATTACACCATCTCCTAAAGAAAAATTTCACATATTTATGGTATTCTCAAATAAAAAAATGGTTACAAAAAAACTCCTAGCAAAATGCTAAGAGTTTTCTGCTTGAAAAATATTTACCCAGTTTTTAATTATTGTTTTTAGATTGTAGTTATAATCCCTTTCGTCAATCGTTTTTCCTGCAACTACATCTATCGTAACAATTTGTTTATCATTTAATAATACTTTGGCTATTCCAACTTTTTCACCTATACCTATAGGTGCCTTTATTGATTTAGGGATATTATATTCAACTTTTATGTTTAAAATTTCTTCTTTTGATACGGGCAACGTAAAATCATCATTGTACTGAAGCGGCAAATATTTCTCTTTGCCATTGATAACACTTATTGTTTTTAATACCTGACATTTTGAAGCAACTTTTAATGGCTTGTACTTTTCAAAAGAATAATCTAAAATTTTTTGTGAATCTTCCCACATAGGACCGCTATTTAGAACTACAGATATAAGCCTGTGACCATCTCTAGTTGCTGAAGCGACGAGACATCTGCCGGCCTTATTAGTAAATCCTGTTTTTACACCATCCCCGCCTTCATATTGCCAAAGCATTTTATTTTTATTTCTCAAATATCTATCGTAATCCCGTCCACTCCAAGGTATCGTCTTTTCTTTAGTCGAAACAATTTCCGCAAATTTGCTGTAATTGTTAAAAGCGTACCTTGTAATTAATGCTAAATCATAAGCGGTTGTATAATGGTTGTTGATTCCGATATCAAGACCAGATGGCGTAACAAAATTTGTATTGTATGCACCAATATCTTTTGCCTTTTTATTCATCATCTCCGCAAATTTCTCCACACTACCGCCAATATGTTCAGCAATAGCTGTTGCAGCATCATTTCCAGAATTGAGCATTAAACCATACAATAAATCTATAAGCGAAAGTTTTTCACCTGGAGCAAGCCAAATTGAAGAACCTCCTACACTAGCTGCTCTTTTACTGACATTTACAATATCGTTTAAATTTCCGTATTCTAACGCTAGTAGTAGAGTCATAATTTTAGTAGTGCTTGCCATAGGAAGTTTTTCATTTATGTTTTTTTCGTACAAAATTCTACCAGATTTCTGATCCATAACTATCGCAGCCTTCGCTGCAATTTGTGGCGGTTCTATATTTTCAGCGTTTACGTTTATCGGGGTCATAAGGAAAGTAAAAATTAGTAAAAATAAAAGTGTCTTTTTCATCACTGTCCTCCTTGAAAGTTAATACCTCACATTATGACCCACATTTTAATTAATATTAATCTACATTATTTGTTACTGTTATCGGTGTTGATTTTTTATACGTTTTGTTTTTATTAAAAACATTTTGTAGCTCTTCCATTAATTTAGGTGCTAAATCAATAATTCTTTCAACCATCGCATTTTGATTGACAGGTAAAAGCCTTATCTGACCTTGTCCGACAACCATAAAAGCGACGGGTTGCAATGAAACGCCTGCACCACTACCACCACCAAATGGCATTTTTGACTCCTGATTATCCTGCTGATTTTGTTCTTTATCTTTATTTTGTGTCATTTGAAATTCTCCACCACCAGCCGCAAAGCCGAAAGTCACTCTTGAAATAGGAATAATAACAGTTCCATCTGGTGCTTCAACTGCATCACCTACTATAGTGTTAACATCTATCATGTCTTTCAGACTTTCCATCGTTGTTTTCATTAACCCTTCAATTGGATGATCACTCATCCTGATCACCTCCATTTAAAATTCTTAATAAATTTTATACTATTAACTATAATATTACCATATCTAAAATCTAATATGCAATTAAAGTTGCTTTCAAGAATATTTCTTCCAAAATATGGACTTATTGATATAGATGGCTTGTTCAAAAATCTAATATTGCAATAAATGGGAACAACTATGGTATAAACCACACTATTAATTATCCCATATAAAATAGACGTTAAAGCTGCATCGTTAAAACCTTCTTTTATATTTAAATTAAATTTTCGAATCACTATGGATTTTTTTATATTTAAACTCGTTTCATAGATAACATTCTTATTTGAGTAAAACAGATTTGACATTCTAGATATATCGTGAAAACTAAACATTTTTTTCTCTCCAGTTTTTTTGGGGAATTTTAAAAAAAATGCTTTATGTATTTCATATTTTATAACTGGCTTTTTATCTTTAATTGTCAAATTAGCTACATCAACCACCGTGCTAAGTAATTTTATTCCAAATAATCTTAACGACATTTCTATCCTATCATTTTCATCAATTCTTTTATAATTAATATCGAAAAAGCCTATCCTAATAAATCGCAGTATATATAAGTATATATTTAAAATAAAATTGCTGCCATAATTGTAAAAACATATTTTAATCGTCATAGGTAATGTATATATCACTATAATCAAAACTATAATTAGCAATATATAAAAAGAAAACATCAATTCACCTTCTCAGTTTTATTGTTTTCAATAATTAAAATAAAAATACTATATGACATCATCTAATGGTGGTAAATCTTTTAAAGAAGGTAAATTAAAGTACTTCAAAAAGTCATCTGTAGTAGAATAAAGTATAGCTCTACCGGGAGCATTTACTCTTCCATTTTCTTTGATTAAATTAAATTCCAAAAGAGTATTAATTGCCTTCTCGCACTTTACACCTCTTATTTTCTCGATATCTATTCTTGTAATAGGTTGATTGTACGCAATTATTGAAAGAACTTCTAATGCAGCTTGGGAAAGGCCCTGTTTTATGTCAAGCCCTAAAGCTTTTTTTATATATTCCGCATACTTTTCATTTGAGCACATAGCGATAGAATCATTAATCATAACAACATCTATTCCTCTATTATTGGAGACATAACTGTTTTTCAATCTATAAAAAGATTCCTTAACATCATCTACAGAAACATTCAAGACATCACTCAATGTCTTTATCTTTATTGGTCGTCCAGCAGCAAATAAGATTGACTCAATTATACAATCTATATCCATTTTTTCACCTCTTTAGTTTTTTTATAATAATATCTCCAAATATTTTCTTTTGTTCTGCTACAACTTTATTTAATTTAACAAGCTCCAAAAGTGCCATAAACGAAACTACTTTTTCCACCTTGTGTCGATTAAATACAAACTCGCTAAATTTCATAATTGGTGTAAAGATTAAATTTTTAAGGAATTCCTTAATTTTATCTTCAACTGTAAATTGGTCTTTTGTATATTTAATTGGAATTACGTCGCTGTTTGCCCCTTTCAAAATCTTGATATAAGCTTTTTTTAAGTCATCAGCAGAGTAATTAAGTAATAATGATTTATCAATGTATTTTATTTCAGGTTCTTCTCTAAAAAACTTAAGCCCATACACATTTGAACTTTTTAATTTATTTGCGACAACCTTATATTTTTTATATTCAATTAACCTTTCTACAAGTATTTCTCTAGGGTCTGCCTCATCTAGCTCCAATTGCTTACCTTCAGGCTGCGCTTTTGGCAAAAGCATACTTGATTTTATCTCAAGTAACGTCGCTGCCATCAAAATAAATTCAGTAGCTATATCTAAATCCATTTCTTGCATTGCATTCAAGTACTCCATGTATTGTTCAAAAACACTGGCTATAGGAATGTCTTTAATGTCTATTTCGTTCTTTTCTATTAGATGAAATAAAAGGTCAAATGGACCTTCAAAAGTTTTAATTTTTACTTTGTACATTATCCCACTCCAAACGGAAATAAAATTATTGTAGAAATTACCCTGTCCAAACCCATCATCAACGGTGTCATTACAACATTTATTATTCCAGTAAATAGTAGCAGAAGTAATGCGATCTGTCCATATTGCTCATACTGTGAAAAAATATATGCTTCTTTTTGTGGAAGAAGACTCCATAAAACTTTTGACCCGTCCAATGGTGGAACAGGAATTATATTAAATACTGCAAAAACTAAATTGTACTCATATAATACATTTAAAAAAAGTCCAACTATTGGTATATTGTCAAAATAAACCATTAAAATTCGCGTTGTAAATGCCAGAAAAACATTTGAGAGAGGTCCTGCCAAAGAAACATATAAAACTCCTTTTTTCCTATCTTTAAAATAATACGGATTTATCGGTACAGGCTTTGCCCATCCAAAATATATGACAAATAACATAAGTAATCCCAAAGGATCTATGTGTGCAAGTGGATTCAATGTCAACCTGCCATTTTGTCTAGGGGTCGGGTCACCAAGTTTATCAGCTACATATCCATGACTAAACTCATGGAAGCTCATAGCAATTATCAATGCCGGTATTCTTATCAAATAGCTTAATATTGTATTCATATTTTTTCACCTCGTTTAACTTTTTTCACATACTGTTTTAGTCGTTCAAACTCATCTTCTTTACTTATTATTTTACCGCTTAATTTATCATAATAAATTTTGTCCAATATTTTTTTGTATACAGGTGATGGCTCAAGTCCTAACTCCTTTATATCATCACCGTTTATTTCTAACTTTAAAGATCTAATCACTTCAAAATGCCTATCAACAATTTTTTTAATATTTTCACCCTCCATTGTATATATCGCACTTATTGCCTCAATTTTTTTATCTTTAAATAAATTGTACACCGCTATATCATCTTTTAATGTGTATAAATTCATTTTAATCTCAATAAGATCCGATAATCCCTTAGAATATTGACGTTTAAAATTAAACTTTTCTTTCAAATAATCAAAATCATCCTTTTTAACATTATAAAAAAACAAAAGAAATCTGTATAACAAGACATCACCATATTTTGCATATGTATTCAAATTTTTAATATTAATATCTACTCCGTCAAATATTTTTTTGTCAATCTCATAATATTTCATCAATTTCACAATGGATTCTGGATTTTTTTCCTTTAAAATCAAATAAATCTCATTCATAATTCTATCTGTTGAAAGATTGTCAATATCACCATTCGCAATCGATTGTTTTAGCAAAAGTTCAGTATGTTCTTCTAATTTAAAATCTAATCTAACGCTGTATCTTAATGCTCTAAATATCCTCGTTGGGTCATCATTAAAACTTTTATCATGTATAACTCTAATTAGTTTATTTTTAATATCATCTAGACCATTGCATAAATCAATTATCATGCCTTCTTTTATATCAAATGCCAGCATATTAATAGTAAAATCTCTTCTTTTGATATCCTCAACTATATCCGCTAATTCTACATCAGGCAAAATTCCAGAATGAGTATAATACTCTTTCCTTGCTGAAACGACATCAAATGTGTATTTATCAGCTTGTATTTTTGCCGTTTTAAATTTTTCATGTATTTCAATTTTCCCATTTAAAATTTTGTTTAACATTAATGCATATCTTATTCCATCACCTTCAACTGTAATGTCTATATCATTGCTCTCTAAATTCAGAATCTTATCTCTAATATATCCTCCAACTATATAAGATTTGACACCCATTTCTTCTGATACTTTTCTAAGAATTAAAAGTATATCCTTCTCTATATAAAAACCCTTCTTTCTAGCAATTATACTTAAATTATTATATCATATTTAGATAAAAAAATAAGCATAATCATTAGAATTATGCTAAGGAATAAATTATACATTCTTAACTTATTTCTTTGTTTTTGGATTAAATATTATTGAAAATAAATAGCCAAAAAAAACTGCTGCCGAAATACCTCCAGCCGTCGCTGTCAATCCTCCTGTAAAAGCACCTATAATCCCGTCTTTTTTTACTGCTTTAATCGCACCCTGTGCTAGCGAATTTCCAAAGCCTAAAAGTGGTACAGTTGCACCTGCGCCACCGAAATCTATTAATTTTTTATATATTCCGAAACCACCTAGTATAGCACCAATTGTTACATAAAGAACTAAAATCCTAGCAGGCGTTAACTTTGTCTTGTCCATCAGTATTTGAGCAATAACGCATATTAATCCCCCAACAACGAAAGCACGTATATAATCCATTATACCAGCCTCCTATGTGTATCTTGAAATAGTAACAGCATGTGCTATACCAGGTATTGACTCTCCTTGCTGTGTACTTGTGGGGGACAATAGCGCACCTGTTGCTATAAACAAAACTCTGTTAAAAGTTCCATTTTTAATCTGACTCAACAGCCATCCATTTAAAACAACTGCCGAACATCCAGCTCCACTACCACCAGAATGCACATCCTGCGATTCATCGTATATTTCTATTCCACAGTCCTTATATTTATCTTCTATATTTAAACCGTCTTTATTGAGTAGCTCCATTAAAATGCTTTTTCCCACTCTTGCCATATCGCCTGTTATTATTAAATCATAGTCGTTTATAGTAAAACCAGTATCGTTAAAATGTGTTATTATGGTATCGGCTGCAGCAGGTGCCATCGCAGCACCCATATTATTAGCATCTTTCATCCCTAAATCCACAACTTTTCCAGTAGTAACATGTGTTATATATGGACCACTGCCAGTAGAAGATAACAGTGATGAGCCTGAACCTGTCACTGTCCACTGTGCCGTAAATGGCCTTTGTACACCTTGCTCCAAAGGAAATCTATATTGCCTTTCTGCAGTAGAAAAATGACTTGATGTTGTTACAATTACATAATCTGCAAAACCACCGTCTATTAGCATAGAACCTATTGACAGTCCTTCTGCCATTGTGGAACAAGCTCCATACAAACCAAATGTTGGCACATTAAATTGCCTTGCAGCAAAACTAGAAGTGATTATTTGATTTAGTAGGTCTCCTCCTATTAAATAATCTATATCGTTAATATTTAAACTTGCTTTTTTTAAAGCTAAATTAACTGAATCCTGAAACATTTTACACTCTGCCTTTTCCCAACTCTTTTCACCATAAGTATCATCGGTTAAAATCATATCAAAATAGTCTCTTAAAGGTCCTTGCCCTTCTTTTGGACCTACAATAGTACCTGAAGATATTATAGATGGCGGATTTACAAATTTAACAGTTTGAGAACCCATTTTCTTTTGTGCCATAGTTTATCACCCTTTATTTCAGAAAATAATACACCAGTCCTACAACAATTGATGTTCCAACACCATAAACAATTACTGGTCCAGCTATATTAAACATTCTAGAAGCAACGCCAAATACAAATCCCTCTCTTTTAAACTCCATCGCTGGCGCAACAATTGAATTTGCAAAGCCTGTTATAGGCACGACCGAACCTGCACCAGCAAAGCGCCCAATATCGTCGTAAATGCCTATTCCTGTAAAAAATGAACCTAAAAAAACCATTATTATTGCAACAGGAGTACCTGCTTGTTCAGGGCTCATGCCACGTGAGACAAACAAATTGAGAAAAAATTGACCAATGTCACATATTAATCCGCCTGCAACAAAAGCCCATATAATATTTTTTATCAATGTTGGCTTAGGTTCATATTTCTGGGCAATATCTTTGTATTCCTGTTGTTTCTTAACATCCTTCTCCATTGCTATACCTCCATTTAGTGGGCACCTTGTATGGTTGCCCACTATTTATCTATCCACTCTAAATGCTATTTGTATATTAGCTTTATATTCAACAATTTTGCCGTTCTTTACATTGGCAGTTTGGTTTAACACTTCTATTCCTGAAATATTATCAACCGTCTTTGCCGCTTCTGCAACTGCATTTTGTATGGCATCATCCCAACTTTTTGTTGAATCTCCAACTACATTTAAGATTTTTACTACAGCCATTTTAATTCCTCCTTTAAATAAACTAATATTGCACTATCAGGTACTTTTTTTGTTGTATTATATTTTAAAAAGTAAATTGCAGATAGTGTTAAAAAAACAATTGAAATTATTATTATGAACTTCTTCATTTGTAACACCTCAACACAATAATATTATGTGAAAATATATATTTTTTAATACAAAAAAGAAGTGTAACACATTTTACACTTCTTGAAGTTGTTCTTTTAATTTTTTTAACACTTTTTTTTCAATTCTTGATACTTGCACCTGCGATATTCCAAGAATCTTTGACACTTCAGTTTGTGTCATATCTTTAAAATATCTCAGAACTATAATCTGTCTTTCTCTTGAATTTAATTTTTTAAGAACCATTCTCAGTGCAAGTTTATCTTCAATATCATACTCATTATCTTCACTGCCTATTTTCTCTATCAAAAGCATGTTATCATCTTCGTTGTGCTGTGAATTGTCATACAAGTATTCAGCAGTTGCTGTTGATTCAAATGCCATCGCAATTTCTTCGGCTGTAACATTAAGTTTAGACGCAATTTCTTGAATAGTTGGCTCTCTATTTAATTCTTTTTCTAATTCATCTTTTATATAATAAGCCTTATTCGACAACTCTTTCAATGACCGACTCACTTTTATAAGACCATCGTCTCGTAAAAATCTTTTAATTTCGCCTAGTATAATAGGAACAGCATATGTAGACAGTTTTACATTATAGGACTCATCAAATTTATTTATAGCTTTAACAAATCCTATACACCCAATTTGATAGAGGTCTTCCGCTTCATATCCCCTATTAGAAAACTTTTTTACAATACTCCAGATAAGACCACTATTTTCCTTTAACAACTTTTCCAGCGATAATTTGTCATTATTTTTAGATTTTCTTATAAGTTCATTTACATCTTCATTCCTTTCACTATCTTTTTCTATCATAGCAGCACCTCATTTATTTGTATTGATGTATTTAACCATTTTAACTCTGGTACCTTTGCCTTTTTCCGACTCAACTTCTAATTCATCCATAAATGTCTGCATAACTGTAAAACCCATTCCCGATCTATCTTCGTCAGGTTTCGTTGTATATAAAGGTTCCATGGCTTTTTCAATATCTTCTATTCCAACTCCATTGTCAATTACTTCTACTATTAATTTATTGCCTTCTATCTCCGCTTTTAAAATTATATAATCTATCTTATTTTCATATCCATGAATTATGCAATTTGTCACAGCTTCAGAAACAGCCGTTTTAATATCTGCTACTTCCTCAATTGTAGGATCCAACTGAGCTGCAAAAGCAGCGACAACTGTTCGTGCAAAAGATTCATTTTGTGACTTGCTTAAAAATTTCAATTCCATTTTATTTGAATAGCTCATTTATATCCCCCTTTGCATGCTTTCAATAGCTTCTTCAATTGATTTATAACAGTTTATAACTCTTAAAATTCCAGACAACTCTATAACTTTCAAAAGTTGTGAATTAGCTCCTACAATTGCTAATGTACCATGTTTATCTTTTGCCATCTTATACCTTCCAAGAATCATACCTATGCCTGAGCTGTCCATGAAATTTAAATCTTTTAAATCTAGTATAATATTTTTATAGCCTTTTTGATATTCGTTATTTATAGATTCTTTAAAAATATCTGAGGTATGATGATCTAACTCTCCCTTTACTTTAACTATTAATATATCATTTTTTTTCATAAAATTTATATCCATTTTTATCCCTCCATCTATATATATTCTACATAACAGTTCAATTTCCTCCTTTTTTGTAATATTTTTCTATATAATATACAAAAAAACTAAAAGCTTATTCGCTTTTAGTTTTTTTCAATCCATGATCTATAAACTTTTCTCAAATTATCAAATATATTTGATTTTTTAACATTTTGATTAGAAATCAAAGGCACCGTTTTAATCAGATTATTTCCATTGTAGATTTTGATTGTTCCGATTTTAGAACCGACTTTAATTGGAGCTTCTACGTATTTATTTATGCTAATTTCTTGTTTTATATTTTTAGATTCACCTTTTTTCAACAAGACATATTCATCACTATTAGCAACAGCATTTATATAATCTTTTTCTCCTTTTAATACTTTTACTGCGCCATAAGTTTTTCCTGATTCAACTACTTTTTTCGTTTCAAAGTTCGCAAATCCATAGTCTAAAAGCTTTGAAGCTTCTTTGAATCTAGTATTAGAATCTGGTGCACCGAATACCACTGCTATAAATCGTGTATCACCTCTTTTTGCTGTTGCAGATAAACAATACAAAGCTTCTGAAGTAGAACCAGTTTTTATTCCGTCAGCTCCCTGATATCTCCACAATAGTTTGTTAGTATTTGCTAAACTAAATTTTCCATTTCTAACTGAATCTATTTTATCTGTCAAATATTTAAATATTCCTTTATGTTTAACAAGCTCTCTCGAAATTAATGCAATGTCATAAACAGAAGTATAATGATCCTTTTCAGGCAACCCTGAAGCGTTTTTAAAATTAGTATTTTTTGCTCCAAGCTCCTTAGCACATTTATTCATCTCTTCTACAAACTTTTCTTCACTACCAGAGATATATTCTGCCAGTGCTACTGAAGCATCGTTAGCCGAATTCATAGCGACAGACTTTAATAAATCGTCTACTGTCATTTCTTCACCGATTTCTAAGTATATTTGTGTTCCTCCCATATCAAAAGCATGTTCGCTTGTTACAACTTTGTCAGTAGTCTTAATTTTGCCAGAATCTAATGCTTTCATTACTAAAAGCATTGTCATTACTTTAGTAACACTTGCAGGAGGTAATTCTTCATGACTATTTTTCTCATACAATACTTTTCCTGTGCTTGCATCCATAAGAATGGCTGACTTAGACTTAAGATCAAAATTATCAGCATATGCAATATCTTCTGTTATTATTGTATAAATCAATGTAAATATCAAGATAAATGAGACTATCTTTTTTAACATTGTATCCCTCCTCTTAAAATTATTTTTTCTTAAGGAGGGATAATTATTCTAAAATTTTTATGCACGAGGATGTGACCTTTTGTATACTTCTTTAATTTTTGATTTTGCAATTAATGATATTAATTCATTTGAACCAGTCGATTTATATCCAAGCATTTCTTGTACACTTCTTATATCTGCCCCATTTTCCAACATATGCTTGGCAAAAGATTTTCTCAGTATACTAGGAGTTATATCAAATCCTGGATTAACTATATCTGTATACTCTTTTATAATTTTCCAACATCCCTGGCGAGTTAGTGCCTTACCTCTCATGTTTAAGAAGAGATAGTCATTATTTTTAATATTTTCTCTTACAGACATATAATTTTGAAGTGCATCTACTGCAGAATCACCAATTGGTATAAATCTTTCTTTTGTGCTTTTGCAATATATGTAACCATAATTAAGATTAACATCATCTATGCGCAGTGATATTAATTCTGATACTTTTAGCCCTGTTGCATATAGAACTTCTATTATTGCTTTATCTCTTAAACCTTTTTCGCTTTTTTCAAATTCATATGATAATAATTTGTCAACTTGATCAATTGACAATGTTACAGGAACTTTTCTTTCTAATTTTGGTGCATCTAAAGTATATGCTGGTTCTTCATCAATTAATCTATTCATGAATAAATATTGATAAAATGATTTTATAGATGAAAGATGTCTTGAGATAGTAGCTTGTGATCTGTTCTTATGTTTTAACAAATTCATATAATTAATAATCGTAGCCTTTTTAACTTCAAAACATCCAATATTAATTTTTTCTAAATACTCTAAGAATTGTGTAATATCTCTTTTGTATGAATCTATAGTATTATCGCTTAACTTTTTATTGTTTTTAAGAAAATCAATAAAAGCTTGTACAACACTTACCATCAACATTACCCCTATTATATTTGATTATAATAAATATTCAACAAAACTTTTAATTTTCCTTCATCTTAATTGAATAATATTTTTTAATAAATATAAAATATTTGGTGTTATATAAGCTTCAAATACACCACCTACTATCATTAATGAAAAAGCAGAATATATTATGAGTGTATATGTGACAAATTGAGAGAATAAATCATTAATATTAAATCTTCGGTTTTTTAATATATACATAGAAAAATTTATACAGGTTGCTGAAATAAAAAATAATGAAATTAAAACTAAAATATTTTGTGGTAGTATGGCAATTAAAGCAAATATTATGCCTTTGTATTTCAATTGATTAATTAGAAAACCAATAGAGAATCCTAATAAAAATCCCCTAACACCAACAACGAGAAATATAAAAGGAATTCCTATAATTGTAGCCCCTAACAGCCAAAGCACGAAAGTTGTTTCAAAATTATTTAATACAGATTGTTTAAATATTTCAATAGGAATTATTTTCATTTGACTAATTATCACATAAAAATTATTTATATATTTCATCATATTTTCTTTCTGTATATCATTTAATGTATTTATTGTAAAAGAGCCAGACGCTATTCCAATCATAAAAGACATTAAAATAATTATATATAGGATAGAATTATCTTTTATATGTTTAGAAATTTTTTCTTTTAAAACTTTCAAGGCAACGTCCTCCTCCTGCCTTAAATTATATTTAAATTTATGCTTTGAAGAAGGACAATATGACTAGCTTAAATTATTTTACCATAAATGCCGCCACCACCTGCTTTTATTTTTACATTTCCATATCTTGCATCTACAATATTCTTTGCCAATTTTTCACCTATACATTTTCTTAATTGTTCGAAAGGTGCTTCATGTAAAACATATATCTCATTTCCAGCTTCATACAAGAGCTTTTTCACTGTTTTAGGACCAATTCCGGGTATAAATTCCAGTGGAATCTGATAGATATATTCCGGTCTAAATGCAGGATGCAATATTTTTTGATCCTTTATTTCATATATTCGATCCAAAACACCAAATACTACATTTTCACTGTTGCAATACGCGCATTTGTGAATAGGAGGATTTGTGTTCGAAATTTTACTGCAGTCAAGGCAAAATGTCCTGTGATATTTACCTAATGCAGGATTTAAACCATAGTTTCTTATGATGCCACTTCTAGATTTAAGCGTCAATTTTACGCTTTTAAAGTCAGGACTTGGTAAGTCAAAAACATTAAATTCTCTTCCTATTTTTTGCAGAGAATGAGCATCTGAATTGCTTAAAAAAACTTTGTAGCTTAATTCACTGATCATATCAGCCAAATATGTATCAGAACTTAAACCAAGCTCGATAGCAAAGATTTCATCATAATATTTTTCAAATACACGACTTAATCTATCAGTCGTATTCCCATAATAACTTTTATACGGCGTAAATACATGAGCAGGCACGACAAATCCATCGAAATCTCTTACTATCTTTAATATTTCTATGCTATTTAGCCTGCATTTCTGTGTACTTAAGTTTATATTATTGATATACTTAGACAATATATTAGAAAAAACTCTCATTGATTCAATGTCTTTTAAGAAACATAATAAATGTGGTGAACCCGCTAATTCACCACCGACCTCTATCTCACTTACTAATTGTAAAACAATCTTATCTTTGTATATAAGCCCTCCGCCATCTAACTGTCTTAGTACATCATTTTTAACCAAATCCTCCAATTCATCCAAAATCTCAGGTACTGCACAATCTACGATTCCTACAATATCTATACCCTTTTCTATACATTTTTCAAATATATTTTCTACTGTTAAACTTGGCGATGCAGTTATCTTAACAGGTTTTCCACTTTTCGTTCTTCCCAAATGAACATGTAAATCAGCATTGTAGTACAATTCAAATACCTCTTTTCATTTGATATAATACAAAAGTGCTATTAAAGTTTTAGCATCCTCTATTAAACCATTTTTAATCATTTCTTTTATCTCATCAACGCTATACTCATAAACATCTAAAAATTCATCAGCGTCCGTATGAGGCATACCTTTTTCTAAATCATCTGCTAAATATAAATGCAAAACCTCAGTAGAAAAACCTGGAGATGGATAAAATGAAAAAAGATGTTTCAGTTCCTTTGCTATATAACCTGTTTCTTCCATCAGTTCTCTTTTTGCACACTCATCAGGTTTTTCTCCAATATCTAATTTCCCTGCTGGTATCTCTAACAGCACTTTTTCGGCAGGCTTCCTATATTGCTTCACCATTATTATTTTACCATCTTTATTTATAGCCAATATAGAAACGCCACCCCCATGTTCCACTATCTCCCTTTTTGCAACTTTTCCATTAGGCAATACAACATCATCAATCCTTAGATTTATTATTCTACCAGAAAATATTGTATTCGAATTTTTAGTTGGTTCATTTAAATCCATTTTATACATCCTTTCTATAAAGAATATTTTTCGCTTAAATTGCATAATATGAAAACAAAGGAGATGAATTTAATGATCATATATGAAAATAAAATTTACTTCAAGGGGAAGTTCTGTGAGCTTATTAAGCTGCTCAATAAACTTTCTCTAAAATACAAAACATTTAATGAATTAATTAATTCCAAGTAATTTAGAACAATAAATTGCGGCCGCACCACATGCATCAAAAAATTCTTTTTCCTCATTGATTGTTCTTCCCATTGTCGTAAACTTTAAATCTTTTACTTCCAATAAAATATCACTAGTAATTTTAGAGTCGATAAAATATTTATTAACTTTATCAAATGCATGGTTTTCTTTTAATTGTTTTTCCAAAATCAATTGTTTTTCATTATCTAATATAGGCATAGTCAAGTTGCAAGAACTATTCAATAGCTCAATTACAGTAGCGGTATGATGGCTTATACCAATATGTCTTTCTCTTTTATCATTAAAGCTAATTCGTGGTATCAAAATTGGGATACCTTTCAGCTTGTTTATTGCATCTATTATACTAGCTTGATCTATTCCAGAAAAACCATACTTTGTTCCCGTTCCAACTATGCCGGGTCCCATAGCAACTATTGCTACATCACTCTTTACAATTTCTTTAGCACATATCAATGACGAATAAATATTGACAGCCTCAAAATCACCACCAAAAGCATGTCCCATAGTAATTGTACTGTCTATGATATTCTTTTCTTTTAAATACCTAACTGTATTGCTGAAAGAAATTGGCAGACAAGCCGAATCAGACATTATGTATGATATTTTTATCGCCGGTTTCAATCTTTTCAAAACTACAGCTGTTGGAGCCAACATGCTATGAAGCTCACCAACGATTACAGGCATGCCACCTAAGTCTTTAAAATTATTAAAGATATCATGATACGGACTATCTTGTTCTTCCACCGATAATACATTAATCTGCATGGGGGTATATCGCAATTTCATTATATGTCCAATCTTTTGAAAATCAAGATTATCATATTTTGTATTTAAAATTACAAAATCATAGCCACCTGTGCCTAAATTTAAATTTCTCGCCGTTTGATTTATATATACTACATCATCAACATTTATTTCGCCAGTAATCTCATTATAATTAATTGCTTTCGTTGTAACTCCATATACATCAACTTCTACAAAACTGATATCATCTCTTTTTGATATAATATTTTTCACAATCCCTTTATTGATAAAAATCATTTTATTAGTCACGTCCTCTGCCAATCATATCTAAAAAATTTAAAAATCTATTCCCCTCGATTATTTTTGTTAAAGAATATTTTTCAGTAACAATGTGAACTAAAATCAAGAATATCATTATAATTAATCTCACATTAAAATCAAACAATAAAATACTTGATATACCAAGCGTAAGCCCTAGAATGTTAGAACCAGTATCCCCAAGCATAATCTTTCCCTTTAAATCCAGCGGCAAAAAAGCCAACACTGAACCTAAAACTATCATCAAAAGCTGTGGGCCTCTTGAAGCCGCTATCAAAAATATTATTGAGAAAAATAAAAATGCTTTACATGCTCTTCCTGGTCTTAAATCGAGTAAATTTAAAAAATTAGTAAACAATGATATTACTATCGTATTTACCAATATATCAATTATTCTGTTGCTTAAATTTATACTTATGTATAACGATACAATCAACCCAGTTATCGCTTTTAGGCCACCGGTAGTTAATTTAAGATGAAGCAATGATTTTATGTGTCCTTTTAATCCGGTTACGCTTCGATCTCCTAACAAATCATCAATCAGTCCAACATAAGACATCAAAATTATCGAAAGCAAATAAATAGGCATTTTGCTGTCATTGAAACCAATTAATGTTAAAATCATACTGCTGACAAAAATTGTTGGTACAAATGCAATGCCGCCACAAACAGGAATTAATATTTTCTTGTAATTTGGTTTTAAGCAAACATCTTTGTCTAATATTTGAAAAATAAATTTTTGAATTATTATCATAAATAACAAAGAAATAGCCAAAAAGAATAAGGATGCCACATTATCACCTGTCCTTAAAAAAAGCCTTTATTAAAAGCACTTTTAAAATATCAATGAACTGCCTACCCCTATGAATAAAACCTTTAATGTCTCTTAAGGTGACAGAATGAGTCATATCTACATCAACTTCTTTAATTTTATATCCCATATTTAAAATATCGATTGTCATTCCAACCTCTATTCCATAACCGCTGTAAAATCTCTTAATTTTATCAAGCACTTCTTTTTTAAATACCCTCTGACCAGAAAGCGTTGAGTCAAAATCGTAGCCTGTCAGTAATTTCACTCCATATTTTGCAAGTTTTTTGACGAAACCAAAGCCAGATTTTACCTTGACTTTTGGGAACCTTGCAACAGTCACATCCGCCTCCCCATCTACGACAGGTTTAATAAGCTTTATTACCTCCCTCGATGTTAAACCTACATCTGCATCTATAAATGCAACCACATCATTTTTTACATATTTTAATCCTTCTTTTAATGCCCTTCCCTTTCCTGAATTATTTTTAATATTGACTATTTTTGCTCCAGCTTTTTTTGCCTTATCAGCAGTATCATCAGTTGAACCATCATTTACAACTATGATCTCATCAATTTCTTCTATATTTTCCATCCCTCTTATCGTGTCAACAATCCTATTGCTTTCATTAAAGGCAGGTATCAAAACACTAACGGCCATCATTTCACCTCATTTGAATTTGTAGTACTATTTTGACTCTGCTGTGTTGGTTCTATAAATGAATCTGGCATAATAGATGTATCACCTGGTTTTACTCCATAATTTCCATCCTTACCTTGCATAACCATTATTAAAGAAGTTTGCCCTATAATTGTATCTATATTGTCAACTGTTGATAAATGCTGTTTTCTATACGCGTCCACATAAGAGTATTTTACATCACTTTGCTCTACTCCAACAATTGGCACATTTAAAATCTTAGCCTGCCTAATAATTGGTATATCTACTATATTTAAGTTGTTGTTTTTAAGATTGCTACCCCCCGCTAACACTATAAAATCCGTACTTCCAGGTGTTCCAGTAAAATCAATATATCCTTTATCTTTCAGATATGTTATTAGCTCAGCATCTTGTCCCGAAATTATAACATCTGTTAATTTCTGTGATAAAGATTCTATAAGATGATTGCTGTCGACATTTCCATATTTAGATAGGTTGTTAAGCAGATCTGTTTTATCAGATTCATCTAAATCATTTAAATTATCTTTAAATATCGTAATTGAACTAATTGTCGCACCTGCTTTCATCAATGCATTTCGCAAACCTGGATATATAAAATCATTATTCGTTTCGATTATTGCTACTTTTACGCCATTTAAACGTCCTTTGACAAGTTCTGGAAATACTATTTTATTGTACTGATTCATATAGTCAAGCTGTTTATTTAAGCTTTGAACGTTGTCTTTTAAATTAGAATTTTCTGTCTGAATATCTTTAAATTTTTGCTCCAACTGATTTATAATTGTATCCTGCTGTTCTGAAAAAACTTTTTGCCCGTCAAGCATAAATCCTATAAATATACCAATACCTAATGCCATAAAAATTGCTGCTATCGTTAAAACATAGTATCTAATATTAACGTTCATAAATCTCCTCCTAAAATCCTATTAAAAGCCTTATCCTCAATTGCAACAACTTTAAAAGCTGCTGCATAGGCGGTGAAAAATAAGCTATTACACTGAGCGGAACCATTGCTGCGAAAATAATGCTGAAAACATAAGATAACCTAAAATTCTCTCTATATAACTTGTTAACACCTTTTGCATCAATAAGTTTAGAACCTATTTTAAGCCTTACAAGAAATGTACTGGACATTCCCTTTCGCCCTTTTTCCAAAAAGTCAATCATACTTGAATGTGTGCCAACTGCAACTATTAAATCTGCTCCTTTTTCATATGCTAAAAGCATTGCAATATCTTCGCTTGTTCCTGGAGCTTTAAAGATATAGGCATCAAGACCTAAAGACTTTACTCTCTCTAATCCTGGAGATTTACCATTAGGATATGCATGAACTACAATTTCTTTCGCTTGTTTCAATGCTTTATCGCTAACACTATCCATATCGCCTACTATAATATCAGGAGTCAATCCAAATTCAAGTATTGCATCAGCACCACCATCAACACCTATTAGAATCGGTTTTACATCAGTTATATACTGTCTAATAGTATATAAATCTTCTTTATAATCCTTGCCTCTAACAACAACCAATGCCTGCCTATCTTTAAATTTTGTTTTTACATCGGGTATCTCAATATTACCTAAAATAAATGATTTTTCTTTTTTAGCATATTCAAGTGTGTTTTCGATAAATTTATCTAGCTCTATCTCAAGATTTTCTTTACATTCCTCCATTTTATAGTTAATAACATCGTGCGTCAATAATTTACCTTTTTTTATTAATTTTCCATCCTTATATATTTCATTATCAATAATGGTGATTCTGTCATTTTCTTTCAATAAATCAAATATATCTTCACCAACTTCATCAATAATTGGTATACCAGCCTTATCTATAATCGATGGGCCTAAATTTGGATATCTGCCGCTTATTGACTTATTTGCATTTATTACTGCTAAAATTTTCTTTTCAATTAGAGATTCTGCACCAATTTCATCAATATCTACATGATCTATGACAGCAATTTCGCCAGGTCCTATACGCTTCGCAAGATTTTTCGTTTTTTTATCTATTTTAACTGTGCCTGTAATTTGCATGGTTTGACCTCCATACATTTATTCTTTGTTTATTATAGCACAATTTTAAACAAGGTAAAACAATAAAATACGGTGAAAGTATCACCGTACTTTATTAACTCACCTTTAAACTTAATCTTAATTTATCAGCGATAAGTGCTATAAACTCAGAATTTGTTGGCTTACCTTTTTCGTCATTTATTGTATAACCAAATAAGTCATTTAAAACATCAACTTTACCCCTGCTCCACGCAACTTCAATCGCATGTCTAATTGCTCGTTCTACTCTGCTGGGAGTCGTCTCATATTTTTCTGCTATTTTAGGGTATAACAATTTTGTTACTGAGTTTAGATATTCAATATTATTAATAACCAATGTAATCGCGTCTCTTAAGTATAAATAGCCTTTGATATGAGCTGGAATCCCTACATCATGTATAACCTGTGTAATCAAAGTCTCCAAATCAGCTGACCTTTTTTCTCCCATAACTGGCATAATAGCTTTTGTAACCACATCTGTTTGAAATTCCATTATTTCTATTATTCTCTTTGAAAGTAACTCCAAATCAAATGGTTTTAAAATATAATAATCTGCCCCAAGACTTATTGCCCTCTGTGTAATTTTTTCTTGTCCTACTGCTGAAAGTATTAATATTTTTGGCTTTTTAATTTTTAATTCATTTAGTTTCTCTAATACTCCAATACCATCTAAATACGGCATTATAATATCTAAAATTAATAAATCCAATTCATTATTTTGTATTAAATTTATTGCTTGATTGCCGTCATTCGATGTGCCTATTATCTCGATATTTTCTTTCGTCGATAAATAGTCCACCATGATACTAACAAATTCCTTATTATCATCACAAATCCCTAGTTTAATTTTTCTTAACAAGAAACGCCCCTCCTTATGCCTTTTTTATCCTTTTTTATTTATAAAAAACAAATCTATTTTATAATATTCTACAAAAAAATTTAATTTCCTTCTTTTAACAATAAAAATATTAGGGAAAATTTTCTTCCCCTAATTATTAAATACATTTTTGTCACTTTATAAATTTTTCATTTCATTTATCATCCATTCTGCATAGACAGCATATCCTTTCGAAGGATCATTAACAAATACATGTGTTATTGCACCAATAAGCTTTCCATTTTGTATTATTGGGCTTCCACTCATCCCCTGTACTATTCCCCCTGTCTTATTTAGCAAATTTTTATCTATAACTTTAATAATCATTCCTTTTTGATTTGGATTTTTCTGCTCAACTTTTTTTACAATTTGTATATCAAATTCTTTAACTCCTGTATTATCAATTGTCGTTAAAATTTTTGCTGGGCCCTCTTTAACTTGAGATTGAAAACCTATTGGTATCGGTTTTCTAACTATGTCATTTATACTATCATATACTTTGCCGTATATTCCATATTCAGTATTCTTTTCAATATTTCCTATATTATCAACCTCTTCTAAAAATATCCCCCTTAACTCTCCAGGACTGCTTCTTTTCCCCTTGCTTATAGACACTATTCTAGATTTCATCACTTGGCCATTATTCACAGATAATATATCTCCTGTATCAATGTCTGTAATTGCATGCCCTAAAGCTGCATAAAATCTTTTATCTGCAGAATAAAATGTTAGTGTTCCGATTCCAGCAGTGTGATCTCTCACCCACAATCCTAACTTGTATTTTTCATCTTCTTTAGCCAACACAGGGTGTATTTTAGCATATACAATATTACCTTTTCTATTTATCTTTAAAGTTACAGGCAAATCTTTTTGATTATTTATAATATTCGTGATATCATCAGCACAGCTAATCTTTATATTGTTAACCTCCAGTATAATGTCACCTATTTGTATTTTGCCCTCTCTATACGGGCTATAAATTCTGTCATCTGTGCCTATTATATCTGCGTATCCAACTACAAGTGCTCCTTTTGTATTGAGTCTGACTCCTATTGATTGCCCTCCTGGAATGACATTTATCGTTGGTATAACATCGACAGAAACATTTTTTATTGGCAAAATGCCAAATAGTTTAAGATTTATATTTACTTTTCCTCGATTTAATGTTTCCACATAAAATGGTCTTCCCAAATTTAGGATATTTTTATTGTCGTTATTAATAATTTTAACAATTCCTTTTTTGTCTGTATAAAAGCCGACTTTAAGAGGTAAATTAAAATTAAAATTTACCTTTTCTCCTTCAAAAATTTTAAAATAATTGGGAGTTTGGCAAATACCTTTAATTGCTGGTATATAATTAACATATATTATTAAAGCCGATAAAAAATAAAAATTAAATATTTAAATTTATTCCATTTCAATTTAATCACTCCCTCATTTAATTTTGCTAAGTTTAAATTAACCTTTTAATATGATTTATATACTGTCAATAAAAAGCTAGATTTCTAAGTTAATTAATAACTTTTTTCAAAAAATAAAAAAATACGGTCTTAAACCCGTATATCTATCTTTGACTTATAGAATTTTTATATTTCTGTGCCAAATCAATTAATTCTTTTGAATGATTATAAGTCGTATCTGTCATAATTGAACCGCTTATTATTCGTGATAATTCTTTTATTTTTCCTTCGTAATTAAGCTTTTCAATTTTTATATATGTTTTATCTTTATTAACTTCTTTTGTAATTTTATAATGTGCATCAGCCATAGATGTTATTTGAGGCAAATGTGTAACGCATATAACTTGATGATTTCTTGATATTAAAGCCATTTTCTCTGCAACTGCCTGTGCCGCTTTACCACTAATTCCCGTATCAACTTCGTCAAATATCAACGTTGAAATACCATCAAAATCTGCTAAAATTGTTTTAAGAGCCAGCATTATCCTAGATAACTCACCACCAGATGCTATCTTTTCAAGTGGTTTTAATGGTTCTCCAATGTTAGTTGAAATCAAAAATTCTACATCGTCCATTCCATTTTCGTTTGGTACATCTTTCTTTCTGATATCAACTTTGAATATTGTATTAGGCATATTCAGCTCACTTAATACAGTACTGACTTTCTTTTCTAGAAAATCTGCCACATTTTTTCTTTTCAGATGTAATTCATCAGACAATTCCTTTATCTTAGCCATTATTTTTTCTTTTTCTTCATTTATTTTATTAATTTCTTTCTCCGCATCTAACAATTTTAACAATTCATTATTTTTTTCCTCTTTATATTTAATTATTTCTTCTATCGTTCGTCCATATTTTCTTTTAAGATTATTTAACAAATCTAATCTTTTTTCTATTTCATTTAAATTTTCTGCATTAAAGTCAATATTTTCTACATAATCTCTTATTTGTAAAGAACAATCTTCCAATGTATATAAAATACTTTCAATCATATCTTTCAACTTCTCAAGCTTTTTGTCTATTCGTGATGAAGTATCTAAATTTTTTAAAACAGTACTAAGATTATCAATGATAGAAGTATTATCTTCTATACCTTTGTAAAGTAAATTATACGACTCATTCATATAATTAAATAGTTTTTCAGAGTTTATCAATATATTGCGCTTTTCAATCAAATCATCCTCTTCTTCTGGTTTGATGTTAGCTGATTCAATTTCATTTATTTGATATTTTAGAAGATCTATTCTTGATATTTTTTCTTTATCATCCAAATTAAATTCTTTTAATTTATTATTTAAAGAATTATATTTCCCCAGCAAATCCTTAATAATATTTTTTGTCTTAAAAAAATTTTTATCTTGAAAATTATCTAATATCGCCATATGTTTACTGTTATCAAGAAGAAACTGGTGCTCATGCTGCCCTAAAATGTCTACTAAATACGTTCCAAGTTTATTCAAAATAGATAATGGAACAATTCTGCCATTAACTCTGCAATAATTTCTTCCATTTTCAGTTATATCTCTACTTATTATCAGAGTATCATCTTCCTCATATTCGATACCAGCTTCATCAAGAATGTTATGTATTAAGTCCCTGTGGGAATTTATTAAAAATATACCTTCCACAGTCGCCTTTTGAGTACCATTCCGTATTATGTCTTTATTTGCCCTTCCACCTAGCAAAAGCATCATTGAATCAATAACAATAGATTTACCGGCACCTGTTTCTCCAGTAAGTATGTTTAAACCATCTTCAAATTTTATCTCAGCTTCTTCAATTAGCGCTATATTTTTTATGCTCAGTGCAAGGATCATCATAATCCCCCTCAAAAACTATTCATTTAATTAACTCATTAATTCTATCAATAATTTCTTTTACGGAATCTTCCGATCTTACTAACATAAATATGGTATTGTCACCAGCAAGTGTTCCCACAACTTCATTCCAGTTTAATGTATCCAATGCTTCCGCAGCCGCAGGTGCCGTGCCGGAAAGTGTCTTAATGACTATTGTGTTTCCGGCATAATCTATGCTTACAATTCCAGACAAAAGTGCAACTAATTTGTCAGTAACTTTATTATCCGGATTTTTCATAGATGCATACTTATATTTTTTACCATCAGCGCTCAATACTTTTATAAGCCTCAATTCTTTAATATCACGGGATACTGTCGCTTGAGTTACTTTTATCCCTTCTTTTTGAAGAGCATCAGCCAGCTCTTCCTGAGTTTCAATTTCATTTTTGCTTATTATCTCAAGAATTTTTGCGTGTCTAGCTAATTTCATCATTCTAACACTCCTCGTCATGTGTTAATATTTCTTTCTGATAATTTGCTACGCAATAAATCGAAAAAATTTGTGTTTTTAAGTCGTATCAAATTAGTATATTTATTACTCTTTCTTATATAAATATTATCACCACTGTCTAGTTTATAACCTTGCTGTCCATCGGTTGTTATCATTACATCTTGATTCTCTCCCACTATTACAAGCTTTATTCTATCTTTTTCTGATACAATTATTGAGCGCGAATGCAATGTATGAGGACATATTGGCGTTATGACAAACAATTCTAGGTTTGGATACACAATAGGTCCTCCTGCAGATAAAGAATACGCAGTCGAACCTGTTGGGCTGGATATAATAATTCCGTCAGCCAAATAAGTATTGACATATTGTTCATTTACAAATACTTTTAATTTTACCATCCTCGAAAAAGAACCCCTAGTTACAACAATATCATTTAAAGCAATAAAATTAACTACCTCCATATTATCTTTAACAACACTTGCTTCCAACATCATCCTTTTATCAATTGAAAATTCACCTTTGATTATCTTTTCCACAGCTTCATATATATTTTCATTGTCAACCTCTGCTAAAAATCCCAGATGCCCTAAATTAACGCCGAGAATTGGAGTCGAAAATGATGCACATTGTCTGGCAACGTTTAAAATCGTACCATCGCCACCCAAAGCTACAATGAAATCACTGATTTCAAAAATTTCTGAAGTATTTTTTCCATATTCGTCATAACCAATTTTCGATGCAATAACTTCATTTAAAACGGGATTATTACCATGTTCAATAATCCAACTGACAAGATTTTGGGTCATCCTTAAGTTTTTGTCTTTGTGTACATTAGGTATAACACAAATATTTTTCATTCCATCACCACATATTTAAAAACTTAAATTCATAATTCTACAAAACTTTTAAATATCCTTCTTTTTATAACTTTTTATTTTTATTAAGTACATCATGCGACATTTCTACTAATTTTTCAACATCAATTTCAATGAAATTAGTATCATTATTTTTTGCATAAATTAAATACTCAATATTTCCCTCTGGGCCTTTTATAGGAGAAAAAGTAATTCCATGTATACCAAACGATAGTCTTTCTAATACATCTATAACTTTTTTTATAACTTCTATATGGACATTTTTATCCTTAACAACACCATTTTTACCAACTTTTTCTCTCCCTGCTTCAAATTGAGGTTTAATGAGGGATATCAATTCACCACCGTCTTTTAAAAATTTCTTAACTGATGGTATTACAATTGCAAGTGATATAAAAGACACATCTATAGTCACTATATCGACAACATCAGGTAAATCATTAAGATAACGTATATTAGTTCTTTCCATGTTTATAACACGTTTATCATTTCTTAAGTTCCAGTCTAGCTGACCATATCCAACATCAATAGCATATACCTTTTTAGCTCCATTTTTTAATAAACAATCTGTAAACCCACCAGTAGATGCTCCAACATCCATTGCGATTTTATCTTTTACATCAATTTTAAAATATTTTATCGCTTTCTCAAGTTTTAAGCCTCCACGACTAACATAAGGGTTGGGTTTACCTTTTACTTCCAGTTTTGAATTAACACTAATCAAATCTCCAGCCTTATCTACCCTTTTGCCATCTGCAAATATTTCTCCTGCCATAATTGAAGCCTTAGCCTTTTCTCGAGATGTAAAAAAGCCTTTACTTACTAATAATATATCTGCTCTTTCTTTCCCTTTCATGATATCACCAATTCAATAATTTTTTCTGCCAGAGAATCACTATCTAATCCATACTTTTTAAATAGACTACCCACATCGCCATGCTCAATAAATTTGTCTGGAAAACCAAATCTATAGAACTTTTTATAAATATTGTTATCGCTTAAAAGTTCTAATATGGCACTACCTACTCCGCCTACTATTACATTATCTTCAACAGTAAATATATAATCAACTTTTTCTGAAATCTTCAATATCGTCTCAACATCAAGGGGCTTTGCAAATCTTAAATTTACTAGATATGGATTTACAGAATTTTTTTGAAGTTTATCTATAGCATCTATTGCAACGTTAACCATCCTACCAAGTGCAAAAATAGCCACATTACTACCTTCCTGTATAACTTCAGCTTTGCCTATTTTAAAACTCACTTTTCTTTTTGCATCATAGTCACCTGCATTTCCTTTTGGATACCTTATTGCACAAGGTCCCTGCATCATACTTGATAATTTAATCATTTCAACAAATTCATTGGCATCTTTAGGGGCCATAATAGTCATGTTCGGTATCATCCTTAGAAATGAAACATCAAACACACCTTGATGTGTTTCACCATCTTCTCCAACAAGACCTGCTCTATCTATCGCCAAAACTACAGGCAAATTTTGTATACATATATCATGTATTACTTGGTCAAATGCTCTTTGCAAAAACGTTGAATATACAGCAAAATATGGCTTATAACCATTGATGGCCATACCTGCTGCGAATGTGGCTGCATGTTGCTCTGCAATTCCTACATCATAAAATCTATTGGGAAATTTTTTAGCAAAATAGCTTAATCCCGTACCGTCAGGCATTGCAGCGGTTATCGCTACAATCTTATCATTTTTCGTAGCCAAATCTGTTAAAGTTTTACCAAATACATCAGAATATGTATCATAATTTTTCTTCCTAAACTCACCTGTAATAATATTAAATGGAGCTGCTGAATGAAATTTATCAGGGTTTTTTTCAGCAAACTCATAGCCTTTGCCTTTCTTTGTTATTACATGTATAAATATCGGCCCTTCCATTTTTTTTGCCCTTTTTAATACGTCAATTAGAGAATCAATATCATGGCCATCAATAGGTCCTAAATATGTAAATCCCATCTCTTCAAAAAACATACCGGGGACAAACAATTGTTTTATGGAATCTTTAATCTTCTCTATAGACTTGTGAATGCTTTTGCCTATTGGCGGTATCAAATTTAATATATTTTCCAAATCCCGTTTTAACTTAAAATAATTGGGATCCGTTCTCAATTTGCTTAAATACAGCGAAAGACTTCCAACGTTTTTTGATATTGACATTTCATTGTGATTCAATATTACGATTAGATTAGTTTTTGACCTGCCAGCATCGTTTAAAGCCTCAAAAGCCATGCCACCAGTAAGTGCCCCATCTCCAATAACAGATATTACAGAATATTTCTCTTTATTTAGATCCCTCGCTTTTGCTATTCCTAAAGCGGCAGATATAGATGTACTGCTGTGGCCTGTCTCAAATATATCATGTACACTTTCGTTTCTTTTTGGAAATCCTGATAATCCTCCAAATTTTCTTAACCCACCAAATAAATTACGCCTTCCAGTTAAAATCTTATGTACATAGCTCTGGTGACCAACATCCCAAATAATTTTATCTGTAGGTGAATCAAATACATAATGAAGTGCAATTGTTAACTCAACAACTCCAAGATTTGATGCAAGATGTCCACCTGTTTTTGATATTTGTTTTATTAAAAAACTACGTATCTCTTTTGATAAATCTTCTAGTTCAGCTAAACTGAATTTTTTAATATCATTTGGTGTATTAATTCTTTCGAGCATTTCGCCCACTCACTTTCTAGTTTTATTTCTCTTAGAATTAGAAGAAAAAAAATCTATACCTGTATATTTTTCAATCCAGGCTAGAAATATACCAACAGCAAATATGATAGACTGGCTCTCATGCATACCAAAATTTTTCCCTAAAGCTTTACCCCCAATTGTTACAGCAGATAATATCCCTCCAAATATAGTTGCGTATACAGTACTTCTTGCATCAGACAAAGATAATTTTGTAATAATACTGGTTAAAGCAGCCCCAGACACAATTCCGCATATATCGCCGATTATATCATTGCAAAAATTTGAAACAATATCTGCATTTCGTATCAATTTGATAGATTGTTTTGCACCAAAAACTTTATTTGACGCCATCGAATGAAAGGGCTCTTCAAATCCAGTTGCCACAGCAATACCTATAATATCAAATAAAATTCCTGTAAATACTATAACTAATAATACAAAAAAAGCAATTATTATATTGCTTTTTTTCAATAATATATCTGAAGAAAAATTCATAATAACTGCCAATACAAAGCTAAAAATAAAAGCATTTATAGTCCATTTATAATTTATATTAAGTTTTTTCGAGCGCATTAAAAAAATCCTCCCTATGTATTGAAGTGGTAGCATATTGAGTAAATTTTGTGGCTTAGGTCCAGCAGGATTTCCCATTCAGGCACCAACTGTCGCCAATTGGCGGTTTCCCTTTAAGCCTGAATCTACCTTGTCGCCAATGGTAGAACTGGATTACCACTTAGTCCACACTGTAATCCTCAATATGCCTCCTTCGAGCAGCCTAGGAGCTTTCCTCGACGGTTTGTTAATTCTTATCCTCTTTTGCAATTAAGGTTTCATCAGCAATAGCTTTAACTTAAGAGCTCGTTAAGTTAAAGTTCAGTCTGATAACCACCTTAATCACTCAAGGCAGGCTACACTACCCACAGCTTTATTACCGCATGGTAGGTTCACCCTATACCGTAGCATCATGCCACGTGAATAGGTCTCCACGAAAAGGGGGTCAATGCCCACATGCCATTGCAGGTTGCCCCTCTTTTCTTAACTCCCAGCACGAGCCCTCGATTGGGCATCAAAAGCCAGCACCAGGAACTTCATCGATATGCCTTTAACGGATTTTTAGGCCCGTCTTCAGAATTAACAATACCGACTAGGATACTGCACCACTTCATGTCGATATTGATTATAACATTTTTATTCAACACTATCAAATATCATAACTGTTCAGCTTTTGCTTCTAATGAGTGTTGATAATGTCTAAAAATATACTACATATATTAATTTAACATATCCTATGTTATGCTTTAGCTATCTCTATCTGCCATATATTTAGTAAGGCTTTTTAAAAATTCGCTCTTCTCTCCAAAATCATCTAATATTCTAATTGCACTTGCAGTTAATTCTTTAACTAAGCTTATAGATCGCTGAAGTCCAAATACACTTACAAACGTTGACTTGCCGTTTTCTAAATCACTTTTTGCATTTTTCCCAAGTTTTGATTCATCACCTAAAACATCTAAAATATCATCTTTTATCTGAAATGCCAAACCTATATATTTAGCATAATCACTTAATTTTTTAATTGTCTCATCATCAGCTCCACCCATTATTGCACCGGCAACAACAGAAGCCTTTATCAACGCACCTGTTTTATGATCATGCATAAATTTTAATTCTTCTTCAGTTATGTCTTTATTCTCAGACAATAAATCAACAACTTGGCCACCTATCATGCCATGGCATCCTGCAGCATGTGCAACCTCCTCTGTTGCTCTTAATATATTTTGGCAATTTGTTGAATCTAATGCATGATGTATTAATACCTCAAATCCGTAATTTAATAGAGCATCTCCGGCAAGAATTGCAAGTGCTTCACCATAAACCTTGTGATTGGTAGGTTTTCCACGCCTTAAATCATCATTATCCATAGCCGGCAAATCATCATGTATTAATGAATATGTATGTATAAATTCTATGGCACAAGCAACCGGCAGTGCATCATCTCTATCTCCTCCAACAAGTTCGCATGATGATATACATAATACTGGTCGAAGCCTCTTTCCACCAGCAAAAACACTGTACCTCATTGCATCATACAAAATTTCTGGTTTGTCATCTATATCTAATAGCTTATTTAATCCATTATTAATATATTCAATCTTTTCCATTAGAATGTCATCAAACATCTTTGTCCTCCTCTAAGTTAAAAGGTATTTCTTCATCGTTATTGACAAGCATAGTAATCTTGCCTTCAATATCATTTAATACATTATTTAATTTTTGGGATAATAAAAGACCTTCTTTAAATAGCTTAAAAGATTCTTCTAATGGCAAATTCCCCTTTTCTAGCTTTTTAACTATCTCCTCCAGCTTGTCCATATTTTTCTCAAAATCCATATTATCGCTCATATATTCTCACCTCATTAACAGTACATTTAGCTTCACCATCTTCAAATAACACGTATATTTTATCATTGGCAGAAAGATTCTCGACTTTTGTAATTGGCCTTATATTATCTTTATCCATTGTCAAAGTATAACCACGCTTTAAAACATTTAAAGGACTTAAAGTATTTAATTTGTCAATCAAACTTATATATTTAAACTTTTTATTGTTTATAACGCTGTAAATACTGTCTTCCATAATCCTATTTAAACTATTTAACCGTATTTTTAACTGCTGATTTTTGACAATTGGATTTTTACTCATAATTGATTTTTTTAAACTATTTAAATGATGCCTTTTATCTATAATTATAGACATTGCATAATGATATAAACTCCTTTTATAATTTTCTATTTTTTCATTATAAAAATTAACATCAGTTACAGCTAATTCGGCTGCAGCAGATGGTGTCGGTGCTCTTAAATCAGCAACAAAATCAGCAATCGTAAAATCAGTCTCATGTCCGACAGCAGATATTATAGGTATTCTAGAATTATAAATAGCTCTTGCTACTCTTTCTTCATTAAATGGATAAAAATCTTCAAATGAGCCTCCGCCTCTTCCTAATATAATTAAGTCTACATCATTTCTTCTATTTACTTTTTTTATTGCTTCTTCAATCTCCAATGAAGCTGAGCTGCCCTGGACCAAAATAGGAACCACCAATATATCTATAGATGGCTTCCTTCGTCTTAAAATATTTATTATGTCATGGATTGCTGCACCTGTTGGCGACGTTATTACGCCAATTTTATTAGGATTTTTAGGAATTGGTTTCTTTTTACCAGAATCGAATAATCCTTCGTTTCTAAGCTTTTGTTTTAATTTTTCAAAGGATAAAAAAAGTGCACCTGCTCCTTCAACATCAATTTTAGAAACAAGCAATTCGAAGGCGCCGCTTTTTTCATAAACAGATATTCTACCTGTTGCAATAACAGACATGCCATTTTTTACGTCGATTTTTAAATCATTAATATATTCCTCAAACATAACACATTTTAAAGATGAATATTCGTCCACCAATGTAAAATACAGTGCTTGTCCCCTAAAATGCAAATTCGATATTTCACCTTTTATCATTACATGTTTTAATATTATATCACTGCCAACTATGCTTTTTAAATAGTCATTGACTTGTTTTACTGTAAGTGTTTTTAATAGCATTCTTATATGCCTCCAACGTATTTAGTAAAACCATAGAAGTTGTAACCGGGCCAACGCCACCTGGAACAGGTGTTATGTATAAGCAGCGATTTTCTGCACTTTGAAAATCACAGTCTCCGTATACCTTACCGTCATACTCATTTATTCCAGCATCGATTAAAATAGCCCCTTCTTTTATCATATTTCCATTAATAAGATTTTTCTTCCCTGCTGCTAATATAAGCACATCTGCCATCTTAGTGTATCTTTGTAATTCTACAGTTTTAGAATGGCACTGAGTTACTGTCATATCAAGATCCAGCATAAGCTTAGCAACTGGTTTCCCTAGTATATTACTTCTTCCTACGATAACAGCATGTTTTCCAGTAAAGTTTATGTCTAGTTGTTTTAAAATCTCCAATATTGCACGTGGTGTACAAGGTAAGTAAAGAGGATTACCAGCAAATAACCGTCCCATGTTATAAGTTGATATGCAATCGACATCTTTAAGAGGATTAATAAGATCATAAGTTTTTTGTGCATTAAATGATTTTGGAAGAGGCATTTCTACAATTATGCCATGTATATTCTCATCGACATTTAATTCCTCCAACTTCTTTATAAATTTCTCTTCTTCACTTTCATTAAAAAAATATGTTGAAGCGTCAATACCTACACTTGCACAAGCTTTAACTTTGGCATTTGCATATATTTTAGATGCACTATCATTTCCAGCAATGAGAATTGCAAGCTTTGGCTTATAATTGTTTTCTTGAATTTCTGCTTTTATATTTTCTCTTATTCTTTTTGCAATCACTTTACCATCAATTATCATAATTATCACCATCATTATTAAAATCTTTTACTAAATTTCCTAGAATTCCATTTATAAAAGACGGTGATTTCTCAGTGCTGTACTTTTTTGCTATCTCAACTGCTTCATTAATAGAAACGCTATTAGGTATGTCATCACAATATAATATTTCATAGAAACTGCACCTCATTATTGCCAAATCAATTTTTGCAATTCTATTAATATCCCAATTTTTAAGATACTTCTTTATCCTATCGTCAATATTATTTACATTCTCAACTATCCCATAAAATGTTTTTTCTATATAATCTTTTTCTTCTTCAGGATCATTATTCTCAAAAAATTTATTTAAAATGTCAGAAGGTTTAGACTTTGATACATCAAATTGATACAATAGTTTTACTAACCACTCTCTTGCTTGAGTTCTATTCACATCTTTCAACTCCTCTTATTCAATTTTCCAATTAATCTATATATAAAATCACTAAAATCATTTAAAGTCCCAGAATCAAATTTATATCCAATATAATAACCTAAAAAAATACATAAACAAATAAACAAAGTTTTAATAAAGCCTAAAAAGATAATAAATAAAGATATAATTAGTCCAAGTACGATCCCTACTATTTTTCCAAAATGTCTACGAATTAATACCAGCAATTCTTCTCTGCTCATAATTATTCTACCCTCATTTTCAAAGTTGAACTCAAATTTACTACATTTACCTTTACGCTATCGATATAAGCAGCTGTCGTATTCTCTATATAACTTTTTACATCTTTCTGTAGTTTTTCGGCAACCTCCGGTATATTAACGTCTGATGAAACAGTTACATCAATAGAAATTGATATTTTCTCATTAACTTTTGAAACATAGATCTTTTGTGTATTTATTCCATCATGTGTTCTTGCTTTTTTCTCTACAAGATTAGCAATAGTATTAAATGAAACAGAAATATTTCCATAATTGCTAGTTAAAATAATCGAAGCTACAGAATCAGATTTCTTATTTAATTCAGACATAATAAAAATTATGCAAGCAATTATTAAAAGTATACCCGATACACTGTAAACATAGTTTTGACCTTGAAGTTGAAATATTTTTATAAACTTATACGGATCAATTAAATTAAACCCCAAACCAATGAATAAAATGGATAGTGCCATTATGATAATTATAAATATCATTAATAACATTTTATCAACTAATTTCATTTTTATAATCATTCCTTTCGCTTCGCTCAAGGCACAAAACGTAATGAAATGTGCCACTTCGAGCTAATTTTGTTCTATAATTATGTCATAGGGATACCAGTAAACTACAAATCACGGGGAGGTGAGTGGTTTGCTACACTTATGTAGTGACCGCATTTTTATATGTGTAGATTGTCTTTCCAAGCACAAATAAGTGTGCTACTGAGCACGTAACCTTATCTTTGTTTAAACATTCTCGTTTAATGCTAGACAATCAGTCAATGCTGTCTATCCCTTTAATTTTTAGAACCTATCGGTTTAGAAAGGAGTTCCCTATGGCTTTAAAAATCGTGTATAAAATCTGTTGTGGAATTGATGTACACAAAACCTTTGTGGTTGCATGTATTGCTTCCACTAATTCTAATGGAATTACCACCTATAAAAGCCATCGCTTTTCTACCTACACGAAGGGTTTAAGAGAGCTGTTACAATGGCTTTTGGACAATAACTGCAAGGATGTTTGCATGGAATCTACCGGGAAATACTGGATTCCTGTGTTTAATATATTAGAAAGCTCCTGCAACATCATACTTGCACATCCTAAATATGTTAAGGCTATTCGTGGTAAAAAAACTGACAAGAAAGATGCAAAATGGATTGCTGACCTGTTTAAGCATGATCTTGTTGCCGCTAGCTTTATGCCTCCCGCTGATATTAGACAACTTCGTGACTTAATGCGCTATCGCTTTAAGCTTATTTGCTTTATGTCTAGCGAAAAGAACAGACTCCAAAATTGTCTCACGGTTTCTAACATACAGTTAGGAAACATTGTTTCAGATACTTTCGGTAAAAGTTCTCAAAAGATAATTGATAAGCTTCTAGAAAATCCTCTTGATACTTCCTTTGATATTGGATCTTTAATTCATGGTTCTATGCTAAAAAAACTCCCTGAGCTGGAACTCGCTGTTGATGGTTATATTACACCTGAACAAGCTGGAAAATTAAAGATCATCAAAGGACATTTTGAAGATTTGGAATCCCGGAAAGCAGAGTTAGAAAAACTAATTCTTGCGCTCGCTGCGCCTTATCAACAAGAACTAGACATAATTCTAACCGCTCCATCGTTTAAAAATATTTTCTCGGCTATTACTGTAATATCTGAAATCGGCGTAAATATGGAGGCTTTTCCTTCAGCGAAACACTTATGCTCATGGGCTGGACTCACTCCAACTAACAATGAGAGTGCAGGCAAGAAAAAATCTGTCCGGGTTTCCAAAGCAGGATGTTACATTAAGCCGCTTCTTGTGCAGTGTGCTAACTCTGTAGTTAAAAGCGAGAAACATCCTGAAATTCGTAACCGCTATTTGCGCATCAAAAAGCGTCGCGGCCACAAGAAAGCAATCATTGCTATTGCAAGAATGCTTCTTACAGCATTATACAACATGTTGAAGAAGAAAGAACCATATAATGCTGAATTATATAAAAAATCTGATGCTTTTCCCGCAAAACGCGAGATTACGGTTGAGCAAGCTATACTATTAGCTCAACTTCAAGGCTATAAAATAAAGCCAGCTATTTAGCATTAACACTTACTTCGATATTTAATTTTTAAAAAGTCATCAAAAGATGGCTTGTTTGCTATGCCATTTTATTCTTATTGCAATTTGTACTTTTAATTTCAACCTTATTGTTCCTCCATACTAAAATTAACCCTCTGGGATAAGAGGGTTTAAATACTATTTATTTTCTTTAGGGGGTTCTTTAGATTTTTGTTCTTTTTCCATGTTAACACCTTGAACATGTATATTTACTTCAACTGCTTTAAGACCAGTCATTGTTTCTATCGCCTTTTTTACATTTTCTTGGACATTCCATGCAATTTCAGGTATTCTTACCCCATAGTCAACTACAATATACAAATCAACTGCAGCTTCCTTTTCACCAACTTGAACTTTGACGCCTTTTGATAAATTTTTACGTCCAAGCATTTCAGTAATGCCGTTTACAACACCACCACTCATTCCTGCAACACCTGGAACTTCTGTTGCAGCTAATCCTGCTATTACCGCAACCACATCATCTGATATTTTAATTGTACCAAATTCAAGCTCTTGGCTTATATTTTCCTCCATAATAACACTTCCTTTCAATAAATATTATAGCAGACAACCATGTATTTTACAATTATAACTAATTCATTCTGTTCATGATTTTTATGTTGTCAAGAGGAAAGCCAGTTTGCTGTGAAACTACATCTTGAATTTTTGCAACTTCATCTTCAGATAATTTATCTGCTTGTACTATAACATTCGCTGTATTATTGTCTATTAATACTATAGCGTCTTGAAATCCCTTTGCTTTAATTAAATTTTCTAAAATCAATTCTTTTTGATTTGTTTCAGTTAACTTGATAATCTGTTTCTGTGCTTCATCTCTAGTCTCTTGGCTAGTATTTTTATTATTTACTATTTCTTGCAATGCTTCCAAGCTACGGCTCCTATTGACATCTCTGTCTTGCCTATATGATGAAAATAATCCACTCGATAATGCTGTCATAGCTTCTGACTGGTTATTTGAGGATGTAGAACTTGAAGCCTGGTTTTTATCTATTATTTGCGTATTTAAATCATTGCTTTTACTTGAAGCATTTTTATTTATTCCATTTTGATAGCTATAATTAATAACAAAAGCTATTGCTATAAGCAAGACCAAAGATGCAATTGCTATAGATTTTTTCTTTAAATACATCATAGTATAACCTCCTAAAATTTTATTTTGAAGATACTACTTTAACCTTATACGCTGGAATTCCCAATGCCGTCTCCACAGATGTCATAAGTTCATATTGAACATTGGGATCTTTCGCACCATCTGCTACAACAACAACACCTCTTATCTCTGGCATCACCTTTTTTAAAATCATCGGTTGATTTTCTCCGCTTGTAGTTTGTGATGTTACAATTTTGTTATTTGTTTCGCTCTGAATGGTTGTTCTTGTTCCACCATTGCTGTCTTTTTCATTTGTAGTAGTTTCTGACTGAACTGTATCCATAGCCGCTACTACTTCTTCATCAGAATCTAAAGTAACTAAAACATCCACATTGCCTGCTCCGTGAATTTTTGACAAAATATTCTTTAATTCTAATTCCAGTTGACTTGCATAATCATCATTTGTAACTTGTTTTACAACCATTTGTTTATCTGAATCTTTATTTGTAGGTTTGGGCTTAAAAAATATGCTGGCCCCTATTAAAATAATCAAACCAATAATGAAAATTACTGTTAAATCTTGGATGGTCTTATTATCCGCCTTCAAAATTTTTTGCTTTAGTTTATTCAAATCCACAATTTATCCCCCTTTCATTTTTTATCTTTCCTCTATAGTTATATTCTTTAATGGTACATTATAGAATTTACTTATATCATTTTTAATGTCATCCAATATCTGTTCTTTTTCATCAAATTTACTTGTATCTATTATAATTTTTCCGTCATTTATATCATTAACCATTTTGTATTTAACGTTTGAAAGTACTACATGTATATTTTTTATGGCACCAAAATTTTTATCGTTTAAATCTTCATTTATTGATGATTCTATTTCTACATCAGAGGCATCTATTACATCTAATACTTTTTCTTTTATTTGTTCATTCAATCTTTTTTTGTATTCAGCAACTATAAGCTTATTTCTCTCTACTTCAGCTTGTTTAGTCATGGAATTAATATCTATGTTGTTGTAATTATACTCCTTTTCCAATGTACTATTTATATCAACTCCATTCTTCAAAAAACCTAAAATGGGATTGATAATGGCAATCATGATTGTCAATCCTATTACAACTTTCACGTATTTTTTCATATTCGAAGATGGAATCAAAAGTTCGAATACAATAGCTAAGATTGAAATATATGCTATTTGAAGTATCCAATTTTTTACCATTTCCACATCATGCATCCCCTTTTAGCCTTTATCTCATCATTATGCTAATACTAGATGCATTTATTACAGCAGTTATCGATAAAAACATCATTACAGTTACAGATACCAATGCTGCAAATACATATGCGATAGATGTAGTAAGATCAGATATAAAATCGACTATTCTTTTGTCAGCTATTGGCTCTATTACAGCTGCAGAAAATTTATATATTAACATTACTGAAAATATCTTAATAATCGGGATAATAGCTATTAAAATTATAGAAACAAGTCCAAAAGTACTTATCGCCCCCTTTATTAAAAGCGATGCGCTCATAATAGTATCGATGCTATCTGATAATATACTGCCAACAACAGGCAAGAATGCACCTACTGCATACTTTGTCGTTCTCGATATTGCACCGTCTGCTATAGATGATGTTATCCCTTGAATCGTTATAACACCTATAAAAATACTAAGTAAAATCGAAATGGCTGCGGTACAAATAGTTTTAAAAAAATCTGCAAGCTTATCTAAAGTAAACTTATCGGAAATACGACTTATCACTTTCACTACTGTCATAAATAGTATTGCAGGAAGAATAAAGTCCTTGATTTCTTTAGCTGTAAATTCCACTACCATTATTAACGCAGGTTGAAAAAAAGATGCCGATGCAAAAGCTCCAACGGAAGCCAACATTGTAATCAAAATTGGCAAAATCGCCTGCATAAAATTTACCATACTATCTATTGCACCTCTTCCGATGTTTAAAACGCTTGTGAAACTTTTTATTGCTACTATAACTAAAACTGCATATACAGCTATATGTGCAATTTGACTTATGCCATCATTTCCAAAAGAATTTTCTAAATTTGTCAATACCGCACTAATTATTGCTAACAATATAAGCTGAATAAAAATATCTAATGATGATTTAACTTCATTAAAAAGAATTTTTAATATATTGCTGATAATGTCTCTTATATTAAATGTTTCTTTTCCATTTAAAACATTTATAATATATGTTTTAACATCTGTTATTGGAAATATATTTCCATTTTCCTCGTTTATTTCTTTGATCAATGAATCAATTTGACTAGTATCAGCATTTTGTATTTGGCTATACAAATCATCATTCGTATCAGCATATGTTTTAATTGGAAATATAAATATTATTATTGAAACTAATATTAAAAATAAAATTTTTCTCACGTTTTTCACCTCACGGCATTATAGAGACTATCGTATCAACAAGTGCTATTATTATAGGAAGTGATAAAAAGACAATTATTATTTTCGCTGCTAACTCTATCTTAGTTGCTATATTTTTTTCATTAGCATCATTTGAAAGCTGAACTCCAAATTCCGCAATATAGGCAATACCAATTATTTTAAGGATTGTTTTAACATATATATTGTTAATGCCGCTTTTATCAGCGATAGTATTTAAAACTGTTATTATATTGCTAATTTTAGGAATTACCATAAAAAATATAAGTATGCTGGCAATTAAACTTATTATCACTGCAAGGTCTTTGTTAGTTTCTCTCAATATTGAAAGAATAATAATACATATAATGCCTATGGCTACAATTTGAACAATTTCCATAGAAACAATTCCCTTCGTATATTTTCTCCTTTTTAATACAGTTGAAAGATACTCTTGACTGCCGTAAATAAATTGTTTATCATTGTTATCACCATCATCAATACCACTACTACACCTGCCAGTGTAACCATCATCGCTTGCTCTTCTCTCCCTGATCTAATCAATATTTGATTAAGTACAGTTACTAAAATTCCGATCGCAGCTATCTTAAAAATTACATCTATGCTCAAAACTACAACCTCCTCACAAAAATATGATAATTACTGCTATGCCTACCAATACACCAAGATTTTTATATAGTTTTTCATTTTTTTTACTCAATTCTTCCGCATCACTAAGTTGCTTTTTAAGCAATTCAGATGTAAACTTAAAATTCTTTTCCTGATTATATATATCAGAATTTCCAAGTCCTTTTCCAAACGATTTTAATATTCTTATATCATCTCGATTTAAGTTAAGGTCTCCCACCTTATCAAGTGCAATTTCCCATGCCTCACTAGCCGTATATCCCTCGTTAGAATTTAAAATTTGAGACGCTATTAAAAAAAGCTTCCCAATACCTGATTCAGATGTTTCTGATAATTTGGCAAATGCTTCTGATAAAGTTATTTGGTTATATGTAATTTCAGTAATCAAAATGTTAAGGCTTGATAAAATAGCTCTTATTGTCCGCCTTCTCAACGTATATTTAAGTGATTTTAAATACCCTATCAAAGCTGATGAAATTAGAACCATGATCATTCCTATAATTTTTATCATAATAAACTACATTCCTTTCTATATGGTCCTTTAAAAATAGCCTTAAATTCTTTATCAAGAATGGCATCAATTGTACCGGCCCCTAATTTTCTGCTAAGAATTACGTACCTGTCAAACTCTCTGTTGTTTAGCATATCACATATGTATTTTTTTCTCATTATATCTTCTACATTGTTGCCGTGTACCGTAGTAATTATATTTACTCCTGCATTTAATGCTTCATGTATAGCTAAAATATCTTCTATTTTCCCTATCTCATCGGTTATTATAACTTTTGGAGACATAGACCTTATCATCATTAAAATCCCAATATGTTTTGGACATGAATCTAACACATCAGTACGGTATCCTACATCATTCTGTGGATTGCCTTTAAAACATGCGGCAATTTCTGATCTCTCATCAATTATTGATACATTTTCTCCATTAAAATCCAAACTCTTTATCCCATTACTAATATTGCGGGCTATATCCCTAAGCAATGTTGTTTTCCCACATTGTGGAGGCGAAATTATCAACGTATTGTACACAATATTGGGATATTTTATAATATACTTCATTATTTCATCAGATGCCCCTATACATTGGCGCACTATTCTATAATTAAAGCCTGAAATATTTATAATCGTTTTTATCGATCCATTTTCAAGAACGCATTTTCCACAAATTCCAACTCTATATCCGCCCTTTAATGTTATGTATCCATTTTTAATCTCATTTTCGAAAGCATATATTGAAGATTTTGATATAAGTTGCAATGCTTTTTCACAGTCTTCATTTGTTACTATGTACGCTAATTTTGGATAGTTAACAATCTTTCCATAAATCGATAGAAATTTTTCTTGATTATCTACATGAATCATCAATGGTTTATCTATTCTGAGTCTTATTTCCTCTAAACTTTCTTTCAAATTATCATCAAGTTTGTTGATTATATTTCTAACAGTAAATGGCAATGAATACAGTAACTCATCATAATTTTTGCTTTTGTTTATCATTACATGTCCTCCTCTCTATAAAAATTATATTTACGACTGTATATATTTATGAATAAAAAAATACCCACTAAAATAATTTAGTGAGTATTTTTTACATTGGTCTATGGTCTATTCTTTATCATCATCTTCATAAATAACTACATCTTTTACATTGATCGTTTCATCACAATGAGGACATACTATTTCTGCATCTTCATCATCAAGAAGTTCATCTTCTACGCTCATAAGCATATGGCATTTTGGACATTCAACTTCAACATAATCATATTCGTCGTCAGACTCATCATCGTAAATTTCATCTTCCACTTCTGACAAATCTTCGTCGATGGCGCCTACATAATCATCAAGTTCTGATTGCGAGGCTTCTAAGTCATTTATAGCATCTGCAAAGTCTTCCAGTGCATCGATTATAGCAATCAATACTCTGCCCTCTTTAGTCTTTTCATCAATCTCCAAGCCATCCACGAGACCTCGTAAATAGGATATGCGCTCATATAAATACTCCATCTTACATACCTCCTCCTTTACTATTATTTTTTAAAATGGCTAAAACTATACTCTTTCCAGATATTCTGATGTTCTTGTGTCTATCTTTATTACATCTCCCTGATTGACAAATAAAGGCACTTGTATTATAGCTCCTGTTTCAACTTTAGCTGGTTTTGAACCACCTGTTGCAGTATCGCCTTTAAATCCAGGTTCAGTTTCAACTACTTCCAACTCTACAAAAGTAGGAGGTTCTACTGAAAATGCCTCTCCTTTATAGAATTTTATAGTTGCTATCATGTTTTCTTTTAAAAATTTCATTGCATCTTCAACTTTATCGTAATTTAAAGGAATTTGCTCATATGTCTCAGTGTCCATGAAATAATAAAGGTTTCCATCATTGTAAAGATACTGCATATCCTTTCGTTCTATTACTGCTTCGTCAACTTTCTCAGTTGGATTAAAGGTTCTTTCAACGACAGCTCCTGTTATTACGTTTTTTAACCTTGTTCTAACAAAAGCAGCTCCTTTACCTGGTTTTACGTGTTGAAAATCAACAACCGTAAAAACCTGACCATCAATGTCAATAGTCATTCCTTTTCTAAATTCTCCTGCTGATACCAATTAAAATCCCTCCATCATTTGTTAAACTTCAATTAGTTCTTTTGGCGAATTTGTCAAATCAATAACGCCACCCTCTTTTAATAATACCATATCTTCTATTCTAACGCCATAGAGTTCAGGAATATATATCCCTGGTTCCACTGTGACAACCATGCCTGATTTTAATAAATTAGTTCCTCTCGGCCCCATAAACGGCTTTTCATGTATTTCAAGGCCAACACCATGTCCTAAAGAATGGCCGAAGTAATCACCATAGCCTCTCTCAATAATTACCTTTCTTGCAAGATAGTCTCCATCTTTTTCTATCATACCCGATTTTAGATTATTAATTGCATTGATTTGAGCTTCTAAAACAGTATTATAAATTTTTCTCTGCTTTTCATTGGCCCTGCCAACGACAATTGTCCTAGTCATGTCAGAGCAATATCCATTTACTTTGCAGCCGTAATCAAAAGTAACAAAATCCCCATTTTCAATAACCTTATCTGAAGCTTTTCCATGAGGCATTGAGGACCTTTTCCCCGAAGCGACTATAAAATCAAATGATTTATCATCTGCTCCAAGTTTTTTCATGTAATATTCCATCTCTATGGCAACATCTTTTTCTTTCATTCCAGGTTTTACAAAATTAATAAAATATTTGAAAGTTTCATCTGTAATAAATTGAGCTTTTTTTATGTTTTCTATTTCAGTATCATCCTTAATTTCTCTTAGACTTTCTACAAAGCTATTTTCTGGCTTCATAACTACATTCAACATGTTGTTCAATTTATTGTACTGTTCAAAAATAATATAGTTTTCTTCAAATCCAAGTTTATTAATGCCCATCATATTTACACAGTCTTTTACTGATTCAAATATATCCGATTTGTGTTCAATTATTTTAAAATCTTCGATTTCATGAGACGCTTGTTCTGTATACCTCGAATCAGTTATAAAATAAGACTCGTTTAAGCTTATTATCGCTATGCTATCATCACCTGTAAATCCAGTTAAATATGTTACATTTACAGGTTTAAACACAATAAAACCATCCAACTCTTTTTCAATCAACAGCCTTTTTGCTGCATCTAATCTATTATTCAAATTATCACTCCTTTAGATTGTCTTCTAATAATTTAACTGCATTTAAAGCAAGGACATAGCTGTACGGTCCAAAGCCCGATATTTGCCCAAGACACCTTGTTGCAGTCACTGAAACGTGTCTAAAGTCTTCACGTTTTTGTATATTAGAAAGATGTACTTCTATTACAGGAATATCTATAGCGCCTATAGCATCCATTATCGCATAGCTATAATGTGAATAAGCACCAGGATTTATTATTATTGCATCAAAATTATTCTTTGCAGAATGAATAAAATCTATTATCTCTCCTTCACTATTCGATTGCTGTATCTTTACTGCCAGATCAAGTTTTGAAGCTTCTCTTTTTATGATATTATTTATTTCTTCAAAACTAACTTCTCCATAAATATCCGTTTCCCTACTGCCAGTCAAATTTAAATTTGGACCATGTATAATAAGAACTCTCTTCATCACAAAAACCTCACTTTAAAGTTTATTCTCTTATATGCCCATTTCCTAAAATCACGTATTTGTATGTCGTCAATTCTTTAAGACCCATAGGGCCCCTTGCATGCATCTTTTGTGTACTTATGCCTATTTCAGCACCAAACCCAAACTCTCCACCATCAGTAAATCTAGTTGAAGCATTGACGTACACTGCTGCAGAATCAATAGATTTTATAAATTTCATTGCATTTGTATAATTTTCTGTCACTATGCTTTCAGAATGTCCAGAGGAATATTTATTTATATGTTCAATAGCACTGTCAACATCTTCTACAATCTTAACGGCAAGTACCAAGTCGAGATATTCTGTTTTCCAATCATCTTCATTTGCTTCTTTTACATCAGGACATATCGATCTAGTTGTTTCACAGCCACGTATTTCAACACCTAAAGATGTAAGTTTTTCTACCATGATTGGCAAAAACTTTTCTGCCATCTCTCTATGTATAAGAACCTTCTCAATGGCATTGCATACGCCTGGCCTTTGAGTTTTTGCATTTACAATAATTTTGAGAGCCTTTTCTAAATCAGCGTATGAATCAACAAAAACATGGCAATTGCCAACACCGGTTTCTATAACCGGAACTGTAGAATTTTTTATGACATTCTGAATTAAATTAGCACCACCTCTTGGTATAAGCAAATCGATCTTGCCATTTAATTTCATCATGCGGTTAACTTCTTCTCTGTCTGTATTCTCAATAAGTTGTATTGCACCTTTTGGAACTCCAGATTCTTCTGCAGCTTTAGCAATCACTTCAACAATAGCTATATTAGAATTTAATGCGTCACTGCCGCCTTTCAATATAACTGCATTCCCAGACTTTAAACAAAGCCCTGCAGCATCGGCTGTGACATTTGGCCTTGACTCGTAAATTATTCCTATTACACCAATAGGACAACGCATTCTACCAATCTGAAGTCCATTTGGCCTTTTCCACATTTCCTCTATAGCTCCAACAGGGTCCGGTAATGCAGATATTTCTAAAAGTCCATTGGCCATGCCTTCTATACGCTTTTCGTTTAATCTAAGCCTGTCTATCAAAGATTCTTTAACGCCTTTATTTTCTGCTGCTAAAATATCCTTCTCATTTGCTTCTAATATTCTGTCTTTACTGTTTATAAGCTCATCAGCCATATTTTTAAGAGCTTCATTTTTAACATTTTCATCAAGCATAGCTAATCTTCTTGACGCACTTTTAGCAATATCAGCCTTTATTTCAACTTCCATGTACTAAGCCTCCTTAAACAATATTTTATTATACAGTATAAACTAGCTCATAACAACTAGATTGTCTCTATGAATAACTTCATCATAATTTTTATAACCTAAAATCTTCTCAATCTCAGTAGATTTTAATCCCTTTATTTTATCAACTTCTGCTATTGTGTAATTAATCAAACCTCTTGCAATTTCTTTACCATCAATATCAACTATCGATACACAATCACCTACAGAATATTCACCGGTAGTAGATATTATGCCGCTAGGTAATAAGCTTTTTCCTTTATTTAATATAGCTTGTTTTGCTCCGTCATCAATAACCAGCTTACCAGACAAATGTGCATTAAATGCTATCCATACTTTTCGATTGCTAATGGGATTTTGAGCTGTCATAAACAGGGTGCCTATCTTTTCCCCATTGGCAATTCTATTTAACACATTATCAAGTTTACCATTAGCTATAACCATTTTAACACCTGAATTATAGCATATTTTTGCTGCCTGAATTTTTGTATACATACCGCCAGTGCCAAAATTTGTACCAGTTCCTCCAGCTATTTCAAACAGCTTATCTGAAAATTCTTCTACGACATCTATTAATTTTGCATTAGGTTCTTTAGGGTCCTTGTCATATAACCCATCGATATCCGTCAATATAATAAGAAGATCTGCCTCAATAATACTTGCAACTAGTGCTGATAATGTATCATTATCGCCTATTTTTATCTCATCAACAGTAACCGTGTCATTTTCATTTATAATAGGTACTACATTATACTTTAATAAATTTGACAATGTATAGCTAATGTTCAAATACCTATCTCTTATAGAAAAATCATCTTTTGTCAGCAAAAGCTGTGCTGTCGTCTTGCCATACTCATTAAAAAATTTCTCATATAGTTCTATAAGCAAGCCTTGACCTATTGCTGCTAATGACTGCTTTTCAGGCAACGTTTTTGGTTTTTTCGTTATATTAAGTTTTCCCATCCCAGCACCAATTGCACCTGATGTAACGAGTATTACTTTATCGCCTCTATTTTGCAAATTAGAAATCTGTCTTGATATTTTTTCCATCATTTCTAAATTAAGCTGCCCATTTTCGTATGTCAATGTACTTGTTCCTACTTTTACAACTATTTTCATAATCATCTGCCCTCAACTTGTCTCTATCTAGTTTTTAACTTAGAATATGCTTCAACAACTGCCAAAGCAGCATCGTCTATTCCCATTTCCGATATATCAATTGTATAATCAGCAAATTCATAAAAATGCTGTCTTTCGTCTAAAAGCATTTTTATCTTTCCATATACATCATCTGTCGCAAGTATTGGTCTGTTATCAGCATCACCTAAATTTCTTAAGATTATCTCCGGTCTCGCTTTTAAGCAGATAACAAAACCGTGTTTTCTCAATTGTACTATATTTGACGGATCTAATACAACACCACCACCTGTAGATATGACATGATTTTTTAATCTTGATGCTCTTTTAACTGCAACTTTTTCGATCCCTCTAAAATATTTCTCTCCGTATTTGTCGAATATTTCTGGTATTTTCATCCCACAAATTTTTTCAATCAGACAATCAGTATCAATATATCCAAAGCTTAAAATATCTGCAACCTTCTTACCTACAACTGACTTTCCTGTTGCCATAAATCCTGTTAATGCAATATTTTTCATTGAAACTTTTATCCTCCAATTTTCAATGTTATAAAATATTCATTATTGTTGGTTTGGTGTGACAGTAGGCGCTACTTTTAGACTACTGTTTAATGCACTGTTTATGCTATCTGTTATGATCTTATTTATATCAATTCCTTGAACTGAATTTTGACCACTAGGATTAGTATTCGAACTTTGAGGATTTTGATTTTCCTCAATTAACGGTTTGAAAGGATCTGACTTTCCTTTTATAGAAGGCGCTTCTAAGTAACTTCCCCCTTTTTTATTCATTGAATAAATTACAATATTCATATTAAGTAATAATCCATTAGATTTATTATCACTGGTTATTTCCAAGGATTTTATATCGTTAATTCTTTTTAATGTCTGAATATCTCTTATGAAAGCAGTAATATTTGCATAACCACCAGTGACCTTAATATTAACAGGTATTTCCGTATAGTTATTTTTATTGTTACTGCTTTTAGCTTGTTGATTATTTACACTCTGCTCTTGACCCTGATTTGAATTAAAATTTATCTCTTCAAAATTTACGCCAGTAGATGAAATTACATCATCAAGAGAAACAATAAATTCCTCTATATTCTCATAATCAGGCAGTTCTTCATTGCTAATCTCTATCTTTTGATTAATATTAATTAAACTGTCTTTTATATTATTTAAATTTATTTTATTGTAACTGGTCACTTCCGCTTTTAAGTTTACTACGTCTTGCTTTAATTTATCGATAACTGCAATCTGTGTTGTTAAAATAAATTGATAATACAGACTAAACGATGCAACTATCAGCAAAACGACTATAAGTACTTTTTCTCTTGCTGTCAATTTCATATTATTATACCACCTTAAGCATAATTTGCAAAGTATATTGAATTAAACCATTATCAGACTTTTTTGTATCAAGCAAACTTATATCGTCTACATAATCCAGCTTTCTCATATTAAGCATAAAATCTGATAAATATTTATTCATGTATGTATCACCTGTTATCACAATCACATTACCACTAAATTTTATATCTGTCATTGAAACATTATCTGGAACATTAGATGAAATATCGTCAAGTATTTCTGTAATATCAATTTTCTTTTTCGATAATCTCTTTATAATGTCTTGTTTTGACGAATAGTACTTCATTTTATTTTGAAGCTCAGAATATGAATCTTTTTTGTCCTTTATATTGTTCAATTGTTTATTAAGAACTGCCTTTTCTGATTCGAGGTTCCGTATGTATATTTGGGGTAAAAGTAAAATAGCCATTATAATGCATAACACCACAACAAAGCCAATCAGATTTTTTGTCCTTCTCTTTCTATTCAATTCATGCAATTTTATTTCCTCAGGTATCAGGTTTATATCTTTCAAGTTATTCACCCCTAATCATCGATCCTAATACAGGCATAAAATATGTATATAAATCATCATCACTGGCTGAAACAGGTATTTTAAAATATTCTTCAATATATTTGCCGAGTCCAATGAGCTTTGAAGTCCCTCCTATTAATTGTATCTCATTCAAGCTTTTATGATATGATGACTCAAAAAAATCAAAAATCCTTGATATCTCGATTAGTTTGTTATCTAAATGTTCCTTGATATGTTCTTTTAAATCGCTATACTGTTCATCATCTATTAAAAAAGGTTTTGTCCTTTTATATTCTTCCGCAGAGCTAAAATCTATATTGTACATATTTGCAATTATCTCAGTTATATCATTGCCACCAAATTGTACTATTCTACTGAAAGCATACTTTCCTTCATCTAGCAGTGTAATATCTGTATACGCAGCACCTATATTTACAATCGAAACACTGCCTTTAAGTTTACATAATTTATTTACTGACTTATAAATACAATTGCTGTACACATCTATTACTTCTAAACGCATTTTTAGCATATCTGTCAACTTCACATATTCAGATATCATTTCTTTTGGCGCTGCTACAATCATGACTTTTGTTTTTTTACTATCTACATCATTATCAATTTGCTTATAATCGACGATGTATTCATCTGTATTGGGTATGTACTGATCAATTTCGTATTTTAAAGCGCTTTTTAATTCATCATCTTTCATCATAGGCATTATAATTTCTCTTATTATGATATCCGTACTTGAAACACAAAAAAATAGCTTCTTTTCTTTAGGAAAATTCTTCTTCAAAATTTCATTTAAAAATTGAAAAAGTATATTAATATCTTTTATATATCCATTATTTATACAATTATGAGGTGTCTTTTCGATAATCATATTATTTAATTTTGTATTTTTTTTATCAAAATTACCTATCTTGGTGTAAAAACTGCCTATGTCAAAACCGATCATACATGATCCTCTCCATGGTGCTTATGCTCGTTTACGAAATATGCTGCTTGTGTAATCTTGCTTATAATATCCACCTCAAATTGCCGTTTTAGCTCATTAATCTTCGTATACAGCTCACCTCTTTCTGTATCATAATATTTAGGTGGTAAATTGTTTAGTGTTAATGCCATTATATCAAGCTTGCACTTTTCACATTTACACACATCTAAGTCCTTTAATACACTGTCAAGAGTATCTTTTACTGCTTCTTCCATGTAATTTCTTAATTCCATATATATTCTCTCCTTTAATTTGATGGTGGTATATTGTCAATTGTCCAACTGCTAATAGTAATTGGATTACTAGTAGCCTGAAGATTTAAAATAAGGTCTGCGTGTCCATAGCTTTTTATATTTCTATAGATACCAACAGTTTCAACATGAATATTATATTGCATTCCTTCTTCTTGATTAAATGAAATACTACTTATCTTGTAAATTTGTCCTGTATTTCCTAAGGCAACATTACCTTCATTTAAATATTTATTAAAAACGTAACTGTATAAATAATTTTTCGTATCGTTAAATATCAAAGAATACAATTGATCCATACTAACCTTATAAGTTCCTTTTTCCATATCGTAATTATTATCAATAATTCTTTGTGCATTGTTTTTTAACGCAGTAAGTAGATTTGTATTAAACTCTGATTTTAAAATATCAAGCCCTGCCTCAGCAGCATATCTTGATAAAACATCATTGCCATATGAAGCCGAAATTTTAAATTCAGTTAATGAAAGTTCTAAAATAGAAACGCCTAAAACGGTTAGTATTAAAATAACCATCAAAGTAAATATTAGCGCAGAACCTTTGCTATTGGACATTTATAACACTCTTTCTTGGGAAAATATCAGTAGTCAATGAAAATCTACCAGTGCCGTCACTATTTTGACCTACAATCTCAATATTTAACACCTTATTATTCTTTAATATTACATTAAATTCAACAATGTTTGTTGCAATTTCATGTCCACGATTTTGATCTAAATATATCTTATTATCTTTGGTGTCTAGCTGTATATAATTGCCATCTATAACAAGGCCATGACCATTATCAATTATATTTATTGATGATGGTCCTTTGTCTAACTGATTTACAATATAATTCATGGCATATCTGACATTTTGTTCAATGTCAATATTATATTGTGTATTTTTATACGATTTGTATCCTGAATAATATAAAGAAGAATAAATCGAAATTACAATTCCTAATAATGCTAAAGTCACCAATAATTCTACCAATGTAAAACCATTGTTGTTTTTTGTTACCACCATTTTAACCACCAAGGAATTTTTAAATTCACGCTTTTTGCAGCATTTGTTGCTATATCTTTTAATGTCCTAATATTTTTATTCCATGAATCAATTATATTATTAACAATTGTTATCACACCACTTAACCCTAACTTAGGAAGTACAACAAAAGAAGCAAATAAAGCTGCCCATACAACGACTATTACTAAAGTAACTATGTCTTTCAATCTATTTATTTCATCATCATAATTACCATTGTCAGAATAAATATTAGGTGGTGTATAGCCAGTTATTTCTGCAGATGGTGCGACAGCATATAGTACAAAAGGTTGCATATTTGATTGCAATTTGCTAATACTAATTTTGTACTTTGTAACTCCATTTCCCATATCAACTTTTGACTGATTTGGATCTTCTATCAGATAATAGTCGCTTGGTATGTTCCAATTAGACACATTTGTGTTTCCTGCCTTTATGTCTTCTGCTATACTTTGTGCGATAGTAGCTTCTTTAGTTCTTATTTTTGAATCTGCATTTGTAATTACTGACTCATGAAATACTCCTAAGAGAGGTATAGCCGCAATCGAAAATAGCGCTATTGCAACAAGCACTTCAATCAGTGTCATGCCAAATGAATTTTTTAAATATTTCAACTTACTTCACCTCAATAATTCCCCTTTATCATTACTCTTCCTGTAGCAGGTAAAATGGTTATGTCTATCCTTTTTTTTGAATTTAATAAACTTATTGTACAGCCACCTGGTGTTGGAGCACCTTGATCTGAAAAAGATATTTCTAAAGGGTTTTCATTAATATTCCAATATACAGTAATACCATCAGGTAATATTTTTGTTTTTACCTTTTTAACCATTGTACCAGTTTTCTTTATGTAATATCCTTTATGGTCCGATTGTAGTATTAAATACAAACTTTCATTTTCATGAATATTTTTATACTGGACGTATCTTATATCGCTTATAAGTTCATTCGCCACCATTCTTAAACGCATCTGGGATGTCTTTGAACTGAAAAAATCTGTCTTAGGGAGTGTTATCAATACGATGATAGAAAATATCGACACTACTGTTATTAACTCTATCAAAGTCAATCCATTCTCATTTTCTTTTAAAACTCTCCACATGTTTTCATCCTCTTATAAGTTTTATGTATAGATTCAGCAAATCATATCCGTATAATATAGAGATAATACAAGCAGTGCTTATGTACGGTCCAAATGGGATGTAATCCCTTCTCGTCTTGATTTTTAAGGCAATCAATAATACACCTCCAACGGCACCTAGTAAAACAGCTATAAATAATGTGGATATTGTAAGCTTCCATCCTATGAAAAGACCAATCAATGCCATAAGCTTTATGTCTCCTCCCCCCATTCCTCCCCCTGACAATAAGGATATAAGTAGAAGCACTCCACCTCCTAAAAAAAAGCCTACAATATAATCCCATACTCCATAATTAAACATCAACACTCTAAATATTGCCCCAGCTATCAAGCCTATCAAAATTATTTTGTTTGGTATAATCTTGTGCTCTATGTCTATAAATGTTATGACAATCAATAATGACACTAAAAATGCGTAAGACAATGACTTTATAGATATACCAAAATATATAAATAATATAAAATATATGAGTCCTGTTGTAAGCTCTACAATAGGATATCTTATGGATATCTTATCACCACAGTATCTACATCTACCTTTCAATATAATGTAACTAAATACAGGCACTAAGTCATAGGGCTTTAATTCGCTTTTGCACTTTGTACAATGGGATGGAGGATACACTATCGATTCATTCCTTGGAAGTCTGTATATAACGACATTTAAAAAGCTTCCTATTGTAGTGCCAAATATAAAAATAAGCAGGTATAAAATAAACATTTTTGCCTCCTAATATGAGAATAGGGGGCACTTTAAAGTGCCCAAAAACTACTGAATTATTTCGTACTTTGACGTGGCTAACGTTGCACCATTCTGACCTATTGATACACTTACAGTGTTAGTACCCTTGTCTATTTTTATAGCGAAATCATCTTCACTATCAGATTGTGGTTTAACGTCAGAATCTAGATATCCATCAGTTGCTAATTTATCAGTTGTTAATTGTGTGTTTTCATCTGCGTGATCAGTTATCCATCTTGCTGCCGCTTCTGCAATAGTTTGTGCCGTTGCTTTATCAGCATTAATTTTCGCTTGATTTAAAGTACCTGTATATCTCGGTACTGCAATTGCTGCAAGTATTCCTAGTATTGCTATTACTACAATCAATTCTATCAATGTAAAACCTTTTTCATCTTTATTTAATGCCTTTACAAACCATGCCATGTTTTTCACCCCCTTCCCAATAAATTATCTATTGACCTACAAAGTTATACATCTGGAACATAGGCATCACAATTGATACTACTATGAACCCGACTACCGATGCTAATAGGACTATTATCAAAGGCTCTATCAAAGTTGTCATCTGTGACACAGCCGTGTCAACTTCACTGTCATAAAAATCTGCCGTCTTTTTCAATATACTGTCGAGAGATCCTGAATCTTCCCCTACTCTTACCATTTGAATCACCATGGGTGGAAATATATTCATCTTTTTCAAAGGCTCTGCAAGGCTACTTCCCCTTTTTATATCTTCTTCAGCTTTTTTAAGCCCATTTGCAACAATTGAATTCCCCACAACTTTTTCTACGACAGACAATGCCTCAATAAGCGGTATTCCTGAACTTATAAGTGTTGACAGTGTACGTGTAAACCTAGATGTTATTATTTTTATATTTAAAGGCCCAAATATAGGTATCTTCAGTATAAGTGCATCGTAAAATTCTTTTCCCCTCTCTGTCTTTAAAACTCTTGCAATCATGAAGGCTAACAACAAAATGTCGCCTAAATACACATACCAATAATGCGAAATAGATTCACTTAACCCTAAAAGTATCAAAGTAGGCATCGGCAATTGTGCACCTGCATTTTTAAACATGCTTACAAATGTAGGAAGAACATTTGTCACAAGAAATATAACTACAAATATTGCAACGATAGAAACAATCATAGGGTATGCCAATGCTGATTTTACCTTCTGGTTTAGATTATTTTCTTTCTCAAAATGATCCGCCATCTCATTTAAGACATTGTCAAGAGTACCGCTTACTTCACCTGCTTCTATCATGTTAAATAAAAGCATTGGAAATACATCAGGATGTTTTCTCATTGACTCAGAAAGGCTTTTCCCTTTTTGTACATCTTCATATACATCTGACAATGCCTTTTTTAGCTTTTTATTTTCGACCTGCTCTGCCATAGTTGCCAGTGATGTCACTATTGGAATCCCTGCATTAATAAGAACTGCAAACTGTCTGCAAAAAACCGCTATGTCCTTTACCTTTACCTTACGTGCAAAACTTATGCTTTCAAAGACATCTTTTTTATCTTCTTTTTCTTTAACATCTAATATGTAATAATTTTTCTGTCTTAGATTATCTATACAAGATGACAATGTATCAAGCTCAAGTGAGCCTGTTATGAGATTTCCATCAATATCCTTTGCCTTATATATATAAGTTGGCATATTAGCCATCCTTTCAAACATTTGTATATCTACAATGCCAATTTTGAAAAGTTTTCCCTGTCTACACAGTATGTCAATGCATCATCCATCGAAATCAAATTCTTTTTTAAAAGCTGTGATATAGACATATCCATTGTCATCATTCCAAATTTACTTCCTGTTTGAACCATTGATTGGATTTGGAATGATTTACCTTCTCTAATCAAATTTCTTATAGCAGGAGTCGCTATCATTACCTCTACTGCCACAACACGTCCTGAATTATCAAGTTTAGGCAGTAACTGCTGTGAAATTATGCCTTCTAATACATTCGAAAGCTGTACTTTTATCTGCTGCTGTTGATGTGGTGGAAAAACATCTATAATCCTGTCAATAGTCTTAGCAGAGCCTATGGTATGCAATGTAGATAGTACGAGATGTCCTGTTTCAGCGGCAGTTATAGCTATCTGTATCGTTTCTAAATCTCTCATCTCACCTACAAGTATAACATCAGGATCTTCTCTTAAAGCAGCCCTTAATGCACTAACATAAGACAATGTATCGTGACCTATCTCCCTCTGGTTAACTATGCTTTTTTTGTGTTTATGCAAATACTCTATCGGATCTTCCAGAGTCAATATATGGCAATTTCGCACATCATTTATCAGATCGATCATAGAAGCAAGCGTTGTAGATTTTCCACTGCCTGTTGGACCTGTTACAAGTATAAGGCCACGAGTTTTCAATGAAAGTTCTTTTATAACCTTTGGAAGCCCCAATTCATCGATAGTCGGTATTCTTAGTGCCACAGACCTTATCGCAAGGCTATATGTACCTCTCTGTTTATAGGCGTTTATTCTAAATCTTCCAAGCCCTTGTACAGAATACGAAAGGTCTATGTCACCTGTCTCTTCAAGTTTTTTTAGTTCATCGCTTGAAAGCAAGTCCTTTGTGATTTCTTCCGTATCTTGCGGCGTCAACTGTGGCAAATCAAGCTTTATAAGTTGCCCGTTGATTCTTAATACAGGAGGAACACCTACCGTTACATGTAAATCAGATGCACCGTTTTTTACAACTAACGTCAATAGTTCAATTGTTTTCATCTTATCACCTTAAACAAGTAATTTAAAAATAGTCATCTATAACTTATCAAAGTTCATTTAATAACTATCATCATACGTCAGTCTAAGCATTTCATCAATTGTGGTAATACCATCTAAAACAAGCTTTTTTGCACTTTCTCTAAGTGTATTCATGCCGTTTGAAACAGCTTCATTTGCAATCACATCTGCCGAAGCCTTTTCATTTGTAAGCTCCTTTATCTTAGGTGTCATCATCATTATTTCATATATTGGAACTCTGCCTCTATACCCTGTTTTATTACAGACGGCACATCCTCTACCTTTATGCAATTTAAGAGATTTTTCCGTATCTAGTCCTAGAATAAGCTTTTCTCTGTGAGATGCCTCATACTCTATCTTACAGTTATTGCATATTTTCCTCGCCAACCTCTGTGCAATAACGCCAACAATCGATGAAGAAACAAGATAAGGTTCTATCCCCATATCGATTAGCCTCGTTATCGCGCCTGCAGAGTCATTTGTATGTAACGTAGACAAAACCAAATGCCCTGTAATTGATGACCTTATGGCTATTTCTGCAGTTTCTCTATCCCTTATTTCACCAATCATTATTATATCAGGATCTTGTCTTAATATGGATCTTAAAGCCGCTGCAAACGTAAGGCCTGCTTTTTCATTGACCTGTACCTGATTCAAACCTTCAAGTGTATATTCAACCGGATCTTCAACGGTTATTATATTTATATCAGGCTTATTAAGTTCGTTTAGCATAGCATAAAGTGTTGTAGTCTTACCGCTTCCAGTAGGACCTGTAAGAAGAATTATGCCATTGGGATGGCGCAGTAAATCATCAAACAACTTCATGTCCTTGTCATTCAAACCTAATTTATCTTTAGTAATTATATAACCGCTTTTATCCAATATCCTAAGTACAAGTTTTTCTCCATAAATTGTAGGCAATGAAGACGCTCTTATATCGATATTTTTACCATCCACAATTGTTTCAATCTTTCCGTCTTGCGGCAATCTTCTTTCTGCAATATTCATATTTGCCATTATTTTTATCCTTGTTATGACAGGTCCTTGAGTGCTTTTAAAAACTCTCATCGCTTCATGCAGTTCACCGTCAACCCTAAATCTTATCCTTAAATCATTTTCTGTAGGCTCTATATGTACATCAGATGCACGATTTTTAACTGCTTGTTCAATAATCGAATTAACAAGCCTTACTGCAGGTGCATTGTTTATCTCATCTTCCGAAATACCTTTTAATAAATTGCTATCAATTTCTATGCCATCTTTGCTTAACTCTTTCTTAAAATCTTGTACTGCCTTTTCCGCTTCTTCTTTGCCAAAAACTCTATCAATCGCTTTTAATATACCATCTTCAGAAGCAATCAACGGTTTTATTTCTTGCTTCGTTATAAGCTTTATATCATCTATAGCAAATATGTTAAGAGGATCTGCCATTGCAACAAATAGACCATCATTATCCTTTTTTATGGGTATTGCAACATGCCTTTTAGCTAATGATTCCGGAATCAGTTTGGCAACATTTGGGTCAATAAAAACTTTTTTTATATCGATATGTGGTATACCAAGCTGAAACTCTAAAGCCTCAATGATTTGCTCTTCCGTCAAATACCCCTCTTTAACAAGTATTTTACCAAGTTTTTCACCTGTCATCTTTTGAATCTTTATGGCATTATTAAGCTGATTTTCATCTATCAGACCGACTTCTACGAGAAGGTCTCCTAATTTCTTCTTTATCATTAAGGCCCCTCCAAAATAAATAAAGCCGACAATGATGCCGGTTGCGCCACCATATCAATGAGTCGTAAAGCGCCCAAATATAGACTCACATCATCTACATCTACCAATTCTAAAATTATTCAAAAACTGAAATTACCTATAAATTATATTCTACATTATTTAACAAAATCCTTCTTTTTAAGAATATTTAAAATAATACTCCTGTTGAAATTCACACCAGTCCATATTTTAAAAGAATGATTTGCTTGGTTAATAAGCATATCAAATCCATTAAGATTTCTAATACCGCATTTTTCTGCATAACTTAGCAATAGTGTCTTTTCAGGATTATAGATAATATCATAAACAAATTTTGCTTTTACTACGACATTTTCATCTACTGGAGATAAATTAATATTTGGAGACATACCGACGCTTGTAGCATTTACTAGAATATCTATTTCTTCAAGCTGATTCAAATCATCATACGTAACATCAATACAATTTATGCCGAGATTATTTTTTATGTAGGTGCTAAGATTTCTTGCCTTTTCTTTCGATCTATTTGCGACAATTATTGTTCTGACACCTGCAAGCGAAAGTCCTACTGCAACAGCTCTTGCGGCACCACCAGCTCCAAGTATTACCGCATTTTTCCCTTCAACTTCTATACCATGCTCTTTAAGTGATTCGGTAAACCCTGTAACATCAGTATTGTATCCTTCTAATATTCCATTATTATTTTTTATCGTGTTAACTGCACCTATTAGCTTCGCTTCATCAGATACATAATCTAGATATTTTATGACATTTTCTTTATGAGGCACCGTAACATTTATACCTTTTATGCCTAATGCTTTTATACCTAAAATCGCATCTTTTAAATTTTCTTCATATACATCAAAAGACACGTAAACCGAGTTTAAATTATTACTTTCAAATGCCGCATTATGTATTAATGGTGACAAGCTATGTCCAATAGGATGTCCTATTATCCCGTAAATATCAGTTTTTGTGTCTATGCGCATATCTTCTCACACCTTTTTTAATACTCTTCTTTCAAGTTTTCTCATCAATTTAGTCCAGCCAAACTCTTCACTTGATAAAGGCCTTACAAGTATTGTGAAGAGTCCAACTCTGTGTCCTCCAAGTATGTCTGTAAAAATTTGGTCACCAATGATGGCAGTTTCTTCAGGCTTGGAATCAAGCATTTTTAAAGCCTTATAAAAAGCAGCTTTTCTTGGCTTGATTGCCCAAGAAACTCCTTGTATACCTATATTTTTTGTAAAATTATTGACCCTTTTCGTCGTATTATTTGATATCAAACAAATTTTAAACCCTTTTGATTTCAAAAACTTAAATAAATTAATAACTTTTCGATCAGGATTTAATATTTTTTGAGGTACAAGTGTATTATCAATATCAAAAACTAATGAAGTTATACCTCTTTCTTTTAATTCCTCAAAATTTATATCGTATATTGAATTTACATACATATCAGGAATCAATTTTTTATACAATAAATTCACCCCAAACTTACTTTTTAATTATACTTTATAAAAAAATAAACTGTCAATATAGACAGCGTCAGATTTATGACAATAAATTTGAAAATTATACTTAGTCTAAACTTTTAAGTTTTTAAACATATAAATTCTTTATTACATCGTCATTTCTTTAAATAATTTGTTTAATGCTTTCTTTTCTATTCTTGATACATATGACCTTGAAATGCCAAGCATTTTTGCTATTTCCCTTTGCGTCTTGGCACCGCCATTTACGAGTCCATATCTCAATTCTATTATCAACTTTTCCCTGCTTTTAAGGGCACTATTTATCTTGCTATATAGTTTTTTTATCTGCATCTTTAACTCTACCTGTTCACTGATTTCATCTGTTTCAGTGCCTAATATGTCAATTAGCGAAATTGCATTACCTTCTTTATCAATACCTATGGGATCCTGCAATGAAATCTCTGATTTTATCTTTTTTTCAGCTCTCAACGACATCAATATTTCGTTTTCAATGCATCTAGCTGCATATGTTGCCAAATGTGTTCCTTTTGAAGCATCATAAGTTGTAATAGCTTTTATAAGCCCGATTGTTCCTATTGATATCAGATCATCGACATCTTTTCCTGTATTGCTGTATTTCTTAACAATGTGTGCTACAAGTCTCAAGTTCCTTTCAATCAAAATGTTCTTCGCCTCTTCGTCGCCGTTTTTATAAGCTTCAAAATATTTTTTTTCTTCTTCTGCTGTAAGAGGCTGGGGAAATGAACTAGCATTTGTTAAATAGCCAAAATTAATTATATCTTTTACAATTGACGTAATTAGTGCAATAAGTGTTGCCCACATTATTGACACCTCCATATTTTAAGTCACATAAAAAAATATATGCGCGCTAAAATGTTTAGGTGCAAGTCTTATTTATAATATTTCATTATTTCTTCAGCAATTTCTTTAAATATTGGAGCTGCTTTAATTCCTCCAATATCACCATTTTTCACAAACACAGATATGGCATAGACTGGTTTGTCATACGGCACAAAGCCTGTAAACCACGCGTGATATATGTTCTTTTCTCTGCTAACTTCAGCCGAACCGGTTTTCCCTGCAGATTTATATTCTGTCTCTGCATTTTTACCTGTTCCATTGGCGACAGCATCTCTCATCATTTGCTTTACGCTTAATGCTGTACTTTCACTGATTACTCTGTACGAATTCGTCTTATGGAGATTTTCCACCACTGTGCCATTCTCATCCACAACGGCTTTCAAAAGATTTGGCACATTTCTTATACCGTCATTTGCAATTGTAGCTGCAATGTCCGCTGCTTGCAATGGAGTCATAGTAACATCACCTTGACCGATTGAAAGATTTCCTATACCTGCACCGTATGTATTATTCAACAAAGGCAATGTACCTACTTGTTCTTCTACAGGTAAATTATCATCTTTTGTAATTCCAAACTTTTTTGCCATATCAATTATATTGCTGCCTCCTGTTTTTTGCCCAATTTTTATAAAAGTAGTATTTGATGAAACTTCAAATGCTTTATTAATATTTATTAAGCCATTCGATTCACCCATGAAATTATGATAAATTACACCGTCTATATTTATATATGGCTCGTCAATAAAATTGTCGTATACATTTACTTTTTTATTTTCCAATGCCGCAGATGCCACTATAATTTTAAATATGGAACCCGGCGGATATTCAATCAATGCTTTATTCAACAATTCTTCATTTTTGCTGTCAAGGTAACTGCTTATCTTGTTTTGATCGTAGTTTGGCCTTGAAGCCATAGCTAAAATATCGCCATTTTTCACATCCAATACAACCGCCGCTCCATTTATCTTATTTTTATCTAAAATATCTTCTACTGCTTTTTGAATATGATAATCCAATGTAGTCTCAATGGAAAATACTTTATTTTGAGAGTTTATAATCTTTACACCCAAGCCTTTTAAATAATCGTTGTAATTATCTTTAAAAACGGCAACAGATTCATTTCCGCCAGAGCTTAACGTTTTATTAAATGTGTTTTCCAATCCATAACTTATTGTTCCATAATAACCTATTACATGCCTTGCTAAAGAATTAGAATCATATCTCTGAGGTGTATCCATCTTAAAGAGTCCAATTGGTAAATTTCCTTTGTATGTATATTTACATTTATATTTAATAATATCCTTTTCAGAATTTAGATCTTTATATATTTCCATGTCTGAAATTCCCGTTATTTTATTTAAAATTATTGACGCCGTTTTTTTGTTTACAATCATACCTGGTATAGCATAAATATATTCTGTATAAGTTCTATCAGTAAAAGGTATTAAATTTCTATCATAGATTTCACCTCTTCTCTTTTCCAAATTTAGACTCTCCATCTTCTGTTGGACAGCAATTTTAGCGTATGTTTCTCCTTTTATATATTGAATATAGAATAATCTCATTAGTAAACCTAATATTAATAATGTTATAACAATATTTAAAGCAATAATTCTAGTACTTTTTTTATACATAAAAAAACTCCTTTCTAGGATTATTATTCCCTTAAAGGAGTTTCACATACATAAATTAAGCTTTTTTCCTCAGCATGTAGTATTTCCCAACTTTCCTCTCAAATGGTATTTTAACTATCATTTGTGGATGTGGTGCAACTTCTATTTCATTCCCATCTGCATCATACATCCTATTGATAACCTCAGTAAACATATCATGCGGGCCAATAATTTCAACCTCATCACCTAAAAAGAATCTATTTCTCTGCTCAACTATTGCAATTCCATTTTCTTCGTCATAATCGAGGACCATTCCTACAATATTGTAATTTCTTATATATGACGATGAATTATAATTTTGTGATTCAGCTCCCGGCTTTCCAAAATAAAATCCAGTCGTAAAATCTCTATTGCTAACTTTGCCCAATTCTTCTAAAAGTTCTTCGTCAAAAACGTATTTATCACCAAATTTAAGAAAATCATCTATAGCCTTTCTATAAGCTTTTGTCACAACAGCAACGTAATATGAGCTTTTATTTCTACCTTCTATCTTTAAACTAGTAACACCAGCTTTAATAATATCCGGAATATATTTTATCATACATAAGTCTTTAGAATTCATTATATATGTTCCTCTGTCATCTTCTTCAATGCTCATATATTGACCTGGTCTTTTCTCTTCAACAATATAATATTTCCACCTACAAGGGTGTGTGCATTCACCTTTATTTGCATCTCTACCTGTTAAATAATTGCTAAGAAGACATCTGCCAGAATATGAAATACACATTGCTCCATGAACAAAAACTTCCAATTCTAAATCATTAGGAGTTTTTTCTCTGATTTCTTTTATCTCTTCTAATGACAACTCTCTTGCCAGAACTATACGCTTTGCGCCAAGATTATGCCAAAAAATTGCGCTTCTGTAATTAACGTTATTTGCTTGTGTACTTATATGAATCTCAAGTTTTGGTGCAACATCCCTTATTACTGAAAAAACTCCAGGATCCGAAACTATTACAGCATCTATACCAGTTTTGCTTACTTCATAGATGTATTCAGGCAATCCCACAAGATCTTCATTGTGGGGGAAAATATTCACAGTTAAATATGCCTTTTTCCCATGCTTTTTAACATATTCAACCGCATATTTAATCTCATCCATATTAAAACCAACTGTAGCTCTGAGTCCATAATTGCTTCCACCAAAATAAACAGCATCAGCTCCATAATTTATTGCAATTTTTACTCTCTCTATATCACCTGCAGGTGATAACAATTCAACCATTTTTTCACTCCTTTACACTTATAGACAATCCATCGCCTATAGGAATAATCGACGTAGATATTCCTGTTTTGTTCAAAATATATGAAATAAAATCCCTCATCCTGTAAACTATTGTCCTGCGTTTATGTTTAACATGTACTTCATTAACTACATATCCTTTATACAAAATATTATCACAAATCAAAACACCATTATGTTTCAATACTTTTAAAGACTCATCAAAAAATTCCTTGTAATGTCCTTTTGACGCATCGATAAATATTAAATCATATTTTCTATTAAGACAAGGTAAGACATCCAATGCATCACCTTTTATTAACTCCACTCTATTTAACAAGGAGGCTTTAATGAAATTTTCTTTTGCTATCTCAGCCATATCCATGTCTTTTTCAATAGTAAAAACTTTGGAATTCTCATATGCTGATAGCATTACGATAGAAGAATAACCAATGGCTGTACCTATCTCCAAAATATTTTCTGGCTGTTTGATTTTAATAATTGTCTCCAAAAATTTAGCAACTTCAGGTTTTACAATAGGAATAAAGTTTTTATTTGCGTAATCTTCAATATCTTTTAGTATCCCCTGTCTTGTATCAAATAATTGTCTTATAAATTTTACGTCACTATCTATCATCTAAATCAGCACCTCTAATTTTTATTAACACTTTTTTCTGCATTCAACTGATCTAAATACGTCTTGCTAAAAATGTGAGAACCATCACTTTGAGCTACATAGTAGTAATAATCATGTTTTACAGGATTTAATGCTGCTTCTATAGATTTTAATCCCGGATTGCTAATAGGACCTATAGGAAGTCCATAGTTTTTATAAGTATTGTACGGAGAGTCAATTTTTAAATCATCAAGTGACAGTTTTTCCTTATGCTTTCCTAAAGCGTATTCAACAGTTGCATCAATCTGCAATTTCATATTTTTGTTTAATCTATTATAGATCACTCCTGCAATTAAAGGTCTATCTTTATCAATTTTGGCCTCTTTTTCAATCATCGACGCTATTATAATTATCTTGTCAGTTGACATACCAACATTTGTTTCATTTCCTTTTATATAGGTTTTATACACTTCATCAAATCTAGATAGCATAAGATTTATAATATCATGTGCATTTGTCCCTTTTTTTATAATATAGGTATCCGGAAAAAGATATCCCTCTAAGCGGTCAGGCCTGTCTTTAGGTAAATCTTTTAAAAAATCATAGTTGAATACTCCATTTTCAGCCTCATTAATAAAATCATTTTTATTAACTATACCCATTTGCTGTAATCGATCTGCGATTTCATTTACTGTAAACCCTTCAGGTATGGTAAATTTCACAGTATCCACTATTGATTTTCCACTTTTTAACTTTTCTATTATTTCATCAGTAGTCATATTTGAACTTAAAAGATATTTTCCAGCTTTCATTTGTACACTATCGTCATAAAGACGTGCCCGCATTATAAAAAACCATTCACTTTTTATAAGATTGTTGCTGCGCAAAATTTTTGCTATTTCAACAGTCGAAGAACCTGATGGAATAACAACCTCTTTTTGTGTTGAATTATTGTCAACAGGCTTAAAAAGACTTTCATAATAGATTACAGATGATAACACAAAGAAAACAAAAATTACTATGATTGCTATTCGCCTTTTTTTTCTTTTGTCCTCTACTTTAATCATGTTTTGCTCCCCTTAAAAACAAAAATCGACACTTTATACAAAGATTATATAATTATATACAAATAAAAACAAGTAAGGTTTTATTCTTACTTGTTTCTACTTATTATTTCAAATTAACAACATCCATTATAATCTTTGTAATATCATCCATTATACGAGAAAAACTGTACTCAGCGGAAAGGTAAGCATTTAATTCTGGATTGAGACTTAATATCTCATAAAGCTTCTTTAACTTTTCTTCATCTTCTTTTGTAACTTCTTCTCCAGTTAATTCTTTAGTTTGAATTTCTAATTGTTTCTTTCTAAAATCCTCCAGCATTTTTTTATTTTGTTCATTAGATTCAATTTTTTTAAATGCTTCTTTAAATGCTTTATATTCAGGCAGCTCTTCAATAGCTTTCTTTAATTCATATGCTTTATCATATACATTCATTTTTCAATCCTCCTATATTTCCATTATTATTGGCAATATCATTGGATTTCTCTTAGTTTTTTCATACAAAAAGCTACTTAAACATTCTTTTATCATCGTCTTTATTGACGACCATTCTGTTATATCATCCTTTTCACATTGTAAAAGAGTTTCTCTAACTAAATTTTTAGCTTGTTCCATCAAATCTTCTGACTCCCTGACATATACAAATCCTCTTGATATTATATCAGGTCCAGCAATTACGGAACCTTTTTCCTTAGAGATTGTTACAACAACTACCAACAATCCATCTTGAGAAAGGTGTTTTCTATCCCTCAATACGATATTACCTACATCACCAACACCTAATCCATCTACTAACACTTTGCCAGCAGTCACAGAACCGGCAATCCTTCCAGAATTTTTCGTAAACTCTATAACCGTGCCATTATCGGCTACAAATATATTTTTAGGGTCCATACCAAGATCTTCTGCCAATCTAGCATGCTGTTTCAAATGTCTATATTCTCCGTGTACGGGAATAAAAAATTGTGGCTTTATTAGTGTGTGGAGTAATTTAATCTCTTCTTGACATGCATGGCCAGAAACGTGTACGTCCGCTAATGCATCGTATATTACTTCAGCTCCTTTCTTAAAAAGCTGATTAATCACCCTTGATATTAACTTTTCATTACCCGGTATCGCAGATGCAGATATTACAACTGTATCACCTGGTACTATCTCAACTTTTTTATGTTCAGACGATGCCATTCTTGTCAGTGCTGACATAGGTTCACCTTGGCTGCCTGTAGTAATAATAACTACCTCACTGTACGGAAGTTTATTTGCTTCATCAATATCTATAAAAGTACCTTCCGGTATGCTTAAATACCCTAATTCATTAGCAACATTGATGACATTAATCATACTTCGTCCTGATATCGAAACTTTCCTTCCATATTTATACGCTGAATCAATTATTTGCTGAACACGGTGAATATTTGATGCAAATGTTGCAACGATTATGCGCTGTTCCGCTCTTCTAAAAATATTGTCAAAGGTATCACCGACAGTTTTCTCAGACATTGTATAACCAGGTCTTTCAATATTCGTGCTATCGCACATCATTACAAGCACGCCTTGTTCTCCAAGTTCAGCAAATCTGTGAAAATCCGCTACTTCTCCTCCTATCGGCGTAAAATCTATTTTAAAATCGCCAGAATGAAATACCGTACCAATAGGCGTATGAATAGCAAGTGCTGCCGAATCAGCTATGCTATGAGATGTTCTTATAAACTCTACTTTAAGCTGTCCAAATGTTACTGTTTCACGAGGCTTCACCGTTACCAACTTACTATCTCTTAAAAGCCCATTTTCTTTTAATTTATATTCAACCAGACCAAGCGTTAAACGTGTTCCGTATACAGGCACATTAAGCTGCCTTAAAACGTATGGTAATGCACCAATATGGTCTTCATGTCCGTGTGTTAAAACAATAGCTCTAACTTTTTCTTTGTTTTTTAACAAATATGAAATATCCGGAATAACAAGGTCTATCCCCAGCATCTCATCATCAGGAAAAGCAAGACCACAGTCAATGACTATAATGTCATTTCCGTATTCAATAACAGTCATGTTTTTCCCTATTTCGTTCAATCCGCCCAAAGGTATGATTTTTAATTTCGTTTTATTTGTCAAATACATATCTCCCTTCTTTTTTATATATTGCTAATAATATTTTAACCAACGACAATAAAACATTACCCGTACACACACTAATTAATTGTATTATACTTTATTTGGTGATCATCTTCAAGTAGATATAAAAAAATTGAGCCTGTCAATCCGACAGGCCTAATTTTTATTTTGCTTACATTTACTGCAATATCCAAAAAATTTTACATTATGATCGACAATTTGAAAATTTTTTGTATTCTCTATAGCATCTTCTAAATTTTCTAATAGGTCTTCTTCCATTTCTATCACACTTCCACATTTTAAACAAATTAAATGGTGGTGTTGATGGTCTTCATTATGATAAAGCTCATATCTACTTCTTCCATCGTCAAAATTTAATTTATAAATTACTCCGAGTTCATCAAACAGTTGCAATGTCCTGTAAACTGTTGCAAGACCTATTTCAGGATATTTTTCTTTAACTAGATCATATATTTCCTCAGATGACAAATGTTTTTCACGATTTTCTATAATAACATCAAGTATAGCACGTCTTTGAGTCGTTAACTTAAATCCTTTTTGCTTTAAGCTTTCTTTTATATCATCAATTTCGTTCATTTTTTCACCACCTTACATTTTATTTATTTATAAAAGTTTATGCTTAACATTCTCAATTGTCAACTATTTTTATAAAAATAAAATCAATTTTTAGTCGAATATAATCCTATATTAGCACAAAAACAGATATATTTTCAATTGAAACTAAACAAAAATTTCATAAGCACTTAATTATTTGAAAAATGCAGGCATTTATTGGCTTAATACTATTCTTTTTGAAAATTAACATATTTATAGTGATAATATAACGGTTAGATGTGAGAAATTAGCAATTTAAAATGGTGTTATTTCCCAGGTAATATTTGTAATAATTAGAGGTTTTAATTTTTCGATAATACTAAAAAAGATATACCTAAATAGGTATATCTATTCGTTGTCGTGGTCATGATCACAGTCATCATCGCAACAATCACAATCATACTCTTCCATCAATTCATTATATGCTTCTACTACATCATTAAATTCATCTTCGTCTTCTATCCCAACGAATATGTCTTCGCCGTTTTCATCTTGTTCAACTCTCAAAATATATGCGTCATCACTATCGCTATCTACAGGTGCAACAACAGCATATCTCGTATCATCAAGCTCAAAAGATGAAATAAGTTCAAAGTCTACTTCATTTCCGTCCTCGTCAATAAGCTCAATAATGTCATTATTAAGTTCGTTATCCAAAAAAATCACCTCATTTCTTATATCAGGATAATCTCATTGTATTATACAAAAAATTTCCTGTCAAGTTAAATTAATTTCCTTTTATGATCAAGATACCCTTGTAGAATTATCGTCGCTGCCAGTTTATCTATGACTTTCTTTCTCTTGTCCCTTCTCATATCTGCATCTTCAATAAGCATTCTGTTTGCCTCAACCGTCGTTAATCTTTCATCCCACAACAATATAGGCAAATCTATTTCTTTTTTTAGAATTTCCACAAAATTAATGACCTTCTGCCCTTGAGGCCCTATAGTTCCATTCATATTCTTAGGAAAGCCTACAACAATTTCTTCAGCTTTAAAACTATTTATAATTTTATTAATTTCTTGTATATCATCATCTAGATTTGACCTTTTAATAGTTTTTATTCCCTGTGCTATTAAACCTGATGGATCACTTATAGCAACTCCAATCGTCTTATCACCAACATCTAAACCTATAGTACGCAATTTTATTCTCCCCAATCAAATGCAATATGCCCCACACCACAGTGTGAGGCTAAATTCTATTTTTCAAGATAATTTTTAACAAGTTCTTCTACTAATTCATCTCTTTCGATCTTTCTTATGAGATTTCTAGCATTTTTATGACTAGTTATATATGTAGGATCACCTGATAGAATATAACCTACTATCTGATTTATAGGATTATATCCCTTCTCCAATAAAGCATCATAAACTGACTTTAATATATCTTCAGCTTTGTTGTCTTCATTTTCAAAATGAAATCTTACGGTTTCATCATTGCGGTCAGCCATTTTTATCACCTCTATGGGATTTTCATTTAATATATTATACGTTTATAATATATTAAATGATGAATACAAGTCAAGTTTAAGTTTATATTATTTGAAATTTTTCCTTAACCAACATCTTTGATACGTTCAAAGCTTCGTCAACTTTATCCTGGTTATTACCAACGCCTTGTGCCATATCAGGTCTTCCGCCGCCCTTTCCTTCTGCAACTTGGCACACTTCTTTTATAATAGTTCCAACATTTATACCAAATTTAACTGCGTCTTTTGTAGCCATTCCTACAAAATTAATTTTTCCATTTCTTATTGTGGCAAATACTAAGACAGCACTCTTTAATTTGTCTTTGAGTATATCGCCCAACATTTTCAGTTCATCTACATCTAAATCATTTAGTACAGCGCTAATAAATTTCACCCCATTAAAGTCTACTGCTGAATTAGCTAATCTCTCAGATGTAGACAAAACAATTTTTGATTTCAACTGCTCCATCTGTTTTTCATAGTCCTTTATAGTTTGACTCAACCCAATAATCCTATTCACAATGTCTTTCTCATTAACTTTAAGGATTTGACCAACATTAGCTATTATTTCCTCTTTTTCATTTAAATACTTTATTGCATTTATCCCAGTTACAGCTTCTATCCTCCTGATACCTGCAGCAACACCACTTTCTGAAATAATTTTAAATACTCCTATATTTCCTGTATTATTTACATGCGTTCCTCCGCATAGCTCTTTGCTGTAATCTGATACATTTACGACTCTGACAACATCACCGTATTTTTCTTGAAATAATGCCATAGCACCTTTTTTTAATGCCTCATCTTGTGACATAATTTCAACCGAAACATCTATGTTTTCGTATATTTTCTCGTTAACCTCATTTTCTATAGCCTTAATTTCTTCATCAGTAAGTGCTTGATAATGAGTAAAATCAAATCTGAGCCTTTCCGGCGTAACCAAAGATCCCGCCTGATGTACATGATCACCTATAAACTTTCTCAATGCGCTATGAAGCAAATGTGTTGCAGTGTGATTTCTGGCTGTACTAAGCCTATTCTTATTGTCTATCAAAGCTTCAACTGTGTCACCTACGCTTAAAATACCTCTTTCAACAGTACCTATATGAACAAACTTGTTTCCACCAGCCTTTTTACAATCTTTTATATTGACAAGAACATCTTCATTTTTTATAACACCTTTATCACCAACTTGCCCACCACTTTCTGCATAAAACGGCGTCACATCCAAAACCACGTTTACTTCTTCTCCAGCTTCAGCAGAATCAACAATTTCATTATCCTTTATAATAGCCAAAACTTTAGCATCTGACTTTACTGAGTCATAGCCTACAAATTTTGTTTCTATATCTTTCAGTGTTGAATAAATATCTTTTTCCCAAAGAGCATTATCTTCTTTCCTGCTACTTCTAGCCCTTAATCTCTGTTTTTCCAACTCTTTTTGGTATTCATCTTCATCTACCGTCATACCTGACTCATTAAGTATTTCTTTTGTAAGTTCTATAGGAAAACCATAAGTATCGTATAATTTAAATGCCTTATTTCCTTCAAGGACGGTTTTTCCTTCGGATTTTAGATCGTTTATATACTCATCAAGTATACTTAACCCCTGATCAATTGTTTCTTTAAATCTTTCTTCTTCTTTTTTTATTACTTTCTTTATATAATCTTTTCTTTCTATAAGTTCAGGATATGCTCCAGAATAATGTTCTACAACAACATCCACAACGGTATGTAAGAATGGTTTATCAAGCCCTAATAATTTTCCATATCTTGCAGCTCTCCTTAAAATCCTTCTTAAGACATATCCTCTACCTTCATTTGATGGCAATATACCATCAGATATCATGAAGGTAACCCCTCTAATATGGTCAGTTATAACCCTTAAAGATACATCGTTTTTCTTGTCGTCTCCATATTTCACACCTGCCATCTCGCCAACATAATCAGTAATCCCACGTATAACGTCAACGTCAAAAATGCTATCAACGCCCTGCATAATTGTAGCCATTCTCTCAAGCCCCATACCTGTATCTATATTTGGCTTTGGCAATGGGTTATAATTACCTTCTGCATCTTTGTCAAATTGCGTAAATACAAGGTTCCAAAATTCTATAAATCTGTCACAATCACAGCCAACTCCGCAAGTTGGCTTCCCGCAACTTTTTTCTTCACCTCTGTCAAAATATATTTCAGAACACGGCCCACACGGACCTGTGCCAATCTCCCAAAAATTATCTTCTTTACCCATTCTGACGATTCTCTCAGGCGGAAGTCCTACAACTTTGTTCCATATATCGTAAGCCTCATCATCGTTTTCATATACAGTTACCCATAGTCTGTCTTCCGGCAATTCCAAAACCTTCGTCACAAACTCCCACGCCCATGGTATTGCCTCTTTTTTAAAATAATCGCCAAAAGAAAAATTGCCCAGCATTTCAAAAAAAGTCCCATGCCTTGCCGTTTTTCCAACTCTATCTATATCAGGAGTTCTAATACACTTTTGGCATGTAGTAACTCTTTTTCTTGGTGGAATTTCCTTCCCTGTAAAATACGGTTTCAAAGGAGCCATTCCCGCGTTAATAAGCAATAAACTTTTATCATTTTTAGGCACAAGTGAAAAACTTGGCAATCTTAAATGCCCTTTACTTTCAAAAAAACTTAGATACTTCTCCCTTATCTCATTCATTCCGAGTTTTTCCATATATATCCTCCTTAAGTTTACAAAAAAACGTCCTGCAAGGGACGGCAAATACCTTCTCTTTTTATGTATATTTTACAAGAAAGCCTAATTAAAGTCAACAATTGCTATTATACCTCAATAAAAACGTCTTTTAATATAACTTTAATCATAGCCACAACAGGAACAGACAAAAGCAGCCCCCATATTCCAAAAAATTCTTCTCCAACTAAAAGTGCAACTATTACAGTTATAGGATGCAGATCTACACTATCGCTCATGATTTTTGGCGCAAAAAATGCGCTTTCAATTTGCTGTACTAAGAAAAATATGATAAATGCCCAAATACCTTTGTAAAGAGAATCAATAAGTCCCATCATAATGGCAGGAATAGATCCCAGTATTGGTCCAAAATATGGTATTATATTTAAAATTCCAGCTAAAATACCTATCAACACTGAATATTTTACTTTTATTATCATAAGTCCTATCGATGTTAGGATAGTTACAACAGCAGAAATGTATATTTGACCTCTTATGTATTTACTCATAACACCGTCTAAATCTTTTAATATCTTTGCAAATCTGCCTCTCATCTTCTCAGGAATTATCTCTTTTATCTCACTTTTTAATATATCTTTATCTTTTAATAAGTAAAATGTAATGATAGGTGTCAATATCAAATTTAATATATGACCAGTCAGTGAAATAATGCTTTGTATTGCTGCATCTATCATAGATGCAATTTCTCTATTGAGCATATTAGTATGTTTTACAAATACAGTGCTAAATTCTTTTGGCAGATATGCTAAATAATTATTTTTGATATCATTAATTTTATATGTTAGATCATCAATATATCCGGGAAGCATTTTAAAAGACTTGACATTTCATTAGTTATTATTGGAAATATAAATAATACAGTTAATACTATAATACATAACAACAAAAAATATACAATTAATATCGATTGCACCCTTTTTATGCCTTTACCTTCAAAAAACAACACAAAAGGATTAATAAGGTAAGCAATCAAAATAGAAATAAAAATGGGTAACAATATTTCCTTGATTTTATCTATATTTTTAAATGCAAAATACAAAATAAAAAGTACAATAATTATTGTTATGATATATGTAATATATTTTTTGCTTATTTTCATGCAAAACACCTTTTAAATAAAAGGGCTAAAAGCCCTTTACATTTTATTTGCTCTACGAGCAATCTTTGATAAACCAATCTGAATCATTTGCATTGCTTTTTTCGAACTGATTTTCGGCATAATAAATGCTGTCAACGCTGCACCAGCTAAAAAGCCTTTTATATATTTGCCCTTGTCTTCCATTTTAACCCTCCTATTTCTAAACTTTAATCAGATTATTAAGTCCACCTCTCGTAAAAAACATTGTCCCATCTTTGATGATTATTTTGCCATCAAATTTTTCAATACATTCTATGTTGACAATTCTTAGCCCTTTAAATAGGTCAGATGAAAATCCTCTACTAATCTCTGCATAAAGTATTATTCGCTCTTTTTCATCTAATATCAAATCATATATCTTTCCCCAATAGTTGCCCCTATTATCATAAACATCTTTATTAATTATATCGTTGCTGCCATTTTCTACATCATTTATAGATTTCACATCTAAATCTTTTATAGCATCTTTATTATTTATACACACCTGTTTATTTATACTTATTATATTCTTATTTTCGACTATCTTTGGTGATTTTAGTATTCCACCTTCTTCTATAAGTACACCTTTTATTTTTCCCTTTAAGTCACCATATAGCACATTTTTGACAGAACCTATTATCTTATTATCTTCTGAGGATATTATTGGCATACCTATAATATCTTTTACAAAAATCACAATAATACCCCCCTTCAAATTTCTTTCTTGTATTAATTTTGCCCTATAAAGATAAAAAAATACACTTTATAAAGTGTATTTTTGGGTACTTATTTGATAAACAATACATCCGCCACAAATTTAACCAGAATATTCGTATTTGCGTATCTTATTTATTGCAAAAAACAAAATTAATTCAAATAACAGGCTTACGGCTCCCGCATAAAAAGCTATACTAATACCACTATTTTCTGCAATAGCACCGATTGAAATGCCACTTAATATTTCCCCTATAGAACCAGCCATACTATACACCGATAACATAGTTGCCCTATATTGATCATTTAGTAATCCATTTAGATAATAATCCATGATTGGTTCATAGACACCTGTGAACAATCTGAATAAGATAAATACTAAGATTTTAATTTCACTTTTATCGCTTTTATAATTTATGTAAATCAAAAAAACAAAATTTATTACTCTATTCCATCCTTTGTAGTTACAAAGTATTTCTGCTCACCATATAATAAATAATTTTTAAAAAACAATATTACAACAAAGTTTACAGAAGCACATATAATGATATTTATCCAACTGGGAATTTTGTCAAATAAAATTCCAAATATCATTTGTCCTAATGGAGTCACTATCATTAAGCAAGTACTTATCGTCGCTATTACTCTCCCCATCAATTTTAAAGGTATTTCTATTTGCAACATAGTAGTCAAAGCTATATTCCCTATGGATGTAATTAATCCGACAAAAAATATTATTATCATTAAGCTTATGTATGGTTTAAGAATGTAAGAAAAGCCCTGCAAATAGATAGGAGAAATTGTAAATGACAATAAAAAATATAATATAGAAACCGAAAATATATCTAAGAATAATATTTTACCTAATTTATATTTTTTTGTAATTATACTAGATATGAATGGTGATGCGATCATAGAAATTGCAAATGTAGATTGCAAAATTCCATATTGATAATCCGTAATTTTTAATATTTGTTTCGATATATATGTCAACCCTACAGATAATATAGGATTTGATGTGAAGTTAATAATTATACCTATAATTAATATATTCAAAATTAGCCTTTTACTTTTAATAAAATCAATACCCGTTAAGAAGTCATTTAAAAACGAATTTAGGTTTATTTTTTCTGGTTTATCATTTGTTTTCTGTATTTCTAACATAGACTCACACATAAATGAAAGAAGAAAACTTATAGCATTAATTGTCAATATTATGAATATATTAAAAACTTCTAATAAAATACCAGCTATAACAGGCGAAATCAAATTTGCTATATTCATAAACATCGTGTTAATACCATTAGCATCCGCTAATTCATAATTTTCTGCAATGGAAGGTATAACTGCTGCTATTGTAGGATTAAACATTGAGGAAATAGTAGAAAGTAAAACTGATAAAATATAAATTTGAGTTAATGTTAAAACGCCATTCATTTTGAAAATGATAGCATAAATTGCAACAATTGCTGCGCTTAGTAAATCTAACATCATAAGTAATTTCTTTCTATCAAACCAGTCGGCAATGACACCTGCAATATTGCCAAATATTATTTGAGGTACTAAAGTAATAGCCAATACTGATGCAAATTTTGTTGCAGATCCCGTAATTTTTAAAACGTACAACGACAATGCAAAATTTTGCATTTCACTTCCAAGGAGAGATACAAATTTCCCGGTAATAAGAAATAAAAAATTCTTTTTTCTAAAGATAGAGAGATTCATCTATTTACCTCCAGTAAGTATTTATATCAATTAATGCATCTTAAAAGTCAAACATGCCTTTAAAGCCTGCCTTTTTCTTATTGGACTGTAACTGCATTGTTTCTGTTTTTGTTAAAATTAGGGAGCCGCTGCCAAATTGATTATTACCTCATTCTCAATCTCTAACTCAAAATCAATATCAATATATTGTACGTCTTCATGAGATACTAATATAATTATCTTATTTTCTTTTATCTCTTCTATGTATTTGCATAAATTCCTTTTTGACTCTTCATCTAAAAATGTCATTGCTTCATCAAGTATTATTATTTGAGGATCATGTATTAATCCTCTTAATATAGTTATTTTTCTTCTCTGACCACCCGATAAGTTTTCTCCATTATTTGCAAGCATAAGGTTTAGATTTACTTTTTCATCATTAATAATGTCATTAAATCCTAATTTATTTGCCAGTGAAATTATTCTATTGTCGTCTATGTCTTTATGATTTTAAATTGAAATTTTCTTTTCCGTAGATTTTTATTGTAAAAATACTTACAAATATTGTATATTTCAATTATTATAACAGAAATCACCATCATATTGTCTATAAAATATACATAAATAGGCAATCTGTTATAAGGATATAGTTCAATAATTCTAGCATCTCCTATGAAATGCATGGCAGATGCGATATATATATTCCCTGTTCGCAAATATAAATAACTTGCAATAATACCTGAAATAAATACATTTAAAAAGTATGTTATATTCATATTTCCATGATGTACTAAATACGTTATAGGAAAATGTGACATCGAAAATATTGCATTTGTCAGAAGTATAGCAATTATTACTTTTAAAGCTTTATTCTTCAAAACAATCGTTTCTAAAACTTTGTAATAAAGAACCACCCTAAATAAATACTCCTCTTCTAATGCTACAAGAACAAAATAAAAATTTTGAAATAGTATCGTCATGGAGCTTCCAGTATTCCACACAAAATAATGTCCAATATGAAATGCATTTGATAATACTATTATAAGAATTATAAGCAACATTGTATAGGCAACTAATTCAAAAAAAGATTTTAAGGTAAACTTTACATATTTTATGTAGTTAAATTTATTTAACAAATATAATGCAAGAACTAACATCAAAAGCTGTATTCCATAATTCGTCATAGTTGTTAAATATAAGTTATTGTATTTTAAGATGAAAATTTTTATTATGTATATAATTGAAAATACTATTGCGATAAAAGCATAAACTGTTAAAATTATTTTTGTTAATTCTTTTCCTTTTATCATATCAAATCCTCCAATATCTTCATAAAAATAATATGGTCTAACTTTGCTCGTATCTGCTAAATAGTCTAAGATAATAGTGTTTAACCATATAATAACTTTCTATTAACATAATCGAAATTATTAAAGAAATGATTTCTCGATAATGATGATATCTTATATCAATTGTTGATAAAATTGGTAAATCATAATAAAAATGCATCATGCAAGCTAAGTATATATTGCCAGTTCGTAAAAAAAGATAACTGAAATAGATACCTGTTATAAATATTTCAAAAAGTGTAGAAATATTATAATGACGTATAGGATAATGGGCAATCGAGAATAAAATATTTGTTAATATTATACTAAATACTATTTTTAAGATGTTGCTTTTTAAATTTAATATTTCAGATATTTTAAAATAAAGAGTAATTCTATATAAATATTCTTCTGTTAACGCAACTAAAATAAATAAAATCATTTGTGATATTGCAACAATATAGTCTACCTTGTTCCAGCTTGCAATAATATTCTTAAAATCGGTCAATAAAAAATATTATATATTTTAAATATATCTAGTATATACTTGGTAAAAATTAGAGATAATGTCATAAATAGGAATGTTTTGATTATAGATTTAAAAGACGTCTTAATATATTTTGTATAATTAAATTTTTTAGTAGAAATAAAGCTAAAATTAACAACAAAATTTCCGTAATAAAATTGTAAACTAAATTACTACTTGTCATAACTAATGGATCATTATTTCTTATATTAAAAAAATGATATATACCTTCAAACAAATATATCATTATAAATTGATAAAAATATAAAGCCATGACAAAAATAAAAAATATTAAAATTAAAGCACTTAATTTTTTTATCATATATTTCACCTCATTGTTCAATTTTATTTTCAAAAACTATTATTCAATATAACAAATTCCTGAATTTTATTATAGTATCTTTATATTTTTTTGTAAAAGTAGTATAATATTTAAAAATAATTGTAATATTTCACCAATGTAATATACTTCCCTAATTTGCGTTTTTCCTTATGCTTTTATATGCCATCAATTAAAAAATACAAAATTGTAACTAATTGTTACAAGGTGGTGTTATTGTTGGATCTTTATATTGGAAGTAAAATAAAGGCTTTGAGACTTCAAAAGAAAATTTCTCAAAGCGTATTGTGCGATAATATTATGAATAGGGTTGTTTTAAGCAGGATTGAGAATAATAAAGCTTTACCTTCTTTAGAACAACTTATTCACATATCTGAGAAACTTGAAGTGCCTTTAAGTTATTTTATTAACGACGTTAAATACAATTATATTGATAACTCATCTTCTATCATCAGCGATTTATTTAATAGCCAGAATTATTATGAAATAGTAAAATTAATTGAGTACAATCATGATGAATTTTTAAAAACACAAGATTTTAACAAATATTATTATGGTGGCGCGTCTTTTTTTAATATAGGTTTATATAATGATGCTTTAAAATGTCTAAAAAGGTATGTTAATTTATTTCTTAAATCAAAGGAAGATATTCAAAAGCAGAATATAGATAATTTTTGCCAGGCTTTAAATATACTATTTAAAATAATGCTTAAAAATCATAATTATGAAAAAGGAATATGCTATTTAGAACTCGCTAAAAAATATTTATACGAGCTTGATTCTTTAAATCATTCTATCTGCTTTATTATACATAATAATTTAGCTTATCTATATCTTAATACTAATCAATTTCAAAAGGTTATAAATTTGCTGGAAGGTTTTATTAATACACATGACAATTTTATATATGTAAGAGCAATGCCACACATTTATATGTCTTTAAACATAGCTTGTTATAATATGGCTGATTATGAGAAATCTATTAAATATATTGAAAAGGCAATATTGTTGTTTAAGTATTTTGAAGACGAATATGATGCTGGAAGATGTCATCTAAATTATATAAATTCCCTACGATATAGCGGTAATTTAGACAGGGCTTTTGAAACAGTCAATAGATGTAAAAATGAATACAAAAAATATAATAAGCTATACTTAAGCTTTTTCATTCAGGAAATGATATTATATTTTAACATCGGCAATTACGACAAAGTAATGGAGATTTCAAGTGAAATAGAAGTCCATCAACTCTCTGAGATGAGTAATCACAATTATGAATTTATGATGGGCCATATAAAATATTTGCATAATGACTTTAATGGTGCTTATGGTTTATTTAAAAAATGTGAGAAGTATTTTTTAAAACAATACTATTATCGCGATTTATTGCTGCTTTATGATGATTTATATAATATGACAAAAGACATTTCTTATAAAGCAAAGCAAAATGAGATTATGAATAAGAATGGGAGAAAAAATATAGTGATGGATTCATTGCTGAACCATCACACATAACTATACAAGTTTTTTCTCCTCTTTAATCCTTTCAAAAAGTGGCGACATCTGCCTCAATCTATCTACTATTTTAGGCAGTTTATTTATTACCGTGTCGATTTCTTCTTCCGTATTTTCTTCTCCTATGGTAAGTCTCAATGAACCATGGGCTATTTCTTCTGGCAGTCCAATCGCTAATAGCACGTGAGATGGATCAATGCTTCCTGCGGTACATGCAGAACCGCTGGATGCACAAATTCCCTCCATGTCAAGACTTAGTATAAGCGATTCGCCATCAACAAATTCGAAAGAAACATTGACATTTCCAGGAAGTCTCTTCACTGGATGTCCATTTAGACGGGTATATGGTATTTTAAGTATCCCATCTATAAGCTTATCTCTAAGCATTATCAGTTTCTTTATATGTTCATCGATGTTTTTAGTGACAAGTTCTATAGCTGTGCCAAATCCAACAATTCCAGCCACATTTTCTGTCCCTGCCCTTCTATTTCTTTCTTGGGCTCCACCTTGTAAAAGTGTATCAATTCTTAAGCCTTTCCTAATATAAAGTGCTCCAACTCCTTTAGGTCCGTATATCTTATGTGCTGACATTGACAACATATCCACATCCAATTCTTTTACATCGATAGGTACATTTCCAACTGCTTGTACTGCATCTGTATGAAACAATACGCCTTTTTCGTGTGACACATTGGCAAGTTCTTCTATTGGTTCTATTGTACCTATTTCATTGTTTGCACACATTATCGATACAAGTATTGTATTATCTTTTATTGCTCTTTTTAATTCATTTGGATCGACTAATCCATACTCATCTACAGGCAAATAAGTTATTTCAAATCCTTGATTTTCAAGGTATTGGCATGTATGCAGTATTGCATGGTGTTCTACGCTGGATGTTATTATGTGATTGCCTTTGTCTTTTAAGGCATACGCAGCGCCTTTTAAAGCCCAGTTGTCTGATTCGGTTCCTCCACTTGTAAAAAAAATTTCATCTGCATTAGCACCGATTGCAGCGGCTACTCTATCTCTAGCTTCTTCTATTGCCTTCTTGGCTTCTTGTCCATAAGAGTAAAGCGAAGAAGGATTGCCAAAACGATTGTCTAAAAATGGCATCATGGAATCTAATACTTCTGGTTTCAATGGAGTAGTAGCTGCATTGTCAAGATAAATCCTATTCATAAAAAACCTCCTATATATAGTACATATACGAATTTTTCTGTATCATTTTTTTGTAGTCATCAACCATATCTTGTAGCGTTATTGAATCAATTACTTTATTTATAGCATCTCTGATTTTTTCTAATACTACTTTTGTTGGACATCCCCCTGATCTGCTACACTCAAACGGTAAGTCTTCTACAACACAATCTGAAGGAGCAAGTGATCCTTCCAAAGTTCTAATAACGTCACCTACAGTAATCTTATCAGGCGGAGCCGATAGCATATATCCGCCTTGTGCTCCACGTATACTTTTTACCAAATCAGCTTTTCTCAAAACAGCAATAAGCTGTTCTAAATAATGTTCTGATAAGCCTTCATTTTCTGCTATAACCTTTAATGATATCGGTCCCTCACCATAATACAAAGCAAGCTCAAACATAGCTTGAACTCCATATCTCCCTTTTGTTGATAATTTCATATAGACCCTCCTTAATACCGACTATTTTGCTCGGATTTCTATAAAATAAGATAACATTATAATATAGTTTTGTCAACAACTTATATAACATATAAAAGTCAAATTTTATTATATCCCTAAAAATAATAATTATCCTTCTGCATCATTGCTCTCTCTTAGGAATCTAAGCCATTCAGATATTTTCTTTTCATACCCCATTGTAGATGGATTGTAATATTTTTTTCCTATTAATTCGTCCGGTAGGTATTGTTGTTTCACATAATGATTTTTAAAATCATGTGCATACTTATATCCAACACCACGTTTTAAATTTTCAGCACCTTTATAATGAGCATCCTGAAGGTGCTTTGGAACAGCGCCAGTTTTAAGATTTTTAATGTCATCAAGGGCACTATCTATGCCCATTATAGATGAATTGCTTTTAGGTGCACAGGCAACATATATTGCAGCCTGTGCAAGTATTATTCTGCCTTCAGGCATGCCAATTTGATTTACTGCTTGCATGGCAGATACCGCTATATTAAGCGCATTTGGGTCTGCATTTCCAACATCCTCTGCTGCACAAATAACTATTCTCCTTGCGATAAACATGGGATCTTCTCCAGCATAAATCATCTTCGCAAGCCAGTACAAAGCAGCATCTGGATCAGACCCCCTCATGCTTTTGATAAAAGCAGAAATAGAATCATAATGATTGTCACCATCTTTGTCGTACTTTAAAGCCTTTTTTTGAATGCACTCTTGAGCTACTTCTATGTCTATGTTAATTACTCCATTTTCAGCCCTCTCCGTAGTTAAAAATGCTAGCTCTATTGCGTTAAGTGCAGTTCTCGCATCGCCATCAGAATATGTAATTATATGATTTAACGCGTCATCCGTTATCTTAATCTTTTCATTTCCGAGTCCTCGCTCTTCATCATTTAAAGCTCGTAAAACTATTTCTTTTATATCTTCATTGCTAAGTGGATAAAGTTCAAATATCATTGATCTAGATACTAAAGGACGGATAACCTCAAAATATGGATTTTCAGTTGTAGCACCAATCAAAATTATTGTTCCATCTTCAACATACGGAAGCAGTGCATCCTGCTGCGATTTATTAAAGCGGTGTATCTCATCAATAAATAATATGGTTCTTTTTCCATACATAGACAATCTATCTTTTGACTCATTTACTATTTTCTTTATATCTGTAACTCCTGATGTTACAGCATTTAATTTTTCAAAACTAGATTTCGTAGTATTAGCTATTATATTTGCAAGTGTTGTCTTACCTGTACCAGGTGGCCCATAAAATATAAGCGATCTGACTTTGTCAGCTTTTATAGCTCTATATAGAAGCTTATCACGCCCCAATATATGCTTTTGACCAACAAAATCTTCAAGAGTGGTTGGCCTCATCCGATCTGCCAACGGCGCATTACTATGTATAAAATTATTATGAGCAAACTGAAACATATCCATAATTTTCACCTTTTTCATACATCTTATAGAAGATTTTAAACTATCCTTTATACATTTCAGCACTATTATACTATATAAGTGAAGATTCACAAAAGCAATTTATTTCCTATTAAGTAATAAAAAATGCCATCAAAAATGATGACATTTACCCTCCCAATGTTATATCTTGTTTAGAATACCATTCAAGCGCTTCATAAAGATGTTGAGGCTTAAAATCCGGCCAGTAATCATCAATAACATAAAAGTCAGAATATATTGACTGGACAGGCAAAAATCCGCTTAATCTTCTCCTACCGCCCCATCTTATAATCAAATCTATTCGTGAAATATCTTTTGATGAAATTAAATCTAGTATATCTCTTTTTTCTCCATTGCTTAAAGCTTTCAATACATTATTCAAATCCCACTGCCAACCATAATTAACAAGAAAATTGACTTTCATTTTCCCCTCACCAATTCTCTTACGGCTTAAATATGGCAGCAATTCTTTTGGAAACATAGGAGAATTATAGTTTCCTATGACTAAAAGATCTGCATCTTCTTTTTCTAGCATTTTAACAGCATCGACACAAGCTTTTTTAAATGCTTCTGTCTGAACAGAAGGTCGTTTTGTATTATCCTGTGTAAAACCATAAAACGTCAATTCATTAACACCAAGCTCACGGCATAGCCTGTAAAGCGCGATCCCTGGTTCCAGTCCATATGAATAGCCCGCTTCTTTTGGCATATTTTTATTTTGTGCCCATCGTCTATTTCCGTCAGGAATAATTCCGATGTGATTTGGTATGCGATACAATTTTGTCCTCCCTTTCATTGTTATTATAAATACATTTTTTCCATTTGCTGATTAATTATACTAAATTATCATAATACAAAATTAATTCATCTTTTTTGCAAATAAAAAAACTGTTATGCAAATTTGCAATAACAGTCTAAATTCTACCTTTGGTTAAATTACATGTTTCTGTTTATAAAATCTTCAAAATCAGATTTTGGTCTTGCACCTACAATTTTGTCAACCATTTTTCCATCTTTAAAAAGTGCAATAGTAGGAATGCTCATTATCTTAAATTGCATTGCAAGCTCATTTTCTTCGTCTACATTGATTTTACCAACTTTGACTTTTCCTTCATAATCATTCGCAAGCTCTTCAATTATAGGTGATACCATTCTGCATGGACCACACCATTCTGCCCAAAAATCTACTAAAACAGGTATATTAGAATTAACAACTTCTTCCTGAAAATTATTTTTTGTTATTGTTACCTCTGCCATTTTTTCTACCTCCTAATATTTATATTTTTTTAACAACAGGTTTTTATTGGTAATTATTATCCTATTGCTATAATATTTTATACCTTTAAATGAAATAGATGTCAATAGCAATGAGATACTACATCTATTATTTAAAAAAATATTATCCTTCTTAAGAAAATTTAGATAAACCATAAAACGTATAGAAAAAGTAATTTCTGTTTTATTTCATAAATTTCATAAATGTATCCACAAGCTCATCAATCATATCATCTTGCTTCTCTGTATTAATAGCATCCTTCACACATCCCAAAGTATGACTTTTCAGCAATATCTTTCCTACGCTATTTATTGCTGATCTTACAGCAGCAACCTGTATAAGAACATCAACACAATATGTGTCCTTTTCAATCATTTTCTGAATTCCCTTTATCTGGCCTTCAATTTTTTTTAGCCTTCTAAGTAAATCCTCTTTGTCATCATGGTAAGAATTCATAATTTACCTCCTATACCCCTATCAGGTACAAATTTAGTATAAGTCTACTATTAAAATTTGTCAACATAGTTTTTAATTTTTATATCCTATTAAGTCCTTTATAACTTCACCTGCTAATATAAAACCAGCAACAGGTGGTACAAAAGACACACTTCCCGGTATTTGCCGTCTCTTAACACACGTCCTCTCCTTGTTTGTACATATACATTGTTGTTTGCATGTTTCAACATCTAAAAGAGGTTTAATAGGCTTTTCCTTAGAATAAACAACTTTTAATGATTTTATACCGCGTTTTCTAAGTTCGTATCTCATAACTTTTGCAAGGGGACAAATACTAGTCTCGTATAAATCAGCAACCTCAAATTTTGTAGGATCTAGTTTATTTGCTGCACCCATGCAGCTAATAATCGGTATGCCCATCTCATTGCACTTAACAACAAGGTCTATTTTTGACGAAACTGTGTCAATTGCATCAACAACATAATCGTAATCAGGAAATAATAACATATTGCTGTTTTCGCTGCTATAAAATGTTTGATAAGCAGTAACTTTAAGATTAGGATTTATCTCTAAAAGTCTTTCTTTCATCACTTCAACTTTGGGCTTGCCAACCGTTTTTCTTGTTGCATGTATTTGTCTATTTATGTTAGTTAAGCAAACTGTATCATCGTCTACAATTATTAATTTGCCCACACCACTTCTTGCTAAAGCTTCGGCTGTATATGAACCTACACCACCCATACCAAAGACTGCAACAGTACTTGTTTTTAATTTTTCCAAATTTTCTTTGCCTAATATTAATTCCGTTCTTGAAAAAGCGTGCAGCAATGTAAATTCCTCCAATAAAAAAATCCCCATAGTGCCGTTTAGTCGGTGGTTTTGAACCTGCTCTCGCAGGTGGGTGCCCTCCTGATAACTTCATATGTCCATTCAAAGATGGCTTATATTCCATTACCAGAGCCCAGGCTCCCTTTTCTATGTGTGTTGGCTCAAAACATTAACCGCATTTCACGCACACCATAGGGTTTCTATAAATATATTAGCACATTTTATTGGATTTTTCAAGGTTAAACGTTTATAGGTCAACCTTTATATGCAATTCATCTAACTGCTCTTTAGATACTTCTGATGGTGCATCAGACATCAGATCGCATGCATTTTGAGTTTTCGGAAATGCGATTACATCTCTAATATTGTCTGTTCCAGTAATAATCATAGTCAATCTGTCAAGGCCATATGCGATGCCACCGTGTGGAGGAGCACCATATTTAAAAGCATTTAATAAAAATCCAAATCTCGCTTCGGCATCCTCATCAGTAAAACCAAGTACCTTAAACATCTTCTTTTGTAATTCTGTATCATGTATTCTTATGCTGCCGCCGCCGATTTCCATTCCATTTAAAACAATATCGTATGCCTTTGCTCTTACGCGTCCCGGGTCCTTGTCAAGCATTTCTATGTCCTCGTCTTTTGGAGCAGTAAAAGGATGATGCATAGCAACAAATCTTTTTTCTTCTTCGCTGTATTCCAACAATGGGAAATCTACAACCCATAAAAACTCATATTTGCTTTCGTCAATGAGGTTATATCTTTTTCCCATTTCCAGCCTTAAATGCCCTAAAGCATCATAAACTACCATATTGTTTTTGTCAGCAACTATTAGTATTAAATCGCCTTTTTCGGCTTCCATAACATTTACAACTTGTGTCATTTCATCGTCTTTTAAAAATTTAGATATCTGTGACCTAGGACCGTCATCTAGCATTTGTATCCATACAAGCCCTTTTGCTTTGTATGTTTTTACATATTCTACCAGTTCATCTAATTGCCTTCTAGGCATAGATGACGCACCTTTTACATTTATACCTCTTACTGACCCGCCATTTTGTACGGCATCTTTAAACACTTTAAAATCAGAATCAGCAAATACAGAAGACAGATCTTTTAATTCCATGCCAAACCTCATATCAGGTTTATCAGACCCAAATCTATTCATAGCTTCTTGCCATGAAATTCTCTTAAATGGCACTTCCAAATCTATATCCAATATCTCTTTAAATATACGTGCTATCATCTTTTCATTAAGAGCAATAACATCATCTTCTTCAACAAACGACATCTCCATATCAATTTGAGTAAACTCCGGCTGCCTGTCTGCCCTTAAATCTTCATCCCTCAAGCATTTTGCAATTTGATAATATCTATCAAAACCTGATATCATCAAAAGCTGTTTAAATATTTGCGGTGACTGTGGCAGAGCAAAAAACTTGCCAGGCTGAACTCTGCTGGGAACTAGATAATCTCTTGCCCCTTCCGGTGTGCTTTTAATAAGCAGAGGTGTTTCTATATCGATAAAACCATTTTTATCTAAGAAATCTCTCACAATTCTCGTGATCCTATATCTAGTCATCAAAATTTTCTGCATTGAAGGTCTTCTTAAATCCAAATACCTGTACTTTAACCTTACTGATTCAGAAACATTATTTCTATCTTCTACCATAAATGGTGGTGTCTCAGCTTTACTTAATATCTTTAACTCGCTAACATAAATTTCTATGTTTCCTGTCTCTAAATTTGGATTTATGTTTTCATCAGATCTTCTTACTACTTCACCAGCAGCAGCCAAGACATACTCATTTCTTACATGTTGAGCTTTATCAAAAGCTTCTTTTGAAAGCTGTTCACTGCAGACTATTTGTATTAGGCCTGTTCTGTCACGCAATTCTAAAAATATCAATCCGCCTAAATCTCTTCTTCTTTGAACCCATCCCATAACTATAACACTCTTGCCTACATCCTCTAAAGTCAATTCACCACACATGTGTGTTCTTTTCATGCCAGATAATTGCTCTCCCATCAAATATACCTCCAATTATAATATTATTTTTTCATAGACATCATCTATACCAATTTCAATTTCCTCACCATTGTCCATATTTTTTAGTCTTACCACCTTATTTTTAAGTTCATCTTCACCTAAAATTATTGTATATCTGACATTTAATTTGTTAGCGTATTTCATCTGTGCTTTAAGACTCCTACCTATATTATCAATTTCTACAGAAATTCCCAAATTTCTAAGTTTAAGGGCCATAGAGAAAGCATACTTCTTTGCATCATTGCTTACAGTACAAATGAAAAGATCAGTTCTCTTTGGCAATGGTATCTCAATGCCGCTATTTTCCAATGTCAGCAATAACCTTTCGATGCCCATGCCAAATCCTACACCTGGTATAGATGGACCACCGCATTCTTCCACTAGGCCATCATATCTTCCTCCACCACAAACGGTACCTTGTGCACCTATATCATTTGAAATTATTTCAAAGGCTGTCTTTGTATAATAGTCAAGACCTCTAACTATCTTAGGATTAATAACAAATTTAAACCCGGCCTCTTTTAAATAAGATTGAAGATTTTCAAAGTGCTCTTTACAATCATCACAAAGATAGTTAAGCATTAAAGGCGCATCTTTCAATATTCTCTTGCAGCTCTCAACTTTACAATCAAGAACTCTCATCGGATTTATCTTATATCTTTCTTTGCAATCATCGCATAAATTTTCAATATTCTCACCTAAAAATTCTTTCAATGCTTTGTTATATTCTTTTCTGCAATTAGGACATCCAATGCTATTGATGTTGAGTTCTAAATTTTTAAGCCCCAATCTTTTAAAAAGTGTCATAGCAACACTGATTACTTCAGCATCAGCAGATGCATCGTGTGCACCAAACATCTCAATCCCAAATTGATGGTGTTCTCTAAGCCTACCTGACTGAGGTCTTTCATATCTATAGACTGGTGTTATGTAGTAAAGTTTAACTGGCATCGCTTCTGCATAGAGATTGTGCTCTACAAATGCTCTGACAGCAGGAGATGTCCCTTCAGGCTTCAAAGTAATACTTCTTCCGCCCTTATCATTAAAAGTGTACATTTCTTTTCTGACAATGTCAGTTGATTCACCAACGCCTCTTAAAAACAATTCTGTATGCTCAAATCCAGGCGTTCTAATTTCCCTAAATCCAAAATTGTCACATATTTCTCTAATGATATTCTCTACATAATGCCATTTATAGACTTCTGAAGGCAATACATCTTTTGTTCCTCTTGGTGCTTTTGTAAGCATTAAACCAACTCCTTATAAAATTCCTTCGTGAATAGATTGATTTTATTTATAGAAAAATAAAATCTCTCAATCCCGCAAATAAATTGCAGGGACGAGAGACCTTCCCGTGGTGCCACCCTGATTACAACTCTTTCCTTTAACGCAGGTTTACGTATATGGCCTACATATCGACCAATATGCTAATAGGTGTCTTTCATAAAAGCAGTGATATAAAGATACTCTCAGTCGCGGTATCTTCTCCCTTATATATGTGCTTTTACTACTCTCCTACTCATCGCATCATCGTATCAAACTGTTTATTTGATATTATAACTTTAATATGCTGACGTGTCAAGATAATATCAACATTATAAATTGGTTAAGATCACACTACTAAAATAAACTATTGCTTGCTTTTCAAAATATTTATTAATCTCTCAAAATACTCTGGTATTGGAGCTTCAAATTCCATATAAATTTTTTTAGATGGATGCACTAAGCCTAAAAGCTTAGAATGAAGCGCTTGTCCTAAAAGATTAAATCTTTGTTTTTTGTAGCCATACACTTCATCACCTACAATAGGGTGTCCAATATAAGACATATGAACTCTAATTTGATGTGTCCTGCCTGTTTTTATTGTAGCTTCAATAAGCGAATTATTTTTATACCTCTCAAGAACCTTATATAACGTAAGGGCATACCTGCCATCTTCTGTCACAGCCATTTTCTTTCTTTCAGCGTGATCTCTTCCAATAGGTACCTCTATGCTTCCTTCATCATCCTTTATGACACCTTCAACGATTGCAATGTATTTTTTTAAAATAGTCCTTTCTTTTATTTGATTTGAGAGATCTAAATGAGCCTTGTCATTTTTAGCAACAACCATTACGCCTGAAGTGTCTTTATCAAGTCTGTGAACAATTCCCGGTCTTAGCTCACCATTGATGCCTGATAAGTTTTTGCAATGGTAAAGAAGCGCATTTACAAGTGTGCCGCTGTAATTACCAGGAGCAGGATGTACAACCATTCCCTGAGGCTTATTTATCACAATAATATCATCATCCTCGTAAATAATGTCAAGAGGAATATTTTCAGGCATTAAATCTATTTTCTCCGCTTCAGGTATATTTACATCAACTGAATCTCCTTCTTTTAGTTTATAATTTGGTTTTATGGATGAACCATTGACTTTTACAAGCCCATTCAGTATTAATTTCTTTAAATATGATCTCGTATAATCCAATTCAGAAGCCAAGAAAGAATCTATTCTCATGTCTACATCATCTTTTTCTGCGATTATATTTATTTTATCAGCAATATTCATCCATAACAATCCTTTCGCCCATATCTGTCCATAAATTTTTAATTTTCATTTTTAAATATCAATACATAACATAGTAAAAATGCCCCGACAACTATCATAGAATCGGCCAAATTAAATACTGCAGGAAAAAATTTAAAATCAATAAAATCAACAACATATCCAAGCCTAACACGATCAATCAGATTTCCTATAGCTCCGCCAAGTATCATTGAAAGCGTAAATTTGTAAAAAGTACTTCCAGGTATTTTCACAATTGAATACATTAATATTGTTCCTACAATAACAGTTATTATAATAAAAAACAAAGTCCTATTTTGCAAAATTCCAAAAGCAGCACCTCTATTTTCAACATACGTAAAATGAAATATATTATTTATTACAGGAAAACTGCCAATAGGTTTTAAATACTTTACAACATAATATTTTGACATTTGATCAATTATAATAGAAATAAATACAATAATAATTTCCAAATTTTATCCTCCTAAGTAAAAGCTTAAAATTAGGGCTTTGAAAATTAAGCCCTAATTTATATATAATCTTATCAATAAATTATTTTACATACTTAGATAGCAATTCTTCTATTTCGTTTTCATCTATGGAAGGTCTTTTTACATTGTCGTATAATAACCATTCTTCTATATGGATTGTAGAATCACCTGGGTTTAATTTAACCATAGGACCTAATGACTCCATTTCCATCATCCAATCTGTAGTATATGTCTCGTAAGAAGCATTGTAATCCGGATATACTGCGTTTTCATCATGTTTGAATTTCTTTATAAATAGGTGCTCATGATTGAAATATGCTGCCCATCCCTTCTCATTCTGTATGCCAAACTTAAATGGCTCTTTTGTATTTGGATCCTGTTCAAAAATTATGTATTTGTCACCAAAGTGTATTCTGTGATCTTTCATATGCGAATACGGCCACAATACCAAAGCTCTATTTGGCAAAAGACCTGTATCTTTATCAGGCTGTTCCACAACTTGAAGGCCACCTGTTGCCATGACGGATATAGCCCATGGCGAAAGCTCTACCGCCCATGCACCCTTGTTTATCAATGTATGTTTAACTCTTGCAATAGGATTATTTAGATCTAAAGTAATCTCTATCTCTTTTTGTATATTTGCATAATCTTTAGGTTCTTGAATAAGTTTAATACCATTTTCTATTTCTTCGTATTTTATCGGAAAGTTGTCAAGCGTATAAGTTCTAGGCATAGCTTCTGGACTGTGCCACAGCCTATGTCCTCCATAATTTCTCCAGATATTTTCACCCTTTTTGCCAGCATCTTCATCGTTGATGCTAAACTCATTGGCTTGCCCCACAAAACCAAATCTTATTATTCTAGGCCCTATCTCTGTTGTGGCTATAAAATTTACTAAACCATTAGAAACTTCAATACAGTCATTCCAACCTGAGTATGAAACCTTTTTTAAACTCACACTCATTAATATCATCCCTTTCCTAATATTAAAAACGTTATTATAAATCCATTTAGTTAATACATATTCGACATTATTCTAGAGATTCCTTCTAAATAAGAGTGCCTTATCGGCACTCTTATTCTACTTTTTCTTCAATAACTCTAATGCCTTATTAACAACATTTTCAACAGTAAATCCAAATTCTTTGAAAAGTATATCGCCAGGTGCTGATGCGCCAAAGTGATCAAGTCCAATCACACATCCATCAAGCCCTACATATTTATACCAGCTCATGGTACTTGCAGCTTCAACTGCAATTCTGGCTCTTACGTTATCTGGAAGCACCATCTTTTTGTATTCTTCTGGTTGTTGATCAAATATTTCCATTGAAGGCATGCTAACTACTCTTGCTTTTATACCTTTTTCTTTTAATTGTTTGCAAGCTTCATAAACCAAATTAACTTCAGAGCCGCTTGCCATTAAAATTATGTCTGGATTGCCGCCATCAGCATCACATAAAATGTATCCGCCCTTTAATGCTTCTTTTGATGTTTCTTCATAGACTGGTAAATTTTGTCTTGTTAGTATTAATGCAGTCGGACCATCTTTTTTGTTTAAAGCATAACACCATGCGGCAGATACTTCCTTCGAATCTGCAGGCCTTATTACAGTTAGATTCGGAATGCTTCTTAGCATTGGCAAATGCTCAATCGGTTCATGTGTAGGACCGTCTTCCCCAACTCCTATGCTGTCGTGTGTATATACGTAAATTACAGGAAGCTTCATCAATGCTGATAACCTTACAGCACCTTTCATATAATCGCTGAAAACAAGGAACGTTGATACATAAGGTATTAGTCCACCATAAGCGGCTATGCCGTTTGCAATTGCTCCCATAGCATGTTCTCTAACTCCAAAATGGAAGTTTGAGCCACCTCTGTTTTCGCTGCTATAGTCACCTCTATCTTTTGTATATGTTTTAGTGGATGGCGCAAGATCGGCCGAACCCCCAATGAGATTTGGAACCAATTTTACTAAATAGTTTAAAATTTCTCCGGATGATGATCTTGTTGCAGTCTTTAATTTGAAACTCCAAAGCCCTTCGTCATTTATCAAATCAACAGGTAATTTCTCACTATGCCACCTGTCCCACTCATCAGCCAATTCTGGATACTCTTTTCTATAATTTTCAAACATCGCATTCCATTTGTCTTCTTCTTCATTTAATTTACTTATAACTTCGTCCATGTATTTACGGACTTCGTCAGGAACGTAGAACTCCTTATCGTAATTCCATCCTAAAAACTTCTTTGTTTCTTCTACATTTTTCTCTCCAAGAGGTTCTCCATGTGCAGAAGCTTTCCCTTGTTTTTCTGGACATCCATATCCAATCGTAGTCTTTACTATAATAAGAGATGGTCTTTCTTTATCAGCTTTAGCTTCTTCTATAGCTTTTCCTATTTCATCCACATTATTGCCGTCTTCTACTTTTAGTACCTGCCAGCCATAAGCCTCAAACCTTTTGCCAACATTTTCTGTAAATGCTATGTCTGTGCCACCTTCAATAGATATATTATTGGAATCATATAAAGCAATTAACTTGCCAAGCTTTAATGTCCCGGCTAATGAGCAAGCTTCAGATGAGATGCCCTCCATAAGACATCCATCACCTACAATGGCATATGTATAATTATCTACAATGCTATAGCCTGGACGATTGAATTTGTTTGCCATATACGTTTCAGCTATTGCCATACCTACAGCATTAGAAATACCTTGTCCCAAAGGCCCTGTAGTTATTTCAACACCTGGAGTATGTCCATATTCCGGGTGCCCAGGTGTCATGCTTTGCCATTGCCTAAAATTTTTAAGGTCTTCTATAGTAAGTCCATACCCAAATAGATGCAATAAAGAATATAAAAGTGCAGATCCATGTCCAGCAGACAATATAAATCTATCTCTTCCCGCCCATTTTGGATTTTTAGGGCTATGCTTTAGATACTTTGCCCACAACGTATACGCCATTGGTGCAGATCCCATAGGCATACCTGGATGGCCAGAGTTTGCTTTTTGTACTTGTTCAATTGAAAGTATACGTATAGTATTAATTGTTAATTCATCAATTGTGTTCATACTTTAACTCTCCTTTGCATTTTAATTACCATTAATATTATATCATTGGACAAATCGTAATAAAAGAATTTAACTTAAAATTCGTGCATGTTGTGAATTATTTTTATATTTTGCACACTTTTTTGAATCAACTTTTATACAGAAATAACTACATAAGTCAAAATATATTATTGACTACAAAAAAATAGTATGCTATAATAATTTTCGTCGCAGGGGAGTAGCTCAATTGGTAGAGCGGCGGTCTCCAAAACCGTAGGTTGCGAGTTCGATTCTTGTCTCCCCTGCCATTTTTATGCCTAAAATAACGTATTTCATAGCTGGATAAATATAGTAAATAGGCATTGAATATATAATTGATGACACTTTAGGGACAAAATTAAGCAAGAAATCGATTATAATACTTAAAAAAATCAAGTACTCACAAAAGAATACTTGATTTTTATTTATGTCGTGAAAATTTTCCCATGATAAAACAATATGCACTCATTTTAAAGCTCTTATGGTTTATATTCTCTAGTTCCTAATTTCTCTTTAAGAGCCTTTTTAAGAACCTGCGAAAACGAATCCTAAAGTTTAAGATGTATTATTACAGACCATAATTTTTTCTCGTCACATTACCTCATCGCATTATTGCCACATAAAAAGCCCTTCTGGACATCAGTTTATAACTATACTCATCAGGATAACATTTGATTTTTTGCACTTATTTTCTGCTTAAACATATAATATTATTGGCCAAAAAATTTATTATTGGAGGTTGATTTATATGGAATTATCAATCGAGGAAATTAAAAGTTATTTTGATTACAATAATAAAAAAGACGAATGTCAAACTCATAACCATGAATTTTTAGGTAGCACAAAATTAGCTGAAGAAGACAAAAAAGAAAAATATAGAGACAAAGAAAAAAAAGAAGAACACAATCACCGCTTTGCAGGTGTCACCAGTCAAGTTATACCACATGGTGATAGTCATGTTCATGCAATATTAGTCAGCACTGACTTCTATGAGGATCATCATCATGAGATAGGCGTTATAACTGGCCCTGCTATTGAAGTCGATGATAAAAGACACGTGCACTTTGTGGAAGGAAAGACTACTGTTGATGATGAACACTACCATAAATTCATTTTTGCTACCTTAATCGAGGATCCTATTTCTGAGCAAAAGAAACATTATTAATTTCAATGTCAAATCCAAATTAGCATACTGAAAGCCCGGTTCTACTGCCGGGCTAAAATTATATTTCAAACTATCGATTATTCTAAATATGTATTATAATTATATATGTCTACCAAAAAAAGTGGTAGTCTTTAATATCATAGACTACCACATCTACTTTGCTATTAATCATTAAGGATCGCAAGGTCTACGGCAAAAGCAAAATATAATTATTATTATTATTATCCAAATCCACCATCCGCCAAAACCTCCAAAACCCTCAGCTTTTAAATCAGTACCCATTCAAAAATCCTCCTTTTACTCCTGGCCTTATTGGCCTAATACATTATACGTAATATGCTTAATAGTGTTACTCAAATTTCATCGTCGCTAATGACCATAAAAAGCGCCTTGCTTCTTTACGCGGTTTATCTTGCTGTAAAACAATTAGAAAAACGAAAAAGAATAGTAAATCCTCAAAGTCAAATTTGACATCCATTATTACCTTTAAAATGACAAAGAAAAAAAGCTATGTAAATAATATAAATAGTCCTATCATAAGATAGGACCATTTTTGTTATTTGACTTGATTTAAGAATAATCCCATTCCACCGTCCATAACAATTACGAGTAATACGAAGAAGAACAGCAATGTTTCCATTGACCATGATCCTCCACCAAACCATCCGCCGCCCATCAAAACAACGAGTATTAAGAAAAAGAACAGCAAATTGCTTTGGCCAAATACCGAACTTGTACCAGCCATAATAATCCTCCTTTTAAAATACTAAATCAATTCAATTTTCAGGCTTCGGGCTCTTCAACTATAAATCCTGGTATGAATAAAAATATTATGATTATTATAAATATTATCCATATCCAGCTTCCACCAAAGCAAGATCTACCTGTATCCTTAGGCATTCTGGCTCCCCCTTTCGAGTTAGATATAAAGTCAGATCTTTAAGATCCTATACATAATATGTAAAGTCAATAATTCTTGTGATAATATTAGACATTAAATATCCCCTTTAAATCATTACCATCCGTAATGAGTGTAGTTTGATCTGATGCATAAACCTGTGTTACCGGCCAACGCATAAAAAAATACTCTATTATTTTTTTATTGTTGCAATACTGAATCTGGCAGTGTTTATATAATATTCATCTATCCAAAAATGTCTATTTTCAAACTACTACTTAGATTTGTATGCTTATCACATACCTTGAGAGCACTTTTATCCTATAAATATCACATAAAGCCCGATACACTAATTTTGGGTGATATATCATTCTTCATTCAATTTGCGTATAATGTTAGTCCTGAAAAATACAGATTGGAATTAAGCATCCATAAAAACACATTGAAAAGAATAATTTAAATTTGATGTAACAATATACATGAATTGTTACTTCTATTAGATTAAAAGACGTCTAATTTCTGGCTTTCAAAGATAAAAATATACTCCATTGGATAAAAATACACTTGAATTTCTATGTATCATTTTTTAAAATATTAATGAAAATGCTACATAAGGGAGTGCTATAATGACAGTTGAACCTATTAGAGACAAAAATAAAATTAAACAGATGTACCAGTATCTTAATGGATATAACCCTAAGTATGCTCTACTTTTTAAATTTGGTATAAATACAGGTTTAAGAATTAGTGACATTATCTCTTTAAGAGTGAAAGATATTTTTAATAGTAATGGGCAATTTCGTGAATATCTTGTTTTAAAAGAAAAGAAAACAAGTAAGGAAAAAAAGATTAAATTAAATACGACATTGCGTAAGGCTATTATTTCATATGTTAGCAGTCAGAATCTTTCAGATGACAGCTATCTTTTCTTTAGCCAGAAAGGCGGGCATCTTAGCCGTGTCCAGGTGTATCGTGTTTTAAAAGAAGCAGCAAATATCATTGGCATAGAAAATTTTGGTACACATAGTTTAAGAAAAACATGGGGATATTGGACATATCAAATGTCAAAATACAATATTGGTTTAATAATGGATACTTTTAACCACAGTTCCCAAAGCATAACGCTTCGCTATATTGGTATAAATCAAGACCAAAAAGACGAATTGTATTCAACTGTTCAGTTATGAAATTGAACTACCCCTAACTTATAATATTGTTGTTAGGGGAGTTTTTTTATTAAAAGCATTTTGAAATTAGATTTAAAAGACTTATGGTTTTGAAGGAATTTTTGTTTTTTTGTCGTATTATATCAATAGAGGGGAAATAAATTTTACTATATCTTAAAAAGTAACAATTCATGTATATTGTTACATTTATTCAGACAAGTAAAATGCTTTAAAGAGGAATTTTATATTATGTACATTAAATTTTTTTGGGGGGCTATATAATGTTGTTTACTGCTTTTGATATTGAAGAAGCTATAACAAAGGCAAAAAACTTTTATAAATGTGATGAAAAAAATTTAAAAATACAAACCATAAAAAAACCATATCGCAGGTTTTGGGGGTTGATAAATAAACCGGGAGAATTTCGCATTGAATATATAGAGCCTGAAATTCAAGAAGAAGAAATTGAAAAAAAAGAAGATGGCAAAGTACAGATATTATCAGGCAAAATACAAGTAACAGATCCTTCACCTGAAGGAAAATATGCTTCAATTATAGCCGATGATCCGAACATTGAAGTATACATTAACGGTAAAAGAACATCTGGCATTGCTATTGTTACAGAAAAAGACCGCATAGATTTAAAAGCTAAAAGCATCGCTCCTTCTACCGTGATCAAGGTTGATATATCAAGTGACAAGCTCAAGGCAATCTTAACTGTAGAAAAAAAAGCAGGTAGAAAGTATTTTATCAAAGATACTCAATCTGAAAACTCGATATATATCCGCTCAGAATATGAAGAAATTCCTGCTCCTAATGTTACAGTTGAACAGTGTATATCAGAGCTTATAAAAGCAAATGTAAAAATGAAATTTATTAATATTCAGGCTATCTATGACCTTGTAAATTCCCCTGTCGGCGGTAGTTCCGTTGTAGCAGAAGGAATAGCACCTGTGCATGGGTTAAACAGCAAAATAAAATACTTATTCCACAACAGTAATTACCATAATCCAGCTTTTGAAACAAACGAAAAAGTTGATTTATTAAACCATACCATAATACCTACTGTAAACATTGGTGAAGTATTGGCTATAAAAACTATGCCTGCTATGCCAGGCACTGATGGCGAATCAGTAACAGGCGAAATCATTAAGGCACATCAAGGCAAAGATTTACCACTTAAAGCCGGTAGCGGAACTGTTTTACTGGAAAACAATACAAAAATTGTCGCCATTGCTTCTGGAAGACCTATATTGAGAAATGGAATTGTAAGTGTTGTGCCTGTCTTAACCATACCGCATGACGTTGATGTAAAAACAGGGAATGTCTATTTTGACGGAGATATAGTTATTAAAGGAAATATTATGAACAATATGCAAGTTGAATCAAAAGGAAATATTATTATCTACGGTAATGTAAATCATGCAAATATTACTGCCAACTACAATATTGAAGTTTACGGTAATATAATTGGAAGTACAGTACGAGCAGGAATAAGTGTAATCAATTACTTAGGTATTTTGCCTAAAATGGAACAGATACATGCTATATTAAAAGAATTATATGATAAATTTAGTGCTGTAAAGCCAGCCAAGTATTCGCAAATAAGCAACCAATTAATACAAATTATAAATAGTAGAAGTGAAAAATTAAAGAGACACATTGACGATATTAAGAATTTATCTGCAATCTTGGCAGATGAGGATGTCAAAAAAGTAACTTTAATTTTAAATAAGATTCAAACACTTCTCTTACATATAAATACAGATCTTATTAATAATATTGATCAAATACATACAGTCGAAGAAGATGTAAACAACTTTATCGCTGAAATGAAAAACATATATGATAAACAGGCAAATATTATTTTTCACTATTCCCAAAACTCTTTAATTCAAGCTAATGGCAATATTCTCGTAAAAGGTCAAGGATGTTATCAAACCAGGTTGATTGCCAGAAACGCTATTGTATTCCAGCAACCGTCGAGTCTAGTTAGAGGTGGAATATTGATTGCAGGCAAAAACATAAAAATGGGAATTGTCGGTTCTCCATCTGGTATTGCCACATATTGTAAGGTATTAGATAAAAATGGCAAAATTAGCGCTGTGCATTATTATGATAATACGACGCTTAACATAAATGATAACATAAAAAAAGTCGAGCATGGTTCCACATCGCCAGATTACATAGAAAACATAATGCAAGGGAGTTAAATTGATGAAAAAATACAAACATAAAAAAAGCAAATGCTTTAACTCCAAATACAAAAAATTTCTACTTTCAAGCTGCATAGTAAAAATATTTTACAATATTTTACACATAGTTCAATTAAGTATTATTTTATTGCTACATTTATTGCTAAATCTCAAAGACACATATACTGCAGCCCACTGTATACGTGTTATGAGGCTTGCCGTTAGTTTCGCAGAGTACAATAACTATGCCTTTACTCAAATAAAGATTTTGAAATATTCCGCTTTGCTCCATGATATTGGAAAACTTTTGATTCCCAAAAAAATTCTGGCCAAAAACAAAAAACTGACACACGAAGAGTACGCCATTATTAAAATGCACTCGTATTATGGATACATTATTACTAAATACATTGTTGGAAAAAATGTCGAAGCTGAAATCATTAAACAACACCATGAAAGAGTTGATGGCAAAGGATATCCTGATGGCTTGAAAGGTAATAAAATTAATGATTTGAGTAAATTACTTTCGATATGCGATGCCTTTGACGCAATGACAAGTACCCGATCTTATAGAAAAAAGCTAAGTTTTGAAGATGCCCTTATTGAATTGCAGGCAAATGCTGAAAATCAGTTTGACAAAAATATTCTAAATAAATTTATTTATTTTGTCAATTCAAAATCAAATAGTTGTATAACAAAAAAAATTAAGCCAGAATAAATCCGACTTAATTTGTTCAAATCTTATTTATCTGCTCTGAAATCATAAATGCAGGACTTAAATCATCACCATAAGACAACAGCTCTTTCACTAATTGTTCTTTTACCCTTCCCCTTTAAACCTTTTTCTTATTGGCTCCTCTTAATAATTCGAATAGCCTCGTCTGGAGGCAAAGGCTTGCTGAAATAATAACCTTGAATTTCGTCACTCTGCCATGGCAACTTTGAGTTTGTCCATAAAAACATCACGACGTGGCAGGTTGGTTAAAGTGTCATAAAATGCCATGTACTTTAACTTGCTCTCCATTCGCTTCCGTTCAGTAATATCCGTGTGCGACCCTGCCATTCTTATAGCTCTACCGTTTTCATCCCATAATGCCTTTCCTCTACTTAAAATCCATATATACTTACCATCCTTTGTTTTTACCCTATATTCGCATGAATAAAATGGTGACTTTTTCTCGAAATGCCTATGTAAATTATTGATAACTGTTTTGACATCTCTTGGATGAATAAATTTAGTCCATGTTTTACAATAGTTATTCACTACTTCCTTATCAAAACCAATGATATCCTTCCATCTCTCGGATATGTATGCCGTATCTGTTACCATATCCCAATCCCATAGTCCATCGCTTGCTCCTTCAACTACCAGTTTGTAGCGTTCCCCACTTTTCTTCAACTCATCCTTTTGCCTTTGTATTTCAATTAAGTTCTGTCTCAGTTCTTCTTCTTAGTCTGTATGGATTTACACCAAATATTGTAGCCATAGTTTCAAACCTACTATATGGATTTTGTTTTTCACCTAATATCATACTTGGTCTGAAACTATGGTTTCAATTTTTAAATTATTTTTTACTGATGCATTTGATATATGACTTTTTTTTCGAAATCTCATGGTTTTATTTTGTGACATACATCCACAACAATAATAACTCCTATTCTATAGTCTTTTTATAATCTTCATTGCTTATTTTTTCTACTTCTTCAACATATCCAGAATTATAATCATCGTAGTCGTCATCATAATTATCAAGACCTGCTTTAGTTTTATTATATCTCGCCACGGCTTGATATGAATCCTCCGCATCGAATTGATTTTCATCTTTTGAATCCATGTAGCCCCATCCAAAAGGATACTTTTTTGTTCTTTCTTCGTTTGGTCTTGAAAATCTAAGATCACTTAATTTTAAATCATTGTTTTTTGCACAATCTGCACATAAGGGTGTATATGGTAATGCTTCCAGTCTATCTAATTCTATTTCTTTATGGCAATGATTGCATATGCCGTATTGTCCTTTTACCATTCTTAAAAGTGCATCATCAATTTGCCTTAACACATGCTGTTCATTGTCTTTTAATGCATAGTTTTTCTCTATTTCATAAACTTCCGATCCAATGTCTGCTGGATGATTGTCTGCCAATGATAATTCTTGATAATATTCCCTTTCTGCCATCCTGCCCGTACCATCGTTATCATCCATTTCATTTAACGTATGCAATATATTGTTTTTTTCTTCAATAAGCTTTTTCCTGAAATGCTCTAATTTTTCATCATCCATTGTATCACATACCCTTCTATCACAAATTTTGCTGAACAATTTTTATTATATGGGCAATAATGTTCCCAATGACAGGCAAATTTAATAAAACAGCTCTCTGCAATATATAAATCACTATAGCTCCGAGAAGTGTAAAGCCAATCGCCATACCAAAGCCCCGCGCAAGTCCGCCTACAAAATTAAGCCATAGGAGTCTATAAGGGCTCTGCATCAATTCAACATAGTCAGCTATCTTCATTTTTTCCATCATCTCTGACATTTTGTCAATTTGTTTTTTTATCTCAACCAATAATTTATTATCCAAGCCCAATTCCTCCTATAATCTATTTTCTCTTTTTTATACAAAGTTTATTAATAATTTATTGTTTTTTCTGATGGAATATGATTAAATTATGTAATAGAAAGATGTATTAATCAATATAATTATATAAGTTATGAAGTTTAGTATTTATAAAAATGAGGCGAATTATATGAAAAAGAAAAGAAATAAAGACTTTTTTAATCCTTTTTATAATAGAACTTGGCATAGATATATTGCACTCACAATCGTTATCGTTATGATAGTGGCATTGATAGCAGCATTTAGCTTACCAATGTTAAATTTTTAAAGTGCGTTTTAAACGCACTTTAATCAATATTGTCAAGTACTTCTAATATTTCATCTACATGACCATCTACTTTTACTTTTCGAAATATCTTTTTTACAATTCCTTTTTTGTCTATTATAAACGTGGATCTTTCTATTCCCATTTTTTTCTTCCCATACATATTCTTCTCTTTATAAACACCATATTCTGTTGAAACTTTAGCATCAGGATCGCTTAAAAGTATAAATGGCAAGTTAAATTTTTCAATAAATTTTTTATGAGATATTATATCATCCAAGCTTACACCTAAAATAACTGCGTCTTTATTTTTAACTGTATTTATATTATCTCTAAATTGACAAGCTTCTTTTGTACAACCAAGTGTGTTATCTTTCGGATAAAAATATAAAACTACTTTTTTGCCTTTAAAATCACTTAATGATACATCATAGCCGTCACTTGATTTGAGTGTAAAGTCAGGAGCCTCTTTTTCCAATTCTATCATTTAATTTCCTCCTTCGATAATTATTTTCTTTTAATATTTCTTATCTTTATTATAACTCATTTATTATTTTAATCAATGCTTTTTTAACATGGCAAAAAAGAAAGAGGCATAATGCCTCATTTCATATAGCTTCTTTGATGGAAAATATAAATTTTTTCACATTATCATATATATCTTCTTTACTTCTTGAATCATTTATCATTTTTACAATTGCACTACCAACTATTATTCCATCACAGTACGGTGCAAATCTTTTTGCCATATCAGGACCAGAGATACCAAAACCTATGGCTTTAGGCATATTTGTATATTCCGATACAGTTCTCATATATTCTTTAATATCTGTTTCAATAGAATTTCTTATTCCTGTAACGCCTTTTGTAGAGACACAATACACAAAACCCTTTCCACTTTCACAAATACTTTTAATCCTCTCTTTTGAAGTTGGTGCAACTAATGGTATTAGATAAATACCATATTTTTCAGATATTTCTTTAATATCTTTTCTTTCTTCTAATGGCAAATCAGGTATTATAAGTCCGTCTATTCCGGATTCTTTGGCTTCATTTACAAATCTTTCAATGCCATATTTGAAGATTGAATTATAATACACAAGGTAGACAAGCGGTATTTCACTTTTTTGTCTTATCTTTTTGACAGCATTCATTATATTATCAATTTTTGTACCATTTTTTAATGCTCTTGTAGATGAAGCTTGTATTATTGGTCCATCTGCCAGCGGATCAGAGTACGGAATCCCTATTTCAATGATATCAGCTCCTCCTTCTTCCATTTTAAACACTAATTCGACGGTTACATCTAAACTAGGATCACCTGCAGTAATAAAAGGAATCATAGCCTTAAGGCCTTTTTGTTTTAACTCGTAAAATTTCTTGTCTATTCTATTCATACTGACAACTGCGTTAATTTCATTATTTAATGCGCTCATAATTCCACCCCCAAAACATTGGCAACTGTATTTACATCCTTGTCGCCTCTTCCGGACAAGTTTACAATAATAATATTATCTTTACTTAATTTTGATGCTAGTTTCATGGCATAAGCAACAGCATGAGCACTCTCAAGGGCCGGTATAATTCCCTCTATTTGTGAAAGATCCATAAAAGCTGATAATGCTTCTTCATCAGTTGCATAAACATATTGGGCTCTACCGCTATCTTTTAAATACGAGTGCTCCGGTCCAACTCCAGGATAATCAAGTCCTGCGGATATCGAATAAACCGGCATTATCTGCCCCTCATCATCCTGCAGCAGATACGTCATCATTCCGTGAAGTACACCAATGCTTCCTTTTGCCATAGTGGCAGCATGTTTATCAGTTTCTATCCCAAGACCTGCTGCCTCAACACCTATAAGTTTTACTGATGAGTCATTTATAAAAGGGTAAAATATTCCCATAGAATTGCTGCCACCGCCAACACATGCAACAATATAATCAGGCAACCTATTTTCTTTACTAATGATTTGTTCTCTTGCCTCATCGCCTATAACTCTCTGAAAATCTCTTACCATCGTTGGATATGGATGTGGTCCCACGACAGATCCCATTACGTAAAATGTATCATCAATGTTTGTAACCCAATTGCGTATTGCCTCGTTTACGGCATCTTTCAAAGTCCCAGTTCCGGTTTTGACCGGCGTGACTTTTGCGCCAAGCAATTTCATTCTAAAAACATTTAATGATTGCCTCTTTATATCTTCTTCACCCATAAAGATTTCACATTCCATATCAAACATTGCAGCACCTGTTGCAGTCGCTACACCGTGCTGTCCTGCTCCAGTCTCAGCTATAACTTTCTTTTTACCCATTCTTTTAGCTAATAGAATCTGCCCTAGTACATTGTTTATCTTGTGAGCCCCTGTGTGATTTAAATCTTCTCTTTTTAAATAAATTTTTGCGCCGCCTAGTCTTTTTGACAAATTCTCTGCATAATATAGAGGCGTCGGCCTTCCAGAATATTCTTTTAAATAATATTTATACTCGTTAATGAAATTTTCATCTTTCATTGCTTTGTAAAATTCGTCTTCAAGTTCAATTAATGCATTCATTATCGTTTCCGGTACATATTGGCCACCAAATTTACCAAATCTCCCTATCATAGTACACTCCTCACTTTATAAATAATCTCTTTCATCAAATCATAGTCTTTAAAACCATTTATTTCAACGCCACTAGATACATCCACAATATCCGGTTTTAACATATTTATAGCCATCAAAACATTATTTGCATTTATACCACCAGCTAATATAAACGTACAATTCATATTTGTATCTTTTATTAAATTCCAGTCAAAACTCTTTCCTGAGCCTCCATAAAAGCCTTCTATTTTGCTGTCTAAAAGTATGCCATCAACATGATAACTTTCTATTTTCGAAATATCCTTCTTTTCACTAATTCGAATAGCCTTCCATACAAGATAGTCCTTAAAATTATCTATATATTCTTGAGTTTCATCGCCGTGAAATTGCAAAACATCAAGTTTGAGAAAATTTGCTATATATCTTACTTCAGAAATTTCTTCATTGACAAATACTCCAACCTTTTTTATGTCTCTGTCAAGATTTTCTATCAAATCATGCGCCGTCTTTATATCTACTTTCCTTTTGCTATCGGCAAATACAAATCCTGCATAATCGGGTTTTAGCATATTTAGGTATTTTACATCTTCCATGCGCCTTATTCCGCATATCTTTATCAGTGCCATTATTAAACACCCTTTGAACTCATTATAAAATCTTTAATTTCTTTATTTTTGTCAATCATGTTCATAAAAGTCTCACCAATTAAAACAGCATTTACTCCTAACGATTGCAGATACTTCACATCTTCTGAAGATTTAATACCACTTTCTGATACCACTACAATATCATTCGGTACGTATTTAATTAACCTTTCAGTTGTGTTTAAATCAACATGAAAATCCTTTAAATCTCTATTGTTTATGCCTAAAATTTCAACATCTGCCTTTAATGCGATATCAAGTTCATATTCATCATGGACTTCTACAATAGCATCTAGACCAAGTTCTTTAGCTATATTGTAAAATCTACTGAGGTTACTACCTAGAATAGCTACTATCAACAAAACAGCATCTGCACCTATAAGCTTACTTTCATATATCTGATACTCATCAAATATAAAATCTTTTCTGAGTATCGGTTTTGATGTAATATTTTTTACGTCATTTATAAATCTATTATCACCTTTGAAATAGTTTTTCTCTGTAAGAACCGAGATTGCATCGATGTCGGCTTCCTCGTATAATTTTGCAATTTTCTTATAATCAAAATTTTTTATAATCACGCCTCGCGATGGAGAAGCATTTTTTATTTCCCCTATAATGGATATGCGATATTTACATAAAGCTTCTTTAAAATTCCTTAATTTCACATCGTTAATTTTGTCTAATATTTCTTCTAATGGTTTTTCGATCTTTTCTAACTCCAATTGAGATCTTTTCTTTGAAACAATGTCATCTAGAATCATTGTAAATACACCTTCTGATAGCTTAATATTTCATTTAATTTATCTAATGCAGCACCTGAGTCAATCAAATGCTCTGCCAATAATACGCCTTCTTTTATATTGTCAACGGCTTTACCGACATAAAGCGCTGCTGCACTATTTAATACTACAATATCTCTCTTAGGTCCTTTTTCCCCTTTTAAAATATCTAAAATGATTTCTGCGTTCTCTTTGGAATCGCCACCGCTTATGTCAATATCTTTAGACAAGTTAATGCCATAGTCATGGGGATCTATCGTATAATCTATAACCGTACCGTTTTTTACCTCAGAAACGGCTGTAGTTGTCGTAGTAGTTATCTCATCAAGCCCGTCATTTCCATATACAACTAATGCTCTTTCACATCCTAATTTTAATAAGACTTCTGCAAGTACATGTGTCAACTTCTTGTCATAGACTCCAAGGACTTGCCCTTTAACAGAAGCAGGATTTGTCAACGGCCCTAATATATTAAATACCGTTCTTAAACCAAGTTCTCTCCTTATTGGTGCAACATTCTTCATTGCTAAATGATATTTAGGAGCATAAAGGAATCCAAAACCTACATCATCAATAAACTTTTTTGTAATTTCCGGTTCTAAATCAATTTTCACTCCAAGTTCACTTAATACATCAGCACTTCCGCTTTTGCTGGATACTGCTCTATTGCCATGTTTTGCTATTTTTACACCTGCAGATGAAGTAATTATTGCAACTGCTGTAGATATATTAAACGTCCTTCCACCATCACCGCCGGTACCGCAAGTATCAATAGTATAAGGAGAATCAAGCTGTAGCCTTACTGCATTTCCTATCATGGATTTAGCAGAGCCCGTTATTTCATCAATTGTTTCACCTTTCATTCTAAGACCAATTAGATAGCCTCCTATGAGAGCTGAGCCAGATTCACCTTTCATGATTGAATCCATAGCACTTTTTGCTTCTAGTTCTGTCAAATTCTCCCCCATAACAATTTTTTCAATGGCTTCCTTTAACATTGCAAATCCCCTCCACATAATTTTTTAATATTGATTTACCTTCTTCTGTTAATATTGATTCAGGATGAAATTGCAGTCCATAAACTGGAAATTTCTTATGCTTAATTCCCATTATCGTACCGTCTTCAGCCTCAGCAGTTATTTCAAGCTCATCCGTTAATGAATCTTTATCAATTATAAGCGAGTGATATCTCATGGCAATAATAGGATTTTTTATGCCATTAAATAATCCTTGACCACAATGGCTTACTGTAGATGTTTTTCCATGCATTATAATGTTTGACCTTATTATTTTTGCTCCATATGCATATCCTATCGCTTGATGTCCAAGGCAAATTCCCAATATCGGTATCTTATCGCCAAATTTTTTAATCACATCAATGCAAATTCCAGCATTTTCTGGTCTTCCAGGCCCAGGTGACAAAACAATACCATCAGGTTTCATTGGAATTATGTCAGATGCTTCTATCTGATCATTTCTCAAAACTTTAATATCGGGATAAATTTCCCCTATAAATTGGTAAAGGTTGTAGGTAAATGAATCGTAATTATCAATTAACAGTAGCATTATAGCACCTCCTTCAGTGCCATCGCTTTATTTAAAGTTTCATAATATTCTGATTCAGGGTTTGAATCATATACAATGCCGCATCCTGCTTGAATAAAAGCCATACCATTCTTTAAAAGCAGTGTCCTTATAGCTATGCACATATCCATATTACCATTGAATGAAAAATATCCAACTGCTCCAGCATAAAAGGATCTGCTTATATTCTCAAGCTCGTCGATTATTTCCATCGCCCTTATTTTAGGCGCTCCAGAAACTGTACCTGCCGGCAAACATGCAATAAGTGCATCAAATGACGTAAGGCCTTTTTTTAAAATACCTGAAACTTTTGATACAATATGCATGACGTGGGAATAAAAGTCTACCTCCATAAATCTATCCAGCTTTACACTGCCAAACTCACTGACTTTACCTATGTCATTTCTCCCAAGATCCACCAGCATAACGTGTTCTGCTCTTTCCTTTTCATCATTTAAAAGTTCTTCCTTTAGCTTTAAATCCTCTTCCTCACATTTTCCTCTTCTTCTTGTACCAGCAATTGGATTCGTAGTGACTTTATCGCCAAACACTGACACAAGGCTCTCCGGTGAAGAACCAATTAATTGAAAATCTTCAAAGTCTATATAGAACATATATGGTGACGGATTTGTAGATCTTAATCGTCTATATATATCAAAAGGATTTGAATTGGTTTTAATCTTCAATCTTTGAGATGGAACAACCTGAAATATATCACCATTCCTTATATATTCCTTTGCTTTTTCAACAATATTGCAGAATTCCTCCAAGGTAAAATTAGATTCCACACTAACTACATCAGATTTAGGAGGAAGTTCATGACTTTTTACATTGTTTTTTATATTTTCAATCATAAGATTTAGCTTTTTTTCTATTGAATCATAAGTTTCATCATCATCTGAAAATACATTGTAAATGACAGATACCGTATGTTTAAAGTGATCATAGCAAATAAATTCTTTATAAAACATAAAATACGCGTCTGGTATTCCTATTTCGTCAATATTTTTACTAGGCAAATTCTCATATTGTCTTATAATATCATACCCTGCATAACCAAGTGCACCACCTGTAAACGGCAGCTTAAGGCTGTTTCTGTCATAATCTTGTTCGATATTTTCTTTTATATAGTCAAGGACCTTCCCATGTTTTATTGTGGACTGTTCCTTTTCAATTTCGATTAAGTTGCCATGACTTTTTATCTTTAAATAAGGCTCTGAACCAATAAATGAGTATCTTCCCCACTCTTTTCCACTCTCTGCACTTTCAAGCAAAAATTTGTTTTTCCCTTTTAAATTGTAAAAAATACTGACAGGTGTCAATTCATCGCCATTTATCTCAACATAAATTGGGAAAACGACTTTTTTATCCTTTAGCTCAGCAAATTCTTCTCTGCTTAAATTCAACATATACCCACCTCCTCAATAAAATTTGGTAATAAAAAAGTCACTCCATCCAATGGGACGAAGTGACTCCGCGGTGCCACCCAAATTATTTCATACTTATGTGGTTTAAAAAAAGCATCTCATCCACTAAGGACGAAATGCTTAAATTTCGCTATGCCACCTAAGTACAAAATATCTCTTTCAGGTACAGATTTCTCGATACCCTGTCATTTTAACGGTAGACCACCGGGTAATGCTACTTTTAGTTCACACACCATCTCACAGGCCCATTCAATAACGCCGTCAGTGCCTGGCTCTCACCATCCCAGGCTCGCTTTGACTTAAAGCGATATTTACTATTCCTGCTCATCGACTTTACCAACTTAAATTAATTTAATTATATAACGTGTTGAATTGTATGTCAATAGGTTTTATTTTGTCTTAAATAAATTCAAATAATCAATCGCTCAGAATAATTCATTTTACTTTGATATATATTTATTCATCTTCTCATCTATTGTTACTCCATCTGGCTTATAATCTATTTTTACAATAGAGACAACTCTTTTCGCGCCTTCCTTTACACATATGTCTTGCGCTTTCTTTACAATATTCAAAAGAATGTCAATATCGCCCTCCATAGTAGTTTCCATGGGACTTACAAAATACTTAACACCCGTTGACTTTATGTAGTCAATAACTTTATCTACAACAGGATAAATCATTTCTTCTTCAACAACAGGTAATACTTGCAAACTTACATTTACTACATTCATCTTCATATCTCCTTAATCATGTTTATCATTTCTTTTACAATATTGCTGGACACTATAGAAGCTTTTTTGACAAATAGATTAAAATCACTTGTAGCATTTCCATCCGCATTGTCGGAAATGCTTCTTATTATAACAAATGGTATATCGTTAAGATACGCAGTATGAGCAATTGCAGCACCTTCCATCTCAACCGCATATGCATTAAATTGCTGTCCTAGCCTTCTTGCTTCCTCTTTCGATGACACAAATCTATCACCTGATACAATCCTTCCGACATAAGTCTTTCCATCTATATTGTCATTGGCTGCTTTAAGCGCTATGTCAATCAGATTTTTGTCTGCTTTAAATACGCTAGTCTTCATACGGGGTATAACTCCTAATTCATCGCCAAATGCTGTCGTGTCAAAATCATGTTCTATCGCATCAGATGATATGACTATGTCCCCTACGTTTATTCCGCTTTTTATCCCTCCAGCAACACCAGTATTTATTATACAGTCAACATTAAATTCAGATATCAATATTTGCGCTGCTATAGCTGCATTTACCTTTCCTATACCTGATCTGACTAATACTGTATCTAATCCATTATTTAGAATTCCTTTATAAAAGACCATGTCTGCGCGATTTATAATCTCTATATTGCTGATAAATTGTTTAAGTATATCAATCTCTTCTTCCATAGCACCGATAAGCCCGATCTTATTCACTTACAAATTCTCCCTTCGCTTTTTAATGTGAAAAAGGGAGATATCTCCCTTTTAAATATGTGAAGCACACCTTGCACAAATCGTTGGATGTTCTTTATCCGTTCCTACTGTTTCACTGTACATCCAGCATCTTTCACATTTTTCACCTGGCGCATGGCTAATTTTAATTGCTAGTTTATAATCTTCACTTCTATATGAATTATCAGGTATATTGTCATCCTCATTATGAAGAACCGTATTCGATACGATAAATACCGTATTAAGATCTTCTTCAAACTGCTTCAAAAATTCGTACAAACCGCTTGATGCGTATATATCAACCTGTGCTTCTAATGAGTGACCTATTTCTTTATTGGCACGTGATATCTCTAAAGCTTTTGAGACATCTTTTCTTATGTCAAATAATTTGTTCCACTTTTCAACTATCTCTTTATTATCATATGCATCATTAGGCTGTGGCCAATCAGCTAATTGAACGCTTTCGTAATTATTATTTGCATCATGTTTCATATAGCTCCATATCTCATCTGCTGTAAATGTCAATACTGGCGCTATAATTCTTACAAAACCGTCTAATATTGTATATAACGTCGTCTGAGCTGCTCGCCTTTCTTTAGATGCAGCAGGAAATGTATAAAGCCTGTCCTTTAGTATGTCAAGATACAGATTGCTCATATCTACAATGCAGAACGTGTGAACAAGATGCAAAAAATCGTAAAATTCGTATCTATCAAAAGACGACGTTACATCCTTAATAAGCTCATTGAACTTGTAAAGGGCCCATTTGTCTATATCAAGAAGCTCTTCGTACGGTAAAGCATCTTTATCAGCATCAAAATCGTACAAATTGCTTAAGAGGAACTTAGCTGTATTCCTTATCTTTCTATATGATTCCGTCATCTGCTTTAAAATTTCTTTTGATATTCTCATATCAGAAGTAAAATCAGCAGAAACAGCCCACAGTCTTAATATATCTGCTCCGTACTCTTTTACTACATCAGCAGGATCTATGCCGTTTCCAAGAGATTTTGACATCTTGCGTCCTTCACCGTCTACGACAAATCCATGTGTCAACACGTTTTTATATGGTGCCATTCCTCTTGTAGCAACAGACGTTAAAAGCGATGACTGGAACCATCCTCTATGCTGGTCAGAACCCTCAAGGTATAAATCTGCAGGCCACCTAAGACCTTCAGTAGTTTCTAAAACCGCCACATGGCTTGAACCAGAATCAAACCAAACATCCATTATATCTGTTTCTTTTCTAAACTCTGTAGAACCACATTCACATTTTGTACCCTTCGGCAATATTTCTTCTGCTGTGTATTCATACCAAGCATCAGAGCCTTTTTCACCAAACAATTTTTTAACTGCATTTATTGTATCATCATTAATCAATTCTTTACCACAATGTTTACAATAGAAAATCGGAATCGGGACACCCCATATCCTCTGCCTCGAGATACACCAGTCATGTCTATCCCTAACCATATTTGTAATCCTGTCTTCGCCCCATTCAGGAATCCAGTTTACTTCTCTTATTGCATTTAAAGCTTCATCTCTAAACCCATCAACAGAAGCAAACCATTGCTCTGTAGCACGGAATATAACAGGATTTTTGCATCTCCAGCAATGTGGATACGAGTGAGTTAATGTTTTTGACGCTAATAAAGCATTGACTTTTTCCAAATCCTCTTTTATGACTTTATTGGCATCAGCATAGAATAATCCTTTGTATTTCCCGGCTTTTTCTGTAAAGCGACCTTTATCGTCAACAGGATTCAAAACATCAAGACCATATTTCTGTCCAACTATAAAGTCTTCTTCACCATGGCCTGGTGCAGTATGAACACATCCTGTACCAGCTTCTAATGTTACATGATCACCTAATATAATAAGCGAACTTCTGTCAAATAAAGGATGTTTAGCTCTCATCCCTTCTAAATCTTTACCTTTAAATGTCGCAATTACCTCACGATTCTCAAGGCCTGTTTCCCTTTCTATATCATCAAGCATGTCTTTCGCCATTATGTAGATCTCTTTTCCATATTTGGCTAGCACATAATCAAATTCCGGATTTAAACATATAGCAAGGTTGGCAGGTATAGTCCAAGTTGTCGTAGTCCAGATTACAAAATACAAATTATTTAGGTCATCAACAATTCCTTTGAACTTTCCAAGATCATCAATTACTCTAAATTTAACATAGATTGAATCTGAGGTCTCATCTGAGTATTCTATTTCAGCTTCTGCTAAAGCTGTTTCGCAGTCAGTACACCAATACACAGGTTTTAATCCCTTGTAGATGTACCCTTTTTTAGCCATTTCACCAAATACTTCTATCTGCTTTGCTTCATATTCTGGTTTTAATGTCAAATAAGGGTTTTGCCAGTCACCTCTGACTCCTAACCTTATAAACTGCGACTTTTGCTTTTCAATTTGTGAAAAGGCAAAATCGCGACAGACCTTTCTAAACTCAACAGGACCTACTTCATTTCTTTTTATGCCCAGTGTTTTTATTGCCTGCTGTTCAATTGGCAAACCGTGGGTATCCCAACCTGGCACATATGGTGCATCAAAGCCTCTCATTGTTTTATATTTTACAATCATATCTTTTAAAACTTTATTCATGGCTGTACCAAGATGTATATCCCCGTTGGCATATGGCGGTCCATCATGAAGAATAAATTTTTCCTTCCCCTTATTTTTATTTAATGATTTATGATATATATCCATATCATCCCATTTTTTTAATATCTCCGGCTCTCTCAAAGGCAGATTCGCCTTCATTGGAAAATCTGTCTTAGGCAAATTTAATGTTTTGTTATAATCCATCAGTATACCTCCTATAATTAAATAAAAAACATTAAAAAACAAAAACCTCTCACCCACAGGGACGAGAAGTCGCGGTACCACCCTAATTATTAAGGTCAAGCCTTAATCACTCATCGAATAACGGGTATATCCCGGCTTAGCTTACTAAAATTTCAGCCAGCAGCTTCGAGGTGATATATGTCAAATAAACTTATTGGCTTACACCAACCGCCAACTCTCTTAAAAGTTTAATTTGCATAAATTGTCCTCATCATCGCTTTTCACATTTTAAATAATTATACAATAATTAGAAAAGTACGTCAACATATTAAATAGTAATAGCTGATTTCACTTTGACACCTTCAATGCTTCCAAGCTTCCCAGTTAAAGCTCCAATATCATCTGTCGTTCCGTCAACAATAATAGATATTATTGACACATTTCTTTCTTTATACGGAATACCCATTCTTCCAACAATTATATTGGCATACTCGCTTAAAATACGATTTACTTTCTCAGATGTTAATTCTCTATTTAGAACTAATATACCGATTACAGCAAGCCTATTCCTCATCGTTTTTCTCATCCTGCTCCTCGTCAAAAAATTCTCTATCATCAATCGATAATACAGCCTCTAGTTCTCCTTCAAGAAGAGCCTTAAATTTAGCCTTAAAAATATTAAGCTTTCTTTTCTGATTTTCAAGTTCCGTCCTTATTCTCACAACTTCTTGATTTGCTTTTTGCATAATCTTTTCTGCTTCCTGATGTGCCTGCTGTATAATTAAGTCAGCTTCTTTTTTTGCATTTTGTTTTAAATCTTCTGCAGATTTTTGTGCAACGACTAAAGTATTATTTAGCGTCTTTTCTATATCTGTATAATTTTGCAACTTATCGTTTAAGATGTTAACCCTATCTTTCAGATCCGAATTCTCCTTATACAGTAGCTCATAATCTTCCATCACTTTATCTAAAAATTCATCGACTTCATTTTCATTATATCCCCTGAATGACCGCTTAAATTCCTTGTTATGTATATCCATAGGTGTTAACATGATTCTCACTCCTTATATTCTTTTGTTACTTATATTTCAAAATATTAACATATATTCTACCTTTTTTAGTTGTACCACCAACAGCTTCAAACTTAATTCTACCATGACCTCTTAAAGATATGATATCACCTTCTTTAACTTCAAAAGAAGGCTCTAACTTCGTTTCCCAATTAACTTCGGCCAAACCAGCTTTTATCAATTCAGATGCTTTCGTCCTGGATAATTTAAATCCTGAAGCAATAATGCTGTCTAATCTTATAGATGCAACAGTTGTATTTATATCATCGTATTTTACTTCCGGCTCCATGATTTCATCCAAATTTATTGAGTATACATTAACCCTCTCTTTGCCTATCTTATGTAAATTTATCAAGATATAACTGGCTATATCATTATGAACAACAATATCACAACTCTCTTGTCTTTTTATTATATCGCCAACTTTATCTCTTTTTATACCTAACCCAAGGATGGAGCCTAACACATCTCTATGGGATAATTTCGATAAATCACCGTTTATTCTAATGGCACTTATCGGTGCTTTGTATGCATCTACTGCGTTTCTAAATTTGGGATATATATGTGCTATCTTTCTTTCGGCTGCATCAAATCCGCCAATAAACCCACAATTTATATCGTCAAATTGTGTCATCAACTTTAGCAGTATTTTTTGATCCCTCAAGCTTAAAAAATCGGTATACCTATCTCGTTTATTTTTCTGAACCCATTTTGCTATATCTTCTAGCCTTGCTATACTGTAATCCATATCTTCACCTTTTAAAACTTATTAATTCATATTAATGAAACTATATTAATTATAATTGGCCTTATAATATACTGTATAACCAACATCGCTAATATTGGTGAAAAATCTATCATCATGCTTCGTCCAATCGATGATTTAAATTGTAATCTTCTAAACGGATCCAATATAGGCTCTGTGACTGTAATCACAAATCGTGATATAGGATTACTCATATTTTCCATTCTTAACAAAGATAGTATCACCCTTATTAAGATGAGCCAATTTACAATTTCAAAAAAGTAATTTAGTGTTAACACCAATGCATAATTTGTTGTCAAATCATACCCTCCTTATTTATTTTAGATTAAACATAGAATCTACTTCATCTTGTATATCACCTGCTATATCGAAATTATCTGGCACGATTAAAAATATACTATTAGCGATTTTCTTGATTTCACCATTTAAAGCAAAAATAGCACCACTCAAAAAATCAATAAGCCTTTGTGCGTCATTTCTTTCCATATTTTGAAGATCAATTATCATAGGCTTTTTATTCTTTATATTGTCTAGTATAGTTTGTGCTTGTTCAAAATTCTCTGGCTTTAAAATGATGACTTTTATCTGTGATTGCGTATGTATATTTACTATCTTAGGTTTTTTATTAAACGGTATCTCATTTTCAACCTTTTCCTCTATGCTTTCATCTTCTTGTTCGTCAAAGCCAAAAAAATTCATCAATCTCTCGATTACTTTGGCAGCCATTTATTTTACCTCCATATTATATAATCTTTTACCAAAAATTCCTGTGCCTATACGTACTATATTTGAACCTTCTTCAACAGCAACTGTATAATCATTTGTCATACCCATAGATAAATATTTAAAGTCTACATTTTTTTGACTAATTCTTTTAGCACAATCAAATAACTCCTTCATCTTTTTAAAATAAGGTCTAACTTGCTCTGGTTCCAGAAAAGGAGCTACCGTCATCAGTCCCCTTATTCTAATATTATCAAAAGATTCAAGGCTTTTAATAAAATCTATTACGTTCAAAGGATCGATACCGTATTTAGATTCCTCTGAGCCTATGTTTACTTCAACAAGGCAATCCATCACAATATTATTGTTATACGCTCTTTTATTTACTTCTTGTGCAAGATGTACACTATCAAGTGAATGTATCATCTTAACTTTATCTATTATGTATTTTACCTTATTAGTTTGAAGATGACCTATAAAGTGAAACTGAACTTTATCCTTTAAAGCAGGATACTTATCAATTAGCTCTTGGACCTTATTCTCACCAATATCTGTTATTCCATTGTCTATTGCTTCTTGTATTCTCTTTACATCTACCGTTTTTGTAACAGCCATAATTAAAATATCGTCTGGATTTCTATTTGCCTTTTGTGCATTTACTTTAATATTATTTTTTATTTCTTCGATATTCAAACGTATATCCATAAATACCCCTCTTACTTCTTTAAATAATCTTTTCCATTTACTAGAATCTGATCATACATTTTTAAGCTGTCATCTTTGCTTTCTATTATCGCATTTTCATTGTTTTGTGCTTTAATGCTTATTTCTTTAAAAACAGGTAAATCATTATCACCTAATTTGTAAATCCCATATTTGCCATTTTCATATACGATAGATGAGTTTGGCACTATAAAACCATCATAATCATTTATTATCAAATTAACACTAACTTTTCGTTTTTTATAAAAATCGCTGTAAGCATCTTTCATGCTTATAACGGCTATATGAGAATTTTCAGATATCGAATAAATTTTTACAATATTTCCATCCAATAATTGCCCATTTTCTTCAATAATGTCTATTTTTACATCTTTTCCTTCTTTTAACTTTTTCCTTTCATCATTGTTTAAAACAACCAATATATACCAATTATAATTATTTATCAACTTAACTATTGGCTCACCTTGTTTTACAGAACCTGTCCGTTCTATTGGTTCTTTTTTTATCAAATTAATATCATTGTTATTTACGTTAAATAGTTTATTAACATCCAATATATCTTCATAACCATCAAAAAAATTGCTTACAATACCCGCTTCAGGCGAATAAATTTTGTATAAATTTTGAGAAATAATATATTCCAATTCCTTTTTTTGGCTATAAAGCTCGTCCAGATTTCGGACCGACGCAGGACCATTTTTTAAAATCTGCTCTTTTTTACTCATCAAATCTTCAATTTTCTTCTTTATATTATTTGTAACTTTACTATCTTTTGATTCTTTGTATTCCTTATTTAATTCGTCTATTTGACTGTTTAAGCTTTCTATGTCATTCACATATGGATTTAAAGCCTTATCGCTTTTTATATCTTGTATTTTCTTGTTGACTGAATTTAGCTCGGCCAATTTTTCCTTATCAAAAGACTGAGATACAACTTCTGCTATTTCTTTCCCTTTTGGGACTCTTGTCCCATCTTCAACAATCATATTTAACTTACCATCAATCGGTGAATCTATTATCATCTCATCCAGTACTATGTAACCATCTGTCTTTATTGACTCAGACAAAGTACCATATCTAAGTGGAACAGTTTTATCTCTGCCGCTTATGGTGTTTATAGAAACTTTTCCTATGTATAGTAGAACAATCAATACTATAAAAACATTAAGTATCTTTTTCATATAACCACCTATGATAATATTCTATAAAAAATCAATTTTTCCTTCTTTTAATTTTGGCTTTTAAATTTATTTTATCATAAATTTAAAACATATGGTTAGCTAAATTTAAAAGAGTTGCATATTAATTATATCTTTACAATGTATCCAAGAAAAATTTGTACAATGAGTTTTTAAAGATACTTGCATTCGTAAGAATTTTATGCTAATATTTAATTAATTATTTTGTATAAAAATTTAATAGTTAATAAATGAGACAAGGGTGTTTCATTAATATTTAAGATGTGTATTAATGTTACCCTTGTTTTGTTTTACTTATATTTACCATATTTACTATTATTTAAATGAAAGGGGATCTTTATGCAAGAGAACTCATTAAAAACTATTTTTGGCGAAAATGTATTTAATGACGCAGTCATGAGAGAACGCCTGCCAAAACAAACTTACAATGCTTTAAGAAAAACAATCGATGAAGGGCTTCCTCTTGACCCAAAAGTTGCTGACGTAGTCGCAAATGCAATGAAAGATTGGGCTATTGAAAAAGGAGCAACACATTTTACACACTGGTTTCAGCCATTGACAGGTATTACTGCAGAAAAGCACGAATCTTTTATTTCACCTACACCAGATGGAAAAGTTATAACAGAATTTTCAGGCAAAGAACTTATTAAAGGCGAGCCTGACGCATCATCGTTCCCTTCAGGCGGATTGAGAGCTACATTTGAAGCAAGAGGTTATACTGCATGGGACTGTACATCTCCAGCATTTGTTAAAGATAATGTTCTTTACATCCCAACAGCATTTTGTTCATATACAGGTGAAGCATTAGATTTAAAGACGCCGTTATTGCGTTCGATGGAAGCTTTGTCAAAGCAAGCTTTACGTGTATTAAGATTATTTGGCAATACAACATCAAAAAAAGTAATTACTACAGTTGGACCAGAACAAGAATATTTCTTGATAGACAAAAAATTATACGAAAAACGCAAAGACCTCATCTTAACAGGAAGGACATTATTTGGTTCCAAATCACCTAAAGGGCAAGAAATGGAAGATCATTATTTTGGAACAATAAGAGAAAGAGTTTCCACATTTATGAAGGAGCTTAATGAAGAACTTTGGAAACTTGGTATATCCGCTAAAACGGAACATAATGAAGTTGCCCCGGCTCAGCACGAATTAGCACCAATTTTCAACACAACAAACATAGCAACAGACCACAATCAATTAACAATGGACACAATGAAAAAAGTCGCTTTGAGAAATGATCTGGTATGTTTGTTACATGAGAAACCATTTGCAGGTGTAAATGGCTCTGGAAAACATAATAACTGGTCTATGAGCACAGATGACGGTTTAAATCTTTTAGATCCTGGTACAACACCACATGAAAATGCACAATTTTTAGTATTTTTGTGCTCTGTAATTAAAGCAATTGACGAATACGCAGACCTACTCAGAGTGTCATGTGCAACACCTGGAAATGACCATAGGCTTGGTGCAAACGAAGCTCCACCAGCAATAATTTCAATATTCCTAGGTGAACAACTAACAGATATCTTAGAGCAAATAAGTGAAAGTGGCAGTGCTACAAACTCTAAACAATGTGGAGAATTAAAAATAGGAGTAACAACACTGCCTACACTCCATAAAGATTCAACAGATAGAAATAGAACATCTCCATTTGCATTTACAGGAAACAAGTTTGAATTTAGAATGGTAGGTTCATCATCATCTATAGCAACTGCAAATTACATCTTAAATACTATTGTTGCAGAAGTTCTATCAGAAGTTGCCGATAGGCTAGAAAATGCTAATAACTTTAATGAAGAAGTTCAAAAAATACTGAAAGAGATTGTCACAAACCACAAACGCATTATATTTAATGGAAATGGATATTCAGAAGAATGGGTTAAAGAGGCTGAAAAGAGAGGTCTTCCAAATATCTCTTCAACAGTTGATGCTATACCTGCTCTTTTGAAAGACAAAAATGTAAAAGTCATGGAGAAACACGGTGTATTAAACAAAGTCGAATTAGAGTCTCGCTATGAAATAATGCTAGAAAACTATGCAAAGACGATAAACATAGAAGCATTAACAACGCTTGATATTGCTAAGAGACAATTATTGCCAGCAGTTATTAAATTTATAAAAGAAGTTGCTGATTCCGTAAATGCAGCAAAAAGTACTGGATTAGACGTTAAAATTGATGCACAATCAGATTTGTTGGCTGAGGTTTCCTCGCTGGCAGCAGAATTCAAGAAAAGAATTGATAACCTTGAAAATGCAGTAAACAGCGCAAGCAACATTGAAAATGATTCTTTTGCTATTGCAAAATATTATAGAGACGAAGTATTTACTAAAATGGGAGAACTGAGAGAAATAGGCGATAAATTAGAAACTTTAGTTGATGCTGAAATTTGGCCACTTCCAACATACGCAGATATGCTATTCTATGTGTAAAATATTCTATATACTAAAAAAACTATTGGGTGCAATCCCAATAGTTTTTTTATTTTAATTGGTTTTATAAAAAATTAAAAAGGATTTCGATACTTCTATATTTGAACGAAATCCTTGAAATTTCACAATGGAGACGAAGAGACTTGAACTCTCGACCCCCACAATGCCATTGTGGTGCTCTCCCAACTGAGCTACGTCCCCAGACGAAAAGTTTATATGTATGGTGGAGGTGCGGGGAGTCGAACCCCGGTCCGAAGGCGTCACAGTAAAAGCTTCTCCGAGCGCAGTCACTGTTTTTACATTCCCTCCGCAGTTCTCCCAGTGACAGGATAACTGCTTCAGTAGCTTCATAAAATCCGATTTATCTCAAAGCTTTGATAAATCAGTTCCCCACTAAATCGACGCCCAATCCTTTGATGTGGGAATCAAAGGTTGAACGGCTGCTTATTAATTAAGCAGCGTAAGCTAAATTATCGTTGTTTGCGTTTATTTTTAAGTCCACCGTTTAACGAGCAGATGGAACCTCGACTCGCTACTTTTACCTCGACTGCCCCCGTCGAAACCAGTACACCCCCATATTTATATATGTTGGCTTTCTTTAAAATGCCTTTCTATTTCCCTTTTAGCATCTCTTCTTGCCATATCTTCTCTTTTATCATATAATTTCTTACCTCTAGCTACAGCCAACTCAATTTTTACGAGTCCATGTTTTAAATAAACTCTTAGTGGTACTAATGTATAGCCTTTTTGAGTAACATAACCAGTCAATTTATTTATTTCTCTCCTGTTTAGAAGCAATTTCCTTGTTCTAAGAGGATCTTTATTAAATATATTGCCTTTTTCATATGGGCTTATATGCATATTGTATAAGAAAACTTCGTTGTTTTCAATACGTGCAAAGCTGTCCTTTAAATTAACTTTGCCCATGCGGACAGATTTGACTTCTGTACCAAAAAGCACAATACCCGCTTCATAAACTTCATCAATAAAATAATCATGACTGGCTTTCTTATTCTGTGCTAATACTTTAATATTTTCGCTTGTCATAAGATAAACACCTTTTTCACAAAATCACCCTACTTGTGTCAAACAAATAGGGTCTTTGCTTATCTATTATAACATATTAAAATCTCCTGTCAAGCGTCTTTATCTTTATTGGCTTCATCAGGAGACGCCAAGACAAAATCTATTTCTCTCCTATCTACGTTAGCACCTACTACTTTTACATACACAACGTCACCTATAGAAAACTTTCTTTTCGTTCTTTCTCCTATCAACGTATATGTTTCATCATCATAATGGTAATAATCATCATCAAGGGTATCAATATCGACTAATCCTTCTACTGTGTTGTCTAGCTCTACAAAAAATCCGTAATTTGTCACATTTGCAATTATGGCCTTATAAACATTTCCAACTCTTTCTTTCATGTACTCTACTTTCTTCAAATCTTCTATTTCTTTCTCTGCAGAATCCGCTGCTCTTTCCCTTTCAGAAGCTTTTAATGAAATGTCATTTAATATTTTGTTATAATGTTCCTGCCGCTTCTCATTCAATTTTCCATGAATATTCTCTTTAATAATCCTATGAATTATCAGATCAGGATACCTTCTTATAGGTGATGTAAAGTGTGTATAATACTGCGTTGCAAGTGCATAATGACCTAAATCCTCTGGACTGTATCTAGCCCTCTTCAATGACCTTAATAAAAGCGTCTCAACGACTCTTTGTTCATTCTTGCCTCTCACTTGCTTTATAAGCTCTTGCAATGCTTTTGGATGTATCTCATCTCCTCCGATGCCTTTTATATGATAACCTAAATTGTGTATGAATTTATTAAATGCCATCAACTTTTCCATATCCGGATGCTCATGAACTCTATACACAAATGGCACGTTAATCCAATGCATGTGTTCGGCAACTGTCTCATTTGCAACAAGCATAAATTCTTCTATTATTCTATGTGCTATATTCCTTTCAACTTTTACAATATCAACAGGCTTCCCATTTTCGTCAACAATTATTTTTGCTTCTTCAAAATCAAAGTCTACACTACCGCGCCTTTTCCTTCTTTCTAAAAGTATTTCTGCTAAATCTCTCATATTATTAAAATCTTCTATTAAATCTTTATATCGCTCTTTTAACTCATCATCATTTTCTTCTAAGATTTTGTACACATTAGTATATGTCATTCTTTCTTTGCTGCGTATTATGCTTTCAAATATATCGTGATCTACAACATTACCGTTTTTGTCTATCTTCATCTTTACCGTAAGTGTCAATCTGTCCTCAGACGGATTGAGACTGCATATACCGTTTGACAATCTGTGTGGCAACATCGGTATGACTCTATCTATAAAGTACACGCTGCAGCCTCTATTTAAAGCTTCCTTATCAAGCTCAGAACCTTCTTTGACGTAATGACTGACGTCTGCAATGCTGACATAAAGTACATAATCGCCGCTATCAAGCTTCTCTACTGCCACAGCATCATCAAGGTCTTTTGCATCTTCTCCATCTATCGTTACAATATTTAAATGGCGCAAATCTATCCTTCCTGATATCTCCTCACCTGATATTTTCTCTTCTATATTTTCTGCTTCTTTCATGACTTTCTTTGGAAATTCTTCAGGTATGTTGTATGAGCGAATCACTGACAGTACATCTACTCCAGGATCATTTTTCCTACCTAAAATTTCAATTATTTTTCCTTCAGGACTTCTCCGCTTTTCCGGCCACTTAGTTATCTTAACTACCACCTTCATGCCATCTTCGGCATTCATGGTGTCAGATTTTGAAATAAATACATCTTGTGTGATGCTTCTATCATCGGGAACTACAAAACCAAAGTTGCGGTTTTTCTCAAAAGTGCCGACAATGGTAGAATTAACCCTCTTGAGTATTTTTACAACTTCTCCTTCCCACTTCTTTCCTTCTACTTTTTTTATTATACGAACCAATACAATATCATTCTGCATTGCACTGTTTAAATTGTCTTTAGAAATAAATATATCCTTAATGTTTTCATTTTCAGGTATCAGAAAAGCAAAACCTCTAGATGTGGCATCTATTTTGCCTTTTATTATATCAAGTCTTTCTGATAAAGCATACTTTTCATTTTTTGTTTTATATATTGTCCCATCTTTCTCTAAATCCTTCAATAGATCTTCAACAATTCCTTTTTGACTGTAATCCACATCAAGCATTTTTAAAATATTTTCAATCCTTGAGGGTTTGTAATTTTCGTCATTAAAAAGCTCTAACAATTTATCCTTAAAATTCATACCGATTCCTCTCAATCTATTAAATTAAGTCTAACATATTAATATTAGCCAAATTTCTTACATAGTTAATTTTCCATTTATCTATTATAATTATAACATTTAAAATGTGAAATATTGAAGAAAAACTATAAAATAATTTTCATTTTTTAAATATGAATTAAAGGTATTATTAATGCTAATCCAGACAATATCATTGAATCTAATAACGAATCAATAATATTAGAATCTGTATACTTCCAATAACTGTAGAAAAGTGTAATTGGAAGCAGTATTGCATTCATCCAAATATATGTGTTAGAGTATATACTCCATGGGATATTTAACACAATTAAATTAAATAATGACATTATAGCCCATACCAACGTTAGTGGCACAAATGCTAATAAAATAATTGCAACACTAGAAACCAATAAATTATTATGTTTTTCTTTTACTCTAATTAATCTTATTATTACTAATATTGGATATAAGTAAACGAATTTAAAAAAGTATACTATACTAAGCATAATGAATCCACTTTCGAAAAACACTTTGCTATTACCTGTAAAAGATTTAAACTGACCTAACACTGTTACAGCTATTGATATAAAGATAAAAATTAATAGTAAAAAAATTTGTTTAAATGAAGCATGATATATCTTTTTACTTGATAAAAGCCATGACTTCATATTGTTCTATCACTCCCCCCATTACAATTAATGCTATGCCTATTAAAAATGAAGCAATTTGATATTTACTGTATTTTCTATAAACAAGGTAATTCAACCCAATATACATTGAAAAAAGTACAACAAATGTAATACCAATTGACTCTGGTATAACAAAAAAACATTTAGCAACTGAATTAATTTTAATTGTTTCTATCCATAAAGACCACCAACTAAAGAGATACAGGATAGTGAAAAGACCGCCACTAATAAGCCCTAGTATCCCAACCAGTAAAGATAAAGAAAGATTATGAATTATTATTTTTATCCATAAATTTCTCAATTCAGGTTTTTCAAAAATACCCATTCGATTTAATATATCTAAAATGCCACTACTAATTTCATCATTTGGTCTAACTCTTAATCCGCTAATTATTCCCATTAAAATTGGTATTAAAGTAATAATTAATGGGATCATATTAAAATATCTACTTTTTTTAATAATTTTTATCACTTTCATTTTTGCTTTAACCTCTCTATTAATTTAATAGCTTGGGTCCTATATCTATATTTATATTTTTCCGGTAACATAATATCTCCATATGCTAACTCTTGCAAGGCTTTTATCGCATTATCAATGCCTATTTTTCTGATAGCAAACTCGTCTGCTCGTTGCTGACACTTTTGTTCGATTTGTATAAAAATTATTAATATTAAACAAATCACAGATACTGCTACAATAATCAATTCCCAATAATCATAATGTAATTTTTTCATAAAATGTAAATAATCAATAATTAACACAGAAATATAAACACCCCATGGAAAAATTACAGGTGAAAAAAAATTCCTCATCATATTATTATAACGATCCTTAATATGGCCTTCTTCATGGGCAATTACATAACGTAAAATATTTTGATTTTTAGATATAAGGGAATTAACAAAAATTTTTCCCTTATGCGCCATCCCCAGCGGACAACCTTGCAAAAAAGGCATTATAGGACTTTCATAGACAGCATAATTACCATTATTTAAAATCTGTTTACTAAATATAACAGCAGATGAGTTTTTATAATTTGATGTAGAAAATACATATGGCCCAATAAAATAAAAATAAAATAATATTATACTGGTATCAAATATTATATGTCCTGAAAATTTTTCAGGCATACCTAACAGTATCAAAACAGTTGCAATATAATCATAAAGTTTTATTATTCCAATTGGTGCAATAATCATTAATACTAAACCTATTATCATGATAATTATTGTTTTTATATATTCGACTTTTCTTATAGGTTCTATATTTTCAATAAATAAGTGACTCATGTCTATTGGTATGCAAATTTTCTTTAAGCCTGATAATACAATTATATTTTTTTTAATCTTCTGATTCTTTGAACCTTGAAGAAGAAAATTAAGTGTTGTCCATGTATTCGTAAAATAATACTCTTCTTTCTTGCAGATTGGACGCATTTTAATCGATTTTAATTCAGGTAATCCCGATGCTAAAATATTTATAAATAAACTAGATATAAAAAATAAAAGATACCTTGAAAAATTAGTATGTAAGAATCCTTGTTCAAGTGGTGTTAATAATGCAAAAACTTCTACTCCAGAAAAACACCAAGATATAAGAGCGGCGCGGACTATCCACGCCGCTAATTCTGCCAAAAGAATCAATTACAATCATCCTCTCATCTCTATATGTGTGTAAATAATTATTAGTAAACTAAGACACTAAAGCTGTAGCCGCTGCTATGCCAATACCTGCAGCTATTTCAGGAGCATAAACTATAGTATAAACAACAGCCCAAAAGCCTGCAGAATTATAAAGATCACATAAGTATTTCCAGTTATTTCTTATATAGTTAAGTACCTCTCTTAATGTCTCTCCACTAAAAATTGACGACGCAATAGAATTAAGATCTGGTGTTTTACCTGTAAGAAGATAATACGCTAACGCATCCGGTTCTTGTTGATTATTTTCTATTTTTAAAGAATTCTTATTAAACAAGTAATCCGCAAGTGGATTAATTTTGCTTGTCACATGAAATGTCTTCAAACTTTCCTCATCTGTTATTGTTATGTCATATTGATTATTCGAAATTGGAGTTACTTTAATAGCCACAGTAGATGTTTTGCCTTTTGAATCTTTAAAGTTAACCACACCGTCGAAAGAACTCTTCCTTGTCACAGTCAATACATTATGTCCATTTCTAGTGATATTCAATGTCTTTGTATCATTTGAAACAGACATTGAAATTTTATCTTTTCCTTGAACATTTAACGTTTGTGCGCTTGCTGATATTATACCTCCTCGTATAATTATTTTTGTAGACAATAAATTTGTCTCACATCTTAAAATTTAATAAAGCACATTGATAATTGGAAATTACCTCTTTTTCTTTAAAACATTATTTTGAAATCACATCTATTGCCATGTATCTAAAATATCAAATTAAGTACATGGCACAGGCCGCCACATCTTTTATTTTACGGCCTTTATGTTTACTTTTGAGATAACTTGTAGCATTATTATACTGTAAAGTTAATATGGGACAGGCTTTTGTCCTCCATGCGGTTTTTCCGCTCTTTAAAGTATGGTCCCTACACCAGATTTGCCTTTTCTCACGCGAAATCTGCTTTGTCGTATATAAACCCCTGGCAGCAGAGGATTCAGGTTTATATACTAATAGCTAATTGCGAGGTTGCTACATAATCTGGTCGCTAGGTTATCTCAAATTAACTTTCAATCTACACCATTACCTTTGAAAGGAGGTGCTATAGCCTTGAATAAACTTTTCGTAGGCATGGATATAAGCTTGGATGATGTCAAGGTTCATATTCTAGACCAAGACGGTAATGATGCTTGCTCTCGTTTTTCTGTAGATAATAATCCTTCTGGTTGCAATATTTTAGTGTCTCATATCTTGGATTGTTGTAATAAATACAACGTTCAGAAGGTTTTTATTGGTCTAGAATCTACTTCAGTCTATGGTTGGCATATTCAGTATTATTTAGCTGACCATGCTTCCTTGAAGCCTTTTAATCCTTCTGTAACTACTTTTAATGCTAATACTGTCAAGGCTTTTAAAAAGTCTCTTGGCGATTTGCCTAAGAATGACTGGGTTGATGCTTTTGTTATTGCTGAAAAATTAAGGTTTGGAAGGCTTCCTAAATCTTGTCCTGTAGATTTTAGATATCTTGCTCTCCAAAGGCTTACCCGCCATCGCTTTCACATTGTTGATAGTATTGTCAGGGAGAAAAATTATTTCCTAAGTAATCTGTTTCTTAAATTTAGTGGCTTATGTCAGATTAAAGTTTTTAGTAATAATTTTGGTGCGGCTGCTACTGAAATATTTAATGAGTTTTTAACTCTTGATGATATTGCGGCTCGACCGCTTGAAGATCTTATTGCCTTTTTAGTTGATAAAGGCAGAGACCATTTTAATGACCCTAATGCTACGGCTAAATTACTCCAAGATGCTGTACGCAAATCTTATAGAATCAACGCTAATGTAAATGATTCTTTGAATTTTGTTATCAAGTCTTGTCTTGATAATATACAGTATCTTGAAAAGCAGAAGAAAGCTTCTGAAAAGACCATTGCCAATGAAGTCAAAGGATTTAAGAATCAATTTCTTTGTCTTACTTCAGTAAATGGCATTGGTCCAACTATAGCAGCTGGCCTAATATCTGAGATAGGCGGAATATCAAGGTTTGATAATGATAATGCCCTTGCAAAGTTTTCCGGCATATATTGGTCAGAATACCAGTCTGCGGATTTTAAAGCGGAGGACACTTATTTAAAACGCACTGGTAATGAATATCTCAGATATTACTTTATTCAAGCAGCCGACCAACTTAGGAAATATTGTCCTGAGTTTTCACAATACTATGCTCGCAAATTTAATGAAAGTAAAACTCATAAACACAAACGTGCTTTAGTTTTAACGGCACGCAAAGCTGTAAGGTTAGTCTTTGCTCTGCTGCGCGAAGAAAAACTTTATAAACCACCAGCAATGAAAGGAGATGATTGTAAATACTAACATAATATACTATTTCCATAATTAACATATATTCCCATTGCTGTTTTTAGTAATGGTTAGCTTTGCTATGCTCTTTTTTAGCTGTTTTTTTAAAAAATTTTTTTAATTTTTTTCAATCATCCCTTGACATATTACCGAAATACTAACAGTACTAGCATAGCAAGAAGTAGCGCTACAGTCTTTTTTGCAAAAACTCTTCTGTATAATTTTAACATTCATCATTACCTCCTGTGTTTATTATTAAACATCCAACGGCCGTTTTCTGTTCATTTACTATTATAAACATTTGTACAAGCTTGAAAAGTTACCAAATTCGTCGATTTTTTAGTCAATATTTGTCGAACATGGTCGAAAGCATGAGTGGTTATTTTCATAAAATATTTCAGTATTTAAAATATTTTTATAACAACCTACCTCTAGTATCTATTATATCAGCATCTATAGCATTTAAGACTAATGTAATATCATTTTTTGCCTTAAATTTAAATTTTAATTTATTAATATGCCGTCTTAACGTTGTTTCTGAAATATTCATTTCATACATTATTTCTTTTCTATCCATACCACATGCTAAAAATGACAATATTGATTTTTCTGTTAAACTTAGTCTCTTATCTATAACATTACATTTTCCATATCTATACATAATCATTTCTTCTATGTACATTGCAATATTCTTAAGCATAATACCTTGCTCCTTAATACTTGAAATATTAATACATGAAATATCAAGATATGCAATTATTTCTCCATTTAAACTATCAAATATTGGTATGGCTGTACAATACCAGTTCCTGAATAAATCGCAATAATGATCCTTACCACATAATTCAGCTTGTCTTTTGTGTTTCATAGCAAGATTAACTGCATTTACACCACAGTCTTCAATTCTTAAACTGTTACCTTCTGAAAAATGCAATTCATTAAAGTAATCAATTAATTGATCATCATATATAAGCTTAATTATATAACCATTTTTATCGCACAAAATAAAGAAATACCCATTTGCAATAAGAAATTTATATCTAGTACTTTTTCTAATGAAATTATCAAGTAAAGATATTAAATAACTATTTTCCTTTTTATATCTTATCAATTTTTCTTCATCAATCTTCATATCGAACGATTTTTTATCTGGTTTGATATTCATAAGCAATGATTCCCCATATGAGAAAATTAATTCATTACATCCTCTTTTTATTATAGTTTCATTGTCCATAAATACCTCACTCCATAAACTTATTGTTATTTACTTAACATATATATTCTATTAAAATACAAAAAATCCTTCAAAAAATTAAAGGAATAAATCAATAAATTGTAATAAAATAGATAAAAATCAAAATCCAAGGAAATATTTGATTTTACATATGATAATAGTGTAAAATTAAGTAAGGATCAGTAGCAGCTTATTATTAGGCTTGCTAAAATTCTAAGGAGGGTATTATTATAAAAAAGAAACACAAAATACTGTTATTATTTATTTTAATAACCTGTTTTTTTATATTGCTTTTTTTAAGACAAATACAAGCAATTTCTATAGTTATTTATGAAGGGCATACAGTTAAAATTACCTCTTTACATTTCAATAATATTGGTAGACCATTAACTGTAGTAAATGCTATTGACAGTAACGGTAATAAAAATATTTATTTTATAAATCAAATTCATTTTTTTAATCCACATTTAGAATATATTGTCAACTCAAAAGATGGTATTTCAAGAGAAGATGCAATATCAATTGTAAATAATAATAAGTTATGCGCCGATATTTGGAAAATAGAGTTGAAACACGAGACAACAGAAAATCCTAGAAAGGATTTAGTTTATTGGGGGATATTAACAAATAAATACAGCTCATATCCAATGATTTTTATTGATTTTTACACAGGGAAATATAAAGTTATAGATAAAAATGGCAAAATAATTAAAAGCAATATGTAAAAGGCTGCTTGACAAAATATGCCAGCAGCCTAAAAAGTTACACTTTTCTAAGTTATTTATTTTTCATCCTTTATTGCAGCTTGTGCAGCAGCAAGTCTTGCAATAGGCACTCTGAAAGGTGAGCATGATACATAGTCAAGACCTGCTTTATGGCAGAATTCAATTGACGATGGATCTCCACCATGTTCTCCGCATATACCTACACTTAAATCAGGTCTCGTTTGTCTACCTAATTTTGTACCCATTTCAACAAGCTTGCCTACACCATTTTGATCAAGCTTTGCAAAAGGATCAAACTCGTATATCTTTTTGTCATAGTATGATTCTAAGAATTTACCAGCATCATCTCTTGAGAATGCAAATGTAAGCTGTGTCAAGTCATTTGTACCAAATGAGAAGAATTCAGCTTCTTTTGCAATTTCATCTGCTGTAAGAGCAGCTCTTGGAACTTCAATCATTGTTCCAACTTGGTACTTAAGATTAGCATTCTTCTCTTTCAATACTTCATCGGCAGTTTTTACTATAAACTCTTTTACATATTTCATTTCTTTTACATCGCCTATAAGAGGTATCATTATCTGTGGCTCAATACTAATGCCAAGTTTATTTGATACGTTTATTGCTGCTTCAATTATAGCCCTTGTCTGCATCTCAGCTATTTCAGGGTACTTAACAGCAAGTCTACATCCTCTAAAACCAAGCATTGGGTTAAATTCTTTCAGGCTTTCTACAGTCGCTTTAAGGTCCTCAAATGTCATTCCCATTTCATCAGCCAATGCTTTTATGTCATCATCTTCATGTGGTAAGAATTCATGTAGTGGTGGATCAAGAAGACGTATTGTAACAGGATGTTCTCCCATAGCCTCAAACAATCCTTCAAAGTCAGACCTTTGCATAGGAAGAAGTTTATTCAAGGCATTTCTTCTTTGCTCCTCGGTCTTTGATACTATCATTTCCCTCATAGCAGGTATTCTATCTTCAGCAAAGAACATATGCTCTGTTCTGCAAAGGCCTATTCCTTCGGCGCCAAAGTTTACTGCAACTTTTGCATCTCTTGGAATATCGGCATTTGCTTTAACTTTTAATTTTCTATATTTATCTGCCCAACTCATCAGAGTTGCAAAGTTACCTGTCAAAGAAGGCGGAACAGTCTTTATTTCTCCTAAATATACATTGCCGGTGCTTCCATCAATTGATATGTAATCTCCCTCTTTAACTATAATATCACCGATCTTCATTATCTTTTGATTTTCATCTATCAAAGCTGCACTACAACCAGCTACACAGCATGTTCCCATTCCTCTAGCAACAACAGCAGCATGGGATGTCATACCACCGCGGCCTGTTAAAATACCTTGTGCGGCAGCCATACCTTCAATATCCTCAGGTGATGTCTCCATTCTAACAAGAACTACTTTCTCTCCTCTACCTTTTGCAGCTTCAACTGCATCATCTGCTGTAAAATATACCTTTCCTGCAGCTGCACCTGGTGATGCTGGTAAGCCTTTTGCAATTGGTTTTGCTGCTTTTAGTGCTTCTGCGTCAAACATTGGATGCAATAACTGATCAAGCTGTTTTGGATCGACCCTCAATACTGCTTCTTTTTCATCAATTAATCCTTCATTTACCAAATCTATTGCGACTTTCAATGCTGCTTGAGCAGTTCTCTTTCCATTCCTAGTTTGAAGCATGTAAAGCTTTGATCTTTCTATAGTAAACTCAATATCTTGCATATCTCTGTAGTGATTTTCTAACTTGTTTGCAATTTCTGTAAACTGATTGTACACTTCAGGCATTATGTCTTTTAAAGTAGAAATTGGCTGTGGCGTTCTTATACCTGCAACAACATCTTCGCCTTGAGCATTCATTAAGAACTCACCAAACAAGGCTTTTTCACCAGTAGCAGGATTTCTTGTAAATGCAACACCTGTACCTGAGTCATTTCCCATATTGCCGAATACCATTGTCTGGACATTTACAGCAGTGCCCCAATCGCCAGGTATGTCATTTAACCTTCTGTATACAATAGCTCTTGGATTATCCCATGATCTAAATACGGCTTTAACAGCTTCGAGTAGCTGAACCTTTGGATCTTGCGGGAATTCAACGCCCATCTCTTGCTTATACAGTTCTTTATACCTCTTTACAACTTCTTTTAAGTTTTCTGCAGTTAGATCTGTATCGTATTTTGCTCCGTTTTCTTCTTTTACAGCATCAAGGATTGCTTCAAATTTATTTTTATCAATGCCCATAACAACGTCAGAGAACATTTGAATAAATCTTCTATAGCTATCATAAGCAAATCTCTCGTTATTTGTAGCTTCAGCGAGTCCTATAACTGTATCATCATTTAATCCAAGATTTAAGATCGTATCCATCATTCCAGGCATAGAAACTCTTGCACCTGAACGCACTGAAACCAATAGCGGATTTTTCTTATCACCAAACTTTTTGTTATTTATTTGCTCTAGAATAGCCATGTTTTTGTATATTTCTTCTACTATTTCATCTGATATTTTTTTGCCATCTTCATAATATTTAGTACAAGCTTCTGTTGTTACCGTAAATCCTTGTGGCACAGGCAAACCTAGGTTTGTCATTTCTGCAAGGTTTGCTCCTTTTCCACCAAGTAGATTTCTCATTGATGCATTACCTTCGCTGAATAAATAGACATACTTCTTTGCCATTTATAGTCCTCCTTTATTAATTTTATTTAATATTATACTTGCCGTTTCTTCAACAGCCTTATTTGTTACATCTATAACTGTACAATCTAACTTCTCCATCACCTCCTTAGCATAATTGAGCTCTTTAATTATTCTATCTTTAGCAGCATAAACTGCTGTAGAATCTAGCCCTAATGATTTAAGCCTTTCTTTTCGTATTTCTACCAAATTATCGATGTTTATCATAAGTCCAAATATTTTATTGTGATCTATCTCAAATAACTCCCTCGGTGGATCTACTTCAGGTACAAGTGGAAAATTAGCAGCCTTAATGTATTTATGTGCAAGATACATACATAACGGTGTCTTTGAAGTCCTGGATACACCTAATATCACAACATCAGCCAGTAATATACCATTTATATCTTTCCCATCATCATGTTTTACCGCAAATTCAATTGCATCCATCTTTCTAAAGTAATCTTCATCCAATTTCCTTTTAGGAAAAAACAACTCTGAAGGCGGTATGCCAGTAGTGCCTTCTATAGCATCCATAATCGGTCCCATCACATCTACTATGCGTAAATTATATTGTCTAGCTTTATTGAGCAAATGTCTTTTTAACTCATCAACTACCATCGTATGTATTATAAGACTATTTTTGTTATTTGATGCATCAATAGCTATTTCATCGATTTGATTTTTATCACCAACATAAGGAAACTTTTTCATCTGATTTATATTGGTGCCAAATCTAGAAGCAGCTATTGCAGCAACATGTTCTGCCGTATCTATGCTGGAGTCTGAAACAAGATAAATAGCAACACTCTCATCCACAATATTTTAGCCTCCTAAACATTAGGTGATACTATATCAGTCACGTGGGACAATTTCACTCCCATATAAGCAACAATTTTCAGCTTAACGTTTTCTAAACACTTACACTACCATTTTAAATTAGAATTAATTACAATTATGTTCAATAATATTATAGCATAAATTATAAAAAAAAACAGGCAATAGCCCGATTTTTTTATAATTTTAATTTTGATTCTAAATATGGCTTAACTTCATTTATCTTAATCCTTATTTGCTGCATTGTATCTCTATCTCTTATTGTTACCGACTCATCATTTAAGGAATCAAAATCATACGTTATGCAATAAGGTGTGCCTATTTCATCTTGCCGCCTGTATCTTTTCCCTATACTTCCTGTCTCATCATAGTCAACCACAAAATCTTTCCTCAGTTCATCATACAATTTATACGCATTTTCTCCTAACTTTTTAGAAAGAGGCAAAACTGCTGCTTTTATTGGTGCAAGCATAGGATGCAATTTCAAAACAACTCTTATATCATTTTCCTCAACTTCTTCTTCATTGTATGCATCTATCAAAAATGCCAAAGCTACTCTGTCAGCACCTACAGACGGTTCAATACAATACGGTATGTACTTTTCATTTGTTACAGGATCAAAATATGTTAAATCTGCTCCTGAATGTTCCATGTGACGTCTAAGATCAAAATCAGTCCTGTCAGCTATTCCCCACAATTCTCCCCACCCAAATGGAAATCTGTATTCTATGTCTGTAGTAGCATTACTGTAATGGGAAAGCTCTTCCTTACTGTGATCTCTGAATCTTAAATTTTCTTTCCTTAATCCTAAATTTAAGAGCCAATTCATGCAAAATTCTTTCCAGTATTTAAACCACTCCATGTCTTCACCAGGCTTGCAGAAAAATTCCAATTCCATCTGTTCAAATTCTCTCGTCCTAAATGTAAAATTTCCAGGAGTGATTTCATTTCTAAAAGACTTGCCAATTTGCCCAATCCCAAAAGGGATTTTCTTTCTTGTTGTTCTTAACACATTTTTAAAATTTACAAATATTCCTTGCGCCGTTTCTGGTCTTAAATATATCTCTGATTTAGAATCTTCTGTGACACCCTGAAATGTTTTAAACATCAAATTAAATTTTCTTATATCGGTAAAATTATGTACACCACAAACAGGACAAGGTACATTATTATCATCAATGAATTTTTTTAATTTTTCATCAGACCAACCATCAACAATAGCTTCTTGTCCTTGTTTTTTCAAATAATCTTCAACAAGTTTATCAGCACGAAATCTAGATTTACACTCTTTGCAGTCCATCAATGGATCACTAAATCCACCTACGTGCCCTGATGCTACCCATGTTTCAGGATTCATCAATATAGCACAATCAATACCTACATTGTATTGACTTTCCTGTATAAATTTTGACCACCAAACTTTTTTCACATTATTTTTAAATTCAACTCCTAGTGGCCCATAATCCCATGTATTTGCTAATCCTCCATAAATTTCAGATCCTGGAAATATAAAACCTCGATTTTTTGCAAGAGATACTATTTTATCCATAGTTACTTCAAAAGCCATACACAAACACTCCTTCTTATGTATAAACAAGACCCTTTTTCCTACACGGCAAAAAGGGTCAATGCTCAATATATTTTAGAATATCAAATAGTTTAAATTATGTCAATATAATAAACAACAAATTTAATCTCATTTCATTCCTTTTCTTCTTTTAAAACTGTAATCTCTTTATTTGGTCTCTCTATCTCAATAGTGCAATTAGTAAAAAATGCCAGTGCTGCTCCTACTATTGTAAGCTGAGGAACTATAATAGCTGATATAGCACCTGCTGTAACCGGAATTTCTAGTATAACATTGTCATCTTTTTTGATCCTGATTTTTGTCACATTTCCCTTTTTAACTATTTCCTTTACTTTATCAACGACTTCGAAACCAGCAACAGATATGCTTTCTGTCCAATTTTTCTTATTTTCCTCTAGATAAATAAGAGCATCGACAACATCACCATTGCTTTTCTCTAACGCTTTCTTCGCCTCTTTATAACTAACTCCTGTCCTTGCAACAATCTGATCAATCTTCTCAAGATCATTTTCCACCTTTATCACCTCCTACATGTTTTTTATCTTATCCAAAAAATTCTTTGACTGAAATATTTTGTCAAAATGGATATCCATATATTTAGTCATCAGTCTGTCTAGTTCATCTACAGTCGCTTTTTGTACCACCATTTTCCCTATATCGTTGAAACCATATTTAAGCAAAAATCTTAATATATTTAGTGTATCACTTTTCAAATAGAATATATCATCTGCCGTGCTTTTGCAATTATTGCATAAAATACCGCCTTTAGCCGGTGAAAAATACATAAGCTTCTCTTTTTTTCCACAAGATACGCAATGATCAACTTCAGGCATATAACCCATAAATGTCACAAATTTCAAGTTAAATAAAATTGCAAGTAAATCGTCATTGACGGAACCTTTCTCAAGCAACAACAAAGAATATTTCAAAAGATTATAGACATTTATATTTCTTTCCTCTTCTTCAAGCAATTTATAAACAACATCAGCAAAATATGATGCATAAGAGAACTTCAAAATGTCATCATCTATCTTTAAAAAAGAATGAATTAATTCCCATTGATCAATATAATAATAATTTCGACCTTGAAATAAAACATAATATCCAATAGAAAACGGGTGAGAAGACCCTAAAAATCTACTTTTAGAATTCCTTGCACCTTTGGCTATCGCCTGTATCTTTCCATTTGTTTTTGTAAAAAGTGTAACAACTTTATCTGACTCGCCAATAAGTCTGCTTTTCAAAACAATAGATTCAGTCTTTATAAACTTCATACTAATTTATCCTTTTTAAACTTATTATTCTCTATGGAAATACGTTCATAATCTTTGTAAATCATAAAATATTCAATATTACCTGTTCTTTTAAAAAGGTTCCAAATCAGATGTAAGATCATACTCTTACCATCCCTTTACAATTTGTATACCTGAACTTGTACCTATCCTATTAGCACCTGCCTTGACAATTTCTCTTGCAAATTCTGCAGTCCTTATACCTCCTGATGCCTTAACACCAAAATTTTCACCTACGGTTTTTCTCATAAGTTCTACATCATGTACGGTAGCACCGCCGCTGCCAAACCCAGTTGATGTTTTTACAAAATCAGCTCCTGCATCCACTGTAATTTTACAAGCCTTTATTTTTTCTTCATCAGAAAGATAACACGTTTCTAATATGACTTTTACGATTATATCTCCAAATGATTTAGCAGCATGCGTTACAGCTTCTATTTCATTCTTTACATAATCATAGTCTCCAACTTTAAGTTTGCCGATATTCAAAACCATGTCTATCTCATGCGCACCATTCGAAATAGCTCCTTTTGTTTCAAAAACTTTTGTTTCGACAGTATTAGCCCCTAAAGGAAAACCAATTACCGTACATACCTTTACATTACTGTTTTTCAATATATCAGCAACATATTTTACATGACACGGATTTACACAAACAGACGCAAAACCATGTTCAATAGCTTCTTCTGCTAATTTTTTAATTTGTATATCTGTTGCATCCGCTTTCAAGAGTGTATGATCAATCATTTTTGCAATGTCCATCATAATTCCACCTTTCATACCTATACTAACATTTATCATCATCTTTTGTCAATCACATAGCCGAAACTTCTCAATATACTAATATTATCTCTCCAACCTTTTTTAACTTTCACCCACAAATCTAAATATATTTTTTGTCCAAATAGACTTTCCAGCTCAGTTCTGGCACTGCTTCCAATCTTCCTTAACATCTGCCCGTTTTTACCTATAATGATAGCTTTATGAGACTCTTTTTCGCAAAATATAAAAGCTTCAATGTCCAGAATATCTTTATCTTCACGAACTTTCATTGAATTAACTTCTACATATACTCCATGTGGCACTTCATCTTCCAAATAATTCAGTATTTTCTCCCTAATTATTTCGGATATTAAAAACTTTTCTGGCCTATCTGTTATATAGTCACCAGGAAAATATTGAGGCCCCTCGGGCATATATGATACTATTGTGTGTTTCAATAAATCTATATTTTTATTTTTTAAAGCAGATATTGGCAAGATATCTTTAAAATTATACTCTGCCTTAAAAATTTCGATAGTTTTATCAACAGTTTCATGCGGAACCGTATCAATCTTATTGATTACAAGAATAACTGGTGTATCAACTGATATTAAGTGCTCAATTATATATTTATCACCAGGTCCAACCTCAACATCCGGTTCTATCATATAAATTATTAAATCAACCTCTGATAACGTCTTTTTCACAGATTCAATCATGATTTCGCTTAATTTATGTTTCGGCTTATGTATACCTGGTGTATCAATGAAGACTACTTGATAATCTTCACCTGTCAATATACCTTGAATTGTATTCCTAGTAGTTTGTGGTTTGTCAGAAGTTATAGCTACTTTTTCCTCCAATAAAGCGTTTAATAAAGTAGATTTACCAACATTCGTTCTACCTATTAATGCAGCAAATCCTGATTTAAATACCATATCATCACCTCAAATATTTTTATTTGACTATCTGAAAAAATAATACTGTTATAAGTATACCAATAATTGATCCCACGATTACTTGAAATGTAGAATGTATATTTCCCTCTACTCTACTCTGTGCTACCATAAATGCCATTATAAAACTTATAGTCGATAAAAGTATATTTTTAGATATAAACGTTGACACAGTAGCAAGGCAAAAAGCAATTGCACTATGTCCGCTAGGTAAACCACCTCGTAATGGTGTTCCCTTTCCAAAATAGGCTTTTAAAATTATTGTTACTATCATTACTACTATAAGTGTTATAAATGTCACATGAGCAGGAGAATTTCTAAGCTTTGTAAGCAAAATATTCGTCCATGGGTTTAATCTATTAAAAAAAAGCAAATACGCAACAAATATTGCATTTAAAGCAGATATTAATACTGCACCTGCAGCAATATCTTTAGCAATTTTGGCCAAAACATGGTATTCATCAGTTATTAAATCCACAATAGTTTCGACTGCTGTATTAATCATTTCAGCCATCAAAACAAGCGATATTGTAACAATTATTGCAATCATCTCAAGTTTGCTAAAATTATAAAAGAGGCTCAAAATTAAAACTAATATTGCTGCAGTAAAATGTATCTTCATGTTTTTTTCAGTTTTAAATGTATATATTATTCCTTCTATGGCATAATTAAAGCTATCTATTAACTTTTTAATCTTCAAAAATATATCACCTTTCTATTTTTAAACGTCTCATAACTTCATCTTCTTTTTCTCTCATTATCTTTCTATCTTCATCTGTCTCATGATCATACCCCATTAGATGGAACATGCTGTGAGCTGTAAGATATGCTACCTCCCTAATGAAAGAATGCCCATACTCTTCCGCTTGTTGTTTTGCCCTCTCAAGTGAAATCACTATGTCTCCAATTGGCTCAGGGCCTATTGCATCATCTTCATCATTATTTTCTTCGTCAATATCGGAGTATATTTCTTCAAATTCAACCAGAGGAAACGACAATACATCTGTTTCTCTATCAACATTTCTATAATATTTATTTAATTTGTGAATCTCTTCGTTGTCGACAAATGATACGCTTACCTCCACATCATCTACAATGCCTTCAACTTCTAAAGCTGTTTTAACAACATCTTCTACAATTTTATCTAATCCATCAATATCAACTTTATCCTGCCTATTATCAATCAAAATATTCATTGTAACACCTCTGCTTTATTATTTTCTATTTCAGGATACTCTATCCTATGATGATATATCCCATTCAAAGAAGTCAAAAAAGACTTAGCTAAAACTTTAATATCTTTTAATGTTAAATTGCTTTTGTCCAGCTGTCCATCTTTTAACCTGTCATCAATTATTTTATTAATCATAGTTTCAATTTCGTCATCTGTCGGTTCACGAAGGGATCTTACTGATGCTTCAATAGAATCTGCCAGCATTAAAATTGCAGATTCTTTCGTTTGCGGCTTAGGACCAGGATACCTAAAAGAGTCTTCTTCACACAAGTCATCAGCTTTTAATGCTTTGCTGTAAAAATACTTTACAAGGGATGTCCCATGATGTTCTCGTATTAAGTTAATAATATCCTCAGGTAATTTATACTTTTTAGCCAGTTCTACACCATCTTTCACATGTGACGTAATCACCAATGTACTTAAATCTGGAGATATTTTATCATGAAGATTTTCATCAGTAAATTGATTTTCTTTGAAAAAATAAGGTCTTTTTACTTTCCCTATATCATGATAATATGCACCTACTCTTGTTAAAAGACTGTTAGCACCAATCGCATCAGAACCAGCCTCTGCTAAATTAGCAACAATTATACTATGATGATACGTACCAGGAGCGTCCATCATCAATTTTTTCAATAAAGGATTGTTGGGATTTGAAAGTTCAAGTAATTTTAGAGGTGTTATTATATCAAATCCTGCTTCCCAAAATGGAAGCAATCCAATAGCAAGAATCACGCTAAAAGCACCACTAATAATTCCCCACAAACTGCTTTCTAGAACAGATATAATATTATTACTATTTATCAAACCTACACCTAATATAGATAATGTATTAACAGCACTTACGTAGATACCTGCTTTGACAAAATCAATTCTTTGTTTAGAATTTACCATTTTTATAGCTCCAATGGTACCCCCAAATATGGACATGATAAAAAATGCTTGATTAAAATTCAACATCATTCCACCAATAATTGAAAAAAAGGTATTTAGCATTATACCAATAAATGGATCTAATATTACAGATACAGATAATGCTAACATTTCAGAAGGTATCAATAATGGATTTATATTTTTTAATGCAATAACAATAAAATAATATATAATTCCCAACAAATAAAGTATTTGAATATATGCGTTCTTTTCTTTCACTTTTTTATTGAGCCTATTTATATAGTATATAGTGATAAACAGAGACAACAATAATAGCATAATAATCCCAGAAAGCATAGCTATATCTATCCTGCTGTTATTCTTTAACAGCCCCAAAGCCTTTAAAACCCGAATTTGGTCGCTTGTAACGACTTCCCCACTTACAATGATGTTTTGTCCTTTTTTGTAAACAACTGGCTCTACTTTTTCAGCAGCTTCTTTCCTAGCAAGTTCTGTCTCGCTTGCATTATATATCATGTTAGGAGAAATCACCGATGATATTATAGTGTAAACTATCGGTTTCAAATCCTGACTTAAATCCGAATTGTCAACAACACTCTTTACACTACTTAGTGCTCCAGATAAAGCATCATCAGTTATCTGTCTCGACATTGTAGCCTTTTCAGTAGAAATCGCCAATGATTCAGCAGTAATTATAGTATTATCTTCCGCAGATAGCAAAACTTTAAGTGATTGTTCATCTAGTTTAATTGGAAGCGTTTCTTTTAATGTATTTAGTTTTTCATCAGGTTGTGCATTAGATTTTCTTATATTCCTTAATTTGTTAAAAAAGTCGGTTAGTTTCACATACGACTCTTGTGCAACATTTTCATCATAATCATATTTTGGATTAACACTATTGATTGCTTCTTGAATCTTTTTCTGTGTTGCCAAATTATCAACTATATCCTTAGGTGCTTTAATATCTATCTGGGCAACATCTCCTGCTTTAATATCAAACTTTGGTGGAGCTATGGCTGTGTAAAATAAAAAAATTGTTATAACTAGGTATATCAATGTAATGTATATTAAATATGCCTTTTGACTTAACAGTATTTTTTTTATCGGCATGTCCTTAATTAACATCTAAATTAATCCTCCCACGAGCTTTTTTCTTCTGTACTTCCATCGCTTTCTTTAGACTTTTCATAAGATTCATATGCCTTTACTATTTTCGCAACAAGAGGATGTCTTATGACATCTTGTTCTTTTAATAAAACAAATTCTATGCCTTCTATTCCATTCAATATCTCTATAACATCCTTTAGTCCCGATCTTTTTCCCTTAGGCAGATCTACCTGAGTTATATCGCCAGTTATAACAGCCTTAGAACCAAAGCCAATTCTTGTAAGAAACATTTTCATTTGCTCTGGAGTAGTATTTTGTGCTTCATCAAGTATAATAAATGAATCATCTAAAGTCCGTCCCCTCATGTAAGCAAGTGGCGCTACCTCTATTAAGCCCTTCTCCATATACTTTTGAAATGTTTCAGCTCCCAATATATCATACAGGGCATCGTACAGCGGTCTTAAGTATGGATCAACTTTTTCTTGCAAATCACCAGGCAAAAATCCAAGCCGTTCTCCTGCTTCTACAGCAGGTCTAGTTAAAATTATACGCCCTATTTCTTTGTTCTTTAAAGAGGTAACAGCCATAGCCATAGCCAGATATGTTTTACCTGTACCTGCTGGACCAATTCCGAAAACTATCTCATTATCCCTTATGGCATTCACATATCTCTTTTGACCATACGTCTTACATCTAATCTGTTTCCCTCTAGATGTTATGCAAACAATGTCAGATAAGATGGATTTTAGCTTTTCTTCCTCTCCCATGTTAACTAATCTCATAGCGTATAATACATTTTGAGCCGTTATTATCTCACCGCTATTAATAATGTCAATGAGTTCACTAAACACTTTTTCTGCACCATCAACGTTACTATCTTCACCACTAATTTTAATCATATCGTCGCGAACTACAATTTTTACATCCATTCCTTCTTCTATCAATTTTATATTTTCGTCAAATTTTCCAAAAAGATTTGCTGCTTGCTCTATATTATTAATATCAATTGTTACTTCTTTCAATTTTTACCTCCGTATTATAATTGATATTCTCTTGAGTCCCTATATCCTCTATCACTTCTACTACAACGTCAGCCCGTAATACATTAGCATTTACCATAGTAATCTTTTCTTGTTTGCTTACTATTTTAGCATCTTTCCCAAAAGCCGGTTTTATATTTTCCAACGCTTTATCAATTGCTAATTTTTTTGCTTCATCTTTCGTCAGTCTCTTTTCAACCAGCACAGTCTCATAATACGTCTCACTTGTTATCTTTATAGGCGAATAGCTTGATGTTATTAATTTTACTTTTTTATCATAATTTTTAAAATCAATCTTACTAGGCGATAAAGTTAAATTACTATTCCCCATTGATATTTTTGTTACAGTGATTTTTTTCCCGGTTCTTTCGTATTTTTGTTGTATTAAACTTACATCTGCATAACCTTCATACCAAGTCCTTGCCAATACTGTACCCATTGAATGTACAAATCGTGTATCAGTATTTGGTCTTTCAACTATGCCGGATACTAATACATCTCCTGTTTTTACAGTATCTCCAACTTTTTTAACAGCATCTCCTTCTAATACTGTCATCTTATATATTATACCATCTTTTTTAGCTATTATATTACACGGTACATTCTCCTGTAAAATCGCTGGTGGTGTAGTTTTTTCTACAACTTTCACAATAGCTTTTGTTCCCTTTATATCGATCCCTATCCAAGCTATATCTTTTTCATCGATTAAAAATTCTTGCTGTATCTTTAGTATATCAATAGCTGACTTAGAAACACCAGGCTTAAGACCTAACTTATCGAGTTCTGATATTATGGAACTTTCATCTACATTTTTCGGATTTACAATCTCTACAGACCAAATAAACGTTGAAAAAATATATGCCAGTATAATACATGACAATGCACCTATTACAAGCATTTTTCGTCTTCGCAAATATAAAATAATAAACGGAAGACCCCTTTTTTCGACAATATATACTCTGCAATTAGTTACTTTTGTATATGGCAATAGCAACTTAAAACCTTTTAAGCTAATCTTTGCAACTATAGTAGTATGGTCTGTCCTTTTTACATCCCACACATATATGTTTTTCGATATAACAATATTTAAAAATCTTTCAATTGATAAACCTTCAATTCTTATAATAGCATACCCGTATAAAAAATTCCACAATTTTATCGCTAGCAAATAAATACCTCCTTCTGGGAAATTGAGATAACTCGTAATATTCACTAGAATGGCTAAAAACACTGCATGATTTTTTAACATTTTTGTACAAAACTTTGCATCTTTATATAATTATTTCTATGTTGATTATCTTCCCAGTGATTACTAGGATTTCTGTCATAACTGAGTTTATAATCATGTTCTTGCCAGATATTCTAATCATTCCTATTGTTGAATTAATTCTTATTCTTTCTGGTATATACTCTATTATGCCTCTATGATTTTCAACTGTTATTTGCGTATTACCTATTACGGTTATCTTAGGAAGGTTCAGTAACACATCTTTCGGAAAGTCAACTAAATTTAAAATTCCTTCTTTTATTGTGTTTGACTTCATGGTAAAGCCCCCCTCCCGTTAAATTTTATGAATTATCAAGTAAAAACATTCTCCTCAGGATTTTAATATAAAAATAAAAAAAGCATGGATCTTTGTGTCCCATGCTTTACATTATACATTTAGATTAAAAACAAAAAACTTGATACTTTAATGTACCAAGTTTTTTTCTCACTGCAAATGCTGTGAAACTATAGTTTTAACTTTATTGCCATCAGCTTTGCCTTTTACAAGAGGCATTACTTTGCTCATAACTCTTCCTATGTCGTTTTTATTTGAAGCACCAATCTCATCTATAACGCCTCTAACAATTTCATCAATCTCATCGTCAGACAACTGTTGAGGCATATATTCAAGCATTATTTCAATTTCACGGTTAGCTTTATCAACCAAATCCTGCCTTCCACCTTTTTCATATTCGGGCAGAACTTCTTTCCCTTGAAATTACATTAATGACCCCATCATCATCAAGTACTTTCCCAGTATCCTTTTCAACTTGCAATATTGAAGATCTAACCATACTTAATATATTTTTTCTGAATGTGTCTTTTGCTTTCATTGCATCAACCATATCTTTGTATATCTGCTCTTTAAGAGCCATAAATACACTTCCTTACTTGCCAAATTTGTACTTTCTTTTTCTAGCTGCTTCTGATTTCTTTTTGCGTTTTACACTTGGGCTCTCATAATGTTCCCTTTTTCTTAACTCAGAAAGCACGCCACTTCTCGAGCATTGACGTTTAAATCTTCTCAATGCATTATCAAGGGACTCATTTTCTCCAACTCGAACTTCTGACACTATAATCTCCCTCCCTCCGGATAAATTGCCGAATGTAGACTGCGTATATTGCTACGATTATTATTGGGATATCTTAATATATTATAATCCTAAAACCAATTTGTGTCAATGTTTACCCTGGAGGCCATGTCACCCTAGTTTTGCAGCAAAATTTTATGTAGCGTAACCCGGAACCAGCAATTTTACTAACGATTCCGGGTAAAATTTTTTTAAATTTTTGTCATATTTTGGTTGCGGATTATTATGGATTGTGGTATAATATAGTTATATTGAATTTTATTGGGGGAGTTTAATGTGTATTTAAAGAAAAGCAAACGTAGTTCCGGAAGAATATACTTATCTATTGCAGATGGATATCGCGATAAAGAAAGAGGGCATACAAGGACTGTTACTATTAAATCCCTTGGATACCTCGATGAACTTCAAAAACAATACGATGATCCTATCGCTTTTTTTGAACAAAAGGTTAAAGAATTGAATGAACAAAAAGCCATGAAAAAGGCTCCAATTGCTCTTAATTTTTCTCCTAATGAAAGACTTTTGGTTAATACGGATAACCGTAAAAACTTTGGCTATGCTGCATTTAGTAAGATTTATCATGAGCTTGAATTGGATAAATTTTTGAAAAACAGGCAGCGTCATTCAAAAGAAGAGTATGATGCTAATGCTATTATGAAACTTCTCGTATTTTCACGCTTATTGTATCCTGCTTCAAAGAAAAAGACTTATGAGAATAGAGATATATTCTTTGAGAGGTCTGATTTTTCTTTGGATGATATCTACAGATGTTTATCTTTTTTCAATAAGCATAGTGATGCTTTGCAACTTTGGGTTCATGAGCATATTAAGTCTTTATATGAACGAAATACTAATCTAGTTTATTACGATGTTACCAATTATTATTTTGAAATTGATGAACAAGATGAATTGCGTAAAAAAGGCGTTTCTAAAGAACATAGACCAGATCCAATTGTGCAGATGGGATTATTTATGGACACCAATGGTATACCTATTACATATAAACTTTTTCCTGGTAATGCTCTAGATAAAACTACACTTATGCCTATGTTAAGGAAAATACAACATGATTATTCTTTGGGAAGAATTATTGTAGTTGCTGATAAAGGCATCATTACTGGCGATAACATTTGGTATACTTTATCTGCTGGTAATGGTTATGTATTTAGCTATTCTGTTCGTTGTGCGGATAAGGAATTTAAGAAATATGTCCTTGACGAAAATGGATATACATACAGAGGAGATAGCTTCAAGATAAAATCCAGACTTTATCCAAGAGAAATATTAGTAACCACCACTAAAGGCAAAAAAATGAAAAAGGTAGTTGATGAAAAACAGGTTATTTTCTATAGTGAAGAGTATGCCTTAAAAGCAAAATATGAACGAGCTGCTACAATAGAGAAAGCAAAAGACCTAATTAAAAATCCAGCAAAATACAATAAAGCTACATCTTACGGTGCTTCCAAATATGTAAAGAATCTCATTTTTGATGAAGAAACTGGCGAAATATTAGAAAGTGCTCATCAACACTTAGCATTTGATGAGGAAAAACTAAAAGAAGAAGAAAGATTTGATGGATACTATGCAATAGTTACTAGCGAATACAAAGAATCTGATGATAAAATTATTGAAATGTACCGTGGCCTTTGGAAAATAGAAGAATCTTTTAAAATAACTAAAAGTGATATCGAAAGCAGACCGGTGTATTTATCACTAAAAGAGCATATTGATGCTCATTTTCTGATATGCTTTATATCACTTGTAATTGTGAGGATACTTGAATATAGATTAAATGGAAAATATTCTGTTTCAGCTATACTTGAGAGTCTAGCAAAAGCATCCTGCAGTTACATACAAGAAAATTATTACCTGTTTGATTTTAATAATGATGTTCTTGAAGATATAGGTAAAGAATTAGGTATTGATTTTGGGAAAAAGATTATGACATTAGGAGAGATTAAAAAAATTTTAGGAGAAGTAAAAAAATGACATTTCCACTACAACTTATTGACAAAAACAGAAAGCCCGAAAGCCTTCATTTTAAAGGGCTTATGGGCTTTTTTTATCCTTTTTTGCTGCAAAAGTCAGGTTATAATCCTAAAACCAATTTGTGTCAATGTTTACCCTGGAGGCCATGTCATAAATCTTCCACCTAGAAGATGAAAATGTATATGATGAACTGTTTGTCCACCATCATCGCCACAATTTGACACTATCCTGTATCCTTTTTTATCAATGCCATATTGACTGGCAAGCTTTTTAGCAACTAAATAAACATGTCCTACCAAATCTTTGTTATCTTCATTAATCTCTAGCGGCGATTCTATGTGCTCTTTCGGCACTATAAGCAAGTGAACCGGCGCTTGTGGATTAATGTCAGGAAAGGCGACTACATATTCATCTTCATAAACTATTTTTGAATCTATCTCTTTTTTTATGATTTTGCAAAATATGCAATCACTCATTATTTTCACCTCCTTCAACCATTTTACCAATTACAAAATCTCTTTTTGTTTCAATTAATTTAACCGGTAATATATTGTTTTTGATTTTTAAATCTGACTTAACTGCAACTCTTATATAATTGTCGGTAAGTCCTTCAACATATCCTTCAAAATCTTTGACATTTTGCTCAAATAATACATTTAAAGTAGTACCAATAAACTTTTTGTAAAATTTTATTTCATTTTCTTCAGAGAGTTTTATTAGTAATTTGCTTCTTTCTTCCTTAACCGAATTTTTAACTTGATCAGGATAGTTTGCCGCTTTTGTCCCTGCCCGTCTCGAATATTTAAAAACATGCATTTTACTGAATTCTATAGCTTTTACAAAATTAAAGGTCTCGTTAAATTCTTCGTCAGTTTCACCAGGAAATCCTACCATGACATCTGTAGTTATTGCAACATCTTTAATATGTTTCCTTATTCTGTCTATTATTTCACTGTATTCTCTTGTCGTATATTTTCGCCCCATTCTCTTCAGCGTACTATCTGAGCCACTTTGAAGCGATACGTGATAATGTCTACAAAATTTTGGTAAATGTGCCACCTCTTTAATAAAATCTTCCGTTAAAAACGTCGGTTCTATGGAACTCATTCTTATCCTTTCAATTCCATCGACTTCATGAATCATTTTTATTATATCAAGCAAATTTATATTTTCCAAGTCTTTTCCGTAAGATGCTACATGTATTCCCGTCAATATCACTTCTTTATATCCATTGTCACGTAATCTTTTTACTTCATCCAAAATATTATCAGGCTTTCTACTTCTTACAGGTCCTCTTGCATATGGTATAATACAATAGGTACAGAATTGATTACAACCATCTTGAATTTTCAAATATGCCCTTGTATGTCCTTCTTGTGCTGATATTTTTAGCTCTTCAAATTTTTTATTGTCAAATATATTTTCTACAGCGTTTATCTTTTCTCTATCACCGCTAACTTTTTCCACTAATTTGACGACTTCGCCTTTATTTTTTGTACCCAAAACGACATTAACTTCCGGTAAATCAAGAACCTCGTTTGATGCTACTTGAGAATAACACCCTACTACAGCAATTATAGAATCCGGATTTATTTTTTTTGCCTTTCTTATCTCCTGTCTTGATTTCATATCTCCTCTGCCAGTTACAGTACATGTATTTATTATATAAACATCTGCATATTCATTAAAGTTTACTACATCATAACCTGAATTTTTAAAAATCTCAACCATAGCTTCTGTCTCATACTGATTGACCTTACACCCTAAAGTAAAAAAGGATACGATTTTTTTGCGGCCATATATATTATAAAACTCTTCATTATTGAAAGCTAAATTTGCTTTTGCCACTTTCAAATATTCCTCCTACCAAAAATAATACAGCTCTATCCCAAATCTCCAAGTTCATATAAGATAATAGAACTAGTAACAATACCTGCAGTTTCTGTCCTCAAGATTCTCGGGCCTAATGTAACAGGTATTGCACCATATTCTATGGCTGCCATTATTTCATTTTCAGAAAATCCTCCTTCAGGTCCTATAAATACACAAATATTTTTTGCGTCAAAATTATTCTTTAAAACATCTTTTAATCTCATATTAGTCTCTTTTTCGTAAGGTATTAAACATAAGTCAAATTCGTTCAGACTTTCTAATGCATCTTTAAAAACCACAGGCATTAAAACATCGGGCACTATAGATCTGCCCGATTGCTTTGATGCTTCCAGAGAAATTTTCTTCCACCTGTTGATTTTGTTGTATATATTTTTTTCTTTTATTTTTATTGTAGAAAATTCAGTCTCAACAGGTACAATCTTTTTGATGCCAATCTCAGTACATTTCTGAATAATCAAATCCATCTTATCAGATTTTGGAAGGCCTTGGTACAATGTAATGTTAATTGGGCTTTCTACAACTTGATTATACTCTTCAATTATTTTTAATATAACAGAGGAATTCTCAATATCAATAACGGAAACAACGTATTGATTCTTTCCATCGGAAATTATCAATTTCGTTCCAATCTTAAATCTTAAAACATTTATTATATGATGTGCATCGTCACCATTTATTCTTGCAATCCCATCTTTTATATCTTCATTTTTTACAAAAAATTTCCTCACAGCAAATCACTTTTTCTTAGATAATATAGCAATCCATTCACCATCTTCTTTTATATCAATTATATCAAAATATTTTGAAATAGCATCTAAAACATCGTCTTTCCTGTCTTTTATTATACCGCTAGATATGAATATTCCATTTTCATCAAGTTTTTCATAAATATCGTAAGTAGCTTTGATAATTATATCAGCTATTATATTTGCCACTATTAAATCAGCTTTCCCAGTTAATTCATGTAAAAGATCACTTTTAAGGACCTCAACATTATTTAAATCGTTCAATTTGACATTTAAAGTTGCCACTTTTATAGCTACATCATCAAGATCTACTGCATAAACTTTTTTTGCGCCTAGTTTTGAACTTACAATCGACAAAATACCTGTGCCACATCCAACATCAAATACTACATCGTTAGGTTTTACATTATCTTCGAGAAATTCTATACACATCTTTGTCGTTTCGTGGCTACCTGTACCAAATGCCATGCCTGGATCTAGTTCAACAACTATTTCATTTTCTTCTGGCTTATAATCTTCCCATGTTGGTTTTATGACAACGCGTTTCCCTATTTTAAAAGGTTTATAATACTTTTTCCAACTGTTAGCCCAATCATCGTCATCGACTTCCGATGTTTCAAATGTAAAATCACCTATGTCTAAATTATATTCCTTTAGCCCCATTATCCTGTCTTTTATAATGCTAACTTTGTCTATTGTATTTGGCATTAATGGAAAATAAGCTGAAATAACAACCTTATCACTGTTTACAATCATATCAGGATCAACATAATCCCACTCACTGTCATTTAGCATTTTTAAATCATTAGGATCTTCAATAACGACACCACCAGCACCAACCTCATGCATAATATTCGTTATAGCCTCTTCTGCTTCAACTGAAGTTGTAACTTTTACCTCAAGCCATTTCAATCATATCACCCTTTTTTATGCTCCAAAAGCATCTTTTACTTTTTCAAAAAAAGATTTTCTACCGCCATCATTGCTAAGTTTATCAAATTCTCTCAATAGCTCTTTTTGCTTTTCTGTCAGCTTTTTTGGAACGTCAATATAAACTTCTACGAATTCATCACCACGACCTCTACCATTAATATGAGGTATACCTTTATTTCTCAATCTGAATACAGTTCCTGTCTGAGTACCAGGTGGAATATTGTATATAGCCTTGCCATCCAGAGTTGGAACCTCTATCTCTGCACCAAGTGCTGCATCTACAAAACTAATTGGCATCTTAACCAATACATTAAATCCGTCACGTTTAAATATTTTATGAGGTTTTATATTTATGACTATAAAGAGATCGCCATTTGCTCCACCTCTTTCCCCAGGCTCACCTTCTCCTCTTAATGATACCATTTGTCCTTCATCAATTCCAGCAGGAATATTGACTTTCAGTTTTCTAGTCTTTCTTACCTTTCCTGTGCCATGACACTTGGAACATGGATTTTTAATTATTTTACCTTCTCCATGACATCTGGAACATGTTCTAACATTTACTATCCTTCCAAACGGCGTATTCTGTATAATTCTAACTTCGCCGGTACCATGGCAATCCGGACATACTTCCGGATTCGTGCCAGGATTTGCACCTGTACCATTGCATCTATCACATTTTTCATATCTTTCTACTTCAATCTCTTTTTCTACTCCAAATGCAGCTTCTTCAAACGTCAATGTTAAATTTAATCTGATGTCTTTCCCCTTTTGCGGTCCAGTCCTCCTTCTAGTACTTCCTCCAAACATATCACCGAAAATATCGCCAAAAATATCACCAAATCCACCGAAGTCAAATCCACCGTGGTCGAAGCCACCAAATCCACTAAAATCTCCTTGATTGAACCCACCTTGGTTAAATGCAGCATCTCCAAACTGATCATATTGTGCTTTTTTCTGTGGGTCAGATAAGATTTGATATGCTTCATTTATTTCCTTAAACTTTTGCTCTGCCTCTTTATTGCCAGGATTTAAGTCAGGATGATATTTTTTTGCAAGAGTTCTGTAGGCTTTTTTTATGTCATCATCACTGGCATTTCGGTCAAGACCTAATATAGCATAATAATCTTTCGCCATCTTTATCACCTGCCCTTCTTAACACGAATGAGAACCAGGATTGCCCTGGTTCTTATTTATTATCTTTGTTGTCATCTTCCATCTTGTAGTCTGCTTCATATACGTTATCTTTATTAGATGTTCCATTATTACCAGTATAATTATTTGTCTGACCAGCACCACCGGCTTGCTGATATATGCGAGATGACACATTATAAAATGCTTGTGACAATTTCTCTGATGCATTTTTTATGGCATCAATGTCGCTGCCTTCAAGAGCTTTTCTAACATTTTCTATCTCTTTATTTATATCATCTTTCTCCTGTTGTGTCATCTTATCTGCTAAATCTTTCATGGTTTTTTCAGCTTGATAAATCAGAGAATCTGCATTATTTCTGACTTCAATCTCTTCTTTTCTCTTTCTATCTTCTTCTTCGTGCTGTTTTGCTTCATTCATCATTCTGTTAATTTCTTCTTCACTTAAATTGGAAGAGGATGTAATTGTTATATTCTGAGATTTCCCTGTACCTAAATCTTTTGCAGATACATGGACAATACCATTAGCATCAATATCAAATGTCACTTCTATTTGTGGCACACCTCTTGGTGCTGGCGGAATCCCTGTCAGCGTAAATCTACCAAGTGTTTTATTATCACGGGCCATCGGTCTCTCACCTTGCAGCACGTGAATTTCAACTGATGTCTGTCCATCTGCTGCGGTAGAGAATATTTGGCTCTTCTTTGTAGGTATTGTTGTATTTCTCTCAATTAACTTTGTAAATACACCGCCAAGTGTTTCGATACCAAGCGAAAGCGGAGTAACATCAAGCAAAAGGACGTCTTTTACTTCGCCACCTAATACACCAGCTTGAATTGCAGCTCCAATTGCAACACATTCATCTGGGTTTATGCCTTTATGAGGCTCTTTCCCCATTATTCTTTTTACTGTCTCTTGAACAAATGGTATTCTTGTTGAACCACCAACTAAAATAACTTTATCTATATCAGATGGACTAAGCTTCGCATCGCTTAATGCACGATTTACTGGTTCAACTGTAGATTGTACTAAATCATTTATAAGTTCCTCAAATTTCGCTCTTGTCAAGTTAACATCTATATGTTTTGGTCCTGTAGCATCAGCTGTTATAAATGGTAAATTTATATTAGCTGTCGTAGCAGAAGAAAGCTCTATCTTTGCTTTTTCAGCAGCATCTTTTAATCTCTGCATTGCCATCTTATCATTTCTTAAATCAATTCCATATTCTTTCTTAAAGTTGTCTGCGAGCCAATCCATTATTCTCTGGTCAAAATCGTCACCACCTAAGTGGTTATTACCACTAGTTGCTAGAACCTCAAATACTCCATCTCCTATCTCGAGAATGGAAACATCAAATGTACCGCCACCTAAGTCATACACCATAATTTTTTGATTTCCTTGTTTATCTAATCCATATGCCAATGATGCAGCCGTTGGCTCGTTGATAATTCTCTTTACATCCAATCCTGCTATTCTACCAGCATCTTTAGTAGCCTGCCTTTGGCTATCATTAAAGTATGCTGGTACAGTTATTACTGCTTCGGTTACTTTCTCGCCAAGATATGCTTCAGCATCTGCTTTTAACTTCTGTAAAATCATAGCTGATATTTCTTGTGGTGTATAGCTTTTTCCATCAATCGTAACACGATAATCTGAACCCATATGTCTTTTTATTGACATTACTGTCCTCTCTGGATTTGTTATAGCCTGCCTTTTTGCTACCTGACCTACTAATCTTTCACCTTCTTTTGTAAAAGCAACAACTGACGGTGTAGTCCTAGCACCTTCAGAATTTGGTATAACTACTGGTTGTCCTCCTTCCATCACAGCTACACACGAAAAAGTTGTACCAAGATCAATTCCTATAATTTTTCCCATCGTCTTTTCCTCCTATTTAAATATTTATTTTGCTACTTTGACCATACTTGGTCTTATTACTTTATTATTAAACATATATCCCTTTTGAAATACTTCAATTATTTCATTTTCTTTTTTGCCATCTGCCTCTTCCTGCATTACAGCGTGATGTTTGTATGGATCAAACATCATTCCTAAAGACTCTATTTCTTTCACACCCATTTTTTCTAAAATACCTTTAAATTGTTTATAAATTAAGTTAATACCTTCTTTGAAGGACCCATTTTCGCCATTATCATCATATTGAGTTTCAAGGGCTCTTTCAAAATTATCTATAACAGGCAATATGTCTAGTATCACCTGTTCTTTACCATATTCAACGAGATCTGCTTTTTCTTTTTCTGTTCGCCTTCTATAGTTCTCAAATTCAGCTTTTAATCTTTGAGCCATTTCTAGATACTCGTTAGCTTCTTCCTCTTTTTGTTTTAACTTATTTTTCAATTCTTCAATTTCTCCTTCGTCATTGTTCTTTTCTTCATTTGAATTATCACTTTCTACATTTTTCTCATCTTTACTGGTATTATGAGAAGAATCAATGTCAGCACTATCTTCGCTGTTTAAATTTTCATTATCATATGCAACTTCTTTTCCATTATTATTTTCTTTTTCATTTGTTTGATATTCTATCGTTTCTTTTTCTTTATCCAATTGTTTCACCTCTTATTTCCTTGATATATATATGATAAAACTTTTGATAGTTCGTTAGACATCATATTTATCTCATTTATAAGCCTTTTGTAATTCATTCTTGTAGGCCCTATTATGCCAAAGGTACCAACAATTTCACCATTTATTTTGTAGGTAGATTTTATAATACTTAAATCCCACATTTCTTCAAATTTGCTTTCGCTACCTATAGTGACTTCTATTGAGTCATCCTCAGGTTCCAATACCGAATTCATGATATCCCTGTTATCAATCAAATCAAAAAACGTCTTGGCTTTAAAAAGATCTTTGTATTCAGGAAAATTAAGAATATTAGAAATTCCTTCCGAATACAAATCTGTTTCATCCATCTGCTTTAAACCATTTAAAATTGTATCTGTAATTTTATCTATAAAACCTATAGCGCTGCCAGACTCTTTTTTAATTTCATCCCTTAACGTTTTATCAACTTCTCTTTTTCTTTTTCCAATCATTTTATTATTAATGAGGTTATTTAAAAACTCAAATAAATTGCTATCAATATTGTCTTTCAGGCTTATTAAATAATTTTTCATAATGCCTGATTCTGTCATTACAAGAAGTATTAATTTGTTGGAATCAACAGGTAATATCTGTATTCTTTTAATCGTGTTTTCATCAATTCGTGGCATTTTTACTACAATAGTGTGATTAGTAATGCTTGATAACAATTTTGCATACTTTTTTACAATCTCGTCAATTTCTGCAAACACTTCATTAACAGAGTCACTTTCATAATCATATGTTTCATTTAAATAGTGCTCTAATATATTATTAACATAAAACCTGTATCCTTTATCTGATGGGATTCTACCTGCCGATGTATGTGGCTGTTCGAGATAACCCATTTCTTCCAAGTCAGCCATCTCATTTCTAATTGTTGCAGAACTTACACCAAGGTCATAGCGTTTTGCTATTGTACGAGATCCAATTGGCTCTGCCGTCAAAATATAGTCATTAATTACTGCTTCTAATATCCTCTTCTTCCTATCATCTAACGGCATATTCACCACCCCAAATTCTTTTATTAGCACTCTTAGCTAGAGAGTGCTAATCACGATTTAAAAATACCACTATTGTGGATATTTGTCAATACTCTAAATTAAAAAATCCTCAAACACATTATTTGATACATCAACTCCTCTCCGAGTAAGCCTAATATTGTCACCTTCTCTGATTAAAAGATTTAATTCAATATTTTTATCAATAGCATTTTTAAATATCGAAAACATGCTTTTTCCAAATCTAGTCTTAAAATCTTTATCATAAACACCATCCATCATTCTAAGTCCTAAAAACATGTATTCAGACATTTTATCTTTCTCATCCAGCACATCAATATCTTCAATCGCATATCCTGTACGGTTTATCATTTCTATGTACTTTTTTATGTCTTTTGCATTTCCACATCGTCTATTGTCTACAAAAGAATAAGCCCCAGGGCCAAAACCTATATATTGTAAATCCTTCCAATAGAGTGTATTGTGACGACATTCATAACCTGGTATCGCATAATTTGATATTTCATAATGTTTAAAACCACTTTTCTGTAAAAATTCAATGCTATAATGATACATCATCATTTCAAATTCATCATCTGTCGGTATGAACTTATTTTCTTCATACAATTTATAAAATACTGTTCCCTCTTCTAAAATCAATCCATAGCATGAAACATGAGTGGGCTTTAATGATACTACATTTGACAATGTTTCTTTAAAGTCATCAAATGTCTGATCTGGCAGTGAGTACATAATATCAATATTTATATTATCAAAATATTTAGTTATCATATCATAATTTTCTATGAAGTCATGTATCGTATGAATTCTGCCTATTTTCTTTAGCAACCTATCCTGCCAAGCCTGCAAACCTATGCTTATTCTATTTATGCCTATTCTTTTATATGTCTTAAGTTTCTCATCGTCAATCAATCCAGGATTTAATTCTATAGATATTTCTGCGTCATTGCTAATATCATAATATTTGTAAATTTCATCTAATATATTTTCTATATAAAAGGGAGGCAAGACATTAGGCGTACCTCCACCTATATATATAGATGTAAATATATCTTTTAGTTCATCTTTTCTGTTTCTAATCTCCTTTATTATAGCTTCTTTAAAAGGCTTAAAACTATCTTCCATATTGGCATACGAGTTAAAGTCACAATAATAGCATTTCCTTTTGCAGAAAGGAATATGAATATAAATACCTGATCTAATCATTGTCATCATCAAGCTTCAGAATTGACATAAAAGCCTCTTGAGGAATTTCTACTTTTCCTATTTGCCTCATTCTCTTTTTGCCTTCTTTTTGTTTCTCTAGTAACTTTTTCTTCCTCGTTACATCCCCGCCATAGCATTTTGCCAGCACATTTTTTCTTAGCGCTTTTACAGTTTCCCTAGCTATTATCTTTGATCCTATAGCTGCCTGTATAGGTATTTCAAAAAGATGCCTTGGTATATTCTCTTTCAGCCTTTCAGTCATCTTCCTGGCTCTTTCGTAAGCCTTATCTTTGTGAACTATCATAGACAAAGCATCTACAATTTCACCGTTAATAAGTATATCCAACTTTACAAGATCTGACGTCTTATAACCTTTTAACTCATAGTCTAAAGAAGCATAACCTTTTGTCCTTGACTTAAGTGCATCAAAGAAATCATATATTATTTCGTTTAAAGGTATGTCATATTTTATCAATACTCTTGTTGGCTCGAGATAATCCATACCTTGATATATGCCCCTTCTATCTTGACACAGTTCCATTATAGGGCCAACGTAATCTGTCGGCGACATTATCGTCGCAGTGATAATAGGCTCTTCTATATGGTCTATTTCTGTTGGCTCAGGTAAATTTGCTGGATTGTCAAGCTCAATTATTTCACCGTTTGTCTTGTATACCTTGTAAATTACGCCTGGAGCTGTGGTCACTAAATTCAGATTATATTCTCTTTCCAGTCTTTCTTGTACTATGTCCATATGCAAAAGTCCTAAAAACCCACACCTAAAGCCAAATCCAAGAGCCGCCGATGTATCAGGTTCAAATGTTAGAGATGCATCATTTAATTGCAGTTTTAAGAGTGCATCTTTTAAATTCTCATAATCTTCCCCTTCTGCCGGATATATTCCACAGTAAACCATCGGTGTGACTTTTTTATATCCCGGCAATGGCTCTGATGCTGGAAATTCAGCATTTGTTATAGTATCGCCAACTCGAGTGTCTCTTACATTTTTTATACTTGCTGCAACATACCCTACATCACCGGCAGACAGGAAATCAACAGGACTTAAATTAGGTCTGAAAATTCCTACTTCTGTCACCTCAAATTCTTTCCCCGTCGACATCATCTTTATCTTATCACCTTGTTTTAACGTGCCATCAAAGATCCTTATAAAACTAATAGCTCCTTTATAATTATCGTAAAATGAATCAAATATTAAGGCCTTCAAAGGCTTATCCGGATCTCCAGATGGAGCTGGGATTCGTTTTACAATGGCTTCCAGCACTTCTTCAATGCCTATCCCTTCTTTTGCCGAAATAAGAAGTGAATCTTCTGCGTCTATTCCTATCACGTCCTCTATCTCTTTCTTTACAAAATCAGGATCTGCCGATGGAAGATCTATCTTATTTATAACAGGTACAATCTCAAGATCATGTTCTAATGCTAAATACAAGTTTGCCAGTGTTTGTGCTTCAATTCCTTGTGTAGCATCTACAACAAGCAAAGCACCTTCACAAGCCGCAATACTTCTGGATACCTCATATGTAAAATCAACATGACCAGGAGTATCTATAAGATTTAACTCGTATTCCTCCCCGTCTTTTGCTTTGTATATAAGGCGGACAGGCTGTAGTTTTATCGTTATACCCCTTTCTCTTTCAAGATCCATGCTGTCTAAAACCTGCTCTTCCATCTCTCTTTCCGTCAATACACCCGTTCTTTCAATCAATCTATCTGCCAGCGTCGATTTCCCATGGTCTATATGCGCAATAATGCAAAAATTTCTTATGTTTTCCTTGTTAACCTTTGACATTTCAAACCTCCTTCACACATATTAATATTATAGCATAAAAAATTAGTTATAAAGAGATTTGAAAATATCAAGTACACCTTTTAGTGAAAATTGCTTATTTTCACCAAAAAGTGTTATATCAATGAAATTTCTTTCAATATTAATCTTAAATAAGTTTTGTTTAGCTTCCCCTGTTGTAAGTGTATTAAATGTATAATCAACTCGAAATAGGCAAAGCACAATAAAGATTATATAAATTGATAAAAGAAAGTATATACGCCTTATTTTTCTTAATCTTTCCTTTCTTTCTTTAACTCTGCTCAAACTTTTCATTTCCTCCTAAGATTTTCATACAAAGTATCTATTTTATTTAACATCTTTTCTTTTGAAAAATTATTTACGATATATTCTCTGCCTTTTTTTGAAAATTTATTTCTCAAATCAGCATTTGTTGCAAGAATTTCAATGGCATTCGCTAAATCATTTGGACTTTCAGGATTCACAATTATTCCATCTTCATTATTTTTTATTATCTCAGGTATTCCACCTACATTTGTTGCAATAACTGGCACACCTAATGCCATCGCTTCAGCAACTGAAACGCCGAAGCCTTCACTATGTGACGGTAAAACAAAGATATCTATATTCCTTAAAAAATCTTTTATATCATTTCTATACCCTAAAAACTGAATATTTTCAAGTTTCGCTTCTTTTGCCATATCCTGTAGATAATTAAGATACGGTCCATCACCTGCCACAAACGCAAAGACTTTTACTCTACCTTTAAGTATTTCCAATGCTTTTATCAAATCTTGCACACCTTTCGATGGTATCAGCCTTGAGATGCAGCCAATTAATAATGTATCAGATTCTAAATTGTATTCCTTTCTTAAATCGAGAAATGGATTATCTTGATATGTAGATAAATCAACGCAATTATAAATCACATTGACTTTTTCAGGATCTATATTTTCTTCATCTACAATTGCTTTTTTCAATGCTTCTGATACAGTTATTATTGCATTTGTCCTCTTGTTTAAACATTTATTCATACCGAGATAAAGTCTCTTCTTTATCTTATTCATCCTTCTATATTCTGGAAAATTGTGTACTGTCATAACAACCTTTGAGTTACATCCAAGACATGCTAATCTTCCGACAAGAGACGCCTTTGCCCCGTGAAAGTGAACTATTTCCGGCTTAAAATCTTTTATCATATTGCGAATTCTAATAATCGCATTTGCATCTTTTGAAACATTTAATCCATCGCAAATATCAACATGATAAACTAAAACTCCATTTTTACGCAAATAATCACTTGTGTTTTTGTCAAAAGAACATCCTACTGCCAATTGATACTTTTCTTTATCAAGGCCAAGCAGTATAGACAATAAATGCTTTTTCATTCCTCCTTCAGCCGCCCTTATTATATGCATGACTTTTATTTTTCCCATTTATATCAGCTCCTAGATTCAACCTCTCTATTCTCATCGATAATAAAATCAATAAGCATTGGTCCTGTATAAACCATCATAGTTGCAGCGGCAACAACACCTGAATCATTGAAAATAAGGGCAAAAATGCTTCCAACTATCGTTGAAAAAAAGCATATATAAATAAATCTGTGCTCGTTTAATATTTTCTTCATGGATCCCATCGGTTTATAAAAAAGTACAAAAAGCACAAATATCAGAGTAATCAATACCTTACTCCAAAGCGAATATCTAAAAAGCTTCAAATTCATGCTTATTTTTCTTATAAATATTTGAAAAAGCGGGTAAAGTCCATCATTTTTAACCAGATTAAATGTTTGTCCTATATGGGTCTGCTGTGAAACTGGTCTCAAAGAATCGGCATAAAACATTAAAAGCAGCAAAGCAACTATGCTTATAGCAACTATTGAAATATTTTTTAAATTCAACCTTTTCCCAAATAAATACATAGTAGACACAGAAAAAGCAGCAAACGCAGCTATACTGCCACCGACATTTGTCCCAACAGAAGGTGATGCTATAAAGTAGAGTGCAGCTATATATATTAGTACATTGGCAAATATTAAATATTTTTTATTTGCTTTATTAAACACCTCAAATGATAAAAGATTAAAGCACAATGTTGCCCCAATCAAGATTCCCATATACTCGTTGCCGATTCCATAAAACCTTGCTCCCGCAATGGCATCATAGCTTAAGAAAGAATTTTTTAAAAGATTATAACCAGTTAACATATCAATGATTAAAATAGCCGCTGTTAAAAAAGCAATAGAAAAATATCGAAAACTGCTTTTGCTGCTTATATTATAGAAAATTAAAGCAAAAAACAGCGTCATTGAAGCAATCCCTAAAATGCTAATAGGTACACTTGTATAATTAAAAATAGGCAGCAGTAAAAAACTTAAAGGCATGATAGGTATTAAAAGCAGCAAAGGCTTCATATAAACAGAGTATTTTCTGAAAAATATTAAGGCAACTATAGATAATATCAATATAACAATCTGCAGTACAACATACGTTTTTAAAAAAGGAGATCTATATGTATAGTTGTACGTCAACTGCTTTTCCAGATTATTAAGTTGTATTAGGCTGCCATCAACACCTGACGAATACAATTTATGCCCTGTTACAAAAGCTGGTACATCTAAATCAAAATAATTTAATATTGTCGGCAATACATCCGTATTTGTAACAATGCCAATCCTTTTTGTCGTCTCAGAAGTTATAAGCTTATTAGTCTCAATACCATTTCCGTACATTACAACAGGTGCCAAAAAATCGTTTTGTCCCATTTCTGCCGACGGAGGTAGTGGTGTCACAATCATGTATAAAGTATTTTGGTCATCAGTAGATAGTATCCTTCCAATGAAATTATCCGCATCTTGCAATGCTTTCTTTCTATTTTGTGCGTTTATTTTATCAAGTCCATTTTTTTGATAATCATTCGCTCTTGCGGTATCACCTAAATCAAAAATAGTCAAATCTACGTTATCTTTAACAGCAACATATTCTTCATACATCCTGTCGTAATCTGTAGAAATACCGTATGGTCTTAAAGGATCCTTTTTTAACACTCCTTCGCTGACATCTCCATAAGGTACGATACCGCTGTAATTCATGCCTATTAAAGGAACATATCTTTTATAATCAGTATCTGTATCCTCGTTGCCAAATACAGCAATGCTATATCCTGCCTTCATTAGTTCATCTCCTAAAAGTCCCGGCCTTATAATATGATTTCTTTTAGAATTGTTCCTAATAATTTGCGCTATATCTAAATTTAAAATCTGACCTTCTTTAGGAGATACACCAGTATTCCTTTGAAAAATAGTTGATGCCTTATTGCCCTCAACAGATTCCCATGAATTAAAATTTAAAGAAGCAAAACTTGAGCCAACAGCACGTGTACCTGTGCCGATTGTCATAAACACATTTTCTTCAGATCTGCCTCCATCTGCATTAACAGTCATAAGACCATATGTACCATTATCAATCATTCTATTAATGTTTTTTAAATCATTTTCTAAATAATCTTTAATCGTAACTCTATTCAATATAAATACTACTGCTTTTTTACTTTTAACATCTGTTTTAGCGTATCCAATAGAATAGATATTTAAGAACAAAAGTATCAAAATCAAAAACAGCACTGACTTTTTTCTCATTGCAACCTCCTCATATAGTAAATTCATCCAATTATTTTAATTATATACAGTATAATAAGCCTCATTTCGTCTTAACATAAAACTAGATTGGAGGCATTAAAATTGAAAAAAATATTTACTTCTGACAGATTTAAAAAATTTAATTATATATATTGTACCATATCTGTGGTACTTTTATCCACAATACTGCTATTTATTAGCAATACTTTGATTGCATTTTCAACTACAAATGAATTAAAAGGAAAAACAATACTCATAGACCCAGGACATGGTGGTATTGATGGAGGTACCAGTTCAGGCAATCTATTAGAAAAAAACATCAATTTAGAAGCATCAATGATTTTGAAATCAAAACTAATAAGTCATGGTGCTAAAGTAATTATGACTAGAGATAAAGATGTATCGTTAGAGAACCTTTGTAACGATAATGACTACAGGCATAGACGAGATTTAAAAGCAAGAGTAAACATGATTAATGATAATAAAATAGATATTTATTTAAGCATTCATGTTAATGCAGTTTCAAATGCCCCATATGTAAAGGGCCCTATGGTCTTTTATTCAAATACAAATGAAAATAGCAAATCATTAGCCGAATATATACAAGTGTCTCTAAATGTTGCTGCAGGCGTAAATAGAAATCCAAACATTGCAAACTATTTTCTATTAACAAATGCAAAAAAGACGGGTATTTTAGTAGAACTTGGCTTTATTACAAATATTAACGACAAAAACCTACTACAAAGCAAAGAATATTTATCAAAATTATCAGATGCCATAATAGATGGCCTAGAAAAATACTTTAAGAGCAAATAATGAGGTAAAGACCTCATTATTTGACAAGCCCATCATTCTTTGATACTTCATGTATAGCCTTTGCAAGAAATGGCGTTGTATTTAAAGCCTCTTCAAGAGTATTGTAATTGCTACCCAACTCAATCAATATACCTTTTTCTGAAAAATGCTGGTTATATTCAGCATATTGATGAACTTCTATTCCTAAGGATATGCCAGGATATAATTCATTTAACTTGTCGCTAATTTGTTTAGCAAACTCATAATTTTTCTTCCAATCTTCTTTCATTTCAGCAGTTCTCCTAGAACCAATAATAAATAAGATTTTTGCTACGGTTTGCCCATTTATATCCATAATATATTTTTTTCTATACGCTTGATTCGATAAATTGCTTAAAACCGGTATACTATCAACTCCAGGCTGCATAACACTTCCATATCCATCTCTATGTAAATCTATCGTGACTTTTATCGATGGATATTCATCTAGGTATTTTTTAACAGAAAGAGAAGAATTATAATATGACTGATCATAATTGTAATCGTGTATGGCACGATCGTGCAGTACAGCTATCCCGTAATCATTCATCAAGTAATTTGCTAAACTATCTCCAACCCTGACCACATTGTAATTAAGGTCATTTGTCCTATCATAGCCATATTTTGCTACATACTTGTTTTTTTCAGTTGCAACATACGATTCCATTGTATGTGTATGATAAAGCAGTATTAAGGGTTTATCAGGCGTAGTACCGTTAACAATTGGTTTGTCAGGTGTATTAACGTTATTTTTTGAGGCTATATCTGTAACTTTATTATCTGTGTTTTTATTAGCAGTGTCTTTTTGATTACTTGTAAGTTGTGTTGTAGAAGCCTTTTTATTTGTATCAATATCTATTTGAGATATGATGGGAATTTGATATTTTAAAATTTTAAGTGGATCGTTTTGACTGAGATTAAACATTGAAGCAATAGTTAAATCTCTATTATAAAAACCTTGCGTTTTGTAGCTTACATCAACTGCAGGCATTGTATAATTTAAAGCAGTTATGAATACACCATCTATGTTGTTGTACTCCTCTGCAAATGCTTCCGTAACAAAATTTATACTTGATGCTTTTATATCGTCAGTCATTAGCCATCTATAGAACAAGATATTAAAAAGCAGTAAAATAAGAAAAGAGATCTTTTTAATACGATAATACCTTAATGAACTTCTGTACAATGAAAGCACCTCTCTTTTGTTTTTATACTATAAAATATTCACAAGAGAAGTGCTTTATTACAATTTTAATGTACAAGTTGATTCATCTCATCTACTGTCAAATTAGGCTGCAAAGCTAAATTAATTACCCGCGACAGTATGGATGAAATGTTTTTTATGAGAAGGTCAATTTCTTTAGGCGTAACTATGAGATTTTCATCAGGACTCAATACTTCTTTAATAAGAGCGTATTTATCCTCCTTATCCATGTTTTTTAATACATTATAAAGTGGACTATTGCTGCTTGTATTTTTTATTAATGCACTTTCTAAATGATCTATAGCATCATTGGCAATAGTAGCAGCATCCACTACAGTAGGTACACCTATAGCAATAACAGGTACCCCTAAGCTTTCCATGTTAATAGCTGATCTTTTGTTTCCGATTCCAGAACCGGGGCTAATACCTGTATTTGATATTTGTATTGTTGTAGCCAATCTCTCAATCCGCCTAGATGCAAGAGCATCAATAGTAATAACTAAATCAGGTTTTATATTATCAATTATGCTTTTTACAATTTCTGCAGTTTCTATACCAGTAATACCTAATACACCTGGAGCCATTGCACTTACAGAACATATATTATCGCCAAATTGCAGAGGAGCTAATTCCTTCAAATGACGAGTCACAACAATATTTTCTATAACCTTAGGTCCCAATGCATCTGGCGTTACATTCCAATTTCCAAGGCCAATGACAAGTGTTTTAATATTTACATTAACATTTGAAATTTCCTTTACAACATCTGCAAGTTTTTGTGCAACTTTGTCTTCAAGCTCAATGTCCCTATATCTCAAATCAGGTGCCTCTATCGTTATATAATCACCTATTGGTTTCCCCATTGCTTTAACGCCTTCATCATTTAATATGCTTACTTTGACTGTCTTAATGCCATCTTCTTCTTTTTCATCGACTGAAACTCCAGGTATCTCTCCAGCATGTCCATCTTTATATAGCTCACGAGCTTCTACAGCAAGATCTGTCCTTATGCTGAACATAATCTCACCTCAATTCTGTAGGGATAAAAGCGTCAACGAGCCCAATGACAAATGCGGCTATTATAGATCCTAGTATAGTAGCATGTATCGTTGGAATTATAAACTGCGATACATATATTACAATTGCCGCTACTACAAATCCAACTACACCCCTACTTCTGGGTGAAATATTTTTACCTAGCAACGCTTCTACTATATAGCCTAGTAACGCTATTACTATTGCCGATATCAAAGCACCCCAAAATCCCGCAACACTAAAACCAGGAACTAGGTAACCTACTATCATTAAAACAATTGCTGACACAACAAACCTTATTATCGCTTTTAACATAAAATCACCTCCTACAAATATAATTGACAATTTAAAAAATATTATTCGCCACAAAAAAACTACTAATTCACATCTTACCTGATAATTATATTGCAAAAAATGTTTTTTCGTGGTAAAATTACATTTGATTGATTTGAGGAGGTGAATGGTTTGGCAAACATAAAGTCCGCTAAGAAAAGAATACTTGTAACAAAAAGAAGAACATTAGAAAATAAAATAGTAAAATCAAAAGTAAGAACGGCTATTTCTAAATTCGAAAAGAATTTAGCAGAAGGTAATATAGATAATACGAAAGCTGCATTAATTAATGCAATTAGAGAGCTTGACAAAGCTTACTCAAAAGGTACATTGCATAAAAATACAGTTGCAAGAAAAAAATCAAGATTATATGCAAAGTTTAACGCATTAAATGCTTAAAAAAGCGTACGTTGTACGCTTTTTTAATTGCATAATTTTCTTATAAGCGATTCTAGAACGACATTGCCATCATAGCTTAATTTTAACTCTCTATCACATTTTAAACACAATTCATAAGCATCCATCAAATCATTTTCTTCAAATCTTTTTGATTGCTCAATAATATCATTGATTGAAAAGTATGGAATCCCAAGTCTTGACTGTAATTCCTTTCTGTTAAGATTTTGCTTCACAAAATATTTAGCTTTAAGTAAGATTCGGAATTGCCTTCCAATCATTGCTAAAATACCTATAGGATTTTCAGCATTGGCAATCATCTTATTTAGAACATATATAGCTGTGCTTTCTTGTTTTAAACCAATAGCATTTACCAATCTAAACACACTTTCACTTATATTCGAAGATATCAAAAATTTCACATCATCTAGAAGTATCTCTTTATCATTGCTGTATGACACAAACTTTTTTACTTCATTTAACAACCTGTACAAATCTACACCTATATTTTTGACAATGTATTCAGCCACAGGTTTCTTAATGACTTTGCCGTACTTTCTTACAAAAAACCCTACATAATTAACAGCTTCTTCATATTTCAAATGTTCAAAATTTACTATTGCACCTACTTTGCTTATTGTTTTAAATAATTTTTTCCTCATATCAATTTTATCGCCAAATATAAATGCAATGCAATTATTTGTATCACCATTTTCTATATGTTTTATAATGTTATTTACGGTACTATCATTTAACTTTTTAAAAAACTCATCATCCTTTATCAAAATAAGCCTATGATCAGACATAAACGGAAGCGTTTCAAGGCTGTCTATAACATTTTTGTCATCTACATTCTCTATAATGGACAAATTCATGATGTCCGTACCATCAGTTAGCAATTTGTTCTTTAACTTTTTAACCGCTTCATCTATTAGAAACCTCTCTTCACCGTAAAACACATAAGCAGGTAAAAATCTTTTATTAACAATTTCTAAAAATTCAGCATAATTCAAGTTCATCAGTCCCCGACCATTTTTTTAATATGAATATATGTACCATTTGTATCTACAATTACAGCGCCATCCTTGTCTGTTCTAAAAAGTTGTGATTTACTTTTTAAATATTTTACTACTTCACCATCTGGTTGTCCATAATTATTTTTTCCAACCATTATAACACTAATTTTAGGATTTACCTTATCAATAAAATTCCTTTGTGAAGACGTATTTGAGCCATGATGTGCAACTTTCAAAATATCTGACGATATATTATCATTTATCAATTCATTTTCAGCTTCTTTCTCTATATCGCCAGTAAATAAGATACTGACATTCTTATATACCATTTTAAAGACTAAGGCATTATTGTTTATTGGATTTTCATTAATAATATTAGAACTAGGACTCAAAACGTAATATCTTATTCCGTCAATAGTTATAGTATCACCTTTTGACAACTGAAAAATCGGTATCTTCTTCTTATTTGCTATATACACAAGTCTTTTGTAATTTTCATCTTCCTGTACTTGACGACCGATAAAAATCCTCTTTACATCTACATCATCTAAAATTGAAAGTATTCCTCCAATATGGTCCGAATCTGTGTGTGATATGAATATTGCATCTAATGATGTTGCATTCTCATACAGTAAATAAGGTAAAAGTATATCTTGGCCTACATCAAAAGAAGATCCATTGTATTCAGGCCTTCCACCACCATCTATCAATATATTTTCACCATCTGGAGTCCTTAAAAATGTACTATCGCCTTGTCCTACATCAAGAAAAGTTATTTCAAGATTTCTAGGTATTGATGAGCTAACAAGCAATATTGTCATTGATGTAACCAAAATTAGCGATGTGACTTTTAACTTATTTATTTTGCTTAAACTGCTTATCATTATCAACAAAACTGTATAATAAAATATTACCAAATAAAATGGCGGCACAGATACATTTATCGAAGCATGCGGAATTTCTGCAAAAATTTTTGTGAGAAATAATATTAATTCGACTATAGGCGTATTAATCATATTTAAAATAACAGCCAAAGGCGAAAATATAAGTCCAATTAAAGCAGATAAAAATCCTAAAATGATCGTTATACTCACAATTGGAACAATTATAACATTAGGCAGAAGAGAAATAATGGAAATGTTGTGAAACGAATATATTGTAATCGGTATTGTACCCAATTGCGCAGCAACAGTAACAGACACAACTTCTTTTAATTTTTCATTTTTTATTTTCAGTATATCCTTAACAGGCTTATACAAAAGCAATATAGACAATGTTGCTACAAATGATAACTGAAACCCTATATCAAAAAGCATCAATGGATTAAAAGAAAGTATAATCGCTGCAGCAAATGATACTGCATTGATTGGATTGTTATTCCTGCCTATTGATGATGCAATTAAAGCCATGGAAGCCATTATAACAGATCTTACTGCAGATGGTGGAGAACCTGTAATCAATGTATAAATAATCAGCAAAGGAATTATAATAGGAGCAGAGTATCTCCTTATATGAAATATATTTAAAACAAACATCATAAAAACAGTCAATAATCCAAAATTGAAACCCGATACTGCAATTATATGTGAAATACCTGTAATTCTAAAAGAATTGAGTATATCGTCTTCCACATTATATTCACCTAATATAACAGACGACACAAAATCAGCATCATTTTTTGGCATCGATGCGCTATAATTTTCAACTATCCGTTTCTTTATGTCCCTAAAAATTCTTTCGTTGATACTGTCTGCATTTTTTTTAATAATCTTTACTGAATATCCATTTACACTCATCAATGCAGTTATACCATTTTTCTTTAAATACAATTTATAGTCAAATCCACCTGGATTTCTTTTACCTTGTGGTAATTGTATTATACCACGTAATTCAACCAAATCTCCATCTTTCGGAAATACTCCTCCATACTGTGTTATTAAGATTTTTTCTTTATTTTTGGGCTTTAATACATACTTTGAAAACCCATCTTTGACCACTACATCTGATACAATCCCATTAAAAGAAACTAATTTGTTGTTAAGATTCTCGTACATGCCTTTGGAATGCAATGCGTTTGCACCAATAACCATACCAAAAATCGCGACTGCCAAAAGCAACAAAATTGTAGAATCTTTTCTTTCTAGATATGTGTAAATACTTAAAATTAAACTCACACAAAGCATGATAAATAAAAAAACAATATTTATCTCTAGATATTTGCTTATAATAATGCCAACAGATAAAAAAATAGCTACAAGTAAAAACGGCTTATCCATAATTATCATATGTAATATACATCAAAAGGTTTTGCTATATTTACATCATGTATCACTTCAGATGCTTCTTTAACATAGTCTTCTACAGCATGTTGTGGCCAAAGATGCGTAATAATAAGTTTTTTACATAAAGCCTTTTTCGAAATTTCCGCTGCCTGCCTTGTCGTAAGATGCGGTCCCTTCTCACCATTTAATAAATTGCCATCGCATAAAAATAAATCAGAATTTTCAGCAAAGGAAACAATGTCATCACAGTATACCGTATCACTGCTAAATACAAAAGTCCTTTGACCATCATTAAACTTAACGGCAAAAGTACTAACAGGATGCTCAACTTTTTTAAATGATATATTCAAATTCCCAATATTTAGCTTTAAATCCTCATCTATATTTTTAATTTTAAAAACCCCATTAAAATTTAACTCTTCCAAAACATTAACAGGCTCACTAGGGCAGAACACATTTATAGGCTCTTTTATATAACCTTTTCTCATCATAATGTCTACAGCATACCTTAATACAAGCATGTCTGACATATGGTCCGAATGTAGATGTGTAAGTATTATGTACTTTAAATCCTGCAAATCATGAAATCGCTGATATCTGCTTATAACACCACTGCCACAATCAATAAGTACATTTAAATCATTATCCTCCAGTAAATAGCCTGAACATGCACCATCGACTCCAGGATACGGTCCATGAAAACCAAGAATTGTAAGTTTCACACAAATCATCTCCTATCTAATAACAGGTAATCTCTTAATATACTCGTACATATCTCTGTAATTCCCTCGATCTATAGTTGAAATATCTTTTGATGACCTATTTATCATGAATTCATCTACTAGAAATGTCTTAAATCCGATGCTGGAAGACACTATATCTTCATCAACATCATTTCCTATCATGATACAATTCTGTGGATTTTTATTAAGTTTATAAACAATCTCTTTGTAATATTCAATATAAGGCTTGCAATAGTGCATTATCTCATAAGATGTTATAAAACTAAAATATGTATGGTCAAGACCGGCCCATCTCAATCTTTCTTTTATTGCTGTATCTGGGAAAATTGGGTTTGTAGCAAGTACAATATCATAGCCCTTTTTCTTCAGCAATTCTACCGACATCTTTACATACTCATTTTTACAAACATCTAATCCCAAATTTTTATAGTCATTTTCATAAAAATCATTAAAAATTTTCATCAATTTTTCCTTTGGATATTTTACTATTTTTAAAAATGAATCAAAAAATGCTTCTTCGTTTGTCTTCTCAGGATCTAAATTGTTTATCATATCCATGCTGGCAGTAAAAAGAGCTTTTTGAAAAAATAACGGCTCAAAATGAGCAGATATTTTTTTCGATATAGCTTTAAAATAATCCATGATCATTTTATCAGTATCTACAGGCAATAGAGTACCATCTAAATCAAACATCACTGTGTCTATCATTTATACCACCCCTGGGCCATCCTTATATAAAATAATACATTTTTGTAAAGAAAAAAGCAAGTTATCATTAACCTTGCTTTAAGTCTTTAAAATATTTTATTCTCGATAATGATTCAACAAGAATGGAGCCGATAATTACGCTGCCTATACCTTGAATAACATTTCCTGGTACATCAGCTAAAGCTGCTTTAAAACCATACATAACGGCGCCACCGATGTAATAGCCGACTACCATCCATATCGCTGCTAAAATAAAAGCTGCAATTCGGATAAAATATTTCGTACTCTTCCTCCTTAGTAAAAGTGCAACTATAAGTCCTTCTAGCCCTTTTATGACAAAAGTCCACGGCGCCCATACAGCATATCCAGACAAAAGATCAGCTAATGCCGAACCAACGCCGCCGGAAATGAATCCACCAAAAGGTCCTAATATTGAAGCTGATAAGAATATAAATGAATCTCCAATATTTATATATCCTTTTGTATAAGGTGTAGGAATCTGTATAACCATAGTACCTACAGTAATAAGTGCAGTCATTAAAGCTATATAGACGAGTCGTTTAAAGTCTTTTTCTCTCACATGCATACCTCCCATTTTTAATTAAAATTATTATACCATACAATTGTTATAATTCAATAAATACAATATACAAACAATCAATATTTTTGCTCATAATGAAAATGAAACTTTTGACATTTAGGATATTTTATACTATAATCATAAAGTACGGTTTCCGAATTATTTGGGAGGCTGATTAAATGGATACAGAAATAAAATCATTAGAATATCTGTTGCGTGAAATCAACCATAAGATGAATCTCGTAACTAAATTGGTTTTGATTGGTTAATACTGATATTAGCAACAGTAATAATACAAGTTATCTCTGCTATTTTATATCCACATATTGTAACGTAAAAACCACCTTATTAACTGATATGCTCATATAGTAGGCAGCAAAAACATAACTGCTTGCTGATATGTGGCATATCACATAAGGTGGTTTTAATATTTTATTTTGATTTGAAGAATAAAGCTTTTACTATCTCCATAATTATAATAGGCAAAAGCGATAATAAAATTATAATATCCCAATCGTATATGTTTATATTTTTTATGCCAAATATAGCATTAAGCGGAGTCAATATAACCACAAGTTGAAGAAATATTGAAACAGCTAAAGCCAATACCATATATTTATTTTTAAATAGGCCAATTTTAAATATTGACTTGTTGGATCTTACATTCAATGCTTGAGAAAGCTGCGAAAAAGTTAAAACAGCAAATGCCATCGTTCTTGCGTTAGTAATATTTTCTCTTAACCCAAATAAAAATGCTATAAATGACACTAATCCTATCATTATACCTTCAACAGGTATTCTAAGCATAAGTCCATCAGCAAAGATGTTTTCATTTTTTGGCCTTGGTTTTTTGGTCATGATGTCTTTATCAGCTGGCTCAACACCTAACGCTAACGCTGGTAGACTATCTGTCACAAGATTTACCCATAAGATATGAATTGGTTTAAGCGGCATTGGCATACCTGCTAATGTAGCAATTAAAAGAACAAGTATTTCGCCTATATTGCATGATAAAAGGTAATGAATAGACTTTTTTATATTTTCATATATAGTCCTACCTTCTTCTATCGCAGCAACTATTGTCGCAAAATTATCGTCAGTTAATACCATATCTGCGGAATCTTTTGCTACATCAGTACCTGTTATTCCCATTGCAGCACCTATGTCTGCCTGTTTTAATGCTGGTGCATCATTTACACCATCACCAGTCATGGCTACAACTGCATTATTCCTCTGCCACGCTTTAACAATCCTCATCTTATGTTCTGGTGAAACTCTGGCATATACAGATATATCTTTTACTTTTTTATACAACTCATCATCAGTCATCGCTTCTAATTCTCGGCCTGTTACAGCCATATCACCCTTATTTAAAATCCCCAATTCTTTTGCAATAGCCGTAGCTGTAATTTTGTGGTCACCTGTTATCATAACAGGCTTAATTCCTGCCATCTTGCAGATATCAACAGATTTTTTGACTTCTTCTCTAGGTGGATCTATCATACCTAGCAACCCAATAAATATCAAATCCTTCTCCACATCATCACTGCTTAGCTTTTCTGGAATATTATCAGTATTTTTATAAGATATTGCCAAAACCCTTAATGCATTATTTCCCATCTTCTCATTTTCTAGTTTGATTTCTGATTTATCATCATCAGTCAAATTTTCTATCTTCCCATCTTTTAATATGTATTTACACCTTTCTATAACACTGTCAAAGGCGCCTTTTGTTATGACTTTGTAATTATTGTCATGGGCTTTATGAATCGTCGTCATCATCTTTCTGTCGGAATCAAAAGGGATTTCTGCTACTCTAGGATATTTATTTTCCAAATCCGATTTTTTATAAAGATTCTTTTCAAAAACAGATACTATCGCAACTTCTGTCGGATCTCCAAAACTTTTACCTTTATCATCTATAAACGCATCAGTACAAAGAGTTGAACATTCTAGTAAAAAATCAGCTTTATTGTCATATTGATCATCTAAATCTAACTCTTTAAAATCAGTATAAACCTTGACAACAGTCATTTTATTTTGTGTCAAAGTACCTGTTTTATCAGAGCATATGACATTGGCACTTCCTAATGTCTCTACTGCAGGAAGTTTTCTTATTATAGCGTTTCTCTTAATCATCTTTTGAACGCCTAAAGCTAAAGTAATTGTCACTATGGCAGGCAATCCTTCAGGAATAGCAGCAACAGCAAGACTTACTGATGTCATGAACATATCAAATACAGGCCTTTTTTCCATTACTCCTATTATAAATATAATCGCACATATAATAAGAGCTCCTGTACCAAGATATTTACCTAACTGCTCTAATTTAATCTGAAGTGGTGTCTTTACTTTATCATCATTGTCCAACATTTTTGCAATTTTACCCATCTCAGTATCCATGCCGGTCTCTGTTACTACAAATAGTCCTCTACCATAGGTTACAATTGTTCCCATATAAACCATATTAATTCTATCGCCGACATTCAAATTTTTATCTGACAATTTACCTGCTATTTTTTCTGATGCAATTGATTCACCCGTGAGAGCAGATTCATCAACTTTCAAATTTGCAGATTCTATAATTCTGCCATCTGCCGGAACAAAATTTCCAGCTTCTAAAAATACTATATCACCAGGAACAAGATACCGTGATTCTATCTCTATAACTTTTCCATCTCTTAATACTCGCGATACCGGTGCAGACAATTTTTTAAGAGATTCAAGAGATTTTTCGGCATTATTTTCTTGTATCATTCCTAAGAAGGCATTTAACAAAATGATAAACAAAATTATTACTGCATCTGTAATCTCGCCTAGAAAAAACGAAACTATAGAAGCAATTATTAAAATAATTACCATATAATCTTTAAATTGATCCAATAACATTGAAAGGGCGGTTCTTTTCTTTTTTTCACTTAAATTGTTTGGACCGTATTTTTCTAGTCTCTTTTTGGCTTCTTCTGACGAAAGCCCTTTCTTTACATCTGTCTTCAAATTGCTTGAAACTTCATCAATATCAAGAATCCAATTTTCCTTCATCGTATTCCTCCTAATTTTTGTATAATATAAATAAAGACCTTTATTTTGTATTATTCCCCAAAATAAAGGTCTCACTCGCAAATTTGCTTAACCAGCCGGGTGTTTTCACCGTATTGACGACTGATTAACGAAGAGTTACTCCCCTTTAGATATAATTATAACATATTTATTGCACAATATCACCATTTGATAAATGTTTTTTGGCTTTAGTCGTCACATATAATACGATTAAATCATCCAGTTTTCGACTCAAATCAAGCACTATATCATATTTTACTTCTTCCTGCTTTATTAAGTCATCAAGTTCATCTCGTAAATTGCTTATCTGTTCTTCTAATATAGATATTTTATTGTACATCATTAGTTCCCCTTTTCTAAAAATCGCATATACAATTTTATCATTAGGAACCAAAAAATTCAATAGGATAAAGCAGAAATTTTATCTAATTTTTTCCACTAATTTTGACAATTTTTTATATATATCTACTATATTTCTCCCGTATTCAATCTCCCAATCTTCACATCCTTCTCTAATTGTCAATATTTCTCCATTTAAGATGTTTCCCAATATGTCATCATTTGAAATTTTTTGCTTTATTTTTTCTATCAAAATTTCCGCTGATGACGATTCTCTTTTTCCCATTTTGATTCAACTCCTATAGAATATTCTAATTATTGTTATATATTCTATAAATGTTATTATTTTCCTGCATAATAGTTAAAATTTTTTTCATTAATTTGATATGATATCAATAGCTTTTTCTAATGCTTTATCTATATTTTCTACTTTTCCACATCCTTGACATATTTTTTGATTCCCGCCACCATTTCCATCTATTATATCTAATACTGAATTAAAAAACGAATTTATATTTATATTAACATCCTCAGATCTCGATATAACTATATTAGCGCTTTTTGAAATACTACATAAAATACAAACAATCCCTTTTTCTTTTGTGACAATTTGAGATAAAGTCCTTAATTCTTTTAAATCTCTATCATTAAAAGTCTTTGTCACCAATTTGTATTTTTTTAAATCAACTGATTCACTAATTAATTTTTCTGCCTCATATAAAAGTATATTTTCTTTCATCATGTTTAATTCCTTTTTTAATTCCTTATTCTCCAAAACTAATTTATTCACTTTCCCTAAAATTTCATCTTCTTTTACAGATAATAATGATATTAACGTATTAATACAATTATTCTTGACATTATAATCTTTAATGGCTCTGAGACCGCATAAAAATTCTATTCTAATACCTTTTTTTGATTTCTCATAATTTCTAATTTTTATTAATCCTATTTCACCTAAACTTTTTACATGTGTACCTCCACAAGGTGAATAGTCTATATCTTTAATCTCTACAATCCTAATATTTTCATTAACCTTTGGTTTCTTTCTTAAAGGCAATTTAGCTAACTCTTTATTGTCTACAAAATATGTCGAAATTGGCAAATTTGAATATATTATCTTATTTGCTTCCTCTTCAGCTTCTGCAAGTTCACTTTCACTAAGATTGTTGTTCGTCAATGTTATATGAGAACAATCATCTCCTATGCTAAAACTTTCCGTTTCTGCATTATATAATTTATAAAATACTGCTGATAAAAGATGTTGGCCGCTATGTTGCTGCATATTGTCAAATCTTTTTTCCCAATCTATTTCACAAAATACACTTTTATTTTTAGGAATTTCTTTTAACATATGAATGACTTTATTATTTTTTAAAATGACATTCTCAACTTTTATTTCATCTATAGTTCCAGTATCTGCAGGTTGTCCGCCGCTTTCAGGATAAAAATATGTTTCATCAAGAATTATTTCATAATGTCCATTTACAAAACTTGCATCAACAACATTAGCAGTAAAAGACCTTTTATAACTGTCATAATAGTACATTCTCTCCATTATAGCGTTTAACCTCCTGGCAACTTAAAACGCATGGTCAATCCATGCGTTTTCTTCGATTTCTTTAATATACTTTTGTTCCGTACAAAGTTCTTACTTTCTTGAATTCTTCAATGATTTTTTTCGTAATTTCTCCAGGTTTACCATTTCCAATTACTCTTTTATCAACTTCAGTTACCGGAATGGCTTCTGCAGCAGTACCAGTTAAGAAGCATTCATCCGCTGTATATACATTGAAAAGCGAAAAATACTTTTCTTCAAATGGTATTCCCAATTTTTTTGCTATGTCAATTACAGTGGCCCTTGTTATACCTCCAAGCGCTCCTGCAGCAGATGGCGGTGTATACAAAACACCATCCGATACTATAAATACATTATCTCCTGTACACTCTACAACATAACCATCTACATTCAATAAAAGCGCCTCAGGATAACCTGCTTTTACTGCTTCGATTTTTGCTAATATATTATTTAAATAATTCAAAGATTTTATTTGCGGATCTAAAGTCTGAATTGAATTTCGTCTGAACGTAGAAGTAATTATTTTTAATCCATTTTGATACATCTCTTCTGGATATAAAGAAATTTCATCCGCAATTATTACGACTGTCGGCTTAGAACATTTATAAGGATCCAGACCTAAATCGCCTTTTCCTCTTGATACAACAAGCCTTATGTATGCATCCTTTAAATTATTGCGCCTTACTGTCTCACAAATTTTCTCAGCCATTTCTTCTTTGCTTAAAGGGATATCCAGAAGAAGCGCTTTTGCCATATTGTAAAGCCTCTTTAGGTGATCATCAAGTTTAAAAATAACACCATCATATGTCCTGATTCCTTCAAAAACACCATCACCATAAAGAAAACCATGGTCAAAAACAGAAATGGCTGCTTTTTCACTATCTACAAACTCGCCATTAAGATATACTATAGGCATAATGACTCCTCCTAATTTCTCTAAATATTTTATTGTAGATTATACCACTTTAAAATTTTAAAGTCAATCATAACCACCCGTAAAACGGGTGGTTTGCTCTGAGGCTATAAGCCTCTATTACTAGCCAGCGTCTAAAGGCGCTGGCTTTCACTTTGTTCAAGCCACCATGCATTTGTCACTTTTGCTCGTCCCTAAAGGGACAAATGTACTACGGGCTACCCCTTAAAGGGGTCCTCATATTCTTTTACACTTAATTTGTCCAACATAATATCTCGCTTTTCTTGTTCCTGAATGTATTTCTTTATTGTTGCCTCATTTAGTCCTACAGTGCTTACATAATATCCTTCCGCCCAAAAATGTCTATTGCCAAATTTATACTTTAGATTTGCATGCCTGTCAAATATCATCAATGCACTCTTCCCTTTTAAGTATCCCATAAAACTAGATACACTAATTTTTGGTGGTATACTCACTAACATGTGTACATGATCCGGCATTAGATGTCCTTCTATTATTTCCACTCCTTTGTATTTACATAGTTCTTTTAATATATCCCTTATACTTTCTTTGTATTGATTATATATTATTTTTCGTCTATACTTAGGAGTGAACACAATGTGGTATTTGCACATCCATTTTGTGCGTGCCATTTCATCTCGTTTATTAGCCATTAAATCACCTTTCCTTTTGTTATATATAGTAGCTTGAACAACTCTATTATAACGGAAAGGTGATTTTTTGTATAACTTCTGTCGCGCACCCGCATAGCGGGTGGTTTTTTGTTTCGCTCGCTTTGCGAGCTCAACAGGCTAAAGCCCATAAAAAATTTAAACAAAAAGTCCCTTTAGGGACTTTTTGTTTATTTTATTCAGCTTTTACAGCTCCTGTTGGGCATACTGATTCACATGCGCCACAATCAATGCATGTATCAGCATCTACCTCATATTTGCCAGTACCTTCGTGAATAGCTTCTACAGGGCATTCTGCAGCACAAGCACCACAGCTAATGCATTCATCTGTTATAATATGTGCCATAATTGTTTCCCCCCTTTTTATGTATACAGTATATACTTCAAAGCATATTATATAGCATTTATGACTATATGTAAACACTACGTTATAATTTGTTTGTGTCAAGTTCGGATTTTCCAACCAATAGCGGCAAACCATGCTATGCGTGGCGCAAATAAATTAAGCAATCCAATAAGTGCCAAAACTATCGCAAAAATAGCCAAAACACTATCTCCCTTCTCCGACTTAAATATAGAAATTAATAAACTTTACAAATATATCAATAGTTTTGAGTTTATTATAGCATTAAAGAGCACAAAAGTATACGTTTTAGCTTTCCTATAAATTTATTATAATGTATTTTAGGGCATAGAACAAGACATTGGAAGAACTTAAAAAATTATTAATTGGGTTACTTTTTTATTGTTTTTTTGTATAATATTATTAAAAGATTAAGGAAGGATTGATTAAAAAAAACAAACTGTACATATCTTCTGCTTTTTAGTTTTGGGCTAAGGAGGTATAATTATTATGCACAATATTTTAATACTAGGTGGAAGTGGACTTGTAGGAACAGCAATAATAAATGAGATGAATAAATATGATAAATTTCAGGTTTATTCAACGTACTTTCAAAATCCTGTACCATTGAATCAAGATAGAAGTTTTAAACTCAACATAGAAGATCCGGATAACATAAGTATTCTATTGAATACTCTAAAGCCCCATGGCATAGTTTCATGTTTAAGAGGAGATTTTAATAAGCAATTGATTCTACATATAAAAGTTGCTGAATATCTAATGGAAAATGGTGGCACTTTATACTTTTTCTCTACTACAAATGTCTTTGATAATGACTTAAGTAAACCTCATTATGAAGATGATTTGCCAAATTCTCATAGTGATTATGGGCAATATAAGATAGCTTGTGAAAAAAGAATGACAGAAATATTACATGATAATGTTTGTATATTAAGACTTCCTCAAGTTTGGGGAAAAAGTTCTCCAAGAATGAACGAACTATTAAACTCGCTTCATAATAACAAAGATATTGTTGTTTATCCCAAACTTTTTCATAATACAAATACTGATGTGATGATAGCAAAACAATTATGCTACATAATAAATAATAATTTAAAGGGAATCTTTCATTTGGCACCAGAAAATATAATCAATTATAAGGATTTTTATTATGAATTAATAAGAAGATTGGGTTTTAAAAATGCAAAAATTAAAAACAACTTTGATGAAGAAGGATACTTTGCACTTTTATCAAAAAGAAACAATGAATTTCCTAAACAATTAAGGTTTACCAATAAATCGGTAATTAATTATTTGATTAATTGATACTTAATAACAAAAATTTCGAAAAGGACAGGCGTTATACCTATCCTGATACTACTTTTTTAGCTCTGTTCCTGCTTTAAACACAGGTTCGTTTGTCGCTAGAATCGTTATTTCTTCGCCTATCTGTAAATATCTTTTCTCCCTGTTAATTACATTTTCAGGATCCTATCAATTTTTATTTAAATAATTTTTGCAATTGTCTACATTAGCATTTTCCAAATACAATAAGGATAATTTTGTATAAACTTTTTTTGTTTATGTTACACTAAAAGTACCCCAGTATTTCAGTTGAAAAATCCCCCACTTTAAGATAAAATTTCTCTCATGAAATAAGAGCATGAGGGAGCGGTGAAGTTGATTTCTTTGAAAGACAAACAGGAAATAATATTATCATATATTAGAGATGGTAAATCTCAGAGACAGATATCTAGAGAAACTGGTATCGATAGAAAAGTTATTAGAAAATATATTAAAAAATATGAAGAAAAGAGAAGGGACTTGATAAATGAAGGAAAAATAGATGGAAATACAGATATTCAAGAGATTATTGATAATATAGTTGAAAGGTCTAAGTACAATATTGAAAACAGACATAAAAGAAAATTGATATATATAATGCTTTAAGAGAAGAAGGCTATGACATCGGTTATACATCCATTTGTCAAGCAATAAATTGAAATATTAAATGACCAAAAAGAAGCATATATAAAGGCAGAATATCAACTTGGGAATATGCGTAAATTCAACTGGGGAGAAGTTAAATTATTTATTAAAGGCAAGCTAAAAATATTTCAAATGGCTGTATTTACAAGCGCCAAAGGTAATTACAGGTTTGCAAAACTTTTTCCAAAGCAAGATACTTCATGCTTTCAAGAAGCACATGCAGCTTTTTTTGAAGATATAAAAGGTGTTTATCATACTGTAGTATATGACAACGCAAAAGTTATGGTCAAAAAATTTGTAGGAAGGAGTGAAAAAGAACCAACAGAAGGGCTTTTAAAACTATCAATATATTACTGCTTTAAATTTAGATTTTGCAATACATATAGAGGTAATGAAAAAAGACACGTTGAAAGAAGTGTAGAATTTGTAAGAAGAAAGGCATTTTCTAATAAAGACTGCTTTTAAAGACAGCTTTGACTCAATGGAAGAAACTAATAACTGCCGAATTGCCACCATTTGATGCAGCAAGATGTGAAGACTTGCGCACAGATAAATATTCAACAATAGTTATAGATTCATTATTCTGTCCCTGATGCTTATGTCGGCAAAATCATATTTACAAAAATATATTCGCATAAAGTGCTTTGCTATTACGACAATACAAAAATTGCCGAACATGAGCGAATATACGGACTTAATGAATGGTCAATAAAAATAGAGCATTACTTGAACACGCTAAAGAAAAAACCTGGGGCACTGCCGTCAAGTGCAGCACTTAATCAGGCAGACCTAAGGTTGCAACAAATATATTATACCTATTATACCACCAAAGAGAAAGAATTTATAGAGCTCTTACAATATATCGGTATAGTAGGTATTCAAAAGATGCTTGATGCTATCGAAAAGTTAAGAAAAATATAGATTCATCGGAAGAAATGCTTAAAAAGTTCGGCAGCTTAATACCTGAAGAGGCTGAAAATTTCAAAGAGAAGGCTGTCATTTAAGTGAATAAAAAGGAAATATCAAAAGAAATAGAACAATTTGCAACAAGCTTAAGACTACCAGGAATAAAGAAATACTTTCAAGAAGATGCAAAAGATGCTGCAACAAGAAGTATAAGTTATGAAGAATATTTATATGGATTACTTCAAAAAGAATATGACCTAAAACAGGAACATGCAAAAGAAAATCGTATAAGGTTGCTAATTTTCCTTCTAGGTTATATCTCTTTTGACAAAGAGGGATCTGAGCTTTTATTTACAAACTTATCATTTGAAAGGTGGGCTGAAATATTTCAAGATCCAGTAATGACAGCAGCGATGGTAGATAAACTAACGCATAAAGCCTTTTAGTAAATATGAATGGAAATTCATATAGACTTAAAGAAACGGAGGAATGGATAAAGAGTCAGAATATTGCTTGATTTTTTATACACTAAAACATCATTTCAGGTTCTTTTGTTGGACGACCATAATACTCACAGTAACTTTCTTTTAACATTTTATTTACAAAACTGAAATCAATATTTTCTTTAATTTTCCTAAGAATATTATCCTTGTGTATTATTATATCATACAAACTTCTATATTCTGATATCTTTATTTGTGCATTTTCAAAATTCAACATGTTAAAACTCCTATAAAATTAGTATTTTCAATATTTTTACTATATCATAAAAGAAAGAAGAAGTCATGTATTTACTTTTTTAAACATGGCTTCTTCTACTTTTTACATTTCTTAGGAGCACTTTTTCAGTGCCCTCTTTTTTAGCCTTTCTCTTTTTTATAAAATTCCCTGGAGCGCTTTCCACGCAAGTAAAGCACATTTTACGCGGGCAGGAAAGTCAGATACCCCCTGTAATACTTGGGCATCACCTAATTCATCAAGGTTTACGTCTTTTTTGTGTATCATGTCTATGAATCCTTGCACAAGCCTTGAAGCTTCTTTTTTGTCTTTTCCTTTTATTAAATCTATCATCATAGAGGTTGATGCTTGGCTTATGGCGCACCCGTGACCTGTGAAAGAAGCATCTTCTATAATGTCACCGTTCATTTTTAAATAAAGAGTAATATCGTCGCCGCAAAGAGGATTGTAGCCTCTTTCTTTGTGAGTAGCATCTTTAAGTTCTTTTTCATGGGGAGAGTTTTCGTAATGTTCCATTATAACCTCAGAATAAAGCTGATTTAAATCGCTCATTTAAACCACTTCCTGACTTTTTTCAATCCTTCAACAAGTGCGTTAATTTCGTCAAAGTCGTTATAGAGATAAAAGCTTGCTCTTACAGTTGCCGGCACCCCAAGGTATCTCATTAAGGGCAGACAACAGTGGTGCCCACTTCTTACAGCAATTCCCTCTTCGTCTAATATTGTAGCAACGTCGTGAGGATGGACACCTTCTACATTGAAGGAAATTATTCCTCCTCTTTCCTTCACATCTTTGGGGCCATACAATTTTACAAAGTCTAATTCTTTCATTTTCTGAAGGCCATACTCCAAAAGCTCGCCTTCGTGATTATGAATATTGGAAAGCCCAATTTTTTCTATATAATCTATTGCAGAAACAAGCACACAAGCCCCTTTTACATTGGGAGTACCTGCTTCAAATTTAAGAGGTGGTGGAGCAAAAGTTGCACGGTCTTCAAAAACTTCGTCTATCATCTCTCCACCTCTTAAAAAAGGAGGCACATCAGAAAGCAAGTCCTCTTTTATATAAAGTACACCAATTCCCATAGGTCCGAGCATCTTGTGGCCAGAAAAAGCAAAAAAATCACAGGATATTCTTTGTGCATCAATCGGCATATGAGGTACACTTTGTGATCCATCTATTAACACTTTTGCGCCGTATTTGTGGGCAATGTGTGTAATCTCCTCCACAGGATTTACTATGCCCAAAACATTTGACATATGCTGTACAGCAACCAACTTTACTTTGTCAGACATTTTTTCTTTAAAATCTTTCATAGAAAGCCTAAAATTCTCATCAAGATAGACATATTTGAGTCTCGCCTTTTTAGCTTCCGCTACCATTTGCCATGGAAGCATATTACTGTGGTGTTCGGCTATTGTCAGTATTATTTCGTCCCCTTCGTTTATATATTTCATCCCCCATGTATATGCTATAAAGTTTATTGATTCTGTAGTATTTCTCGTAAATATTATGGATTCTACTCTTTTTGCGTTAATAAATTTTTTTACTCTTTCTCTTGCCTCTTCATAAGCCTGTGTGGAAAGAGTGCTTAAATAGTGTGGGCTTCTGTATACATTGGCGTTTAATTCTTCATAATATTTATCCATAGCTTTTATGACTTCAATTGGCTTTTGAGTTGTGGCAGCATTGTCAAGGTAAATAAGCTTTTTACCATAAGGTTTAACATCTAATATAGGAAAGTCTTTTTTAATCTTTTCTACATCAACATATTTCACTTTAAAATCCTCCTTCCCATATGACACTTTTAGATTATTTATTGCAAAACCACGTTATTTTAAAGCCTTTTGAGGTTTCGCAATAACCTAGAGAAATTTTATCATGTTGTGTATCTTAGTCCACTTCTCTTGAGGGACCAACAAGCTTGAACAAACACAGTTTTTGTAACCTACATAAAGATATTAAACTTTGTAAAGTCCACATTTCCTTCACCGTGTCAATATCTCTGATACCAGATTTTGCAGGTGTTATTCCGCAACTGTGCTGAGATTGTTCACTGGTTGCTTAAGTCTATTCCAATACATCAAATTTTGAACTTTCTGATGTGAATCCTTAGAAGTCATTTTACCTGTTGGGGTATTCGATGTTAAAATTAAAATCAATTTTCTTCCTATCCTGCCTTAGAAAAAATTCTCCTTTCCTGGTGAGCTCATAATATGTGTGATTTCGATGCTTAACACTTTTTCGTCGTCGATGGTAATATTTAACTATTCTTCTTTCCACTCGCTTGATTAGTCCTCTCTCCTCCAAACTTTGAAGTCGCCTTCTGCTCTCTTCCAAGGATATACCCAGGCGTATCGCCAGAAGTTTTGCGTATTCTGGTCCAAGCTTTTTGAGATAGGTAAGAATTGTTAAATCAAGAAGTTCCTCTTGATTGTTGTTGACTGGCATACTCTCCACTCCTTTATTATGGATTAACCACTAAGTGGTTTGGTTTTTAAATACTATGTCTTGGTAATAAATCATATTGCTGAGCGTTTAAATACCAAAAACTTCCTCAGCATTGTATCTCGCAATTTGAGCAATAACTTCCAGTAAAGCCCCATTCAATTCTAGGTACTGCACTGTCTTGGGTACGCTCAGCAGATCATTGGGTTTTAGATTGCTGTAATCGCTATTTAGTGCGCCTCGCTGGAAGCATTCCAGATGATTCATCAATATGTTGAGAAGTGAAACCCTCCTTGCAAATGGTAAGCCCGGGAACAACCCCAAATTCTTCGATTAAGTCAATAATATCTAAATTAGCATGGTCTATAATCGTTTTTCCGGGTTTCATCCTCAAAGTAGCAACAATCTCAATTGTTTTTTTGGTAATTTCAACCTTGTTCTATAGCGGAGTATGAATGATTACTGAAACCCCATATTCCTTGGCAATCTTCAATTGCTCATGTAGAGCCTCCTGTTCCCGCTTGTTTCCCTCATGTAACCCGATCTCACCAAAGCCAATGACACCACTCATTTTAAGGTAGAAAAGAAATTTTCAACTTTTAACAAATCTATTCTCAAATTCAAACAGTGGCTAATTGATAACAACTGCTTTGATGTGTACATGAAATCTACCAGTAAATATTAGGTGCCTGCTATAACCTTTTGGAAGATACCATCCTTATCACTATTGCCAACCCCAAATGGGTGAATAAGGATGATAAAAAAGATTCCAAATGGGATTGACGACCTTTTTTACCTTGGTTTAGTACCAAGAACTGCCTCTTTCTATCATAAACTACCTCATTTCCTCTAATTTTTTTGATCATGATCTCTGTTTATCAATTCTTCAAAAGTCTTTGAAGAAAAAGCAAATATCGTTGTTGAATCTATCGAAGAATATCAGATGAATAAATCTGCTGGTAAGAAGAAATATGTTCAAATAACACGTGCTGGTGTTTACCTCTAACCTGCATTAGTACAAGTTGCCCATGCAGCCGTGAAATCGAACCGTTCATCTTACTACAGAATTAAGTATGAACACATCTTAAAACAAAGAGGAAAGAAGAGAACCAAAATAGCTATTGCAAGGATGATACTCACCGCCATATACCATAAGTTTGTTACTGGTGAAGAGTTCAATCCAAATAATCTGTTAAAATTGATATACCACAAGAAATGCTTGAAAAACAGGAAGATAAAGCTCTTAAACAGGCAATAAAACTTTTAGTTAACCAAGGTTTAATAAAAGCTTCTGACATTCCTGTGGCTACTCAATAAGGTTTAATTTTTTGCTACATAAAAGCCTTAGTTAAGTACATCTTTTTTTACTTTAATTCAATTATTTTTCACGCTACTCTCCTCCTTAAAAAATTTGGTAATCAGGAAGAATATTCCTTCTTTCATCATCGCATGTATCAACAACCTTATCCAATGATCAAAATATAAGCCACAGCCCTGGCTCTGTCTGTTAAAAGATACTCCTATATTGCTGCTTGATAAAGCCGCTTCTGTTTTTAGATTCAGTCTCAGAAAAACAACTACAAAAGTGCTGAAGGTGCTAATAAAGGGCATACTACTATTATAGTAGCCTATAGACTTTAGATTATTCAGAAGATGGATATTATATTTATGTTATATCTAATTGCGTATAGATAGTATGGCGTATGTTCCCCTTTTTCTCCTTTAACATTAATGTTGGGTTATAGATTTTAAATTAAAGTTAAATCTGTATTTGGTTTCTGCCCACAAAACTCTTTGAGCTACCATAGCTTCTAGGTTCAGTTTGATATCTTCTAATATCATTTCTTTAAATTTGTTATATCCCGCTCTGTCAATAAGGTGTTCGCCGTGGAGGTATTCAGGTTTGTTATTCATAACATAAGCGGAAAATGCTTTCCAGTTTTTAAGTACACCTAAAACCACATCTTCTTATAACCCAGCTTAAAAAGATTTTCCCCATACGAGGTATTTGTTGCTTTCCTGTTCTGTCGCCAATCAATACTCTGTAGAATTTTTTAGGGTTCCTGCTCCAAGCACCGATAGGACACACTAATAAGACACATTTGCTACAGCCGACGCAGCAACAGGTGTCTTTGATAATTTTGCCTTTTTATACAGATAAAACACGCGTTGCATGATGAACACACGCTTTCACACACTTTTTACACCCTATATATCACCATAATCGTATTCCGTCTTTGTAATGCCAATTATACCGATATCATTAACGTGAGCTTTAGCACAGTCGTTAAGGTACCCTGATATATTTAATTTTATGTGATAATCGCTGAGAAATATAATCCTTTCTATTTTCTGGCCAGGTTGGTTGTATCAATGTTAACATATATGTAATGACGTTTTGTCACTAACGTCCATTTCTGGTATTACTTATAATCCCTTCGTCAAATAATTAACTTTAACATAAGTATAGCACCTGTAAAAATCCTAGTCAAATAACAAATGGTTATAACAATAATAATAACTTCTTATATACTTATATTACCAGTTTTTATATATCTTCATGAATCCGTGAAAATAAAATAAATATTTTGATGTACTAAATAAGGTCTAAAACATAATATTATAAAGATCGGTTTTCAACTTCCTTTGGTCTAACATCGATATTCTTGCCTACAATACGTTTATTTTTACGAATATGTTTCTTCTTTGGTTTTAAAACGTAGTTTTAAAGGTAAATCAATATTTCTAACAGCTAATAATCCTCTATCGATATAATTGTATAAAGTTTTAGTACAGACCATGGATTTATCATTCCAGTTAAGATCTTTCTTACAATGACCAACGACTGCATCTGGTGACCATTTTTCATGTAATATTTTCGTTTCAGCATATTTCAAGAAAGCTTCTACTTTAGCTATTTTAAATTTAGCTACACAATTTGAACGATTTTTTTCATATATATCCTGACCAGTTTCAGGGAAATAACTTGTATAAGATGATAAATCACTGTAGATGATAGGTAAAGCCTTGAAGTTATCTCTGCATTTTCCACCATCCCAACCCGTACGTGAAACTTTCACCTCATACGGCTTTCTAACGATTTGTCGCCCTAACGGAGTCAGGCTTTAACGTCATCGTTATCACCTGCTTGTAATAATTCTCTGAATTTGTTGATTTTATTTTTCTGCTTATCTGTATAGTCATTAGAAATTTTGCTTTCATATACTACATGGTGGCATTTCCTGCGTAGTTATCATAAATTTGCAACCTTGACTCTATTATTCATAAGGATACAATTCCTTATGGTTAGTTACCTATTATTTCAAGGACTTTCAAAGTTGCAATTGAGAATTACTACAAGAACTAACCGTCTGGTGTCCTTCGTTCAGCATCATTTATATTATGATACATCATCACTACTATGACACCTCCGACTCCCTGCATGCTTCATCATGTCGCCACATTCCACATGCAGGTTCTCCTGCATTCCGACTCATCTATCCTTGTTTGTGACATTTAGGAGGGTATTATACTCCGGGAAGTTCACACCAATGTTTGAGTTATAGTTATGCATTGGCTATTGCAGGTTATTTCAAGCCTGTACATGCACGATGAAAAGCAAACATCATACATGGCTTCCATAGTTTCCATATTTCTATGGCCAGATATAGAAACAAATACCACTGTGGCAACCAATAATATGATCTTTGTTTGTAGTTTCATTACTTTTTTCAAATGCATCCCCTCAATTTTAATATATGTAAATTTAACATAAATTCGCGTGAAGCTAGAACAAAAAGCTACAAATTATTTTAATAATACTAGAATTAATGCATCGTATTTTTTAAGTAATTTTAGGGTAAATAATAAAATCCTCTTATTTTCTGATAGTATAGTATAATGCCTCATCTGTCAAGACAAATGAGGCATTATACTTTTAACTACATAAAAATTAAACTTTTACATTTACTTTATTAACAAAATTTCTATTACATCCAACTTTTATAGTTTTTTATGATGTAATAACTTTACTATTTAACTTTTTCATTTTATTATCTCTAAGTTTAAATGCATAAGAAACAACAAATGGACAAATCATGGCAGATATTACACACGCCGCTGCTACTTGGGCAGTAGCACTTGCCGCCACTGCGGTAAATGTCGAATCTAATGATGCAACAACAGCTGGTGTAGCTACTGCATTTCCTGCAGTTGACCCTGTTCCTAAGCCAACTAATGGTTCTTCTTTAAATAATTTGAGAAGAATATAAGGGCCTATTCCTGTAAATACCGCTATTACACCCAATAATATACCAGGTCCTCCAGCTTTTATAATAGTCCTAAGATCCATTCCTGCTCCTAATGGGAATGAGAAAAACGGAATTAATAGTAATTTACTGCTTCCAAGGAAAGATTTCATATCAGGATCAATATTTCCTAAAATCAACCCTATCAATATTGGAATTATAACTGCAGCAAGTGACTTAATAGGAATTTGTGCAAGTCCTGATGCGCCTAATGCAACTAATGTAAAAAATGGGCCATCTTTTAAAGAGAATAAAGCATAAGCACCAACATCAGTTTCATCTCCGTACTCTGAAGCAAGTGATGCATATAATCCACCGTTTGAATTTGTTAATGCTGAAATAACAGCCAATGGTGATAAACCTAATATTCCAACTGTTCCAAAAACTTTTCCAACAAATATACCAATACCAGCACCTAAAATGAACTTTCCAGCTATTAATATTGCACCTTTACTCCTGAAGCAAGTAATAATTTAGCTATAGCAGTTCCTGCAGCTCCTGCGCCATTTACGACAACCTTTATATCTTCTATCTTTTTATTAACAACCTTTAAAGCATTTATAATTCCTGCAAGAACTACTATTGCAGTTCCATGTTGGTCATCGTGAAATACAGGTATATCAAGTTCTTTTTTTAGTTTTTCTTCAACTTCAAAGCACCTTGGGGCTCCAATATCTTCTAGATTAATGCCACCAAAACCTGGAGCTATAAGTTTAACGGCTCTAACAATTTCATCAACATTTTGAGTATCTAAACATATAGGAAATGCATCTACATCCGCAAATTCCTTAAATAAAATAGACTTTCCTTCCATAACAGGTAATGCAGCTTTAGGGCCTATATTTCCTAGTCCTAACACTGCTGAACCATCTGTAACCACAGCTACCATATGTCCTTTTGAAGTATACTTGTATACATTTTCTTCGTTTTCATAAATTTTTCTGCAGGGCTCTGCAACTCCAGGGGTATAGACAAGACTTAAATCATCTCTTGTCTGTACCTTTACTTTTGATACTACATTTACTTTACCTACATTATTTTCATGAAGCTTTAAACTTTCTTCAAAATAATTCATCCAATTACCTCCTATTCATAGAAATTTCCAAGCTTCTTTACAAATAAAATAATAATATAAAATAGTGATTATTTAAATATTTTAAACTTTAAAAACAGATTATGGTCATAAAAAATATTTTGTTGATTTATTAACTATTATTTATTATTATTTTTATGCACAATCATAAATCAGGCAAATAATTATTTTATTAACTGTTATCTCACATCATCGTACGTACGTTTGGTGTGTGGTACGGTTCATTGAAACTTTAAGCATAATTAGATATCTTTGATAAACTCTTATATTCAATACTTTCAAAGTATTTATTTGTAAGAATCAACTATGGCAAGTAGAAGCTCACCTGATGTGTCAGCTAATATTTAGAGTTTCCATCCAAACCATTTTATATCATTGCCGTCAGTCTCCCTAATTTGAAGTCGCGTCACTTCATTATTTACATTTTCAAATTCCCTAATTTTTCTTCTTCCTTTGTAAAAGCTTAATAAGCAATATTTCGCTAATGTTCAATATCTCAGTTATTATATTTGTCAGTTTTGCAAATTTTGATTGTGTCTCAATATCCATTTTCCACCGGCTTTTGCCAACTTTTCTTGTTGGTACAATAAACAATTGTAGTGTTAAAAGAATTACAATCATCAATATACAATTAGTAAATAATAACGTTACATCTGTCGTTAAAAATATAAATATACCAAATAAAACCTGTATGTGATGTATTTGAAAATACGCTTTCAAATTCCGCCTATATCGTTGTTAATCCTATATGTAATTTCTCCTTTTTTTGCATTCGAAAAAAAACTTATAGACATATGCTGCAAATGATTGTATAAATTTGCTGCATTTTAGACAATAATAAAAAATAAAAAACCCCTTGTCAAAAATAAAAAACCATGTTATAATAACATCTGTCAGTTGTTGCCGAATGGTGTAACGGTAGCACCGGTGACTCTGGATCATCTAGTCTAGGTTCGAATCCTAGTTCGGCAGCCAATATGTGGCCTTATCGTCTAGTGGCCTAGGACATCGCCCTCTCACGGCGAAGACAGGGGTTCGACTCCCCTTAAGGCTACCATCTATATGCAAACTTTATCGTCTACCGAGAGCTTGAAGTAAACTTCAAGTCTGTCAGGAAGGACGATTATTTTATTTTAGTTGTTATACTCAAGCCAGATCTCATATTTAACTATTAATATGTATTTCAAGTTCAGTTATTTTGAATTTAGACTAAAATGGAATTATCTAATAGCTAAAATATTTTTCCTACTGCATGGAAGTTTAATCATTGTATCGTAAATCGTATATATTAAAAAAGCAGGAATATTTTATCCTGCTTTTTTAATATGATGTAAATTTCCAAAACAACATTTTCTACAAAGCTGTTCAGTCAATCATTTTTCACTTAAAAACTTGTGTATAGATGCTGCTGCTTTTTTACCGGCACCCATTGCAAGTATTACTGTTGCTGCGCCTGTCACAGCATCACCACCTGCAAATACACCTTTGCGGCTCGTCTCAAGTGTATCTTCATTGACTATTATTCCACCCCATTTTTGCTTATTAAGTCCTTCTGTTGTCGACGTTATAAGAGGATTTGGACTTTGTCCTATAGCTATGATTACGGTGTCCACGTCTATTACATGCTCTGAACCTTTTTCTGTTACAGGTCTTCTTCTTCCTGATTCATCAGGCTCACCTAAAACCATGTTCACACATTCGATCCCTTTTACATTGCCATTTTCGTCTCCAATTACTCTCACAGGGTTCGTTAATAGCTTAAATATGATTCCTTCTTCTTTTGCATGGTGTATTTCTTCTAGCCTTGCAGGCATTTCTTCTTCTGATCTTCTGTATACAATATACACTTCATCTGCTCCCATACGCTTTGCAGATCTTGCAGCATCCATTGCTACATTTCCACCGCCAACTACGGCAACCTTCTTGCCTACTTTGACAGGTGTAGGGTGATTAGGAAAGTCATAAGCTTTCATGAGATTTATCCTCGTCAAAAATTCATTTGCTGAGTATACGCCATTTAGATTTTCTCCCGGTATACCCATGAATTTAGGTAGTCCTGCACCTGTTCCTATGAACACTGCTTCATACCCCATGTCGAATAGATCGTCAATTGTCAGTATTTTGCCTATAACCATGTTTGTTTCTATTTTTACTCCTAATTTTTTTAATGAGTCTATTTCTTTCTGAACTATCTCCTTAGGAAGTCTAAATTCAGGGATGCCGTACATTAAAACTCCACCAGGCGTATGAAATGCCTCAAAGATTGTTGTGTCATATCCCATCTTAGCTAGATCGCCAGCACATGATAGTCCTGCAGGTCCTGAGCCTATTACTGCAACTTTCCTGCCAGTTTTTTTAAGTGCTTCTACTTTGTCTTCTTTGTTCCTCATATGCCAATCTGCTGCAAATCTTTCAAGCCTTCCTATTGCTACAGGTTCTCCTTTTTTGCCTCTTGTACATACTGATTCGCACTGGCTTTCCTGCGGACATACTCTTCCACATATGGCAGGTAAATTGTTTGTCTCTTTTATCTTTTGATATGCTCCTTCAAAGTTTCTGTTTGCTATTTGCTTTATGAAATCTGGTATCTGAACATGCACAGGACAGCCGCTGACACATGGCTGATTTTTACACTGAATACATCTTTCTGCTTCTTCTACAGCCATATTTTCTTCATACCCCAGTGCAACTTCTTTAAAATTTTTGTTTCGTACATTTGGATCCTGTTCAGGCATTTGTACTTTTTTTAGCGACATGTTAGCCATTTATAAGATGCCTCCTAACTTGCATTCATGCTCATATTGTTCTAACGCTTTCTTTTCCATATCTTTGTACATGGCCTGGCGCCTCATCGCCTCATCAAAGTCTACTTTAAGTCCATCAAAAGCAGGTCCATCTACGCAGGCAAATTTTGTTTCGCCATCAACTGTGACTCTACATCCTCCACACATTCCTGTTCCATCTATCATGATAGGATTCATACTGACCATCGTAGGTATGTTGTATTCTTTCGTGATTCTACATACCATCTTCATCATTATCAATGGTCCTATCGCTATTACTTCGTCGTATTTGTTGCCCTTTTCTATTAATTCTTTTAGCACATCAGTAACAAAGCCTTTACGTCCTTTGCTTCCGTCATCTGTTGTTATATAGAGATTGTCGCTTACAGCCCTCATTTCATCTTCAAGTATGACGTACTCCGCACTTCTTCCTCCGATTATGCTATCTATTGATGCGCCATTTTTATTAAGCATTTTTACTTTAGGGTAAAGGGGTGCAACTCCAACTCCACCGCCAATGGCTAATACTCTTTTTGTATCTTTAGAAAATTCTACAGGTGTTCCCAATGGTCCTACAAAATCATGCAATTTATCTCCAACATCTAATTTGCCCAGCTTTTTTGTACTCATACCGACTTCCTGAAATATTATAGTGACCGTACCTTTTTCACTATCGTAATCAGCAATCGTCAAAGGGATGCGTTCACCTTTTTCATCGACTCTCACTATGACAAATTGACCTGGTTTGGCCTTTTTTGCCATTAAAGGAGAATTTATAACCATCAATTTTACTGTCGGATTTAACTGCTTCTTCTCTAATATTTCATTCATTATATTTTTACACCTCCATAATATAGTGTAACAAAATTATGTCTGGTTGTACACCAGACATATATAATCCTCTCTAACAATATAGTATATATTTGTTTATTCATTGTCAAATGCTTTATAAGACTAATTAATATTCAAATCTTATAATCAAAACTTTTTAAAGGGATTCCACATAAATCTTTTCAATAACAGACTCTGTAGCCTCTATCGGTGCTATAGAAAGCAGTCCATCTAGAGAAGGTGTTGTTTTTGCAAGATTAACTAATGTCGGAATATCTTCTTTTGTAAATCCAAAATCTGATAGCTTTTGAGTACATCCAACGTTAAAAAGCCATTCTTCAACTTTTTGAGATACATATTCTGCTTCAGAAGGCAAACCCTTCAAGCCAGGCACCATAGGGCTATATACATCAGCTAAAATTTCTGCTGTAGCAGGATAAATTGCTTTTATCACTGCAGGCAATATTGCTCCAAGTCCAAGGCCATGAGCTATCTCAGGTTTTACAGCACTTAAAGGATGCTCTAAAGCATGAGTAAGGTGCAAAAGACCATTGTCAAAAGAAATACCAGCCAAAGCAGAGGCATACAACAAATAATACCTTGCTACAAGATTTAAAGGATCATTTACAGCAGCAGGAAGATAACGAACTATCAATCTTACTGTCTCTTTTGCAGTAAGAATGCTATAAGGTGATGCAGCAAGTGTTGTAGCAGCTTCTGTAATATGGTTTAATGCATCTACAGTAACTGCTATTGTCTGCTTTTTATCAAGCTTTGTCATAAGTGAAGGATCATCTATTGAATACATAGGATACAGACAATCATAAGCAATAGCCGGTTTGTAATTTTTTTCTGGTATAGTGGCTACTGCAAATCTGTCTACTTCCGTGCCAGTACCATGAGTAAGATTTATAGCTATGATAGGAACAGCTTCTTCAGGTATAAATTTCTGTTCATAAAGTTCTCTTGCATTTTTATCAGTATACTTCAAAAGCACAGCTACACTTTTTGCAGTGTCTATTGGACTACCGCCGCCAATTCCCACAACTGCTTTTGCTCCAGATTCACGTCCGATTTTTGCTGCCTCATCAATCATGTCAACAGTAGGATTAGGACCAACCCTATCATAAAGTGAATATTTTAAATCAAGCTCATCCAGTACAGGTTTCACAACGTCCCAAGCACCGCTAGCTTTATAAGATCCCTTTCCTGTTATAAAAATAACATTATCAATACCTTTATTTTTGAGAATTTCTAGAATATCTTTTATTTTTTGTATGCTTCCTATCCCAAAATAAGTCGTATTTTTACAGCGCAGCTCAAAAACTTTACTGGGATTTATTTTTGTTTCCCACATCTTTATAACCTCCTATTTGTTAAATTTATGACATTCCATATATATTATAATACTATCATATTGAATAGTCAAATTCGGCATCATAATAAAAGTGTATATTTACAAGATAAATGTAAATATTGTCATTCGCTGAAATAAGTGTAATACAAAAAGCATAGCGTAATTAGCTATTCTTTTTTATCTCTTTAGAGTTTTATTGTAATTATCAAGTGCACTATTGACACTCTTTTCTGCATCATCAAGGGCTTGTTTTGGTGTAGCTCGGTTATTTAAGACTTTTTCAATATTCTGTTCTATTATTTGCCTAGCTTCTGGAAATACTCCTATCAATGCTCCTTGTGTTGCTCTGTTTATTGGTGTTGAATGAAGCTGTTCAATAGCCGTTTCAAATTGCGGATACTTTTCAAGGTGCATCTTCATTTCAGGTAAATCATAAGCTTCCTTTGTTACAGGGAAATATCCTGTATTTTCATTCCAAAATACCTGTTCTTTGGAAGAAACCATAAATTTAATAAATTCCCATGCGGCTTTTTGGTATTCATCTGATTTATTATTTAGTATCCATAATGAGGCACCACCTATTACTACTCCACCATCTTTATTATTATTTAGCGCAGGTAAATATGCTGTTCCGACTTCAAATTTATTTCCAACACCGTCTAATATTGATTTTAATGATGCTGTTGATTCTATTATCATTGCTGTGCGACCTGCAATAAAAGCATTTTTTGTATCATCTGTTTTCCTTCCAAAATTACCTGCGATACCTTCATCAACGAGTTTTTTCCACCAGTTGATAATATTTAATCCAGCATCATTATTAAATGCTACATCTGTTGCTGCTCTATCTCTGCCATTACCATTGTTTGCATATAATGCACCTTGTTTTGCCATAAATTGTTCAAAGAACCAACCGTATATTGCCATTGAATATCCATACTGTGTAACTTTGCCTGATGTATCTTTTTTCAAAAGTTTCTTTCCGTATTCCTCTATTTCCTTGAAATTCTTAGGAGGTTTATTAGGGTCTAGTCCGGCTTCTTTAAATGCATTTTTATTGTAATACAATATTGGCGTTGATGAATTAAATGGCATTGAATATAATTTATTATCAACTGTATAGTATTTTAAAAGATTTGGCTCAAGTTTAGATGTATCAAATTTGTCCTCGTCAATAAACTTCTGTACAGGTGTTGCCCATTTACTGTCAATCATAAATTTCGTACCTATATCATATACCTGCATAATATCTGGACCTGCTTTTGACTGCTCAGATGTCTTCAATTTGTTTAATGCATCATCATATGTTCCTTGATACTGTGCCGTAACTTTGATATTTGGGTGTGATTGATTAAAGTCCTCCACCATCTTATTTATTGCTTCTCCGCCTTTACCACCCATTGCATGCCAGAATGTAAGCTCTATAACTTTGTTTTCGTTTGGCTTTGTATTAGATGTTGTTGCCTGTTTTGTACCATTTGAACATGCTGTCGCTGATAATAATACACTTCCAATTAATACAATAGATAAAATTCTCTTAAGCTTTTTCATTTTTTTCATCCTTTCTTTTAATATTTAACCTTTCAATGCTCCGGCATTTAAGCCCTCTATAAGCTGCTTTTGTCCAAATATAAATGTTATAATTGATGGAAGTAAGATCATGATTACGCCTGCCATAATAAGTCCAAATGATTGTGAATCAGACCACTGAAGCATGCTTATACCTATCTGTACTGTCCTCATGTTGTCTGTATTAGTTATTAATAGGGGCCACATGTACTGATTCCATGTCATCAAAAAAGAATATACAGCTAAAGATCCGATTGCCGGCCTTGAAAGGGGCATTACCACTTTTATCAAAAATTCAAATCTTTTGCAGCCATCAAGCTGCGCTGCCTCATAATAATCCTTCGGTATAGTTAAATAAAACTGCCTTAATAAAAATATTCCTAATGCTGAGCTTAAATATGGTATAATAAGCCCGGCATATGTATTTAACCAGTTTAATTGCCGTATAGTAAGGTAATTTGCTATTATTATAGCCTCACCGGGAATCATCATAGTTGATAGAAATACTGCAAAAATTATATTCTTCCCTTTAAACTCGTAAAATGCAAATGCATATGCTGCAAGGCTGGATGTCAATATCTGCCCTATTGTGACAATTGCCGAAACTATAAAGCTATTTAGTATAAATCTTAGTATTGGAACAGAATTAAGGGCCTCAATGTAATTTCCCAAATACAGTGAATGTGGTATTAATTTTGGAGGATATTGAAATGCCTCACTGGCAGGCATCAAACTTATTGACAAAGCATATATAATAGGGAAAATCACGATAATTGCTAAAATAATATTAACTAAATAAAGTGAAAATCTCCTTACTAACCACTTCATATAATCTGTCATTTGTAGAACACCTTCTTTTCACCAGATATAAATTGCAACAATGTAAATATTAAAAGCAATATAAAAAGAATTATCGACTCTGCCGATGCATTGCCAAATCTGAAATTAAAGAATGCATCCCTATATATTGAATAAACCATAACATTTGTAGAATTAACAGGGCCACCTTGTGTCATAATATTGATCACGCAAAATTCTTGAAAAGCATTTATTATATTAATAACAAGAAGAAAAAATAGTGTTGGTGAAAGCATCGGTATGGTTATTTTAATCTGCTGTACAATAATATTTGCCCCATCTATCTCGGCACTTTCATAAAGTTCTCTTGATATATCTTGCAGTCCTCCAAGCATAAATACAAAGTTGATGCCTATACTTAGCCATACATTTACTATTGATACAGAGACCATGCCGTAATTTGCATCTGTAAGCCATCCAATTCCATGAATGCCAAAAAAACTAAGTATGTAATTAATAAATCCTATACTGGGATTAAATAAAAGCATCCATATGACTGCAGCCGATGCTGATGATATTGCAATTGGCAATGCATATAATGTCCTAAATACTCCAATACCTTTAAGTTTTGCATTAGCAAAGACTGACAGAATAAATGCAATAATCATTTCAAAAGGTACTGTCATAACCACAAATTTCAATGTTAAATAAATACTATTTAAGTAATCAGTTGATTTAAACATATCTATGTAATTTTTTAACCCAACAAATTGGCTCAAATAACCTTGTGGATCCGTTAAAAATAAGCTGATATAAATAGTTTTTAAGAATGGATAAAATACAAATACTGCGAAAATTATAGTAGACGGAAAAAGATATAGATATGGTTCAATATTATTTTTAAATCTTATAACATTACCTTTTATTTGGCTATCATCTAAAGTTTTTCCATGTTTTATAATTATTTCTGATTTTTCCACTGTGACACCTCCTCTAACATTTTTGATATATTTATGTCCCACAATTTTGGATCACCTGTTGATACTGCGATTGCACCGCTTAATAATGCATTTATCATGTGTTCACTTGTTTTAATTAATCCACCACTTATTACTAGTTCTTTTGCATTTTTAGTAAATTCATAAATTACATCAGGCATCAAAGCTGGCATAAGTTCGATAAAATCAGGCCGTACTTCTTTAGAAATTTCTATCGTCTTTTTTAGCGCATCTGTATCTATCATGAAACACCTCTGAATTGTCAATATATCGAATTTCTTTGCAATCTTTATTAGATTATTTTTAGTTGTAATTACTCCATCTGGCTTTACATAATTTGCAACAAATTCTAGTCCTTCTTTATCAAAGCTTATACCACCAATTTTTTCTAGGTGAACAAAGACAAACATATCATGAGATCTATAAAAGTCTACATATCTTTTTATAACGCCGATATTTCCAGTAAGTAAAAACACACCGCTTAAGTTTTTATTAATCGCCTTTTCAATATGCTTTTCTTCTTTGATAGCAGCAATCAATTTATTGGATTTTAGCCTTTCTATAAATTCATCTTTTTTCAATATCTCACCTCCTACATCTTAAACAGTGATTTTACAATTGCTAAATAGTAATTTTGTCGATGGCAGTTATAAAAATATAATATGTATGAATGACGTGTATAGCATCAAAAAAAGAAACCTAATAAGATTAACAATTTATTTATGAAATTGTTAATCACATTAACGGTTTCTCTTCATCTCCAACCAGAAAATTTATATATACTTGTCATTTTTAATATTACAAGATAAATGTTATGTTGATATTAAGTACATGTTACATTTATGTTAATTTTTAAAGATTTCTTCAAGTAGTTCAATATTAAACCCTGCATCTATATAACCCTGTTTTATAATATTGTAATATCTCTTACTAGGTCTTCCTATATCATTTCCCGGGTTCATTATATAAACCATTGCTTTTATTGGCTCATCTTCACATATGGCTTCTACAATTTCTTTGTGATAGAGATTCGGATAATCTTCATACATATCTAAAGCATCTTCGTCTGATTTTTCTATTTCCCATAAAAGAGCAGGAACTTCACTATTATCTGACGGCTCAATAGTAGCAAAGGCATTTTTATCTTTACCCCTAAATACAAGTTTCCAGTTTTTAATGATTGCCGGACCTATTAATTTTGCCTTAGGGCATCTTTTTAACATTTGCGTAAAGTTCATATTGCTTCCATATGCCAAATATAGTTTACCCATAAGATGGCCTCCTTTCAAATTACTAAATTAATATCATAAAAAGTTAACCATAAAAATTATATTTAAACTTAAAAAAATAAGAGAACACAATGTTCCCTTATTTTCCTTTAATATTTTCAATGTACTTTATAGCTTTTTCTATCCTTTCTATCGTCTTTTCCTTGCCTAATAACTCCATTATATCAAATAAGCCCGGGCCAAATGTTCTTCCTGATATAGCAAGCCTCGTTGGGTGAAACAAATCTCCGCTTTTTATATCCAATTTTTCTATTAAATCTCGGTATGCTTTCTCAGTCTCAACTAAATTAAAATCATCTACTTTGTCTAATACTTCAATGGCTTCCTTAAGTATATTATCAACACCATCTTTTTCAAAATATTTTTTTACACCCTTCTCATCATAATCAAACTCATCATTAAAATAATAAGACATCGCATCGGCGATTTCATTTAAAGTTTTTTCTCTTTCTCTTACAGCACTCACAATCTTTTTAATATAATCGTAATCATAGTTATCGCCTATTAAACCTTTATTAATCAAAAACGGTATGACTTCTTTTGTCAATCTATCGATATCGCAGTTCCTTATATAAATGCCATTTAACCAAGTCAGCTTCTTCGTATCATATATTGCAGGATTTTTAGATACTCTATCTAAAGTAAATTCACTTATGCTTTTTTCAGTCGTAAATACTTCCTCACCATCAGAGGGAATCCATCCAAGTAACGTTATATAATTTATGATTGCCTCTGGAAGATAACCTAGGTCCCTAAATTCCTGTACTGATGTAGCCCCATGCCTTTTGCTGAGTTTGCTTCTATCAGGTGCTAATATCATAGAAACATGTGCAAAGTTTGGCTTTTCAAATCCTAATGCCTCATATATAAGAATCTGTTTAGGCGTATTGGATAGGTGCTCTTCCCCTCTTATTATGTGGCTTATCTTAAGATCATAGTCATCAATCACAGTTGCAAAGTTATAAGTTGGCATATTGTCAGATTTCATTATAATAAAATCATCAAACGTTGAATTGTCAAATTCAACATCACCTCTTATTATGTCATGTACGATTGTTTTCCCTTCTTTCGGCACCTTAAGTCTTATAACATATTTCTTGCCTTCATCCATATATCTTTTTACTTCATCAGCCGATAAATTTCGACATTCCCCGGTATACATAGGAGGTTTGCCTGCTTTTTGCGCTTCTTTTCTCATTTCATCAAGTTCTTCTTTTGTACAAAAACAATAATAGGCTTTACCTTCTTTTACTAACTTATCTGCATAATTTTTATATAAATCTAACCTTTTAGACTGATATATAGGTCCTTCATCCCAATCAATTCCCAACCACTTTAGTCCATCTACTATAGCTTTCATAGAATCTCCTGTTGAACGCTCTAAATCTGTATCATCAACTCTTAAAATCATTTTACCATTGTTATGCCTTGCAAAAAGCCAATTAAATAGTGCAGTCCTTGCACCACCAATATGTAAATTGCCTGTAGGACTTGGTGCAAACCTTACTCTAATATCCCTCATATAAACATCCCTTTCAACTGTCTATTGGATTTTAAACTAATTTAGATTATACTGTAATATATAATATTTTTCAACAATCCATCATATTATATGGTTATATGCCAAATTTTTAATATTAGGAGGTACGTCATGAAGGATATCATAGTAAATTTGCTTAAAGAACGAGGAGTTACCATTGAAGATATGGCAGATCTTGTCTTAGAACTCCAAAAGAAATATTATGATTTGACAAGAGAAGAAGCAATAGAAAGCTTAAATTCTGTTCTAGATAAAAGAGAAGTTCAAAATGCTGTTTTAACAGGTATAACCCTTGATAAACTGGCAGAAAAAAACATGCTTGAGGAACCTTTGCTTTCAATCCTTAAAAGAGATGAACCCCTTTATGGAATTGATGAAATATTAGCATTAAGTATTACTAATATATACGGTTCAATAGGACTTACAAACTTTGGGTATTTAGATAAGATCAAACTTGGCATAATTGGAATCTTGAATGAACATAAGGATGAAAGATGCAATACATTCATAGATGATCTGGTTGCCGCAATAATAGCAGCTGCCTGCTCTAGAATAGCTCATTCAATTAAAAGCGAAAAATCTAACTAAACATTAAAAGGGGCTTATTTTAATATTGAGGCCCCTTCATTTGATCATTTTTTAAAAAGCTCTCTTGGAATGTGGCAATAGCCATTAGGATTTTTCTCAAGATATTTCTGATGGTATTCCTCAGCATCATAAAAATTCTTTAATGGCTCAATTTCAGTCACTATTGATTTATCGTATTTTTTCTGTTCTTCATCTTTCGATTTGATTATGATGTCAGCATCATCACTATCAATATAGTAAATGCCCGTCCGATATTGGATCCCTATATCGTTTCCTTGTCTGTCTTTAAGTGTTGGATTTATAATTTTCCAATAATTTCTTAATAAATCTTCCAGTGATATTATGTTTTCATCGTACTTTATGTGACAAGCTTCTGCAAAGCCTGTTGTGTTTGTGCAGACTTCTTCGTATGTTGGATTTTCTTTGTTTCCGTTTGCATAACCAACTTTGGTTTCAACAACACCATCTATAATGTCAAAATAAGCTTGAACGCCCCAAAAACACCCTCCAACTAAAACTATTTCTTTCATTACTATTCCTCCTCGTTCAAATCTAATATAAGTTTACCATACAAAGTTGTCAAAGAAAAATATTCTTATTTTATTCTCACCAATTTAAATTTCACTTCACCATTAGTTGTCTCAACACTGTCTAATTTATATTGTTTTAAAGGGCTTTCAAAATCTAAAACAGTATTATAATTTTTAATGAGATTATTTAAATATTCTCCTGTTATTTCCACATTTTTAATAGTAATTGATTCAATATTAAAATTTATTTTGCCTCCATCTACTTTAAAGATACCTTTTAAAGTATAATTATCTCCATCAATTAATGTAAATCCACTATCGTCAAATACTATTTTTACATTTTTCAGCATGACATCATAATTATCAATCATATTGCTTATCGATACGTCGCTGAAGGAAGCTGAAACAGCATCAAACTGGATATCAATGTTATCAGGCTGTAAACTATCCCAAGGTAATTTAGAAATATTATTTAGCAAAAAATCGAGAGAAGGTATGCTAGTTTCCAATGACTCACTTAAACTTAATATTCTCTGATAATCACCAATTTGTCTTCTAATATTGACCAGCATTTCATTTTTGCTAGATTCTAACTGTTCAATCTTAAGTATCATATTTTTTTGCTCATCCAGCTTCTTTTTTAAATCATTGCGCTGATTGTTTAATGCCTCTTCTTCAGATTTTTTATTTTTCAATAGGTAGTTTATGTGATCTAATTTACTGTAAAAATAATTAGTAATTATGTCTATGTATATTAATCTATGCAAAAGCTCTGATGCATTATTTGACATTAATAGTATCGATAAGATGGTATTCGTTCCATTCATATATAAGAATCTAAACCAACTTTTTACGTTATTTCTTTCTTTTACAATATCTTGATTTAAGCTGGATATTTCTTCTTCCATAGAATCGATTTTCTCATTAGTATTGAGGATTTCCGTATTAATTTGGTCAAGAAGTCTTAATGATCTGACTTTTTCCATGTTTAAATTAAACAATTCGAGAACAATTTTTTGCTCTTCTAATTGGGCATTTTTTAAGTCAGATGCAGGGTCAGAATAAACTATCGTGATTTCGGAAACTATTAAGCAAAAAACTAGTATTATCGAAATATATTTCTTCATAATTTCTCCCCATAATGTTCTATATGGAACAAATTTACATCTTAGTCTACTGTTATCTTGTCTTTTATTTGCTCAAATAATTTTGGACCAATCCTTGAAACGTTCATAATATCTTCTATTTTTTGAAAGTTCCCATGTTGTTCTCTAAAGTCGATTATACGCTGTGCAGTGACTTCACCGATCCCCGGCAATGTATCAAGCTCTTCCTTTGTAGCCTTGTTTATGTTTATCTTGCCATCAGCTTTTTTAACATCACTGATTCCTCCTGTAGAACTACTATCTTCTCCAACTTTTGGTATCTTTATCATTTGCTCATCTTTCACTTTCTCGGCCAAATTAATGTTGGAAAGATCTGCACCTTCCAAAGCACCACCTGCAAGTTTTATAGCGTCATCAATCCTGTCACCATCTTTCATTGTATATACACCAGGTGATTTAACAAGTCCTGTTACATAGACTTTTATTTCTTTGGGCTTTTCATTGCTTACCATTTCATTTGTATTATCTGCATTTAAGACCGAATCAGTGCTTTTTAAACTCATATCAATGTTACTTCCATTGTTTTTATTTTTTTCAAAAATAAAATATCCTGTTGTAAAAAGTACTACAACAAGCAATATAATTATTCCATACTGTTGGTTTTTAGTTAATTTAAACATGTTTCACCTCTCACCGATAATTATTTATATAAATATTTCTACATTTTTATATAAATTCCTTTTTAAATTTTATATTTTTTTGGTATACTAAAATTATAAGCGCAAAATGGAGGCAAAAGTATGAAAAAAACTTTTACTTTTATTATGGCATTTATATTTTTAATAAGCTTTATCCCCCATGTGTACGCAATTGAAAGTCCACCTCAGATAGTAGGTCCGACCGCAGTATTAATGGATTTCACTACAGGACAAGTGCTTTACGATAAGAATATGCATCAAAAGATGTATCCTGCAAGTACAACAAAAATCTTAACTGCAATCATAGCTATAGAAAAAGGGAAACTAAATAATGTAGTAACTGTAAACGACGATGTTAAGAATATCGATGGTAATTCTATTTACTTAGTTCCTGGTGAACAGCTTACGTTGGAACAACTGCTTTATGCAATGCTTCTTGAATCTGCCAATGACGCTGCAATTGCAGTTGCCGATCATATTGGCGGCAGTGTACAGGCATTTGCTGATATGATGAATAAAAAGGCAAAAGAGATAGGAGCAAATGACAGTCATTTTGTCAACCCTAATGGATTGCCAGATAATAATCACTATTCGACACCATATGATATGGCATTAATTGCGCGATACGCAATGGGAAATGCGACATTTAGAAAAATTGTAAGCACAATACATTATCAGATACCACCTACCAATAAGTTTGACAAGCCAAGAGATTTATGGATTAGCAACAGACTTATAAAACCTTCAAGTTTCCACTATGATGGAGCAGATGGCATAAAGACGGGTTACACTATAGCTGCAAATCAAGTTTTTGTTGGTTCTGCCACAAGAAGTGGTCATAGGTTAATATCGGTCATAATGGGAGATGTGGGAACTAACATATGGTCAGATACAATAAAATTGCTTAATTACGGATTTAACAATTATACATTGGTCAATCCTCTTGAGAAAGATTCTATTGTAACATATGCAGATATTGGAAAAGTGAAATTCAAATTGCCTCTAATAGCAAAAGATTCTTTCTATTACGCTGTACCCAAAGGTGAAGAAAACAACATTAAATCAAGCATAACATTAGATAATAATATTAAAGCACCTATTAAAAAAGGCACTGTATTGGGTAAAATCAATTTCACTTTTGATGGTAAAAGTATTGGCAGTGTGCAACTTGTTGCAGATGAATCAGTCTACAAAAATTACTTAGGAACCTATTACAATAGCAACAGAACTACAATAATAAAAGATTATGGCACGATAAGATCGTATATTGAATTGATATTGGGATTATTTGCTATTTTAGTTTCAGTTGTACTTTGGCGAAGAAAAAGAGCAAAAAACAGATTCATATTTATAAAATAAAAGGGGGGCATAGCCCCTTTTTATCTGTAAAATAATTTTGCAATATATGGCCTTTTTATGCTTACTGCTTTATGTGGACATAATTCCTGGCAGCAAAAACATCTTATGCAGGTTTTAAGATCAACGGTAGGTTTTTTATCTATCATTTTTAATGCTTTAGGAGGGCAATTAGATACGCATATTCCACAACTTTTGCATACATCATAATCAAAAATTGGATACGGCTTTACATGCTTATCTAAATACTTCATTAAAAATGGTGGTATTTTTTCAGTGACACTAAATCCCCTCAAAGTAGGTATATCAAAGTTACTGACTTTAGCTTCTTCAATATTCATTCCATTTATTTTTATATCATCAAAACGTCCAAGCCCTCTTCTGTGTGCCATAAAAACTGTTGGTGCATCTTCGTGATTTAGTCCGATTATCAATGTTGCTACTGTGTCAAGAGAAAAAACATCGTTAGATGATATAATCAGTCCTACTTTTTTAGGTTTGCCTGCCGATGGTCCGTTACCTTCCATGGCAATAACTGCATCCATAATCGATAAAACCGGCTTTAAAAAGACATTGATGTCAATCAACATGTCTGAAAAGTTTTTTACATCAGGCATTGATAAATGATACCCAGCTTTCACAAGTCCTGGTATAGCGCCGAATTGATTTTTAACTGCCCCTGTATATACTGTCATACCATGTGTTTTTAATTTTGGAAGTGATATAATCGAATCACATTCCATAAGAGCTTTCATAAAAGTCGCTTGTTTAATAAGCTTCCCATCAGGTATTTTTACAACTATCTCATCAGTATTGTAATTTAGTTCAGCACCAGTCCTTTTTGCAACATCTATCATACCTGTCGTTTCGTAGATGGATCTTAAAGTCCTCTCACTGAATGGTCCTGCAGGGCTATCACCAATAATAGTAATAGCCCCCATATCTTTTATTGTACTGGCAACAGCTTCAACTATTGCTGGATGTGTTGTAACAGCATCATCTGGTTTGTTTTTCTTCAACAAATTTGCTTTTAAAAAGACCTTATCTCCTTTTTTTATGTACTTTTCTAAACCACCAAGATTTTTATAAGACCTTTCTATAGCTTTTTTTACTTCATCCTCAGAGTAGGAATCACACTTTTCTATAGATACAATGTTCAAAATATACGCCACCTTTAATTACAATATACTTTTTAATATAGAATAGCAATAAAATATTATAGGAATGCAACACAGCACATTCCTACGTAAAATTTTTCAATATTCTATTAACATCAGTATTTAGTTAGATCATCGCCTACTCTTATTTCATCAAGATAATTGTATATAGTATATCTTGACACGCACAATATTTTTGCGACGTAATCTATTGCACCTCTAATTAAAAATGTACCTTTAGCATCTAGCATTTTTACCATATTGACCTTTTCTTCTTTTGACATAAAGTTAACTGGCTTGCCGTAATTCTCTATTGTAGTATTTACAATGTTCTCTAAAACGTCATTTACGCTGCCTCCGTACGGCTCTACAGGCGTTTCTTCACCATTATTAATTTCACAGAGGTCCTCTAACGTATTCTTAACCATTATATATTCAGAAATATCAATATTTATGCATAAACAGCCAATAGGTTTACCAGCATCATCTTTGATATAAACAATAGTAGACTTGAGTATTTTGCCATCTTTACCCTTTGTCTTAAAATTCACTTCATTTTCAGTTTTATTGGCTTTAAGTGATTTCAATATTACCTCTGGTATAGGATTTCCAACCTCTCTACCCGTTATATGCCCATTACCAACTGCAATTACAGAACTTTGTAAATTTGAAAAATCATATAAAACAACTTCACAATTTTTTCCAAATGTTTTTGCAATGCTGTCTACAATAGGTATCATGTTTTTTAAAGCCGGATGCACTTTTGTAGGCACTTTTATACCCCCCCTAAAACTTCAAAATATAAATTAAACTAATTTAAACATTAAACATTTTATTGAATAAAAAATTACGAAAAAAACCTCCCTGCCTTTATCTGCAGGCCTTGGAGGTTTATATTAAAGATATTATACTAATCAAACATTACATTGTCAAGAGCAATTTCCTTAGCGTCACCCCAAAGTCTTTCCAAAGAGTAGAAGTTTCTCTCATCTTTCGTAAAAATATGCACAACAATGCTGCCGTAATCCATCAAAATCCATGTAGCTGAATTATACCCTTCAATATGGTTTACCGTAACACCTTCTTCCTCCAGTCTTTCTAATACCTCATCACACAAAGATTTAACATGAGTAGTTGATGTACCACTGGCTATCACAAAGTAATCAGCTACTGTGGTCAATTCTCCCACATAAAGAGCTTTTACTTCCAATGCTTTTTTATCATCCAGTATCTTTAAAATCTTTAATGTTAATTCAGCACTGTCTTTACCCAATGTAATACCTCCGAACTTAAAAAATCTATTATTTTACAAAGTTGAATTTGTCTTAATAATCATATCATTACGAGCAATCACTGTTTTTATATACAATAGTTGATGCTTCTTAATGATATAGTTTATAGTCTGGTCTAGTGCCATGATAACAGCTTCATCAAGATCGCTTAATGATGCTTTTCGCAAATTCTCTACTCCTTCAAAATTTCTATTGGGTTCAATGTAGTCTGCTAAAAATATTACTTTATCTAATACTGTCATATCTTTATCTCCAGTTGTATGCAGCATAATAGCTCGTTTTATTTCTTCATCATGTATTCCAAAATAATCTCCGATAAGATATGCACCAACAGGTCCATGCAACAAAGATGGTGACCTTAACAAGACATCGTCTAATTGAATGTTGTATTTATTGGCTAATGAAATAAGTTCTTCATCGCTGAGATTTTTTGCGCAATCATGAAGAAGCCCTGCTACTTTTGCTTTTTCAATATCTGCATTATATTTTATAGCTAATTTCTCCGCTGTCTCCATCACACCTAGGGAATGTTTAAATCTATCTTCATTTAATAATTTTTTCAGTTTATCAACATAAAATTCAGGACTCATGGTATCACCTTCTTTTATAAAGCCCGGCTTTTTCAATGTACCTTTCTACAGATTCAGGCAACAAGTATTTTATAGGTCTACCCTCATATACACGATTGCGTATATCTGTCGATGATATGGCCAATGATGGAACAGTTACTTGAAATATATCTTTATTATAAACTTTCTTGATGTAATCTATCTTTTCACTGATACTATCACCAGCATATCCAGGCCTTGTTGCTGCAACAAAATTGCACATTTGCAAAAGTTCTTCAGCATTTTTCCAAGTCAAAATTTCAAGTATTGCATCTGCGCCAGTTATAAAGAATATCTGCGTATTTTCCCCGTATATCTTTTTAAACTCTTTTAAAGTATCAATTGTATAGGTGTATCCTTCCCTATCTATTTCAATAGCAGATACTTCAAAATATGGATTTGTAACAGTAGCAAGAATCGTCATCAAGTATCTTATATGTTTATCTGTAATATTTCTTTTGACTTTATGAGGTGGATTACCTGATGGAACAAATATTACTCTATCAAGATTAAATTGATCCCTAACAGCCTCTGCTGTTACAAGATGTCCAAAATGTATTGGATCAAACGTACCACCCATAATGCCAAGCCTAAGAAAATTATTTGTCATCTAAATAAATCCTCCAGTAAGAATTCAATTAATTAGCTTATTATATACGTAATTATACAATAATAAGCACTTACTGACAACATTCAACAAGTTTTATGGATGTTTTGATTATTCGTAATACTCAAACTCAAAATCTCGTACATTTATAGTGTCACCATCTTTAAACCCCCTTTCCTTCAACATATCTATTACTCCAGATTTTTTTAATATCATTTCAAAATACCTTAAAGAGTTTTCATCTTGTAGATTAACTCTTTTCAATAATCTATCAATTTTAGAACCGCTTAAACAATACACACCATTTTTAATATCTATATCTACGGTTTCCTCTTCTTTTGGCATATTATAAATAATAACATCTTCTATATTTTCTTCAACATCAACTTTAAACTTATTAAGGATTTCAATAGTCTTATCAAGCAAATTTTCAATGCCTATACCAGTTATTGCAGATATTTTAAAAACATCGTACCCAAAACTTTGAATTTTTGCGCTTATATCGTCTAAATCAATTAATGATGCGTCTAATGCATCTATTTTATTCAAAGCAACTATCTGAGGTATTTCTTTTAGCTTATCATTATACAAGTACATCTCTTCATTGATTTTTTTAAAATCATCTATAGGATCTGACAACGGATTCGACACGTCAATAATATGCAGTATCAATTTCGTCCTTTCTATGTGCTTCAAAAAGTCATATCCAAGTCCTTCTCCTCTATGAGCACCTTCTATAAGGCCGGGTATATCAGCCATGACAAAAGATTTCCCCTTATGATAAACTACACCTAGATTTGGATATAAAGTAGTAAAAGGATAGTTTGCTATCTTTGGTCTAGCATTAGTACAAGCTGCCAGTAAAGTTGATTTACCTGCATTTGGAAAACCAACAAGTCCAACATCAGCCAATAGCTTTAATTCCAAACGAATATAAAGTTCCTTTCCTTCTTCACCACTTTCTGCAAATCTAGGAGTCTTTAACGTGGCTGAAGCAAATTTTGCATTACCTCTTCCACCTTTGCCACCTCTCAAAACAATAGCTTTCTGACCAGGTTTCGTAAGATCAGCAATTAACTCATTTGTATCATCTCTAATTATTTGTGTTCCAACAGGCACTTTTATGTATAGATCATCAGCATTTTTACCGTATTTATTATTACCGCTTCCATTTTCGCCACTAGGCGCTATATATTTTCTTTTATATTTAAAGTCCATCAATGTAGACATATTAGGATCGGTAATAAATACCACATCACCACCTTTACCGCCGTCACCCCCATCCGGTCCACCGTACGCCACATATTTTTCCCTTCTAAATGAGATAACACCATTGCCACCATTTCCCGACTTTATATAAATTTTTGCACTATCTATAAACACACCATCACCTACTTTAGATTAGTTATCTTCAATCTTATTTTTAATGTATTTCATAACATTATCCATACCGCTATTGAATACAGTACGCTCATCATTGCTTTTATCAATAACTTTTTGAATATACTCAAAAATTTTATCAGTTTTTCCAAGCTGAGCATAACCAAGCAAAACTTGAAGATCATTTATATATTCATGCCTCTTTAGATTTATGTATTCTATTAAATATTCTTCATCATCTTTTGTCATTTGTATCACTCCTAAGTCAAATAAATAATTTATATATATATTATACCACATAACTTGGTATAAAAAAGAAAAATCCCGGCTTATGCCAGGACTTCCTTTCTTTTTTCATATACACTTACCTGTTTTTTGTCTTTTCCTTTTCTCTCAAAAGCAACATATCCATCAATAAGTGCAAACAATGTATCGTCTTTACCTCTACCTACATTAACTCCAGGATGTATCTTTGTACCTCTTTGCCTTACAAGTATATTCCCCGCTAATACAAATTGGCCATCTGCTCTTTTTACACCAAGTCGCTTTGACTCACTGTCACGACCATTGCGGGTACTTCCCATACCTTTTTTATGAGCAAATAACTGTAGCCTCATCAATTACACCTCCTATCAAATACTTTTACATACGCAGAATAATCCTTCTCAATATCTTTAAGCCCTAAAATCATTGTATCAATAATAGCACACAATCTAATGCTATCATCATTTGTACCATGATTTTCTATTTCAACATACATATATCCATCACTTATCTTCTTCTTAATGGATACCGTCTTAAGTGATTCTAAGCCAAGGACAGCTGTCTGCGCCACTGCAGTAACGCCGGCGCATACTATATCTCTATTGTAAACATCATAACCAGCATGTCCTTTGATTTCAAATTTTTGTGCTTTGTTATCCGCATCTCTAAATATATTAATCCTAATCATTTTACTTACATAATCTTCTCAATCTGTACTCTCGTAAACGGCTGACGATGCCCTTTCTTCTTTCTCTCATTCTTCTTTGGCTTATACTTAAAAACTATGATTTTTTTACCTTTTCCATGTTCAAGAACTTTTGCATCAACTTTTACATCTTTAAGATATGGTTTGCCAAAATCTACAGTTCCATCGTCCTTTGCTACTGCTAACACCTTATCAAAGGAATACACACTACCAGCTTCACAATCAAGTTTTTCAACTTCTAGAATATCGCCTTCTTGAACTCTGTACTGTTTGCCACCTGTTTCTATAATTGCGTACACTACGGCACCTCCTCTTTACCAGTCTCGCCGAAACCAAGGTACTTCCAAAGGTATTCCCAATAGAAGCATTAAAAACCCGTTCCGAGCGGTTACAAAGTGTATTCTAGCATAATAATAATTAATTGTCAATCATAATTCGTAATCAACCTGAAATTCATCTATGTCAAGCTTATCATCAAAAACTGTATTTATTTCTATTTCAAATTTTTCCTTATATCTTTTCTCTAGTTCATTTTGCCTAATTAAATTCAATATTCTTCTATTTGAAATTATTTTAATTTTTTTTGCGTTAGTATTTCTCAAAATTCTTTCAATTGCTCTCTTAATTTTAAGCACAAGCATATTGTTTGACACAACATACCCTGTACCTTTGCAGCACTCACATTTATCCTGCAAATACTCGCTTACATTTGATCTTACTCTTTTCCTCGTCATTTCAACCAATCCTAAATGAGTAAATCCCAGGATACTGCATTTCGATCTATCGCTTTTTAACGATTCTTCAAAAACCTTTAAAACCTTCTGCCTGTCACTTTCATTGTCCATATCGATAAAATCTATAACTATAATACCGCCAATATCCCTCAGTCTCAATTGAAGCGCTATTTCTTTAGCCGCTTCTATATTCGTTTTTAATATAGTTTCCCGAAGCGAAGATTTCCCTACATATTTTCCTGTATTTACGTCTATGACCGTCAATGCTTCAGTCTTATCAATTATTATAAATCCGCCGCTTTTAAGCCACACTTTCTTGTCTAAAAGTTTTTCAACTTGCTTTTCAGCACCATATAAGCCTATTAAGTCTCCTTCTTCGTATTTTATAGATACATTTTGCCCCTGCTTTTTCACATAATCCAATATTTTTTCATACTGCTTAACATCATTAATCACTATTTCATCAACCATAAATGATGATAAATCTCTTATATACTTAACAATAAAATTCTCCTCTTCGTATATTAATTCAGGAGCGTTGGCATATTTATATTTTTTAATTATCTCATCGTACAAATAACACAAATCCAAAATATCTTTTTCAAACTCTTTTTCACTTACATTTTGCGCTGCTGTTCTAATTATAATGCCTATATTATTTGGTTTAACTCTTTTCGCTATGTTTATCAATTCTAAGCGCTTTTCTTCATCATAGATGCGGTGTGAAATCCCAACATAATCTGTTTCAGGCAACAAAACAACATATTTACCAGGTAGAGATATATTTGTTGTGACTTTTGGATTTTTTAGCCCTATAGAATCTTTTGATACCTGAACAATTATATCTTGACCAGGTTTTACAAGCTTTGTAATTGAACAATTCTCATTAGCTTTGCCTTTTTTATTTACATCACTTACAAATAAATATGCATTTTTACCTATACCTATATCTATAAAGGCACTTTGCATACCTTTTATGGTGTTTTTAACTTTTCCTTTGTAAATATTTCCCACTATGCTTCTGTTGTCAGAATATTCTACGTGATACTCAACCAACGTACCATCTTCTAAATACGCTACTTGATCAAATTTATCACTTATATCAAATAAAATCCGCTTCAAATATTTCACCTCAATTTAATATAAGCTTTTTTCTGTCTATGAGAATCTTCTCCAAATCAAAAACATGACCTGCAAAGTCATCAAGAGCCTTCAAAACATGAATCGGGCCTGGTGAACCTTCAGAAATCTTTAACCGTAGATATAAATTTATTTTGCCATCATGGACACTTAATATTTTAAATTCCTCAATGTATTTTTTTAAATCAATCATCTTTTTACCACTTTTTGTGTCTTTTTCTGCTAATATTTCATCTTTGTTCAAAAATCTTTCAATAATATCTCCCATGTCTTTTCCATAGTCTAGCAGATCAATAATTATTGTATATTCACCCTCTACAACTCTATCTGACAGCAAGTCCTTATCATCAACTCTATAACAATCTATTATTTTTAATCCATTTGGAAGTGTTCTATTCATATCATCTTTAAATTTCTCCGGATCTATTTCATCTTCTAAAACTACATCAAAATAGTCTCCGTGAGTCGTTGCACCCATCATCAATGCCGGTCCAAAAGACAACAGCGGATGTGGATTAAAGCCTTTCGAAAGTGAAAACTTTATTTGAGCTCTTCTCATCGCTCTCTCAATCGCCCTCATGAGATCTAAATGAGAGATAAACTTTAAATCACCATCTTTTTCAAATTTACTTCTCAGTTTCAAAGCATACAACTCCTTCATCAAGATCTTTTATTCCGCAGCCTGTACAATATAACCTGCAGTCATTTGTAAGTCTTCCTTCCAACGCCTTTTTGTATTCTCTTACAAGATAATCTTTTTTCACACCAGCATCAATCACATCCCATGGGAATATCTCCTTGAAATCTCTTTCTTTATAAGCATAGAATCTTGGATCGATTCCTACACTTTCAAAGGCCTTAAGCCAATTATCAAATTTAAAAAATTCATCCCAGCCATCAAACTTACATCCACTTTCCCACGCCTTAATCAATGCTTGTCCTACTCTTCTATCGCCTTTAGAAATTACAGCTTCTAAAAAGCTCATCTTCGGCTCATGCCAATTGTAGTGGAAAATCTTTCCCTTTAGTAGCTCTTTTAGGTAATTCTGTTTTTTAATTATAGTATCCATGTCGTCTTGAGGACACCATTGAAAAGGAGTAAATGGTTTTGGAACAAAAGTTGAAGTGCTTACTGTTATTTTAAGTCCCTTTGTGTTGCCATTCACATCTTTATATACATCAGCTACTAAATGGGCAAGATCTGATATCCCCTTTACATCTTCCATCGTCTCCTCAGGAAGCCCCAGCATAAAATACAGCTTTACACTCCTCCACCCTGCTTTAAAGGCTTCTCTCGTAGAATTTATCAAGTCCCTTTCAGTAACACCTTTATTTATCACATCTCTCAGCCTTTGCGTGCCACCCTCTGGTGCAAGTGTAAGCCCTGTCTTCCTTACTTTCTGTATCTCATTTAGTAAATTTACAGAGAAGGCATCAATCCTGGTAGACGGTAGTGCTACTCCAATGCCTCTATCTTTATATTTTTCAATTAAATCATATATCAAACTTTCTATTTCTGAATAGTCACATGTGCTTAAGGAAGTCAAAGAAATCTCCTCATATCCGGTTGATTTTATTAATTTGTCAGCTAATTTAAGTAAAGTTTTCTTCGACCTTTCCCTTACAGGCCTGTAAATCATTCCAGCCTGACAAAATCTACATCCTCTTGTACAACCTCTAAAAACTTCCAATATGATTCTATCGTGCACTGTATTTATAAACGGCACAATCTGTCTATCTGAATGATACGTTTTATCCAAATCTTTTACTACGCGCTTTTTTACTTTAGCAGGCACATCTTCATTTAATGGCTCTATAGTGCGAATAGTATTATCAAAATTGTATACTTCCCTGTAAAACGATGGAACATATACACCTTGAATTTTAGATGCACGCCTTAAAAGCACTTCTTTTGGTGCTCCATCTTTTTTACAAGCCTTAACTAAATCTAAAAGTTCATTGATAATTTCTTCTCCATCTCCTATGACAAATAAATCCACAACATCAGAAAGGGGAGCAGGATTGTATGCACAAGGACCTCCAGCTATGATTAATGGATAGCCATGTCTATCCTTGCTTCTCACTGGAATTTTAGATAAATCTAACATGTTTAATATGTTTGTGTAGCTTAATTCGTATTGCAGCGTAAATCCTATAATGTCAAACATATTAAGAGGTGTTTTAGTTTCAAGTGAAAAAAGCGGTATGTCATTTTCTCGCATTAGGTTTTCCATATCTACCCATGGAGCAAATACCCTTTCGCAATATGTATCATCTCTATCGTTCATTAGATGATAAAGTATTTTCAATCCCAAATGCGACATTCCGACTTCGTAAACGTCAGGAAATGCAAAGGCAAACCGGATGTCAACACTATTTACATCTTTAATTACAGAATTTATTTCACCGCCTATATAACGGGCAGGTTTACTCACTTTCATCAATATTTTATCTAACTTATCCTTAATATCTAACATTGTTACCTCCTATTTCAGCTTATTTAAGATATCACCTATCGTTAAATATAGTCCATTACTGACTGCAAAATCGAAAAGTTCAGTCTCAGTAATTCTTTTTTTCTCTCTTAAATTTTTATCCAACACAACTATTATATGATATTTTAATGGCAAAAAACAATTGATTATCTTTATTAACTTCTGGTTTTCGAGGACTGCTATCTGTTTTACATTCATACAACCTTTCTTGTAAAATTCTTCTTTTTTATAAGCCAAATCTCTTAGATTAAAATATGCAGACAACTTTCTTTCTTTTTTTGCAGAAATGATGAGAAATATAGCAGTAATTATAAGTACATAATTTTTATTGCCATTAATAATCATAAGTATACCACTGTAAATAAGCAAAAATGATATCACATAAGAAAATTTAACTGCTACATTATTGGCTCTCGTGATACCTATAAAACTGGATAAAATAGCCTTTAAAGCTCTGCCACCATCGAGAGGAACACCTGGTAAAAGATTAAATGCACACATTAAAACATTTATTTTAATGAGGTAGTCAAAAGAAATGCTTGTTACTTCACTTAAAATTACCAATATCATAATAAAGACAAGATTAGACAAAGGCCCTGCCAATGCAATAACAATCTCCAAATCAGGCCGTATAAAAATTTCGCTTTCAAAAATTGCAGCTCCACCAAAAGGGAATATTTCAACTTGTATCATGTTCACATTTAGCTTTTTGGCAACGTAGTAGTGGCTTATCTCATGAATTGCAACAGTCAAAATAATGTTTATCAGCTCAATATAAAAACCTGTAATAATGAGTAGCAATATAAAAACCCACGTAAATGGGTTTATCTTTAATTTCAGATCATCAATTTTCATTTTGCACATCACTTTTTACAACATTAAAATTTATCTTTGACTCTGGATCTACAGGTTTCCCGTTTTCCCATATTTCAAAATGCAGAGCGGTGCTTTTATTCTTGTCGCTTCCTATCCTTCCTATTATCTGGCCCTGTAATACTTTATCACCAACTTTTACGTCTATTTCAGATAAATACGCATAAACAGAACGAACATCGCCATTATGCCTTATTACAACTACCTTACCCCAATCGGGATTAGAATTATCAGCTATCATAACTTCTCCATCTAATACAGCTTCTACTGGCTCATTGTTGGTAACACTTATATCAATGCCATCATTTTTTATCTCTTTTCCTGAATTTGGATCAACTTTTGTCCCGAATACAGATACAATATCACCACTAATTGGTTTTATCATTTTCGTATTAACATTTTGCGTGACTGTATCCTTCACATCTTCGGTTTTATTCGAAAATACTTTTACAACATCATTTTTCAATGATGGTATCTTGCTCATAACTAGTTTAAGTCCCTTTTTAGTATTTTCATAATTTGAATTGTAATTTAGTACAGATTTTACTTCTGCCATTGCTTTATTCGTCATCGGAACATTAATAGCCTTAAAAAGCATCACAACACCTAAAAGCAAAAGACACACTATCAACTGGTCTTCAAACATACCAAAATATTTCTTTAAATTGTTTAAACCATCTTTAGAATAACTACCAGATTGCCATTTGTTGGGTTTCATTTGATAAACCTCCTTCTTTCTATATTTATATTACATATGAAGGAAGTTTATGATATTTTCATTTAACGGCATTTCTCCATTCCAAAAGTCCAACATCAAGTCCTTTAATCAACACCTCAGCAGTAGCTAAATTTGTAGCAAGGGGTATTGAATGAACATCGCATACCCTTAAAAGTGCCAATATATCAGGCTCATGGGGCTGCGCTGTTAATGGATCTCTTAAGAATATGACTAAATCCATCTTATCTTCTGCAATCATAGCACCAATCTGTTGGTCACCACCCATAGGGCCTGGCAAAAACTTGTTAACTTTAATCCCTGTAGCTTCCTCAACCAATTGACCTGTAGCCCCTGTAGCGTATATATTGCACTTTTCTAAAATGTCTTTATACGCTATTGCAAAATCTATCATCAAAGATTTCTTCATATCATGTGCAATTAATGCAATATTCATATTAACCATCCTCTCTAAATTTAAAAATTAATCTTTTGCCTTCGCATACCTACATTTAATAACAACCCAAGTGCAATCATGTTAGCAACCATTGAACTGCCTCCATAACTCATAAAAGGTAACGGTATACCTGTAATAGGCATTATTCCAACAGTCATTCCAATGTTTTCGAATATATGGAATGTAAACATCGACATAATGCCAACGGCTATTAAACATCCATATTTATCCTTAGCCATAACAGCTATCTTCCAGCATCTATACAGCATATACGCATAAAGAATTATTAATGCCGTTGCACCGATAAATCCCAATTCTTCACCAACAACAGAAAAAATAAAATCTGTCCATGCCTCAGGTAAATAATAAAGTTGTGTTTGGCTGCCGTTGTAAAGTCCTTTCCCCCAGAACATTCCAGAGCCAATTGCAATTTTAGACTGTATTACGTGGTAGCCAGAACCCATTGGGTCAAGGTTGGGATTTATAAATGATAAAAGCCTATTTCTTTGATATGGTTTCAATATCTTATATGCCACAGGAAGCATCGCCAGACCCATTGCAATTAATCCCGCAAAAATTTTTGGCCTTACACCTGATATAAAAAGCATGCCAATAAAGATTGCTAAAAAAACTAAAGCTGTTCCAAGGTCCGGCTGCAGCATTACAATTATAAATGGTATACCAACGTGAATCAATGGACCCACCAAATCTTTAAAACTCTTTATTTCACCCATTTCATTAAAAAGATTTGCAAGTGTTAATATGAGGGCAATTTTTGAAAATTCAGATGGCTGCACATCAATTGGTCCTATATGAATCCAGCTTTGAGCGCCATTGCTTACCTTCCCTATGAAAAGAACAGAAATAAGAATTAAAATATTTAAAACGTAAATTATCTTTGAAAGCCTGGCAATCTGATTATAATCAAACAATATTATAAAAAACAGAAAAATCATTCCAACCAAAACTGCTATAAGTTGAACTATCACATTTTTGTATGATCCCGTTTCTACTGCATGTGATGCACTTGATATGACGACAACGCTAAATGCACATATGAATAAAACCGTAATAAACAAACCAAAATCAAAATTCTTCCATAACTTTTTGTTAAACATTAATCTACTAGTTCCCCTCTATCATTAAGATTTCATTTTGTATTATATCATAGAATACATGATTTCACTATATATAATTTAGGAACTTAATTCTTAAAAATATGTAAAATTTGAAAAGCTAAAATAACCGGCTTAAACCGGTTATCTAACATTTCTCTTCATCTTTTTTATAGGTATATTTGCATGCAAAGCTGGTACAAGTGTATCATCTCTTTTTTTCTCTTTTGTAATTTCTACATTTAATCCATCTTCATCAATTTCAACGTAATTGGATATTACATTCATTATTTCTTCTTTCATAAGTTCCAAAAGCTTTGGAGATACGTCTGCTCTGTCATGAACAAGCAATAATTGAAGCCTCTCTTTTGCTACATTTTTACTATTGCTTCTCCCACCAAAAGATTTAAACAAGTCCATTTATTACACCTCCCGGCACTACCGACTCGAAGAAATTTTAAACAAATTTTTCAACCTGTCTAAAATACCGTAATTAATATCAAGATTTATAAGCGGGACATCCTCGCCTATCAATCTCTGTGTCAAGTTTCTGTACGCTTGTCCAGCTAATGATTTATCATCTACAACAATCGGTTCACCTTTATTTGTAGATATGACTATATTTTCATCATCTGGAATAACACCAAGCAAATCTATAGCCAGTATATCCATTATATCGTCAATATTCATCATGTCTCCTCTTTTTACCATATCCATCTTTATCCTGTTTATGATAAGCATGTGATCCCGTACATCCGATGCTTCCAAAAGCCCTATTATTCTATCGGCATCTCTCACTGCAGATACTTCTGGCGTCGTAACCACCAAAGCCTTATCAGCACCCGCTATGGCATTTTTAAAGCCTTGTTCGATGCCTGCAGGACAATCTATCAATATATAATCAAAATCCTGTCTTAATTCATCAGTAATTGCCCGCATCTGTTCTGGATTTACAGCTGTTTTATCTCTTGTTTGAGCAGCCGGTAAAAGGTAAAGTCCATCAAATCTCTTATCTTTTATTAATGCTTGCTTCAGACGGCACTGTCCTTCTACCACATCAACTAGGTCGTAAACTATTCTATTTTCCAACCCCATAACTACGTCAAGATTTCTCAAACCTATATCAGTATCTACCAATGCTGTTTTAAATCCTTTCATTGACAAATATGTACCTATATTAGCCGTAGTTGTGGTTTTTCCAACTCCACCTTTACCAGATGTTATAACTATAACTTCACTCATACATTTTCACTCCATTCTTATATTTCTTCTAATTGTTTATTTTACTATATTTTTCCATATAAGTAAAGTGGTTTAACTATTATTTTGTTTTTTTTGACTAAAGCAATTTCGGGATATACAGCCTCAATATCATTATCGGGTGAACGTGAAATTATGTTAGAAATTCGAAGCTGCATGGCATTAATCTTAGATGCCGCAATTATAGAATCGATATTCCCAGATATACCTGCATGAGCAATTCCCCTTAAAGTACCCATTATAACAATATTTCCAGATGCTTGTACAATACCGCCAGGATTTACGTCACCCAGAACAACAAGATTTCCATAGTATTTTACAACTTGACCTGATCTTACAGTTCCATTGTAAAATTTGGTCATTCCCTCATCAAGTCCATCAAAAATTGCATTTTCACCTGTCACATTTTTTAGGTACCTATCCTGAATCTTTTTAAATCTAACATTTACTCCATAATTTTTCAAAATAAGCTCTTTCAACTGATCCAAACTTTTCTCATCTACATTTAAATTGCGAACTTTTACTGTAAGTTGTGCACCTTTAAAAAATGTTAGTGAACGTTCAATTCTATTAATTATTTTTTCTCTTAAAACATTTATATCAGAAACATCACTAGCGATAATTACCAATCCATCTTTTGAACCATGGATTTTTACATAATCATTTAACATTTTTTGCCCTCCCAATATAGTCTTACTTATAATATTCTCCATAACTTAGATTTTTCCTTCTAAAAAAAACAAAAGAGGACAAAAAATCCTCTCACACAACAATGATACAAATCTAAATAATAATTAATGATTATTAGTAGTATTGCTTTGTTGACTATTTGTCTGCGTCTTATTGTTTGAATTGGCAAATCCAAAATAAGCATCCATTATATCTCTTGCAACATATGCAGTATATGCACCAGAGCCACCTTGATATATCAGTGCTGTAACCAAAATCTGTGGCTTATCATATGGCGCAAATCCAACAAACCAAGCATAATTCTGCATGACTTTCGTACCATGAGACCCTACTTCAGCAGTGCCTGTCTTACCACCAACAGGTATTGGAAACCCCTGAAATGCCGCACTGGCAGTACCTCCTTCTTCAGTTACTCCTTTCATTCCCAGCTTTATAGCGTCTAAGTATTTCTGCGGTATGCTGATCTTATCTAATACTTCTGGCTTTTCTTCCTTAACAATTTTACCATCTGGAGAAACTATCTTATCCACCAAATGCAATCTATATCTTGTTCCACCATTTAAAAGCGTCGATAAATAACTTGCAATTTCTACAGGCGTAAATTGATTGCTGCCTTGTCCTATAGATGCATTTGTCGTATCTACTAAAGTCCACTTAGTTGCATCCATCAACTGCCATATAGTCATCTGCAGTTTTGAATCGGTTATGCCCATTTTTTTTAGCTCTAAAAACGTAGAATAGTCGCTAAAATTACCTTTGTCAATTAAACTTACTATTTTGTCGTACTGTTCTTGAGTTATTTTACCTTCTGGATTTGATTCAGACTTAACCATTGATTTCAATATTGATAAATTATAATCCCTTTTAAACTTCTTGTTGGATATTGTTCCTATCGTCTCATATAATTCTATTCCCGTTTTTTGGTCAAGGCCTAACATATGTGCGTATTCATATATTTTGTCAATCCCCATTCTTCTTCCCATCTCGTAGAAATAGGTATCCGTTGAGTATTTTATGGCCTCAGATACATTTACAGCACCTTGCGTCCTTCCATATTCCCCATACAGCCAGTTTTCCTGACCTGTTAGAGGATATATACCTGGATCAACGTATTTTTCATTTACTGTCGTGACACCAGATTCCAAAGCAGCCAATGCAGTTACCATCTTAAATGTTGAACCTGGAGGCGCTGCACCTTGTGTGGCATAGTTAAAGATAGGACTTGGGTCGATAGTAGCATTTCGCGGTTTAAACAATTCATTTACTACGCTGCTTGGTGGATTGCCTGATGCAAAAATATTGGGATCATAACCGGGTACGCTGGCAAGTGCTAAAATCTCACCGGTATTTATGTCTGTAACGACGACAGCTCCTATATTTGCCGGTAAATACTCACCATGAGGACCCTTTTTTGTTTTTCTTATATTTTCCATAGTCTTCTCTAGTGATTCTTCTGCTACTTGCTGTAGTTTTTTATCTATAGTCAAATACACAGTATCTCCTGGCTTCGGGCTAACCTCATCCAGTTTTTTTATTAATCTACCATAGTTATCTACTTCCACTTGCTGCTTTCCATCTGTGCCTCTTAAATATTTTTCTAGATAACTTTCCAAACCGTAATGCCCAACTAAATCTGTTATTTGATAGCCTTCCTTACTGTACTTTTTCCACTCTTCCGCTGTCATACGTCCAATATATCCTAATGTCTGGGAAAGTAATGTCTTAAAAGGATAAAGTCTTATAGGTTTAACATCTATAATTACACCTGGCAAATCTAGATGATTTTCTTCTATTTCTGCAACTGTCTGCTGATTCGCATCTGTCACTATTTCTACAGGCTTGTACTGGGTATATCCTTGTTCCAGCATCAACTGTTGTATCGCCATTATACCTCTTATATCTTGTGGAGGTAGTTCTTTTGTTATCTTAAATTTGTTTATCAATATTTCCCACGTTTCATATGCTGTAGCATTTTTAGGTATATTGTTGTTCTTCTTCCATTGTGCTTCACGCTGTTTTAAAACTGTTTGAGATACATTGCTTTCATCTGGATTTTGAAAATTGAAATAGGGCATGTTTTTGTTGTCTAGAAATATAGGCAAATCATCTTTATACTTAATTCCGTTTTTATTAAGGATATTTAATAATCTTAAAATCACATCATTTAAATTGACATTTTTGGCATCGCTGCGCAGTAGCTCGATAGAATAGCTAGGCCTGTTTGTTGCAAGTTTAATACCGTTTCTATCGACTATATCGCCTCTTGGAGCTGTAATCGTGATAGATCTTATAGCATTGCCTAAAGACTGCTGTTTATAATAATCACCTTTTATAAGCTGCAAATACACCAGCCTACCTACAAGAGTAACAAGCATTATGGCTATTACCCATCCAAATATATTGAATCTCTTCTTTAAACTTTCACTCAATTTGACCACCTTTAGATCTTAAAAAAAAATTTTTTTGTATTTATATAGCTATTAAACATCACAATATACCTATAAGCAAAAATAGTTATAAAAGAATTGTAGACAGATTGAACAATAATAACATTAAATAAATAAGATGGATTGATGTCATATTTCATAAGGAGCATAGAAAATATCATTATTAGATTGTAAAGAATTGTTCCTAAAAATACAAAGACAAATGCTACAAATGTACTTTCTTTAAATACATTTTTGCTCAACAATCCTGTTAAATAAGCCACAGAAAGAAGGGAAATAGTTACAAAACCAATGGCGTTATTAAAAAGCACATCTACAAGAATTCCTCCAAACAAGCTCAATATAATACTTTCTCTTGTCCCATTTAATAGAGAAAAGGCGATAACCAAAATTAATAAGGCGTCAGGTTTAACGCCTAAAATTGCAATATATCTAAATAATGTAGCTTGAAGGATTATAACAAATATAATTAACAGGTATTTATATATGCTCCTCATTTTAACCTCCATCGTTTCTGTGTCAATCATCATAAAGTACATAGACTAATATAATTAATCTCCCGTAGTTTTCATGTTTGTCACGACTTGTACAAATTCAAGCCTTTCAAAGTCTGCTTCAGGTTTTATGATTGCTTGTTTTAAAAGTGAGCCCTCATCTTTTTCTACTTTCTCTACTTTACCAATAATTAGCCCTCTTGGGAACATACTCATATCTGATGTTGTAATTATGTCACCTTTACTTATCTTGGAATCGATTGGAATATATATCATAGTTAGATTTCCATTGGAATCTCCTCGAATAATGCCATTGTCTCTTGTTCTAACATCAATAGCACTTACAGAGCTATCTACGTCAATAATTGACAGGACTTTTGACCAATTTTTCCCAACGTCTGTTACTATTCCAACCATATTTCCTTTTTCATCTAAAACAGCCATCTTTGGCTTTATCCCATCATCTGATCCAACATCTATATTAAATGTATTAAACCAATTACCAGGATTTTTGCTTACAATATTAGCAGGTTGAGTAGTTATATTTTTATTATTATCTTTAAAGTTTAAAATATCTCTTAGTCTGTTATTTTCATTAATGTATTCCTGCAGCATTATGTCGTTTTTATTTAATTTAATAATCTCTTTTTCCAACGCTGCATTTTTAGCTCTCAATGTCCCAATCTCTCTTATGGAAGAAAAAAAGTTAGATACATTATTTCCTATTGAATAAAAAACTTTTTCTACAGGCGATAAAATACTGCCTATAGCTGATTCAATAGGTGTTATATTGCGTCCCCCACCATAAGTATACGCCATGGCGGATATAAGTGCCACGGCTATTAAAATCACAAATATAAATTGCTTATTTTTGAGAAATCGTGGCACTTTCCCCCTCCTCTCAATTTAACTTATTCGTTGGGGCCAGCACCCTTTTAAACAAAGAACTTTCCTCTAAAATTTTACCTGTACCTAACGCAACACAATCTAAAGGTTGATCTGCTATCTGTATAGGCATACCTGTTTCTTGCCTTATAAGCCTATCAATACCACTTAATAGTGCGCCACCACCAGTAAGCATTATTCCCCTGTCCATTATATCTGCTGCCAACTCCGGCGGTGTTTTTTCAAGTGTCAACTTAATAGCATCCAATATACTTGATACTGGGTCTTTCAAAGCTTCCAGTATCTCGGTGGAAGTGATTTTTAATGTCTTAGGAAGTCCAGATACTAAATCTCTTCCTCTTATATCCATAGTTTCCTCTTTAGCCTTCGGAAAAGCCGATCCAATTTGAATCTTTACTTCCTCAGCAGTCCTTTCTCCTATCATCAGATTGTATTCCCTCTTTATATAATTTATAATAGCTTCATCCATTTCATCTCCGCCGACTCTCAATGATTTGCTTGTTACAATACCACCAAGAGAAATAATTGCTACGTCTGTTGTACCTCCACCTATATCAACTACCATGCTTCCAGTCGGCTCTTCCACAGGCAAACCAGCACCTATAGCTGCTGCCATTGGTTCTTCCACAGTATGCGCTTCTTTTGCTCCTGCTTGAAGTGAGGCTTCAATAACTGCTCTTTTTTCAACTTCTGTGACTCCTGACGGAATTCCTACTATTACCCTGGGTCTAAATAATCCCTTTCGCGGATTCACTTTTCCTATAAAATGATCCAGCATCATCTTTGTTATATCAAAATCAGCTATAACTCCGTCTCTCATAGGTCTTATAGCAACTATATTCCCTGGTGTTCTTCCCACCATCTTTTTAGCTTCTTCGCCTACAGCCAATACAGTATGTGTATCGTTTTTTATTGCTACAACAGAAGGTTCCCTTAAAACTATTCCCTTTCCTTGAACATAAACAAGTGTTGTTGCAGTTCCAAGATCAATACCTATATCCCTAGAAAATCCTTTCATCCTATTTATAACTCCTTCCTTACTTATCAAAATCATAATAACCTCTTTCTTTCAAACTTATACCTATTCCATCACCAATAATAATATGATCCAAAACTTTGATTCCTAACAAATTGCCACTTTTAAAAATCCTATCTGACACTTCAATATCTTCTCTGCTGGGGGTTGGATCACCACTTGGATGATTATGAACCATGATTATAGAAGATGCGGACCTTTCGATAGCAGCTTTAAATACTTCTCTTGGATGCACTATAGAAGTATTTAAACTTCCTATTGAAACAGTGTCAACCGCAATCACCTTGTTTTTTACATTCAGCATAACCACTTTAAAATATTCTTTATTTAGATATCGCATTTCATCCATCAGTAAACTTATGACATCATCAGGCTTTTTTATAATGTAACCATCACTGTACCCCGCAAGAGCCAATCTTCTACCAAGCTCAATAGCTGCCTTTATTTTTGCAGCCTTCGCCAATCCAATTCCTTTGATTTCTGAAAGCCTTTCTACCCCAGTATCAAGAAGATATTTAAGACCATTACCTTCACTAAGCAATCTTTGTGAAAGCATTATTGCACTCTCATCTCTATTTCCTGTCCCTATAATTATAGCCATTAGTTCAGCATTTGACAATACCGATGGACCATATTTAATTAATCTTTCTCTTGGTCTATCATCTTCAGGTAAATCCTTTATTGTAATACGTGATTCCTCTCCCACACTTATCCCCCTTATAGCAGGTTTATATTAAATTCATTTAAAAATATATCGTACAATTTCGATATAGGCAGTCCAACAACATTGAAATAATCACCATTTATTCTCTCTACAATCAATGCCCCATAGCCTTGAATAGCATATGAACCTGCTTTATCTAAACATTCACCTTTTTCTATATAATTTAAGATCATGTCATTGCTGAGATTCTTAATATAAACATCGGTCGATTCATAATCATTAATAAATTTGCGATTTTTTAGTGAAACCACTGAAACTCCAGTATATACCTTATGCCATCTTCCAGATAGCTTCCTAAGCATGGAAAATGCTTCACCCTTGTCCTTAGGTTTGCCTAGTATTTCACCATCTATGACAACAACTGTATCTGCTCCTATAACGATTGAATCATCATCCAATTTCTCAGCAACGCATAATGCTTTTTTTCTTGACAAATCCATAACAATATTTTCTGGTTCTTTCTCTTTTGTTTCTTCTGCTATATTGCTAGGTATCACATCAAAGTCAAGACCAATGTTTGAAAGTATCTCCCGTCGCCTAGGAGAATTTGATGCAAGAACAATCTTCATATACAATTACTTTCCTTTCGCATAATGTCAATTATTTTACTTTGTAATATGAAAATATAGCAATTATAAGACCTAATGCTGTACCTAGATTAAACTTAAATGCCAACATAAACGATATTTTGATAAAATTAAGGTCGATATTTATTGGACTACTCATTCCTATTGTTTGTTGGTATGAAAAAACTTGGACATACTTAGCAAGGAAGTCTCCAACAAATCCGCCTAAAAGAAGACCTACAATCAGCAAAAAAAACAACGTCCCCAATCCCTTGCTTCTCTTCATTCTCCCACTCCTTTTATTTATTTTCTATGATTTCACGTCGTTTTAAAACTTTTCCTTTTAATTATATCATAAATATAATGTATTTCGACACAATCTAATCTTTTTTTAATATGTTATTTATGGTAAAAAAAGCCCCCAACTGGGGGGCCCATCATCTAATCATTCATGGGATATAATTCCTTCTTGCTGTAACTAGTATGGAGTAAGTGATGAGATTTCTCACCAAGTGGACTTATTAAAAATTCCTCATACAGTTTCGTTATCATAGGATTTTTATGAGACTTTCTGATTGGCAAATCTTTATCAGCTTCATATATTGCATTCAATCTCTTGTTTCTTACCAATTCTTTTTCATTTGGATTGTGAATTGGCTGACCACCGCCCATTATACAACCACCGGGGCATCCCATGACTTCTATGAAGTGGTACTCTGCTTCACCATTTTTTATCTTATCTAATAATTTTTTTGCATTTCCTGTTCCATTTGCTATGGCCACTTTTATTTCTTTCCCGCCTATATTTATATTTGCTTCTCTTATTCCTTCTAATCCCCTTACTTCTTTGTACTCAAAATTTTCAATGTCTTTACCTTCAACAATATCAGCAACAGTTCTTAATGCTGCTTCCATAACGCCACCTGTTGCTCCAAATATTACACCAGCACCAGTTGATTCTCCAAGCGGATTGTCGTATTCGCTGTCAGGTAAGTTGACAAAGTCTATTCCAGATTGTTTTATCATACGTGCTAATTCTCTTGTAGTTAAAACAGCGTCAACGTCCTTCATACCATCTGTCATCATTTGCGGTCTGTCTATTTCATACTTCTTTGCTGTACACGGCATAATTGATACAACAAATATATCTTTCGGATCTATTCCTTCCTTTTCAGCAAAATAGCTCTTGATTATAGCACCCATCATCATATGAGGCGATTTGCATGTTGAAAGATTTTCAATAAATTCAGGATAATATCTTTCACAGTAATTTATCCACCCCGGACTGCAGGATGTTATCATAGGAAGCTTGCCGCCTTCATTAATCCTCTTTAAAAGCTCATTACCTTCTTCTATAATTGTTAAATCAGCAGCAAAGTCCGTATCAAACACTTTATCAAATCCTAATCTTTTCAAAGCTGACACCATTTTCCCTGTCACTATTGAACCATAAGGCAGTCCAAATTCTTCGCCAAGTGCAACTCTTACAGCTGGAGCAGTTTGAACCACAACATACTTTTTCTCATCTAAAAGCGCATCGTAAACCATTTTTGTGTGATCCTTTTCGTAAATAGCTCCAACAGGGCAAGCTTCAATGCATTGTCCACAGCTAATACATGGTGAATCATTCAAGCTTCTATCAAACGAAGGAGCAACAATTGTTTTAAATCCTCTATTGACCATACCAATTGCAAAAACATTTTGTACATTATTGCATGTAGCGACACATCTTCTGCACAAAACACATTTATTTGGATCCCTAACAATTGAAGGAGATGAATCATCTTTTGGATATTTTATATTTTCTCCCATAAACCTAATTTCATCAATTCCAAACTTTCTGCTTAATTCTTGCAATTCACAGTTTCCACTTCTAACACATGTCAGACAGCTTCTATCATGCGCAGATAATATCAACTCTAAGTTGGAACGCCTTGCTTCCCGTACGCGAGGTGTATTTGTGAAAATTTCCATTCCATCGCTAACGGGATAAACGCATGATGCTTGTAAATTTCTAACTCCTTTTATCTCAACTACACATAGTCTACATGCACCTATTTCGTTAATTTCTTCCAGATAACATAATGTGGGAATCTCAATATTCGCATATTTTGCAGCCTGTAATACTGTATAATTAGCAGGCACTTCTACAGGAATTCCATCTATAGTTATTCGAACTTTATCCATATTTCGCACTCCTTTCATTACTACTTCTTGTATATAGCATCAAATGGACACTTATCCATACATGTTCCGCATTTAATGCACTTATTTTGATCAATAACATGCGGCTGTTTTATTTTTCCTGAAATAGCATTTGTAGGACAGTTTTTAGCACATATTCCGCATCCTTTACACTTTTCAGGATCAATTCTAAATCTCAAAAGCGCCTGACACACACCAGCAGGACATCTCTTCTCTTTTATATGAGCCTCATATTCATCTCTGAAATACCTAAGCGTCGAAAGAACAGGGTTTGGTGCAGTCTGACCAAGTCCACATAGTGAAGATGCTTTTATGGAATTGGCAAGAGTTTCAAGTTTTTCAATGTCTCCCTCTTCACCCTTTCCAGATGTAATCTTATTTAGCAATTCAAGCATCCTTCTCGTACCTATACGGCAAGGTGAACATTTACCACATGATTCGTCAACTGTGAATTCTAGGAAGAATTTTGCTATATCGACCATGCAATTATCTTCATCCATCACAATAAGGCCGCCAGAACCCATCATTGATCCTATGCTTAAAAGCGAATCGTAATCAATAGGTGTGTCTAGATGCTCTGCTGGAATACATCCACCGGAAGGACCACCAGTCTGAGCTGCCTTAAACTTTTTACCGTTAGGAATTCCCCCACCTATTTCAAATATGATTTCGCGAAGCGTTGTACCCATAGGAATTTCTACTAATCCTGTGTTGTTTATCTTTCCGCCAAGAGCAAAAACTTTAGTACCCTTTGATTTTTCAGTTCCTATACTTGAGAACCATTCTGCACCTTTTAGTATAATTGCTGGAATGTTCGCATAAGTTTCAACATTGTTGATAATCGTCGGTTTCTCCCATACACCTTTTACAGCAGGGAATGGAGGTCTTGGTCTTGGTTCACCGCGTTTTCCCATAACAGAATTTAGAAGTGCTGTCTCTTCACCGCATACAAAAGCTCCTGCTCCAAGCCTTATTTCAATATCGAAGTCAAATCCTGTATTAAAAATATTTTTACCTAAAAGTCCATATTCTCTAGCTTGATCGATAGCAATCTGAAGTCTTTTTACCGCCAAAGGATATTCAGCCCTAACATAAATATAACCATGGTTAGCTCCTATTGCATACCCTGCTATCGCCATAGCTTCTAAGACGCTGTGAGGATCTCCCTCTAACACACTTCTGTCCATGAATGCACCAGGGTCCCCTTCATCAGCATTACAAACGACGTATTTTGGTGTCTCCTTCTGGTTATAAGCAAATTCCCATTTCACACCAGTAGGGAAGCCACCACCACCTCTACCTCTTAACCCTGATTTCTTAATTTCCGATATAACTTCTTCCGGAGTCATTTCTGTCAAAACTTTTGCCAAAGCTTTATATCCATCAAATGCAATTGCTTCTTTTATATCTTCCGGATTTATAAGTCCGCAGTTTCTCAAGGCCACTCTTTGCTGTTTTTTAAAGAATCCAGTTTCTTCTAGAGGCTTTATTCCTTCTTCTGTTACGCTTTCGCCATAAAGATATTTTTTTACAATTCTTCCTTTTAGTAAATGTTCTTCAACAATTTCAGGAACATATTCTTCTTTAACACGGCTGTAAAAAACACCTTCGGGATATACAACCACAACAGGACCTAGTTCACACAGTCCAAAACATCCAGTCCTCACTACTTGAATTTCTTTATCAAGGCCTTTATTTGCAATTTCTTCTTCAAAACACTTTGCAATCCTATCTGAATTTGACGATGTACATCCAGTACCACCGCATACCATAACATGTGATCTATATAACATCTACAGCCCTCCTTTATTCAACATTACTAATAGTCCATTCTTTAATTGGATGTCCATTAACAACATGCTCTGCTACAATCTGTCTAGCTTTGTTTTCATCAACTTTTATATAAGTTACTTTCTCTTGTCCTGGAATATATACATCAACCATTGGCTCATACTTGCACATGCCAATACAACCTGTCTCAGCAACGACAACATCCGTTATATTTCTTTTACCAAGTTCATCTAATATTGCCATCATTACAGGTCTCGCACCAGCAGCTATGCCACATGTAGCCATTCCTACAGTTATCCTTATGCCATTTCTATCTTTCCGAAGATTTACTTTCTCTAAAGTTTCTCTTCTAATCTTTTCTAACTCTTCAATTGATTTCATATTTACACCTCCATGACACATTTTAGATTTTCGGTCAAATACTCTCGCAACCATTTTAATACAGATGGTTCAGAAATTTTCACGCCGTCCAATACTTTTTTTATCTCAACTGTGTCAAATTTAAAAATTTTCTCGTCTACTTTAATGACAAACAATATTTCAACTTCACTATCTGAAATAATCAGTGAAATTATAGTAGAAGGTATATCACCGATTGGTATTAAATCAACACTAGAAATTTTAAAAGTTCCTTCAACATGAGTGCCGATACCCTTTTTAGACTCGATTTTTGCGTCTCCGCCACACTGTTGAGCTAACTCTTTAAAAAACGATAAACCTAATCCTACTTTTCGCTCTTTTCTAGTCGTTGTAAAAGGATCAAAAACCTTCTGTAAAAATTCCTTTTCCATACCACATCCATCGTCATCTACAATAACAGTAAGCAAATCCTTACTATGATCAATGTCAAGTTCAATTTTAATATTTTTTGCACCGGCCTTTAGGCTGTTTTGTGCAATATCTAAAATGTAAAGTGACAACTCTTTCATATTTATTTAATCAAACTTTTTCAAAATATCATCAACATCATCAGGTGTCAATCTTCCAAAGACTTCGCCATTTATCATCATAACCGGTGCAAGTCCACAAGCACCTAAGCAGCGAGTCGCTTCAAGTGAAAACTTGCCGTCGCTTGTTACATCTCCAACACTTATTCCAAGTTTCTCTTTCAATTTTTCCAATACCATCGCAGAACCTTTTACATAACAAGCAGTCCCAAGGCATAAACCTATTTTGTACTTTCCGGATGGCTTCAAAGTAAACCTAGAATAAAACGTCGCAATACCAAAAATTTCTGTCAGCGGTACATTCATTTCTTCTGAGATAAATTGCTGTACTTCAATAGGTAAATATCCAAAAATTTCTTGTGCTTCATTCATAACAGCAATCAGCGAACCATCGACATTTTTTAATTCGTCAATTACTTTTTTAAATTTATTTACCTTTTCTTCGTCAAATTTTTCATAAATTGCTTGCATCTAATACCCTCCTTTTGAATAATTTTAGAACTTTTAAATATAATAATAAGACATGATTATTATATCATATGTTAATTAATTTTTTAACAGGTTTAAAATAAAATTTTTTATTTTCTGATAATCCCGACTAATTTGATATGTTTTTATTAACTGCAAAGCCATTCTACGATACTTTCAAAATCATTGCACTCTATATAATGGATTCTTTCATTTATATCGCCTAGTCGGTGCGCATCAGAAGACGAAATTGTCTTGTGCTTTTTTTGATATTCACTTGTATTTCCTACTATACTAAAATCAGAAGATACTTCAACCGTCTTTAGATTAGAAATATTCGGTATAAACCCTAAATTTGATATGATGCTGTAGGAAGTACGATCTACATGGGCAGGTACAGCAGCACCTTTCCCATCCATCATTTTAAAAATATCATTAATAGAATAGCCGCATGAAGTTAAAAGCAGCTTTTCTTCTTCCGCAATAATGTTATCATCTTCATCCATAATAAGCTGTTCTCCGAAAATAGATTTGTTATTTTTTATGCATTCTAAGCTGTCATAAATTATTTTTCCAAAGCTTATGCAGTCAAAAATATCAAAAAAATAACATAATATATGAACCTCTTCCTTTGTCTGAACTTCTATTCCGGGAATTAATTTTATCCCTTTAGACTTGCTTAATTCGTAAATAACTTCTACATTTTTTGCGGAATTGTGATCAGTTATTGATATCACATCAAGTCCTTTTAACACAGCCATATTCACTATGTTATTCGGAGTCATTTCATTATCAGCACAAGGCGATAAAGCAGAATGGATGTGCAAGTCGTAGTAAAACTTCATTTGATCAACTCACTCAATCTAATTGCTGCATCATATGATGTACCACTAAATGAAATAACGGGTATATTTTCCTCATCAGCTTTTACTTTAGCATTTTCATCAAGTTTTTCCCCTTCACAAATAATTATACAGCTTATTTCTGTCATTAGCGCAACAGCAACTACATTTACATGAGTCTGTATCGTTATCCATGCACTGCCGCTTTTAACATGAGACATTACAAAACTCAATAAATCACATACGTAGACGTTGCTTATTTCTTTTTCAATTCCACCGCTTCCTGCCACAAGTGTAAATTCCGAATTCAAAATATCTTTTACTTTCAAGATTTTACCTCCTTATCACTGCCTATAACAGGCGGAATTTTAATTGACAACTTATTAATCTCTTCAGCCAATATTTTAATCCTGTCCTTCAATTTAAAGATACAGTCGTACTCACTAGCATAACCTTTAACTATGTCTTCCGCAAGGGCTCTGCAACCAGGTGATCCACATGAACCACAGTCAAGACCAGGAAGATTTTTGTATATTTCATCAATTAATTTCATCTTATCTATAGCTTTGTCTATATCATCGTCAAGATTTAAAACATCGCTTTTTTTAAGTTCTACATTTAGCATAAACGCCCTATAATCTGCTACTAAATGCTTTTTGATATTAGCTTCTTTATTAAGTTTTTCTTTTATCTTCATTATTCTATTTCTCGCTACGAAGTTATTTTCAACAGTTAATGGACCTCCAACGCATCCACCAATACACGCCAGTCCTTCAAAAAAATCTATATCATTTAACTTTCCTAATTCTATCTCTTCAAGCACATTTATCACATTTTGGATTCCATCCACAAAAAGGCAGTTTTCCAGTGATGTGCCATAGGACTCACCACCTGTATTTGCCCAGCCAACACCAATCATTGATGAAGCATGCTCTACACTTTTATCCCGAGATCTTCTATTGTCCAAAATCATGCTATATATATCATGCATTGAAAAAACACCGTCTATATATGATTTTTTAATGCCTATGGGGTTCTTTACGCTAGTCACTTTTGCAGCACATGGTGATATGAAAAATACTCCTATTTCCTCATCATTAAGACCTGTTTTCTTTTTTGCCTCATCTTTAGCAATTTTCCCAGCAACTTCTACAGGTGGCATAATATCTAAAATATTGTCAATCAATGATGGAAATCTCTGTTGTATAAGACGTACAATTGCAGGACATGCAGATGATATAATAGGCCTTTTAAAGTTTTTTATCTTTACTATAGTTCTGGTTATATATGAAACAATATCAGCCGCGTATGCGACTTCAAAAACTTCGTCAAATCCACATGATTTTAAAGATGCAAGTATATCTCCAATTGTCATGTCTTTAAATTGGCCGTACAGTGATGGTGCAGGAAGTGCTATCTTGTATTTGTAATTTTTCATCATCTCAGTATCATCAGTCACAACGATTTTAGCATGATATGGACAAACTCTAACACATTCACCGCAATCAATACACTTTTCCTTAATTATTTTCGCTTTACCATCTCTTACACGTATTGCCTCTGTTGGGCATCTTTTTATACAGTTTGTACATCCTTTACATCTATCTTTATCAAGAGTTACAGAATGAATATACATTACAAACAACCACCTTAAATATTAATTGTCATGACGATTTTGGTACCATTCTCATCATGATTGACAATGTCCATTACATCAGCATTTCTTTTCATATTAGGTAAACCCATTCCTGCTCCAAATCCCATCTCTATTACCTCTTTTGGAGCCGTAGAATATCCTTCTGTCATCGCAAGTTCTAAATCTTTTATGCCTGGCCCAGTATCTTCCGCTATAATAACTATTTTATCTGAATATATTTCAAAATGCATTTTACCACCATATGAATGAATAACGATATTCATCTCCGCTTCATAAGCTGCTATCGAAGCCCTTCTTACAATATCTGATGGTACAGAAAGCATCAGTAAAGTCTTTCTAAATGCACTTGACGATTCCCCTGCAGATGAAAAATCTCTTGCTTTAACATCAAATTCCATTATATATGGCTTCACGATTAAGAATCACTCCCACAATTAAGTCCATTTTTGTATAAAAGGCCACATGCAATAAAAAGAGGATAATCAGTTTTCATAACGACAATTGAAGCAGAATCAGCCATTTCCAAAATCTCACATCCAGGTTCTTTGCCCCTTACAAACACAATACATATGATATCACCTAAGACTTCTGCTGTCCTTACAACTTGTACATTTGTAAGTCCCGTTAGCAGCAATGATTTCTCATCTTTAGAAGCTAAGACATCACTCATAAGGTCTGCGCCGCAAGCAGTATTAACTTCTTCTGACAATCTCTCATGTCCGCAAAGAACTTCCGCTTTTAATATTTCTCTTACTTCCGCAAGCTTCATGCTACACTCCCCTATTTCAAAGAACTCATCTTACTATAATATTCCATTATAGAATCAATAAACAGCTTCTGTGTTAAGCCATAAGCATTTCCATCATTAAGCTCAAATGAAGTTTTAATATCTTTAAAATTGTTTAAAATATGACCATTAATAGCCATTGTACTCTCTACAATTTTTTTTAAATTATTATCACTTCTTATATTATAAGGCACTTCACTGTATTTTTTAAAGTACAACTCTGTCTCATCTATATCTTTTTCACTGGCAATTCCAAAAGCTATTTTATATGACAGCTCGGATAAATGCGATAGATTATTATAAAAGCTGTTTATATTATCTAATGCAATCTTTACATCATCTTTTGAATTTTCCTCGTAAGATATTTCATAAATAGGACCATTGTTTATAACAACAGACGATATGATACCACTTTTATTAAGTTTTAAACTTAAATTATTGGCTTCATCTTTATCAATAAAATATCCTACGCTTAAAATATATTTATCATTGCTTTTTATTGATTCCCCATAAATTCCTTTCATGATAAGCAAATTTAAATTGTAGTCTGCATCCCTTTCATTGTCGTATTCTCCTATTTTAACAATATAATAATTTAATTGAGGAATTTTAAGAGAATAACTGTACTTAGTGCTGCTGCTTATTTTAGATAAGTAAGGTCTTATCAAAAACTGTGTTATTAAAAAGCCTATTAACATAGAAACAAATATTGATAAAAATAATAAAAGAACACCTTTTTTTAAGTTAATTTTAACATTTTTCTTACTTTCTTCTTTTGCATACACCATAATCACCTATAAAATATATTCTACATAAATGCTTAAATTCCTTTTTAAACTACTTTAAATTATTTCTTAGGACTATTTTCTCATTTTTTAAAAGTTAAAGGATTTTTTCAATTCATGTCGAATTATATATAAAAAAGGAGGTTTTTGAATTGGATTATATTAATTCATTGATTGAAAGCAAATTTAATGAAATCCAATCACGGCTACCTGTAAATATAAACCTCACAAACCAGAATAATTCATTTCAGGATATTTTAAATAACTTAATAAGTGAAGGCTCTGTAAATACAAATAATTATGTGACTGAAGCAAATAAATCAGCAAATGTAAAACCAGTTAATGTAAACAAAACATCGATTGCTGATATAGCTGATTACATTAGTGAAGCTTCAAAAAAATATGGAGTTAGTACAGAATTGATAAATGCTGTCATAAAAGCCGAATCAAATTACAATCCGTATGCTGTATCAAATGCTGGTGCTATTGGTCTTATGCAGTTAATGCCATCGACTGCTCAATATTTAGGAATTGACAACCCTTTTGATCCTGAAGAAAATATTGATGGTGGTACAAAGTTGTTAAGTCAACTGCTTAACAAATACAACAATACTACTCTGGCTTTGGCAGCTTACAATGCTGGGGAAGCAGCAGTAGATAAATACAGTGGCATACCACCATATGATGAAACAGTAAACTATATAAATAAAATCATAGATGATTTATCAAAATAAAAAAAGGGCCATGCACGTAATGTGACAACCCTTTTATTATTTACTGCTTATATTTTGCATTTTTATACCTTTGCTGTGCACTTAATATCTTTTTCCTCAGCCTTATGCTTTTCGGTGTAACTTCCACAAGCTCATCATTTGCTATAAACTCCAATGCTTCTTCAAGAGACATCTCTCTTATAGGTGAAAGCCTTAATGCCTCATCTGCAGTTGCGGAACGCAAATTAGTAACATGCTTTTTCTTGCATACATTGACATCTATATCCTCACTTCTAGAATTTTCACCAACTATCATACCTTCATACACTTCAACACCAGGTCCAACTAAAAGAGTTCCTCTCTCCTGCGCATTGTAAAGACCATACGTAGTTGTTGTACCAGTTTCAAAAGCCACTAGAGAACCTCTAGACCTTGTTGGTATATCACCTTTGTACGGTTCATAATCATAAATGACAGACGTCATTATCCCATTTCCTTTTGTATCTGTAAGAAATTCAGAACGGTATCCAATAAGGCCTCTTGTTGGTATTTTAAACTTAAGCCTTAGCGTCCCTGGTTTTAATGTATGCATGTCCATAAGCTCCCCTTTTCTAGAGCCCATCTTCTCCATAACCACACCCATAAAATCCTCAGGTATGTCAATCGTCACAAGCTCTATAGGCTCATGCTTGACACCATTTATCTCTTTTATAATAACAGTGGGTTTAGATACTTGCAGCTCATACCCTTCTCTTCTCATGGTTTCTATCAAAATAGATAGATGTAGCTCACCACGTCCAGATACCTTAAATGCTTCTGTCGTCTCTGTCTCTTCCACCCTTAATGCAACATTTGTTTCAAGCTCTCTAAATAGCCTTTCTCTAAGGTGTCTAGATGTAACATACTTGCCTTCTCTTCCTGCAAAGGGACTAGTATTTACTCCGAAAGTCATTGAAATTGTAGGTTCTTCTATCTCGACAAAATCAACTGGCTCAGGTTTTTCAGGATCCGCTATAGTTTCACCTATTTCTATATCGCTTATACCTGATACAGCCACTATATCACCTAGCAAAGCATCCTCAACTTGAACCCTTTTTAAGCCTTCATATTGGTATAAATTACTCAGTTTTACATTTTGTACAGATCCATCTCTTTTACATATAGCGACATTTTCACCTGATACGATTTTGCCTCTTACGACTTTTCCAATAGCGATTCTCCCAATATAATCGTCATAATCAAGTGTCGTAACAATAAGTTGCAGTGGGTCATCTATATCGCCTTCTGGTGCCGGAATCTCTTTTAAAATCGTATCAAAAAGTGGGCGCAAATCAACTGATTCATCTTTTAGATTTAATTTAGCAACCCCTTCCCTTGCAGATGCATATACAACAGGAAAATCAATTTGATCATCATCAGCACCAAGCTCTATAAACAAATCAAGAACCTCGTCAATCACCTCTTCAGGTCTGGCATCTGGTCTATCGATTTTATTTACAACTACAATAGGCTTTAAATTAAGCTCTAAAGCTTTGCTCAATACAAATCTGGTCTGAGGCATTGGTCCTTCAAAAGCATCTACAAGTAATAATACACCGTCAACCATCTTTAGTACCCGCTCTACTTCACCGCCAAAATCTGCATGCCCAGGTGTATCAACTATATTTATTTTTACACCATTGTACCTAATAGCAGTATTTTTTGAAAGAATCGTTATACCTCTTTCTCTTTCAAGCTCATTTGAATCCATTACTCTTTCTTCAACTTTTTCATTTTGCCTAAAAATGCCACTCTGCTTAAGCATTCCGTCTACTAAAGTTGTCTTTCCGTGATCAACATGTGCTATTATAGCTACGTTCCTTATATCATCTCTTACAAACCCCATCTAGGTTATCTCCTTCCACATAAAAGCAAATTTTATACAATATATTATAATATATTAATATGCCTAAATAGTCAACAAACGATTAAAGTTACAAAAGGCATTAAAAAAAAGACACATGAAAGTGCCTTTTTGTCTCTATATTATTTACTGTATTACTCTTCTGGCTGTGGCATAGTGAGTGCTGTAATAGCCATCGTTAAGTGAACTTATCATGACTTTTCCTGCACCTGATGAGGCATGCATAAACTCTCCATTCCCTATGTATATACCAGCATGATTTATTATGCTGCTACCTAATGTCTTAAAAAACACCAAATCACCAGGCTGTAAATTTCCTCTGTCTACATATATTCCAACTGTTGCTTGGCTTGAAGCAGTTCTCGGAAGATCTATCCCTACACTTTTTAAGACGTACTGTGTAAATCCAGAGCAATCGAATCCAGAAGGTGATTCACCACCATAGACATATTTAGTCCCTAAAAACTTCTTACCAAAGTCTATCAACCTGGAAACAACACTCCTATCAACATCCCCTCTAGACACTGTGCTAGATGATGATCTTAAAGAAAGGTATTGCCCATATATCCATCCAACAGTTCCATTAGATAATTTTATATTGTACCAGCCATTTTCCTGTCCAAGTACAGTGACAGCGTCATTCCAATTTAATTGAGTTATTACTTTTGATGATAAACTACCACCACTTCTGATATTTACATTATTTCCTGTCACAATGCCAGTTCCAAGATTATCTGCGTAAACATGCGTCAACATTGAAGAACCTACAAGTGTCATACCGAAAACGGATACACCAAAAACTAATTTACTTAATCGACAATTCATAGCTAATCTCCTTCCTTTTTGCCTCCGGAGTTAGTTGACGGGTGCGGAATAAGAAGGTATCCCTACTGCTTATAGCAGATTAACCCCAAAACATGAAAATCCTCCGTACCTAAATAGGATTCGGCAAGATTGCTAATATGTACAAGTTTCTTTCATTTTATCAGATATTATTAATAAAGTCAATGTTTTCATAATAATTTTTTAATATTTTTTTAATATTTCCTTAATATATTTTATAAAAAATTTATAAATTTGTTACAATCTATGTAAATAATCTCTCTAATATAGTATAATTTTATTTAACAATACAGAAAGGGGATCTAGATGAGTCAGATAATCATACTTCAAAAAATATCAATAAGCATTATAATAATTTTTTTAGGCTATGCAGTAAAAAAGATGAAATTTTTACCGAATGAAACTGGAAAGGTATTAAATAACTTCATCATATATATAACTCTACCTGCCAGCATTGCAAAAGTATTTTTTACTACGAAAGTAAGTACAAATCTATTCATTTTAACATTTTCTGGATTTGTCATGGGCTTTATTACTTTTCTTATTGGGCTTTTAATTTTTAAAAATGCCAATTTAAAAAAAGAAACTAAAGGCACGCTTATGATTTCACTATGTGGGTACAACATCGGTCTTTTTGCATTTCCTTTTATTCAGCAGATATATGGTAGTAATGGACTTTTACACATTGCTATGTTTGACATGGGTAACTCATTTAACGTCTTTGGAATTGCATATATTGCTGCATATGTATTCTCCCAAAGTAGCAAAATAGATATAAAAAAAGTTTTAAAAAAAATCTTATACTTTGTTCCATTTGATACATATATTATTGCATTTACTTTGAATATATTGGGATTTAAGTTTCCAAGCTTAATCGTTAATCTGGTGGAACAAATTTCACTGCCAAATACTACCTTAGCCCTTTTCGTAATCGGATACTTCCTTGATTTTAATTTAGATAAAGACGAATTAGTATCACTGATAAAAGGCCTTATTATAAAGTACATACCTGGTATAGTATTGTTTATTACACTGCCACTTTTCTTCAGCACAGCTTCAATGACAATTAAAGCCATAATGCTAGGCTCAATAATGCCAACAGCACTAGTAGCAGTAATATATTCAGATGAGAGGAATTTAAACGTAAAACTTGCCTCTATATTTATAACATCTACAACCATTATCACTATCATATTTATGTCACTTATAATGCTAAAGTGGTAATAAACATAAAAAATAAAGCCTTCAAGGCTTACTTTTATGTAAAATATCTATTTTCATTTTGGTGCGGAGGGCGGGACTTGAACCCGCACGGATAACTCCATACGCCCCTCAAACGTACGCGTCTGCCTATTCCGCCACCCCCGCGCGTCTTCATCGTTAACACAATAGTCATTATATAATGTTTTTTAATTTGTGTCAATACTTTTTTATACGACTACATAAACTTATATTACAAAATATTAAATTGCAAAATGCAAAAAATAAATTATATTAAATCAAGCAAGAATAAGTTTCTTGCTTGATTATATTATTCTCTTTAATTTTTTATTTTCTATTCTCCCAGGAATTCTGCCTCTTTTAGCAATAGGTTCTCCTTCTACCTCTTTAATATCCATAGTCATATCTATTGGTGGAGCGTCTGATATATAACTTCCAACGCCAAATGCATCTGCACCACTCAATGCAAGTTCTTTTATTCTTTCAGGTGTAAGCCCGCCAGACACAATAATTTTGACGTTATTGTATCCTTTTTGATTAAGCCTCTGTCTTAGTTCATAAACGAGGCTGGCCGTAACGCCTCCTCTTTCTGACGGTGTGTCTAACCTTATTCCGTATAACCTATCGCCAAGATATTCAGCAACTCTTAATGATTCCTCTATCTCATCCTTAAATGTATCAACTAAGATAGTTATTTTCTCATCATCAGGCGTTATTTCACTGTATGCTTTTGCTATAGGTAGTGTATCACCAGCAATCAGAAATGCTGCATGTGGGACAGTTCCTTTCGGTTCTTTTCCAGCAAGTTTTGCTCCTAGTATGCAGCTTGCATCATCTGCACCACCTATAAGTGCAGCTCTTTCCATAACAGGTGCTACCGCTGGATGTACGTGTCTTGCGCCAAAGCAAAGGAGCGGCTTATCTGGAATAGCTTCCTTTAACTCTCTTGCTGCAGTTGCCCACCCACAAGAGCTTGCAAGTATCCCTAATATGACGGTCTCATATGTCCCAAATTCATTGTAAGGTCCAATGATTCTCATAACTGTTTCTTTTGGTTCAAATGTTTCTCCTTCATTTATAGACCATACTTCAATATTTTTATCTTTCAAAATACTTTTTACTTCTGGCAAGCCTGCAAAAATTCCATTTTTTCGTGCAAATATCTCTGCTGTAACGACTTTACCATCGATTCCTAAGTGTTTTAAAATATCCTGTGTTCTTAAAAAATATACATCTGTCGTAGCGCCATTCTTTATTTCTTCATGTGTTGCAGAAAAAAATTCCCTATTTTCACTCACCTTAACTTCCCTTAGATCTTCAAGATACTTTATCATTTTCATATGTATTCTCCCTCTCTATAATCGAAATATCTTAAGTATTATAGTTGTTATACCGAGAGCTATCATTGGACCTATCGGTGCACCTTTAAAAAAGCTTACTCCAATTACTGTGCCTAGCAAAACGCCAACTACCCCATTAGTGTCTACTTTCATCGTATCAAGACCTACAGATGCCAATACAGCCACAATTATCCCAGCGATAATTGTAATAAGGCCTTCAATGCTTTTCGAGGCATTTATAAAATCGCTTAATGATACCTTATTCAAGGCAAGCGGAGATAGAGCTCCCATTGTCAATATTATTATACCAAGATTCACCCCATTTTTCGATATATATTGATTAATTATTTCTAGATTCATAAGCTTAATAAGCAAAAGCATTGAAATAGCAGCTGCAACATTGTTATTTTTCCCTACAATGCTGAAAAATAACATGACAGAAAGAAGCGCAACACCAAAATCCATATAACCCCCTCACAATTTCAATTCAAATTATTCATACAAGCTCTTGTAAATCTTGTAGTATTTAGTCACCTTTTTGATGTATTTATCCGTTTCTGAAAAAGGTACCTTTTTTAAATTGCTGCCATTTTCTGAATATCTTTTATCCTTCAACCAATTTGAAACATTGCCGCTTCCACCATTATATGCTGCAACTGCTAAAGTGATATTGTTATTAAATTGTTTTAAAAGATATTTTAGATACCACGTCCCTATGTTTATGTTATAATCGGGATTATACAGCATATTTACATTAAAATTTTTTATACCTATGTAATTCGCCACCCAAATTCCTGTCTCAGGAATGACCTGCATAAGGCCTATAGCACCTTTACTGGAAACAATGTCAGGATTAAAATTGCTCTCTGCCTTTATCATAGCAAAAACCAAATAAGGATCGACACCATATTGATTTGAATAAAAGTATACCTGCTGGCTGAATTTTTTAGGATATAGCTGCTTTAAAAACCAGTTGGTTTTAACGCCATAAACTGTCAAAATGGTAAATATTACTACAATAATTACTGTGACTTTTTTAAATTTCAATATAATACCTCCAGATGTTCTATTTTGAAAATCGTCCCCACAATAATTCAACCTGCTTTTTTATAGCATTAAAGTCCTTACAATTATTAATGATAAAATCGGCATACTTCATTTTGTCTTCTATAGACATCTGGCTTTTAATACGGTTCAAAGCATCATTGTAATTCAAATTGTCTCTTTTCATGAGTCTTCTTATCTGAGTTTTTTTGTCTACTACTACAAGCCATACTTCATCTACCATATTAAAAAGCCGCATTTCAATGAGAAGAGCCGCATCTAAAATAATTGCCTTCTCTTTACCATTTTTTCTTTCTTCTTCTATTATTTCTTTTATTCTCCTTATTATTTCCGGATGTGTTATTTCATTTAGTCTATTTAATTTCTGTTTATCAGCAAACACAAGGTTACCAAGCTTTTTTCTGTCTATTTCTCCATCTTTTCTTAAAATTTCTTTTCCAAACTCATTAACTAATATATTATATGTTTTAGTACCTTTAATCATAATCTCTCTTGAAACAACATCTGCGTCAATTATAAATGCCCCAAGACTTCTAAGTATCGATGATACGGTGCTTTTCCCAGACGCAATTCCACCCGTCAATCCTATAACCTCCATCATAGCACCTCCTGTCTATATAATGTAAAAGTGCCTATTAGACACTTTTATTTTGCATCATACCAATTTTTACCACATCCAATATCTACAACCAAAGGAACTCTTAGTTTTATGACATTTTCCATTATAGTCTTTAATAAGTCTTTGACGATTTCAACTTCATCAGGAGAAGTATCTACAATAAGTTCATCATGAATCTGAAGTATTAATTTCGATTTTAATGATCTTGCCTTTAACTCATTGTATACTTTCACCATTGACATTTTTATTATATCTGCAGCACTTCCTTGAATAGGCGTATTCATCGCCATTCTCTCGCCAAATGACCTTTGATTGTAATTCTTTGAATTAATCTCCGGTATATACCTCCTTCTATTCAAAATAGTCGTCACATATCCATTTTCTCTGGCAAATTTGACTACCGAATCGATGTAATTTTTAACTCCTTTATACCTATCAAAATAATTGTCTATATATTCTTTTGCCTCTTTGCGAGAGATCTTTAAATCTCTAGAGAGACCATAATCGCTTATACCATATACGATTCCGAAATTTACAGCTTTCGCACGCCTTCTCATTTCACCAGTAACTTTTTCAGGGGCGATCTTAAACACTTCCGACGCTGTCCTTAAATGTATGTCTTCATTGTTTAAAAATGACTCAATAAGCTTTTCATCCTCTGAAAGATGTGCAAGAACTCTCAACTCTATCTGTGAATAATCAGCGGATACAATGTATCCTCCTTGAAAGCTGGATATGAATGCTTTCCTTATTCTTCTGCCAAACTCATCTCTTACTGGTATATTCTGTAAATTAGGCTCTGTAGAGCTGATTCTCCCCGTTGCTGCAACTATCTGCTTAAATGTAGAATGAACTTTGTCATCCTTGTCCATTATTGGAATGAAGCCATCTATATATGTTGATTTCAGCTTCATAAGCTGTCTGTATTCGATTATCTCCCCAACTATTTCATTATATGGCATAAGCTCCACAAGAACTTCCATATCAGTGGAATATCCCGTTTTAGTCTTTTTTATTGCAGGCAAATTCAATTTATCAAACAAAAACTCTGATAACTGTTTGGTAGAATTTATATTAAATTCATATCCTGCAGCGTCATATATGTCTTTTATTATTTTATCTGTCTTTTCATCTATCTCTTTCGATAAATCTTTTAAGACATCTTTATCTAATGTAAATCCATATACCTCCATAGATTTTAGCACTTCTACCAGCGGAAGCTCAACATTATTAAGAAGCTCTTCCATTTCCATTTCTTTTATAAAGGACATTAGTTTATCTTTTAATTTAGATAATTTAGATGCAGTAGCACACAGATAATCAATTAAAAGCTTCTTATCTATGTCATCGTAACTCTTTTTGCTTTTGCCTTTTCCTAGTATATCTTCAATATTAGGTATGTCCTCTTTTAAATACTTCTTTAAGACACGGCCTATGTCGTAATTGGATTCCGACGGATTTAGCAGATAAGTCATTATTGCAGTATCGTAAAATTTACATTTTAGCTCAATACCATGGTATGAAAGATTAACAAAAAAGTCTTTTATATCATGACATATAAGTGCAAACTTCTCATTATCTAATAATTTAAATTCTTCATAGTCATCTACTTCAACAAAAAATATTTCATCATCAGTGGCAAATGATACAGCTTTTACTTCGCCTTCAAGTATTAATGGATAAAATGATACTGTATCTTCTCTCTTTAGCAGCTCTCTTACATATTTAAAGTCTCTTACAGGCCACTCTTTGACTTCTCTAATATCATCAGCATCTTTTTTTAGGTCATTAATTAAACTGGTAAACTCCAACTTCTCAAATAAATCTATTAATTTTTCTCTATCATAATCCTTCATTTGGTATTCGCTTAAATCTATTTCAATTGGAACATTTCTCTCTATAGTAGCAAGTTTTTTACTTAGCACAGCCATTTCTGTATTATTTTCAATATTTTCTCTTATTTTTCCTTTTAATTTATCAGTATTCATAAGGACATTCTCGATAGAGCCAAATTCTTTAATAAGTTTTATCGCTGTCTTTTCTCCTATATTAGGCACGCCAGGAATATTGTCAGATTTATCACCCATAAGGCCCTTTAAATCAATAAACTGGCGTGGAGTAACCTCATACCTCTCAATGACTGCCCTTTCATCGTATTCCTCCATCTGAGTTATGCCTTTTTTGCATATCTTCACTTTCACATCGTTTGATACAAGTTGAAGTGCATCCCTATCACCAGTGACAATCAATACTTTTAAGCCATTTTCAGATGCAATTTTAGATACAGTACCTATTATATCATCTGCTTCAAATCCTTCAATCTCAATTGTCTTTATATTAAATGCATTGATAACATCTTTTAAAATATCCACCTGCTCAATAAGTTCCTCAGGCATAGACTGTCTGGTGCCTTTATAAGCACTGTACTCTTTATGCCTAAAAGTTGGAGCTTTTTTATCAAATGCAACAGCTATATAATCAGGTCTTTCTTCATCAAGCAGTTTAATCAGCATCATTGAAAAACCGTATATGGCATTTGTATGCAGTCCTTCACTGTTCATTAAATCTGGAAGCGCAAAATACGCTCTGTACATTAAGCTATTTCCGTCTATGATTAAAAATTTTGACATACGCTCACTCCTATTTAACTTCTTGTAATCTAATATACCGCAAAAAAAAGAGGATGTAAATTGTCCATAATTATTTTTTAAACAATTTATATCCTACATAAATTAAATATGCCAATATTGAAAACGGCAATAAATATATGGATATTATAAATACATATTTTAAAAATTCAAAAAATATATTAAGACTTTTAGAACCAGCATTCAATATATCATTTAAAAAACTTGTACTGAAAATTTTGCTGATTTTTGTTTGTGGCTTAGTCGATACAAATGTCAAATTGATTGTGCTCATGCTGGTCATATTGTCCCATATCTTTATTTGATTCTTATATGAATCAATCTGTGTCATCACTTCATTTAATTTATCTTCAACTTGCAGTATATCGGAAATATTACTTGCTTTTTTCAACAACTCCTGCAATTTCTCTTCTTGTATTTCGAGATTTTTTATTCTAGACTCCACATCATAGTATTGTTCTGTTATATCATTGCTATTAATTCTTATTGTTTTAACGTCGCCTAAGGATTTAATACTTGCAATGACATCTTCAAAATCATTTGAAGGTATTTTTAATACGACGTTTATCGTTTTTTTATTATCGCTTGTGCTGCTTTCACTTGAACTTTCAATATACCCATTATATTGCTTGCTTATGTTTAATATCTTATTATAGCATTCATCTGCACTGTCTGTTTCAATGGAAATTGTCGCATCCTTAGTTATTTTTCTTTTATAGTTCGCATCCAATCCTCTATTTAAATCAGATGCATTAGCCTGTGATACATCTTTTTTTAAATCAGACGCAACTTTACCACTGCTTATGGAAGTCTGTGAAGAATAATTTACAGCACTTTTTGTACTAAGAGCAGTTTCAGTAACACCGACATTATTTATTTTATTCTCAAAAAGTTTAAATCCAAGTGACAATATAAATAGTGATGCAAATACAGCAAAAGCAATTATAAATTTCCTCTTCCCTAATTTTTTGTAGCTTTGCCCTGATTCTAAGTTTTTCTTTTCTTCTAGTAATTTAGCGTGCAGCATATCATTGAAGTTGCTTGGCAATTCTACAGGAGGCATATTCTGTAAAAACTCCTTCACAGACATTAACTCGTAATAATCATTTTTACATTCTGTACATAAGGCTAAATGACCCTTTACCTCTTCCATCTGTCTTTTGCTTAACTCTTCATCGATATAAAAGTTAATCAATTTCTTGACCTTACTGCACTGCATTATATTTGCCCCCTTTCTTCAACAACATTTATAAACCCCGGTATCTTTTTTAAATTTTCTTTAAGAATATTTCTCGCTCTTGATATTCTAGACTTTACCGTCCCAATATTTGTATTTGTTATTTCCGCTATTTCATTGTATGTAAGTCCTTCTATATCTCTGAGTATTAAGACAGTCTTGTACTCACTTTTTAGTTTATTCAACTCATCTATTATAATCTTTCTAGTAACTTTATCATCGAAGATATTCTCAGGGGTTCTAAAATCACTTATTTCTTCCAAATGTTCCTCAACACCTTTTTTCTTTCTAATAAAATCAAGTGAAACATTGACAGCAATTCGATAAAGCCATGTCTTAAATTCACTGTTGCCTTTGAATTTTTTTAAATTTATATAGGCCTTTATAAGGGTCTCCTGTGTTAAATCCAAAGCATCTTCTTTGACATCTACAAGCCTGTATATGACATTATATATATAATTTTGATAAGTGCTTATTACGTTTTCAAATGATTCGATATCTCCTTCTTGTGCCTTTAAAAGGAGCTGTTTTTCATCCAATCATAAGACCTCCCCTCAATAAATATGACGAAAATACAAAAGATAAGTTCCAAAATTTTAGTTATTTTTATTCTATCAGAAAAGTCAAAAAGCACAAAAAAATAAGCGCTACTGACGCTTAATATATATTTTGTTTGATGATGAATCAACTATTATATTTAGTCCATACATACTTTTCAAGTCTTTTTGATTTATATAAGATTTGCTATTATATATTTTATATTTAACTGGATTGCCATCGATAGTTACCCCTTTATGTTCACCCCATTCAACCTTGTGACCTGTCATATTGCAAAATTCTTTAATTGGAATATATATGTCTCTATCTTGATAGTCAGCATAATCAGTTGTGTGTAAAAACTTGCCTTCATAGTAAATGATGTTGCCCATCATCTTAATCGTCTTTATATTGTCGTCGATGCTGAACTTTACTCCCGTCACATTTCCTATATCACTAATATTTGCATAATTCTTATCATCGATTAAAATTAAATTCAAACTTTTAATTTTTTCGTCGTCAATGTTGAAAAAACCTTTGATATCACTAACATTTATGTAAAGCTGACCTTTATCCGATACATACACATCATCGCTTACAAGTTCGTTATTGTGGATGACCTTGTATCCTTCTGAAAATACCAAAGGATCGCTGATGTTTATGTATTTATATAATTTATCAAAAGTATCATCGCTTACTTTTATACCTTCATCACTTAATTCTTTCTTGATTAACTGCCTCGTATTTAAACCTTTTTTATAGAAGTCGGGATATACAAACAGCGCTTTACCACCTGTTGGAGATGTCTTTGCAAACATCGTTTGATACACGACATTGACAATGTCACCGTAATTGACCATTTCATAAATTTCTTCTACATCTGATTCATACATCCTTATGCATCCTGACGATGCTAAAGTGCCTATAGATGATGGCATATTATTTCCATGTATGCCATAATCGCTGTAAAATCCTATCCATCTATACCCAAGTGGGTTATTAGGACCAGATGGAACTACTTGACCATTCCATGGCGATATCCATGTGGGGTTTACCTGTTTATTTATAATCCTGTACGTTCCTAATGGGGATGTAGACACAATTTTACCAACTGCAATGGGATAAAGTTTTGACACGCTTTGAGAAACAAAATATATCGTTCTAGAAGGGATATTTACTGTTATAGTACTTGCAAAACCATAACATGTGTTTGCAAGTGCAAAAATAAAAATCAATATCAAAGTTATAGAACATCTTCTTTTAATCTGCAACTTTACACCTCTTTTCACAAATTTTATCGATAATAAAAGCGCAAAACTTACCGTCGCCACGCCTATTACTTTATTTATGATAAAATTTATGAAAATATGAATCATATTTTGTTTTTAATCTCTTCTTTTAATTTTTTTGAATCAGGTGTAGAAAATACAATTTTAGCTGCATATCTTTCGAAAAATAAGAAGTAATAAATTTTTACAGGGGATTTTAATTCAATCTCTAGCAAATTCTTTTTAGACACTATCATGCTACATATACTATCAAAAACATGAATACCTCTTCTGTACATATTTCTATTCCCTGCTTCACTTATATATGCAATATTATCATATCTTATTCTGACAAAGCCCATAATACCTAATGATATGACAAGATAATCTTCTAATAAAATAATTTGAGAAATCCCGATTGAAAATAATATAATAGATAATACCATCAACAAAATTATGTACAGCACCCACCAGAGAATTGATAATTCAATATTAAACCCCTTAATATTAACATCTACAAATACGTATACAAACAATAGGGCTACGCTTATTAAAATAAGCAACGTCAAAAAATACAATACAAATCTGCTGAATTTGTCAAAAATATAATACTTCATAAATTTCCCTCCAGAAATAAATTTGATAAATGAAATTTTACATTATATATAAATTAATTTCAAGTTAATAAAATACTTAATCTTACAAATAATAAAAAGGTAATATGTAAGGGTCTAATTCATATATAATTGGAGGCGTATTTAATTTGGAAAGTGGTAATTTATCTGTAAATGAACTTGTTTTAGTAGGTGTAGGTGGAATACTTGGTGCCGGTTTTTTTCTAGCAAGTGGCATTGCAATACATACTGCAGGACCTATAGTTTTATTAGATTATGGAATATCTGCTTTTATAATGTCTGAAGTTTTCTGCGCATTATCAGAAATGATCGTTGCAAATCCTGTTGACGGCTCGTTTAGAGTTTATGCTGAAGAAGCACTAGGTGACATAGGTGGCTTTTTAAGTGGATGGGTTTATTGGACTGCAGGTGTATTCATAATGTCCAGCGAAGTAACAGCATCAGCAATATTCACCAAATTCTGGTTTCCTAATGTACCATTGTGGATTTTCGCTTTAATATATTCTGTTATGGTTCTGTTTGTAAATGCTTTAGGCACAAAGAATTTCGGCACAATCGAGTCGTGGTTTTCTACCATCAAGATATCTGCACTATTTATAATAACTATAGTTGGAATCTTGACGCTTTTGGGATTTTTTGGCAGTAAAAGTGAAATAGGTGTTAAAAACTATTTTATCCATGGAGGTTTAGCACCAAACGGCATAAAAGGCTTCTTAGGAGCAATGTTGATGTCCCTAATACCATTCGGTGGCGTCGAAGTCACTGCAATGACAGCATCTAAAACAAAAAAGCCAAAAAAATATGTACCTATAGCCAGAAAATATATTGTTTTATTTCTGTCGACTTTATACCTTTCGTCAATTGCCGTCCTGCTAGGCGTAATCCCATGGTATAAAGTTTCTACAAAAGAAAGCCCATTTAATAAGCTACTTTCGTTTACCAATATACCTTACATAGACTCCATAATGAATTTTGTAATACTTACGGCTGCACTGACTACTATGAATGGTGCCATGTATGGTGTGACACAAGTCATGTATTCCTTAGGTAAAGGAAGATTTGCTCCAACTTTTTTAAGCAAAGTGACAAAAAGAGATGTGCCAATTTATGCACTTTTATTTAGCAGTGTAGGTTTATTAACAGCAGTCATACTTTCATACATTCTTCCAAAAGATGTATATGAATATATAACAAGCGCCACCGGTTTTATACAATTTTTTAACTGGATAATTATTTTATACACGTTTATAAAATACAGACCAATACTTAAAGATAAAAATCCTGAATACTTTGAACGCCAAAAGTATGGCTTCCCTCTAAGACCATGGTTTACGATTGTATTAATAATTACAGTTCTTCTATCAACACTGGTCGTACCAAAACAAGCAATAGGCTTTTTTGGTGGACTAATACTGCTGATTATTATACTTTTGTTGTACTTCATTGCCAAAAAGCTAGATTTATTTGATAAATGGTAAAAATATCGGGAATACCCGATATTTTTAGTTCACTATTTTTTAAACACAAACAAAAGTCCAAATGCAATGAGAATAACAGGCCAAAAAAGCTTTAAATAAAACCATGGGATAAAAGTCCTAGCAAGAAGGTATATGCCAACTGCGATTAAAATCCATCCAAAGATTTCACCACTTCTCTTTCCACTTGACACTACCTTTGCGTTTTCTGTATCTTTTACTTCATTAACATCGCTAGAATTAAAATCGCTATTTTTAAGCTGATATGGATTTTCAGGCACAACAATCCACGCTATTATATAAAGCAAAACACCGGTACCACCTACTAAAGCAATTAAAGCCCATATAAGTCTTACAATCGTCACATCAATGTCAAAGTACTCAGCTATCCCTCCGCAGACACCACCGATAATAACCTGATTTCTAGAGCGGTACAATCTTTTATCCACATTGAGACCTCCTTTTTCACAAATCAATTTTATAATTTTTAGCAGATTAACAAAAACACAAAATATTATTGCTTAAAAACAATGTATAATAAAAAATACACCCCCTTTTGCAAAACAATTTTCTACTTTGTATTAAATACTTACTATAAATTATACCCAACATAAATGTTTTTGGAAAGCAAATTTTAACGAATCAGATTAAATCACAAAGAAAATTTCATAGCGTATTATAGAATATAATATTTTAGGAGGTGTAGCTATGGACAATAAATGGTATTTTGATATAGCGCCAGGTGCTATCGATGATTTAAATGAACATGCCCGCGACATAACGACTCTTATCCCTTTTTGGTATGGAGTAAAATCAGACGGAGCGTTAGCAGATATGTCATCGCAAGAAGTCAAAAATATTGCATTGCAAAATGACCTGCCCATTTTCCCTATTATTCACAACTACTCAGATCCTAAGAAATCTCAGCTTATACACGACCTTTTATCAAATATACATTTAAGAAATACATTAATATCAAATATAACGAATCTCGCATTGTACAATAATTACCCTGGAATAAATATCGATTTTGAGTTTGTACCTCCCGAAGACAGAAACAATCTAAATGCATTTATGGAAAACCTGTATAACTCTCTTAAAAATGCTGAAAAAATCGTGACAATTTCATTGCCAGCAGAAATAGAAGACAATCCGCGCCATCCTTTTTCAGGAGCTTTTCAGTACTCCATATTAGGTCAATTTACGGATCAGGCATATATTTTAGCATACGACGAACATTTTTCCAATCCAGGGCCAATTGCATCGATAGGTTTCGTACGCAGCGTTCTAAATTACGCTGTTACAGCTATACCACCAAGAAAAATTTGGCTTGGAATGGCTGTATACGGCTATGACTGGGCAGAAGGTTCTAATTATCCCAGAACATTATCTTACTCACAAGCAATAGAAACTGCTAAAAATCTTGGTGCAACGATAATATATGACGAAACCGCCCAAGAATCCACATACACATATACAATCGACTCTGTAAAACACACAGTATGGTTTGAAGACTCTAGAAGCTTTCAAGCCAAACTACCCTTGATTTCACAATACAACTTATCCGGCATAGCCGTCTGGAGACTTGGTCAAGAAGATCCTAATATCTGGAATATAATCAGAGGAAGTTAACCCTTCCTTATTTTTATTGGGAACTTTTACATATATTTTTCGTCTAACTAAAAGGAGAGAAGAAGAGTCTAAAATAAAGAAGAAAAGGAGGTTCAACAATGAGAAAGTTTTTATCCTATTTGCTGGTTATTGTGTTGATATTTGCAGTAGCGATTCCTTCAATCGGTTTTGCACAAACCAATAGCAAAATTGAGCTTAAACAAGCAATAGAAATTGCTAAAGAAAAACTAAATATCTCAAGCACTGGATACAACTTTAATTCCAACTACAACGAAAGCGACAACAATAACACATGGTATTTGACGTGGTCATCCAGCACAAATGGCACCATAAATGTCAGTGTAGATGCTGATACTGGTGAAATAATAAGCTACAATTTTTACAAACCAGATAATACGCCATCAAGCATTATACCAAAGCATTCAAGGGAAGAAGCAAAAAAAATTGCAATTGACTTTTTAAACAAAATTGTCCCAGAAAAATTTAAACAAACAAAAGAACAAGAAAGTGACGATTATCTTGGACTAAGTCCTAAGATTGCATACAGCACAACCTATTCATTTAATTTCATCCGAATAGTCAATGGAATCCCACTTCAAGATAATCAAATAACTGTAGAAATAAATAAAAACACTTTAGATATTCAGTCATATTATTTAACTTGGGGCAGTGACTACAATTTCCCTGATCCAAAATCAGCTATTTCAAAAGACAAAGCAATTCAAATATACAAGGACAATAATAGTTTGCGTCTGCAGTACAATCTTGTTTATACAGATGTATATGGCAATAATGAATCAGAACCACAAGCTATATTGGTCTACAGCCTTGTCAACAATCAGCCTATAGATGCAATTACAGGTAAAATTTTGCACCAAGGTTATTACGGTCCCTATATGGGCGGAATGGGGGCTAAATCAGATAGTTCTCAAGCATTATCGCCTGAAGAACAAAAAGCTGTAGACGATATCTCAAAATACATCTCAAAGGACAAGGCAATTGAATTAGCAAAGGAAAAGCTGCCATTTACAATCGGATCCCAATACAGCCTTACCAGCTCTGCTCTTTACAAAAATAATTCAAATTCCAATAGCGCAACTTGGAATTTCAGTTGGACTTACTCTGAGGGAAACAACTACAATTATATATCTGCGGCAATAGATGCAACAACAGGTGAACTAAAAACATTTTACAGAAACGATAGTAATGAAAATAATGTACAAGGTAAGAGTCCAAAATATACAAAAGATCAACTTAAAAGTATAGCAGAAAATTATCTTAATGAAATACAGCCAGAAAAATTTAAGCAAATGGAATATCAAGATAACCCCGCATCTGAAGATGATAATTCACCATACACAACATTTAATTACATCTACAAAGCAAACGGAATACCATGCCCATTTAACTCAATAAATATAGGCGTCAACAAGTATACTGGCGATATAATAACATATAATTTAAGTTGGACTGATGTAAAGCTACCTGACAATAAAAATGTAATCAGCCTTGATGATGCTTACAAAACGTTATTTAATAACAGCGATTTTCAACTTAGCTATATAATTTATTACGCTCCAGATAAAGTTTATCAAAGTAATTCAAAAGATATAAGACTTGTATATCAATTGACAAACTTCGATGGCTTAATAGACGCAAACTCAGGTGCTTATATAGATTATTCAGGTAAGCCTATACTTAAAAACGAAAATAAACAGTTTACTGATATTGCAGGAAATTGGGCAGAAAAAGATATTTTATTGTTGGCTCAATTTGGAATAGCAGACGGAAAAGATGGCAAATACATGCCAAACAACTATATACTGCAAAAAGATTTTATAAAGATGCTGGTAAAATCACTGCAGCCAAATAACGTAATAATACCACTGACATCAAATGAGGATGAAAATTACGACAATTACTACAACGTAGCAATTAATAGTAAAATCATTACGGAAAGTGAGAAAAAGCCTGATTCTAAAGTAACTCGACAAGAGGCAGCAAAATTTATCGTTAGAAGCCTTGGACTAAAATATGTTGCCGACATAAATGGCATCTACACATTAGATTACTTAAAAGATGCATACAAAATAGATAATTCTTTAAAAGGATATGTTGCTATAGTATACGGTTTAAATATAATGACAGGCAACAATGGATATTTCAACCCAGACGAAAACCTCACAAGAGCGCAAGTAGCATCGATTTTAGTAAGATACCTAAGAGTAGAAAAATAAAAAATATGGGTGCGTTGTTTATACGCGCCCTTATTTTCCCCCTGTGAGCGGCTTTTCATATTACTATCACTTTTTATATATAGCTCTTTCACCGCCGATTAATTTAGGGCGTGTCCTTGCTGCGACGATGATTGCATCACCAATCTTATTTCGTCTTAACCTTACAGGAACCGCAACAGGCCTTAAATGCATGCCGATTAACACAAGTCCTATGTCAAGCCCAGCATGTGCTAAACCTTTCAAATTCTCTACCATTACTGGCTTTTCAAATATATCGTAAGAATATGTTTGTAGGGATCCTCCGGCATGCACCTGTGGTATAACAGAAACTTCATCAAGATTATATTTTATCATCGCTTCCTCTTCTACAAGAAGTGCCCTGTTTAAATGTTCACACCCTTGGATTGCTAGGTACAAATTTCTTTTCTTTATAGATTCCATAATAGGGTCGACGATTGCCTTTGCAATGTCGAGACTTCCTGATGTTCCAACTTTTTTACCTATAACTTCGCTAGTACTGCCTCCTAATACAAATAGCCCACCGCTTTTTACATTAGCAATATCCAATAGTTCTTCTATAACTTCTTTAGTTTGTGCCGAAATTTCATTTAAATTCAATTTTAACACCTCTCATCAACATATTATTATAGACTTGTTTTTCATTTGTATTTTATTTTATTGTATCACAGTAAATTTTTAATTCATATTATATTGAAGTAAATTATTCATAGGGAGGTAAAATAGTTGAAAAATCTCATACCTAAAAAATATAATTTGACTTTAAATGGCATATCTGAAAGAACTCTAAGAGAACATTATAAACTTTACGAAGGATATGTTAATAAGACAAATGAGATCTGGGAGAAATTAATCACATCTGATAGAGAAAAGGCTAATGCCACATACAGCCAATACAGGAAACTTAAACTGGAAGAAACATATGCATTGGACGGCGTAAAATTGCATGAGCTTTACTTTGAAAACCTTGGCGGAACAGGTGGTCCTGCAACAGGGATAATTGCTTCTATGATAGCATGTGATTTTGGCTCTTATGAAAACTGGCTTAACGACTTTAAAGCATGTGCAATATCATCAAGAGGTTGGACAGTTCTTTGCTTTGATCCCATTGACTTAATGCTTCACAATTATCTGCAGGATCTTCACAATCATGGCATCATTTCAAGAGCGATTCCACTTTTGATAATCGATACTTACGAACATGCATATTTTATAGATTATGGGACAAACAAAAAAGGATACATTGACGCCTTCATGAATAATGTCAAATGGGATGAAGTAAATAGACGAGTATCTCAATGGATTGATATGAAAAAATTCTAACAGGATTCATACATTTTGAATCCTGTTTTTAGGAATTTTGAGGCAATACCATTCTAAAAGTACTGCCGCTATTTATTGTGCTCACAACTTCAATTTTCCCACCGTGCTTTTCTATAATCTCTTTTACAATCGTCAAGCCAAGTCCATTTCCACCTATAGATAAAGCATTTTTTGCTCTGTAAAATCTATCAAATATATGGCATATTTCATTTTCCGGAATCCCTATACCATGGTCTTTAATCTCAATTACAATATCTTGGTTGCAATTTTTGTATAATAATACATCTATTTGTTGATGCGGTTTTGAATATTTAATTGCATTATCAAGAATATTAATTATTGCCTGAGAAACCTTATCTTCATCTACAATCACGTTTATCCCATTTTGAACTTTTATCTTTATTGATATATCAAATTTTGAAGCTTTTAGATTTATGTTTTCGCATATCTTTAATAACATATGGCTTAAATTCACAGTTTTCTTTTGAAGTTTCAATTCATATGATTGAAGCCTTGATAATTCAAGGATTTCTAAAACAAGCTTTTTAATTTATTTGCTTCACTTTCAAGATAATTTAAAACATCCTGATCATATTTTTACCATCTTTTAATATCTGTATAAAACCTATAATAGTAGTTATAGGTGTTTTTAATTCGTGAGAAATATTTGAAACAAATTTCTTTTGTTTTTCTATTAATTCCTTATCTAAAGTTACATCTTTTATAACAATTATACAATATCCATCACACAAAAAACTTTCAATATTTAATATTTTACCATTTACTTGTAATTCTTCGATAATTCTTTTATCTTTATATGTCTTATCTACAATATCAAAAATATAATTTTGAATATTTTCTCCAATTAATTCATCTACTTTTTGATTTTTGAATACAATACTATCCCTCTTCTCGTTGAAAGCAATAACACCCTCACTAAGTCCAGATAAAACACTATTTAGTTTATTTTTTTCAATAGCTATATCTCTAATTTGTTTTGATATTATTTCCGCCATTTGATTAAATGTCCTCGTAAGATTTCCAATTTCATCTTTTGTTATAATCGGTATTATTTCGAAATTTCCATCCGAAAAATTTTTTGCTGCATTGTCAAGTCGTTTTATAGGTTTTGTTATAATACGTGAAATATAAAAACTAACTAAAAAAATAATTATAACAGATACCAATCCAAATACTTCAAAAATCATTTTAATGAAATTTATATTCATTAATTCATTTTTAAGTGGATATATATACTCAACTGCTCCAATAATTTCATTCCCAAATTTTATTGGTAACGCTAAATATAATACATTTCTATCGACTTTATATACTTTACTTCCATTTAAAGCATTTTCAACAACTACATCTATCTTATTATTTTTACTTCTGTTATTTAGATTGTCGAGATCATTTTCTAAATGGCTAATTAAAGTTTTATTGTCATATAGCTTTACAAAAATATTATTTCCACTTAAATTCAAAGCAATGTTATCAGCATATTCCCTAAGCAATATTTCAGGATCAGTTATATTATCTTCTGCCAGGTATATTTCTCTATTTAAACTATCAATTAGATTATTAACTGTATTTTTAACAATGTAATTAGTTATTATGTTAAACATAAAATAACCTATTAATATGATTGTAACAGTAAATGCACTTATATAACATATTAATATTTTTGTCCTAATTTTCATTATTTATCACCTATGGTCCCGTTCCAATTGATGCAATTTTCCATCCACCATCTTCAAACTTTAATGTGATAAATAATATCCTTTCTCCAGAAATTGCTACGGATTTTAAATCTTCAGGCACATTTTCATATTGAAGATCGATTTTTACTTTGTATTCTTGCGTTCCTTTTTCTTGAGGCATATCTTTTAAAAACTCTATTTCTTTTATATCTGCACTTTTTATATACTTTGTATCATCTTTTACATTTTGTTCTTTCAATAAATTTCTCATCTGTTCTGTATACAAATTTACATATTCATTAGGCTTCTTTTCTACAACAAATTTATAAAATTCATAAATGACTTTAGTTGCATTTTCGTCTTCAACCGTCATATTTATAGAGGCATCTTTATCTGTTTTAACCTGTTTAATGTCTCCATTTTTTAAATTGTTACATGCAGTCAAAATAAGAATACAAACTGCTAAAATAAACAATGTTATAAACAACTTTATATATCTCACATAAATACCTCCCTCTATAATCTTTGATTTTCTTTTAATATCTCACTCATTCTCAGATTCTCATGATCTTCAAAAGAGCCCTCATGTATATTAATACTATTTATTCATTAATTTTACATGTGATAGGTAACCCAAATAAGCTTCTGTTGTTTTTACCATATTTTGGCCTATGGATTCCACTTAAGCTCCCTTCCACAAATCATTTTATATACTACATTATAAAAGCCAATTATTTCATTTTTGTAACATTCCGATTTCAATCTTGCTACAGTTTTATAAATTTTTTTGAATTTGTTTTTATTCTATAGCAAATTTATACCCAAAGCCAAAAACAGTTTGAATATATGTTGGTCTTTGTGTATCATCCTCAATCTTTTTTCTTAGTCTTAATACGTGTATATCAACAGTTCTGGTATCGCCATAATAGTCATATCCCCATACTTTATCAAGAAGCTCATCTCTTGTTAAAACACTTCCCTTTGCTTCTATCAACACTTTCAGGAGGTCAAATTCTTTTGGTGTAAGATTTACAATTTTCCCTTTCTTTTTCACAATTTTCTGATCAAAATTGACCGTTAATTCTCCAAAAGAATAAATATTTTTATTCACCTTTACTTCTTCCATTCTTCTCAACAAAGCTTTTACTCTAGCAATAAGCTCACGAGTATCAAATGGTTTTGTTATATAATCATCCGCACCAAATTCCAAACCAAGTACTTTATCAATAATGTCGTTTTTGGCTGTAAGCATTATTATAGGAATTTTATACATAGGGGAAATTTTTTTTAAAATATCGAATCCGCTTTCGTCAGGCAACATGACATCTAATATTATTAAATCTAGTATCTGATTTTTTAATACTTCAATGACCTCTTTTCCATTTTCTACACATATTACTTCATATTTTTCTTTTTCTAAAAGCATTTTAAGCATATTTAATATAGATTTTTCATCATCACAAACCAAAATTTTAGCCATATAACCACTCCAATTTTCTGCGTATAAGCTTTTACAATAAATTAAAATTTATTTTTAGACGTGTCTACCTTTACAGCTTATATATTGCGGCAACCGCATCCTGTTTCTGATTACCTTATGTATTATTATACCACTTAAGCCAATTGTAAGCATACTATTTTTATATAAATCCCTTTTCCGTGACATAAGTAATAAAATATTTTCTCTTTAAAGATTGGCTTGAAATGTATATCCCGCCCTCTATAAGAATAATCTGAAAAAAACAAATCACAGTATGCACTCAGGTGGTGATGTATTATGAAAATTTTTAAAACTTATTTTGTCTGTCATATCATGTATTTTTGAATCTCCAATTATACAATTATATATAATTCAAGAATAATAATTGCATAGTATTATTTATTTTATTAAGACATATTATTTACTATGAATGTATAGGCAGGGAGGGATATTTATTGCCACTTAAAAAATATTACAAGATAGCAATTCCTATTTTATTGTTAATATCAGTCAGCATTTGGGGAATATTATTTTTCAATAAAACATTATCTACAGTAGCAGATAACAAAGAGGAAATAAAGCCCTTTTTAGATGCGTTTTTTGAATCCCGCGGCAATGTACTTCTAAGTGGAAACATAAAAGATATAGAGAAATACTACGATACAGCAAATACATATGGAAAATGGGCATTAGAACATGAGATGAGGCGAATTAATTATGTAAAAGGTTGGTCAGAAAAAAGAAATCTAAAATTCACTGAAGCTCAATCAATATACAGAATTAAAAGCATAAAAGTAGGTGAACAATCTATATGGTTGTATTTGGTAGAAACGATGAAAATGGGATATGAATATAATGTAAAGCCTAACATAATTAACTACATGGGACTAGGTATCCGCCATTCAATACAACTGGTAAAAGTTGATGGCAAATGGGTCATTCGCCGCGATTGGTATTACGATCCTCTGGATGAAGATTCTGCATTCATAGATATCAGCCCAGCCGACGGTATCGCCCCGGAGATATCGCCTGCAAATTCAACTCCGGCAGGTGACAGCCAAAATAAGAAAAAAGGAAACTACGATCGCGAAGGTGCTGTAAGATACGCTGATACATATGCCGGTGCTGCTTGGGGCAGTGGAAACAATTATGAATACAATAAAAAGTACAGAGATTACAATGGTGTCGGTGGTGACTGCACAAATTTTGCTTCACAAGTTCTCCATGAAGGTGGCGGACTTAAAATGGATTACGTGTGGAATTTCAACGGTCGTGATTCAAGCACAGCATGGGCACAAGCTCCAGCATTATTCAACTATCTTATATACAATGGGAAAGGAAGGCTTATTGCACAAGGCACATATACTAATATGGTAAAGCCATCTGACACACATCCATCAGGTGCAATTCGAGAACTGCAAAAAGGTGATCTCATCTGCTATGAGGAAAAAGGAGAAATTGTGCATTTTGGAGTCGTAACAGGCTTTGATTCTTATGGAATTCCTGTTGTAAACACACATACGTCAGATAGGTATCATGTTCCATTTGATTTAGGTTGGGACAAAAAAGTTATATATAGATTTATTCACATGAATGACTAAAGAGAGGAATAATCCTCTCTTATGTTTTTAGATTATGTCTGATCAAGACTTGTAAGTACATCATCAAAAACATCTATTCTGCACTTTTGATTTCTTACATCCCAATGGCTGCATATCTCACAGCTTCTTGATAAAGATTCTTCAGTAGACATTGTAGCTTCCTTATTTAAAGAATCATCAAATGTAAAATCAGGACACATTTCACCTACAGCTTTTAATTGTTCCCTATTAGCCATTTAAATCACCACCTGTGCTTCTTCTTATTTCACTTTCAATGTCTTCCGGAGTCAATCCTGTGGCATCGATTATTGGTGATTTTGTATTAGTATTCTCATATCCCAACATATCTTTATGCTGTCCCGTTACCACTACCGCATCATAATCGTCTACTCTAATACCACTTAAGTCACTATTCTGTTCAAGATTAATTACATCATACCCTTTATTAGACAGATATCTTTTAACATTAGAAAGCTGACTCTCAACTGCTATCTTCTTCCCCATAAAAAACACCTCCTATAGCGAATACATAATTAGTATTAGTTTAATAAGCCTTTTTATTCGCATAGGATAGCTATCAATAGCGAAATTAATATTAAAAAAGCTGATGCCGTAAGTAATACGCTTCCCCACTCAGTCATATATATAAAATCATTTCTTCTTTCAGGCAGTTCCTGATTTCGAAGTATCTTTTTAATAGTACGCCTATCGTTAAACCAATACGAAATATATAAAAAGCCGCCAACAAGCCCAACAATACATCCAACTATGAAAAAATAATTGCTGTAATTAACATACGTCGTATGTATTCCATTTACAATGATATTAATAATAAGAGTTATTATAGATAAAATTACGCCAAGTATAAACCCTTTCAAAATAACACTCCTTATTATCTTATGTATATATTTTAGCAAAAACATCTTAAAATATCTATGTATGACCTGTTTGCCAGGTCATATCAAATAATACCTTATAATCCTATCAGCATATTCAGCTCTTTTCTCCCATGAATTTTCCCTTGCAATATCAATAAGTTTTCTTCTCTTTTGGTCGTCATAATTTTCCAAAGCTTCTTTTATCATATTAGCAAATTCAGCTTTTCCATCTACAGTATATATGCCTTCACATCTTAGTATAGACGGTAAATTTGAAGAAACAACTGGTTTACCAGCACTTAAGTATTCATACATTTTTATAGGATCGGCACCTTCCGTCATAGATGTAACTTTAAAAGGAATTATGCATATGTCAAAAAACTGCAAGTATTCTGGAAGCCTGCTATACTTTTTCTCCCCCAAATAAAAAATATTATCTCTTATAGGCAGCTTCTTCATATTTAAATTTGGACCGATATAAACAAAATTGTATTCAGGACATGCTAAACTGACATAGTCAACAATATCCCAATCGATCCATGTTGCCAATGCACCAATGTACCCTACAATCGATTTTCCTTCCGGTAAATCGGATGGTCTTTTTGAAAAAATTCTCTCCGCTTTATTAAAATGTTCAAAATCTGCACCATTTGGCAGTAAAAATGTCTTGTTGTTAACTCTTTTATTTATATTATAAAGTTTTCTAGATGAAGCAAATATAATGTTAGCAGCTTTCTGCATCTCTTCAAAATTAAACCTCCATTCTGAAAATTCGTCTGAAGGATAATCTATAGAGTCAAATATTACATATTTTTTCTTAAACATCTTTACATAGCTGTAATTGGGAGGAAATGAAATCCATAATATAGGAATTTCTCTCAATTTTATGCTACCAATGCCAACACCGTTCACCAAATATAAATTTTCTTTTAATTTCGTTATCCCTCTCTTATAATTAGCATCATACGTTTTATTTAAGTAGTATACCGTATAATTTTTAGTAGCCATACGGCTCAATATCTGCTGCGGTCTTTGAAAAAGCCAGCTAAAATTAATCGTAGGCGGGTATACAATTGTCGCCATCTAAAATCCCCCTATGCAACTTAATTTCTTCTTTATATATCATTGTATTCAAAAAAAATTATTTCGCTCACTATGTCATATTTATATATTTTGTTTGCTAAAATCACATATTCTAATGATTGTTAATTTATCTACAAAGAAGGATTTTTAAATCAAATGTAGAATATTAATAATTGGCTATTTTGTAAAGGAGGTGTTGACAGAGTAAATGCATATAAAAAAGAAAGATGAATGTATAAATATAATGATTGTACCAAACTCTAAAAACGACATAAAAAATATTAAAATAAAAAAATCTACTTTTAAAGCTGCTATTATCGCAGCAATGATATTTTTATTGGGGATATTTTCTTCCGCTTTTTATTTTGCCGGTAAATATACATATCTTTATGCAACCATAAAAGAGAAAAATAACATAATAGCTGAGAAAAATAAGACGATTTCTTTGAAGGACCAAAAAATCGCTGAAATGAAAGATCTAAATGAGGTTCAAGATAAAAAAATAGCTATGTTAAATGATAATGCAAAAAAAATAAATGATAAAATAAAAAGCCTTGATGAATTAGAACAAAAGGTCAGAAGGATGGTTGGGCTCAGTACACAAAAAACTAGCCGTGGCGGTATAACCCGTGATTCAAGAAGCTTAACGCTTGATGAAAAAACAACAAATGAACTTTCAGATGAAATAGATAATAAGATATATGAATATAAAACACTTATAGATGATATAAATAAAAGATTGGATTATCTTGCTTCACTGCCTTCTGCTTATCCCGTTACAGGATCTATAACATCACCATTTGGAAGTCGTACTTCTCCATATGGTGAAAGTTCTGAATTTCATCCCGGTATTGACATAGCTGTCGGTTATGGTACTCCTGTTAAAGCGGCAGGAAAAGGAGTTGTAACTTATGCTGGATGGCTTTCAGGATACGGAAATGTGGTCATGATTAATCACGGTTATGGAATCACTTCTGTTTACGGCCATAACTCTCAATTGTTGGTAAAAGTTGGACAAACTGTAAACAGAGGCGATATCATAGCAAAATCGGGTAGCACTGGTCGCAGCACAGGACCACATGTACATTTTGAAATAAGACTAAATGGTAATCCAGTAGATCCATTAAAATATTTAGGAAAGTAGAGTACACACAAGTCAAAATGAGTTATAAGGAGGTGCTTTATGTTTCAAAAGAAAGATGTAAATACATTGGATATTAATACTGAAAAGATTGATACAATAATTGGTAAAAACACTACAATAGAAGGCAATATAAAGTCACAAGGGGCAATGAGAATTGACGGCAATGTAACCGGCAAAATTGAAATACAAGGCAGTATTATAATTGGTGAAAGTTCAAAAATTGAAGCCGATATAAAAGCTGATAATATTTCTGTATCAGGAGAAATAACAGGAAATCTCACAGTAAAAAATCAAGTTCAGATTACATCGACTGGAAAAGTATATGGCGACATTGAGGTGCAAAACCTTATTATAGATGAAGGCGCAATTTTTGATGGAAACTGCAAAATGAATAAAAAGGTCAATAATAATGCCGACAACCAACCAAAGAAAAAAGATAATAAATAAGGAGTAAATATGCTCCTTATTTATTTATAAGTCTATATAGTATAGCTGTTGCTTCAGCACGAGTTGCGTAATTTTTGGGCATAAAGTGATATGTATCGTAACCAGATATTATTCCTCGGTTAGATAATGCTATAATATCATTTTTAGCAAAGCTATTTCCTATATCTACAAATTTGCTGTCTGCATATGGTTCATATCCATATGCTTTTGCTATTATAGCAGCAATTTCTTCTCTCGATATTTTATTATTAGGTCTAAAACTGCCATCACTATATCCATTAACTATGCCAAGCTTTCTAGCTGTTGCAATAGCATCTTTTGCAAAGCTCTGCTGCGTATCCCAGAATCCCTCGCCAGGCTCTTCTTTTATTCCCTTTACTCTTAATAACAAGGTAATGAATTCTGCTCTAGTTATGTAATTATTCGGTCTATATGTACCATCACTATATCCGGAGACATATTTAAGCCTTGCCATATCGTTTATGTCATTTCTTGCCCAGCTTGCAAATATATCTCCGAAATAGTCCACCATATTGCCCTTTATAACTTCCCAAAAGTCTTGATTCTCATAGCCTAATTTCCAAAAAGATATATCGTCAATTCCAATCGATGAAAGATAATCAAGCTTCAATTTAAAACTGTAGGAGTTTTCAAACCATACGGTATGTTTTACACCGTTTTTATAGTATATATAATACGGTTCTTTAGATGTATTGTCCCACATAGCATTTCCACCGTAAGTATTTATAAGGCTTTTAACTTCATCCTCCGTTACAGATGTAGTACCACTCAAAGACCAGTCGTAACCATAAGCTGGAAGTCCCATCACTATTTTATCTTTATCTATCGTTGAAAGAGCATACTTGGTGACATTTTGAAGCCAATCGATTGAACAAATAGGACCGCTGTTTCCACCAGACCAATGCTGATCATATGCCATTATAATAATTTTATCTGCTATCTTAGATATTGCCGCATAGTCAAAGCCTCCCGCCCAAAAACTATTAGGACTATCAGCCGTCATAGCTGGTATCGCAACAGTAAGCAACAAATTGTTTCTGTCTAATCTTGATTTTAAATCTGACAAAAATTGATTATAATTTTGTCTATCAACATACCCAACATTCTCAAAATCGATGTTTACTCCTTTATAATCACCGTTAATCACAGCATTCTCGATATTATCAATTAAATTATTTCTTGCTGCCTTATTGCTTAAAACCGAATGTATCAAGCTGTTGTCAAAAGTACCTCCTCTTATGTTATGAACTAACAGAAGAGGAGCAATATTATTTTTTATAGCTTCATCTTTTACTGCATCATCTTCTTCACCATTTAAATTTCCATTTTCATCTATCCCATAGGTAAACGTTATTACATAGTTGATATGTGATTCATTGTTGACAAACGAATTATAAGAGCTATTATCGTCCGAATAATCACGTGTTGCATATGCATATACTACTCTTGCTGATGCATCCGTTTTAGTAAAATTGAATATAAATAAAGAAAGTATTAAAAAAGCTGCTGCCAACATAAAAATAACCTTTTTTATATGCATGCCAATATCCCCCTTGTACCATTTTCAACTTATATGATAACATTGGCAAACATATCGCTTCAATAATATAAATTTTCCTTATAAGGAAGAAAGGCCCAGCGGGCCTCTCTTTAACCTTGAAACATGCTTCTTGTATTATTGATGTCCTGTGGGTTTGCATTGCTTACAGGATACCAACCTTTTTGTTTCATTACATTGAATATTTCATAGTGTATATCCTGTTCTTCGTTCAATATATTTTTTATGCTGGAAAAAACATTTTGATTCGCACTCTCTATACAAGCACTATTATACGACTGTAAAAGTAATATTTCTGATCTTAAACAGTCTGCTGTTATATCTCTTTCAGTCAATGTTTGAGCAGTTCCTGCTATTGGACTATTTACAGCATATGCAGTACCTTTGCTGTTTGCACTGCTTAGATTTTGCCTTGTTGTATTATCAATTGTCTGACTTATGCTACCTGCACGTGCATAGTCATTAGGCATTCCTGTGGCATTCATGCTGCTTGTTGCTGCGGCATTTGACGATACATTATTTAAATTCGAATTCGTATACGAATCTATCTGTTTACTTATGCTGCTGCCAGACATATCAGGCATAGCCGCAGAATTCATAGCAGCAGTATTAATTTTAGTACTTTTTCTACCCATTCTTATCTCTCCTATCTTAATAAATTTAATAAAGAGTTATAATGATTTTGGTGTATGCTTATATTTTTTTGAAATAAATTTTTAAGCTGCGGATCTGTTACTTGATTTACAGCAGTTTGATATTTTTTTATTATTAATTGCTCTGAAGCAAGTTCATCTGAAATATATCCAAGCTCTTTTTGAGTTAATGCCATTTTTTTACCTCCTCTTTTTATATATTTCAACTTTATTATTTGTAATAGAAACATTTTAATTCAAAAAAAAGCGCACAAAGCACCTTTAAACAATTGGTATATATTCGCTATTTTCTTCATTATGAATATCTTTCAAAATATCATTAAGTGTTGAAATACCGCTTTTTATCTTGTCAACTTCACATGATGCATAACTTAACCTGATATGTGAATCATCAACTTTATTTGAAAAAAACATATTTCCAGGAACGATTGAAACATTTCTTTCTATGCACTTTAAATACAACTTCTTAGCAGAAATATCGTCATTCAACTTAAGCCAAAAATAAAATCCTCCATCTGGAATATTAACTTCAAAATACTTGTTACCTGATAAAAGATATTTCATTTCGTCAAACCGCTCTCTCATAATCTTTTTAAATCTCTCGATATGTTTTTTCCATATGCCTTCTCTCAAATAAATCTCAAACGCCCTTTGCATCAAGCCAGATGTTGACAAATCTGAAACATATTTTGCCTCTGCAAAAGAATTTACAAGATTTTTAGGTGATACAATGAAACCTAATCTAAGCCCCGGCATATATATCTTTGAAAAACTCTTGATGTATATTACCCTATCGTATTTATCATACGATTTTAACGGCAAATGTTTGTTACTGCTGAAATTCAATTCATTTGAAAAATCGTCCTCTACTATATAAGTGTCGTATTTATATGCAAGCTCAATCAACTTTTTCAATTTATCTTCACTATATGAAATTCCTGTAGGATTTTGAAATACCGGCATTGTATAGATTAATTTTGGTTTAAAAATTTTAAGCTTTTCCTCTAATTCATCAATGTCAATTCCGTCTTTATTAAGCACTATATCGACAATTTCCGCACCTCTTGATTTAAATGATGCTATTGCCCATGAATATGTTGGCGATTCAACAAATACACAGTCACCAAAATTTATTAAAGCTTTTGAAACCACGTCAATTCCCTGCTGTCCACCTGATATAACTTGAACCTCTTCATAGTCAATATTTATCTCGTCTTTCTTTATAAATTCACAGATAGATTTTCTAAACGGCATATACCCTTTTGTATCTTGATATTCAAATGCATATCCTCCATCTCTTTCTAAAACCTTGTTTATAATTATTTTAAAATCATCAACTGGAAACAATTCTGGGTTTGGAGAAGAAGATGAAAAATTTATCATATTTTTACTTAAAAGTATCTGCCCATGCTCTAACGCCTTAATATCTTCCCCAGTTAAGTCATTTTGTTTTATGTTTTGTGAAACATATGTTCCGCTCCCAACCTTTTTATTTACATAACCGTTTAATTCAAGCAATTTATAAGCGTTAATAACTGTTATGTTATTGACGCCAAGCTCTTTAGCTAGTGAACGTATAGTTGGCAATTTATAGCCTTGTGGTATACTTCCATTTTCTATATATTTTTTGAATTGATTGAAAATTTGTATATAAAGTGGCGTATTTTTATTTTTGTCTACCGTAAAATTTACCATTTTGAACACCTCTTGATTTGTTTCGATACAATCTAATAATAACATAAGGTATGAAAATTTTGAACAAACTAATATGTAAAAGAAATTAATTTTTTAGAAGGTGATAAAATGTTTTTGCTTTTAAAAGGCGGCGAAGTGTATTCGCCCAAATACATTGGCAAAATGGATATATTGACATGCAATGAAAAAATTATTAAAATCGAAAAAAATATCAATCTTAAAGATTTACCCGATATTTCAATTATAGATTTAAGCGGATGCATCGTAGTGCCAGGCTTCATTGATCAACATGTTCATATTGCAGGCGGCGGCGGTGAAGGAGGTCCTGCCACAAGGACTCCGGAAATCAATTTGACTGATCTTACTAAAGCAGGTATTACCACAGTTGTGGGACTTTTAGGCGCTGATGGCATAACTAGAAGCATGTCTGAGCTATTAGCCAAATCGAGAGCCCTTGAAGAAGAAGGTCTTACTACGTATATCTATACAGGTGCATATGAACTTCCAACACGAACTCTTACAAATAGTGTAAGGTCCGATATAGCGATAATAGATAAAGTACTAGGCACCGGCGAAATTGCTATATCTGACCATAGATCAGCTCAACCGACTGTAGAAGATCTCAAAAAACTCGCTGCAGAAGCCAGAGTTGGAGGTTTGCTTGGAAATAAGCCTGGAATCGTGCACCTGCACGTAGGCGATGGCATAAGAGGTTTGACTCCTGTCATAGATATAGTCAAAAATACTGAAATACCAATTACTCAGTTTATCCCGACTCATGTAAATAGGAACAGCCATCTCTTTTCGCAAGCACTTGAATTTTTGAAAATGGGCGGTCGCATTGATTTGACATCTGATATAAAACCTGACGAAAATTCTAAAACTGCACTTACGCCAATAGATGCAGTAAGAAAAATTGTAGAAAACAATCTTCCATTAGATAACGTGACTATGAGCTCCGACAGCAACGGAAGCATACCTGTATTTGACGAAAACAAAAAGCTTATTAAAGTCATAGTTGGCAGTACGTTGACACTTTATAGAGATCTAAAAGAGATAATTACAAATGGTGTTTTGCCACTTGAAACTGCCATAAAAATAATAACTGAAAATGTGGCCAAAGTGCTTCTTTTGTATCCAAAAAAAGGGTGCATAAAAGAAAATTCTGATGCCGATTTTGTCATCTTGGACAAGAATTTAAATATTTCCTCAGTCATAGCAAAAGGCCAATTTATGATTAAATTCAATGAAATCGTAAAAAAAGGTATATTCGAGCAAAAGGACATTTTTTGAAAATGTCCTTTTGCTATGCTTATCAAAAATCAATAATTCCTCTTTAGTGCATCGTTAGCAATATCTATCATTAAGCTTTTCTGTTCACAGTCTGGTATGACTTCCAAATATTTAACAGCTTTTTTGGCATATTTGAGAGCAAGTTCTTTTGCGTAATCTATCCCGCCGCTCAATTTTACTTCTTTTATTACGCGGTTTACATCTTTTCTGCTTAAATTTCTCTTCCTTAAAATCCCTTCAATTGCCTTCTTGCGATCCGTTTTAAGCGCATAAATAAGAGGCAATGTGTAAATTCCGTTTAATAAATCCACTTTTTTATTGTGGGGGAGTTTGTCTTAATATTTGATAAAAGAAAATCATCTATTTTCTTCATATCATCTTTAACAAAAGCATATTTATCAAACAAAATTAACACCTACCACCTAGAATCATATTCTATGTTTTTTATATATTTTCTGAAAAAATTAGCTACAAGTCCCGTAAAAATACCCATCATTATTCCTGATATCATTAAAACCGGTAAATATGAGAATATCAGAAAATTATTTATAACTATAGCTGCCACAAATAATTGCCCTACATTATGGGCAACAGATCCAAAAACGCTCACACCAACCAAACTGAAATATCTGCTGAACTTCTTATATATAACGTACATTATACATGCACTTAAAATACCACCAGATACGCTAAACAAGAATGACGTTATATTTCCAACAAGCAGTTGTGCCAATAACGTTCTCAAAACAACTACAACCAAAGATTCTTTAAATCCAAACATCAATATCGTTACTAGAGAAACTATATTAGCAAGCCCGATCTTTATCCCCGGAACAGGCACAGGAACAGGAATAAAACTCTCAATAATGTTTAATACTAACGCTTGTGATACTAACATTGAAATATAAACAATTTTCTTAGCAGACAGTTTTATGCCCTCCAATCCGATAAAACACATCATTATTATTATATTTGTTTTTTTATCTTTAATCAACAAATAGCAATTATTATGAAAAATTTTTATTCGTTAATTAATTATGATATGATCAAGATGATATATATATATTTTTTTTACAGGAGGTCTTTATATAGGCGTCAAGATCATAATATTAGGCGAAGGATGGAGCTACTGCTGCACAAAATCTTGATAAATATTTACTTAACGACGATGTTGAAATAACGCTTATTGAAAAAACGATAGTCAGACGTACCTTACAGAGCTACATGAAGTAGCTGGAAATCGAATAAAGCCAGAAGGCGTCAAAGTATCATTAAAAGAAACATTGGAGTACACACGTGTTAAAATTGTACAAGATAAGATAAAAAGGGTTGATATAGAAAATAAAAAAAAATCTATTCAGACACAGCAGAACATGGTTATGACTATCTAGTGATAGCTTGTGGCAGCAAACCAGCTTATTTCGGCATTCCAGGTATGAAAGAACATGCTTTCACCCTTTGGTCTTTAAAGGATGCCGAAATTATAAACAAACATATAGCCTTTTCGACTTAAGCGGCCTTGGTATGTGTGATACGAGATCAATTTATAGATATACCTGATAAAGGCAAATTAAGCATAGTTTTGAAAACCATATAGCTGTTGGTTCTGGTTATCCCTCATGAGAGTTTTCTTAGGCTTAATGTGGATCATTAGTGGTATTCAGCACATACAAAAAGGATGGTTGTCATCAGTTAAATTATCGGCTGGTGCATCTGCAGCTCCAATGCAAAATGTACCGGCATGGTACGGCTGGTTTATGGAAAAATTCATATTGCCTCATGCTATATTTTCCCAATCAGTAATAACATTGTCTGAAATAGCCATCGATCTTTTGCTTGTTGCAGGATTATTTACGTTTATTGCCGCACTTGGAACCATATTCCTTCATATTAATTTCTACTTATCAGGTATGGCAACATTCAACAACTGGTGGTACGTCATAACTGCTATAGCAATAATGGGTGGTGCTGGTAGAGCATTTGGCCTTGACTACTATGTTATGCCTTGGCTTTCAAAAGTCTTAAAACATTGGGTTAGAAGGAAAAAGTTAAAACTTAATGTATTTTAACATTTATAGAATATAAAGGCTATTGGAATTCTCCTATAGCCTTTTTGCTTTAAAAATTTAAATTATTTATATCATAATATTGAAGCTATCTTCATGTTAAATTCCACAAAGAAAGCTTACGATAAACAATAAATATCAATAGATTAAGTATTGCTGCACTAAGAAATAAATATTTTGTGTTTATAATACTTGCAATCCAGCCAGATCCAAACATAGATAATGGTACTCCGAGCATAAACATTGTACCTGTAATCCCACTAATACGTCCAATAAGATGTGGCGGAGTTGTTTCTTGGCGATAAGTATATATACATATGCTAAAAATCGAATTAAATATGCCTTCTAGAAACAAAGAAAGTGCTATTAAAAAAATATTACTTGCAAAATACATAATTAGGTAAGCAAAGCCAATAGAAAATATGGTTATCCCTATTAACTTACCAAACTTTAGCTTTTTAGAAATATAATCTGTAGATAGACTTCCTATTAAACCACCTAGTCCAGCAATCGAAAATACTAATCCAAGTTGAAAACTGCTTAGATGAAATGAGTCTTCTGCAAAAAAGATTACCATTGTATCAAACAAACCACTAGTAGCATTGGTGAAAACAACTATTAATGTTATCAACCAAAGCGAATGATTTCTCCTAAGCTCAACCCAACCTTCCTTAATATCTTCAAAAATTAACTGATTTTCTTTTTTTACTTCTATTTGGTTTTTTTGACTCTTTAAAAAAGAAAATACAATAAATCCTCCCAACAAAGCAAACATAGTAATTAGCAATCCGTCTTCAAGATTAGAAAGGGCTAAAATAAACCCTGAGATTGCAGGCCCAATGATTCCTATAAATGTTGAGACAAAAGAAAATTTTGCATTTGCTGATGTAAGCAAATTATTAGGAATAACATCTTTAACTATACTTGTCATAGCATTATCATAACAGTAAAATAATGCCATAAAGAAAAAACCTATTATATAAAAGAGCAAAATATATTTATGTCCACTTTTTATTGAAATGTACAGCATACTTAATAATATTATTTGTATAAATAGCGCATATATTAAAAATCTTTTTCTATCTGTTCTATCAACTAACACGCCTATAAATACTGCTAATAAAAGATTTGGCAAAAATTCAACTGCCTTCATAGTTCCCATAACAATCGATGATTTAGTTAATTCATAAATCAATAATGGTAATACTAATTCATAAACTTTACTGCCAAAACTGATTAATAAATCTCCTAACAATAGAATTAAAAAATTTTTTTGTCTCCATAATAGTTTTGTCTCATGCGATTGTACATCTAACAAATTTTCTTTTATTTCATCATTATTCAATATATCACCACCTAGTATAATATATTTGTAACAAAGTTACATGATTTATATCAAATCGGGAGTTAATACACCGAACAATAATTTAACATGACCTTTCTATGTTCGGGTTTATTCTAATGCTTAACTCCCATATTATGCACATCTTATCTTAAATGACTTTATATGTCACATCTTAAAAGTCATTTAAGTTGCTTTTAAATAAATAATTTAGGATATCCTTTAAGCCGGTATAGACTTAAGCTTTAACTTTGTGTACAATCTTCTCTAAATAGAGGATAGATGTACCACCCCCTGGGAGATCATCCTTATGGTCTATACCCGTGAAAAAGCTAATTATTCCATTTGGTGAGGATTAATGTTTTGGCTGGTTGGGACCGGCTTTTCGGAATACCCGCGTCACATGCTAGGTTGTTTACTCACTAAATAGAATGGATACTCTTATTCGCTTTTACTTAAAGGAGTTGTTGTTTTATGAGTTTTTTGCCTAATTATATTAGTGTTGGTATTGATGTCGCTGCTGATTTTAGCTGGTTTTGCATCTTGACACCTGATGGAAGGGAGTTTAAAAAGCCATTTAAGGTTGAACACGATAATGCTGATTCCCTTAAAAATGCTGTTCTGACAATTAAAAAGGCAGAAGAGCAATTCTCCATGAAATCTAAGATATTTCTGGAGTCTACGGGAATCTACCATTTCCCACTCTTCTGCCACTTAAAAGAATTAGGATTTGAGGTTTTTGTTATTAATCCTCTCATTACTAATTCTAACAAAAATATTGGCATAAGAAAAGTGAAAAATGATAGACTTGATGCAAAACGTATTGCTGTTACTGGTTATTCGCCTGACACTAAGGTTTCTGTTATGCCCGCTGAGTTAATTTTAAATCTTAGATGTTTATGCAGAGAGTACTATAGCCTTGTCGATAATCATACTTCTTATGTGAATAAACTTAAAGCTCAATTGCATATTGTTTTCCCTGGTTTCTGCAAGGTTTTCTCTGATATTACTGGAATTACAGCTATTTCTTTGTTAAAAAAATTCCCAACACCAGAAGATGTTATTAATGCTCAACCTGATGAAATAATTGAACTTATTTCAACGTCATCAAGAAAAGGCTTGAAGTATGCTAAAGCTAAGTATGATAAGTTATTTAAAGCTGCTAAAAATGCTTTGAATTTCAGGTATAATTTGTCTTCTGTCTATGATGTACTAAAATTATATATTTATTTCATAGAAGAATTTGATAAAAAGATTAACCAAATATTATCTGAAATCAAGGCATTTGTGGATAAAAATAAGTCTGAGAAATTTGTACAGCAAATTTATTACCTCGATTCTATACCTGGTGTTGGTTTTCTATCAGCGGTTACTCTTATGTGTGAAATATGCGATTTTTCAGCATTTAGCAAACCTAAGCAACTTTTTGCATATTTTGGTGTAGATCCTTCTGTTAATGAATCTGGACATTTTAAAGGTACTGACAATAAAATGTCCAAAAGAGGTTCTAAAATTGCTAGGCGTGTTCTCTATGCCATTGCTTTAGCCTCTGTAAGAGTTAAAAGAAATGGCATAGCAATAAATCCTGTACTTTATGATTATTACCAGAAAAAGAAGGAATCTAAACCTAAAAAAGTAGCTCTTGGAGCTGTTATACACAAGATTTCAGATATTGTATTTGCTGTTCTAAGAGATAATAAGCCTTTTGTATTAAAGACACCTGATGAACACAAACTACAATATCAGAACATTCATAAAGTTGCTTAAAGTCTTGCATTATACTTGGAAATAGCTATTAACTCTATTAAGTTTTCAAAGTTCGGCTCTTAATTGAGTTTGTTTGCTATACCATTTTTTAAAACGTAAAAAAATTTAAATTTCTTTCTAAAACCTATTGACTTTTATTAGCTGGTCTTAATAAACTATATTAAATTAACTCATTAAGCTAGAGAATTATTGCTTAATGAGTTAATTTTTAACTTAATATATAGATAAAGTCAAAAATAATAGAAACATATTTGTATTATAATTAATTTTTTGTAAGTTCAGTGAAATAATTCAATACATCGTTAATCCTTTGTAGCACTTCATCTTCATCCTTGCCGGTTATTAGAACCTGCCCTGTTCGCTGAGTAGTATCTATCTTAGTATCGGGCATTTCCTTACTAGGATTCCAACTGTATTCTACCTCTATAACTCCTGGCATGTTCATTAATAATGAACTATCTGGTAACGACTTTATAGTAGATGAGACAGAGGGAAGAAAAGTCCAACCTACGCATTGCGAAGTTTTAGCTGGTGTAGATAAAACTTTTTCACCAAGGGCTAATCGAACAAGGACTTCATATAAATTAATATCATATAAATATTGAAATGCCTTATAAATAAATCCTCCTCCCACACGAGCTGCACATTCACTAAATATAAGTTCGTCATTTTCATCATTTTTAAATAATTCCATATGAAATACGCTATTTTTTAATCCAAGCTTTTGTAAAGCCTTCTCAACAAATTGATGAAATTTATCATAAAGTTCTTTATTTGTCTCGGGATGTAAAGTCACACTGCCTACTATTCCTCCATTTCTTATGCCAATTAAAGGAAAGTTGTATTTTGATGCTGTAAAGCTTTGAAGTTTACCTTCTAAAACCCATCCATCTATATGCCATTCATCACCATATACAAAGCGTTCTATGACCATACTCCTCGGAATTTCAGCAGGATTTTCGGCCAATTTTTGTTTGTGAAGTTCTACACATTTTTTTAACTCCTCTTGACTATAAGCTATATAAGTATAAGAAGTAGCAGCACCTGCAACTGGTTTAAGCACTACAGGATATGGATATTTCTCGTCAATAACAAAATTTTCGATATCATCAATCATCCAAGAATCAGTCACTGATACAACTCCACGTAATAACTTCTTTTGATAAAATTTGTCTCTAAATGCTACCGCAACATGTGGTTCAATATATGGCTTAGAAACAATACAGCTTAAAATTGAAGCATTTACAACAAAATATTCCTCAGTTGTTATAACAGCATCAAAATTGGTTTCATTTGATCGCATTAATGAAAAAAGTGTCGTTTCATCTTTAGAAAGATTCTCTACAAATATTCTTTTTTCATTATCACCACAAGCTGGAAGTTCACTTATGTCTTCCCACGGATCAATAAGAATTGTACTATGTACACCAAGTTTATTGCAGGCATCTACTAAACCTTTGCGATAGCCTAGCATGAGAATACGATATTGTTTAGTCATAAGTAAAACCTCTTTTCATAATGAAAATAGCGTCATCTCCAGTTGAGATGCATAACTAGACAAGAAAGGCAAGCACCTGATTTTTCGAATTCTGACATTTAAACCATTCTAAAATTGATACGAAGTTCGCATGCCATAAGCACCTATATAAACATAAATTTTGTTGTATATTTTATAAACCATATCAAGAAGCGAATTTACCTTCCGATTTGCCATCATTTTACCATGGGAATTTTTTATTTTCTACTACATTTTTCTGTAGTCTTTATTGTTTTCCAAATCAACCATAAATAAATTAGTCTATTTCCACCAGATGCATTTGAATTGCCTTGACTATTGCTTCTCTGGTACTTAAAACACCCAATTTCTTAAATATGTTTCTTTTATGATAATTTACAGTATTAATACTTATTTTAAGTTCTGATGCAATTGCTGAGTCCTTGTATCCTTTAGTAATCAGCTTTAAAATTTTTAATTGTTCTTTGCTAAATTTGATTATGTTGGTTCTATCTTTATTTCTAATTATTTTTTTATACTCATTTTCAATCTGGTATACCAATAATTCTGTTAATGCAACCATTTCTTCTGCCATATCATGTTCTATTGTCGATACATCAAGATACCCTATTGTTTTTTCATCTATAATAAGCGGTGATGCAATGCAATACCACTTTTTCAATATGCCGCAGTAATGGTCTTGTGGCGTTAAAAATACACACCTTTTTACATTTATCGCCATTGAGATCGCATTCGTTCCTAAACTATTTTCCGTAAAATATGTACCAATTCTAAATCCAAATTTATCTATGTACCTATATACATTATTATTACATAGTAAATTTAAAAGACATCCATCTTGATCGGTCAATAAAAACATATATTTTTCTTTTACAGCATCTATAATATTATCAATGCAATTTCGAAATATGTTAATAAGTTTCATATTTTCATTCAACTTGACTTTTAAATCTTCCTTACTTAAAGTTACAAGTGGAAAATTTATTGAATCTTTAAGACCAATACTTGCACATCTTCTCTTTGAAAAAAGTATTTCTCTGTACAACTCTTTGCTATTCATAAAACTCACCAACTAACATTTTACAAACTTCTTAAATAATTTATTATTTCTACAAAATTGTTAAAATTCCTTCTTAATTTGTGAAATTAATCTCAGCTTAATGTTATCTTAATCTCAAATAAAAAAAACTTAAGCACAAATATGTTTTTATGTGCTTAAGCTTATTTTACGAGTATTTAGTCAATATCCTTTCTGCTATGACTTCCATAGGAAGTGTTGAGTCCATGCTCATTTTCCTCATCAGTGTGTAAGCTTCATCTTCATCTAATTTTTTTACTTTCATTAAAATGCCTTTAGCCTTCTCTATTTTCTTGCGGGCTTCTATTTGCTTTTTTAAGCTTTCTATTTCATTTTTTCTTTATGTTACACTAAAAGTATCCCAGTATTTCAGTTGAAAAATCCTTCTGTTATGCCTACAAAACTATAGTTGTGTCTAATGCCCTCGATATTTTAAGACATATGGACTTTTGCGATTACCAGCCGGATTTTAATGATTATATTTATAGCTCTGAGCCCGCATCCCCTGAAGAAGTTAAACTTACATGGGATGGAAAACTGCTTATACCTGCTATGGAGAATTTTTTTTGTGCGTCATCGTGACTTTAATATTTATGCTATGACTGCTGATTCTGGCTTCGATGATGTCCTAAACTATAAATATCTCTTTGAGAATCATGGCATTTTGCCTGTCATTGCTCTTAATCCTCGAAATACCAGAAAAAATTTCGGCAAATCAGGAATTAATGAAGATGGTATTCCTACATACCAAGGCCCCATCTCTTCCAATGAAATGGGATGGCTCTTGTAAAGGTAAAAACCGTTCCTTTAGGAACAAGTTTATTTGCCCTAAAACTGAAAAGTTACCTGGTGGCAAATATGTTTGCTCCTGCGAGGATAAATGTACAATTTCCGATTGTGGCAAAATGTTTTATACATATCCTAAAAATAATTATAGAGTTCATACCCCTATCCCTATAGATTTAAAGCAAAAGCAATGGAATCAAATAGCAGATTTTAAACATATCATTGAGCAGCTTAAGCATCTACATCATTTGCCTAAATATTTGGGTCTAATTGTCATGCCTGTTTTTTCTGTTTTCAATGTTCATCAATAAAATTCAGATCTTTCTTGATTTAATGCACTCTATAGTATTCTGTATCTTTCCTATATCTTCCTCAATTATAAGCCATATTAAATTGCCTTTCACTTTTATTAAAATTATATGCTTCTGCTTCATATAAACGTCTATAAATTTTATTACCATTTAGCAGCATATCATGCGTTCCTATACCACATATTTCTCCATTATCAATTATCATAATTTTATCCATATCTATAATTGAAGAAAGTCTATGTGCTACAATAACAACCGTATGATTTTCAGATATTTTAGTTATCGATTTCTTAATATATTCCTGTGATTCATTGTCAAGTTCCGACGTTGTTTCATCAAATAAGATTATTTTAGCATCTTTTAATAGTGCCCTTGCAATAGCAAGCCGTTGTTTTTGACCTCCCGATAAATTTATTCCATTCTCCCCAACAATAGAATCGTATTTTTTAGGCAAACTCATGATGTAATCATGCAAATATGCAGCTTTGCATACTCTTTTTATGTCTTCATCAGAAGCATTTCGATTTACAATTAGAAGATTTTCTTTAATTGTACCGTTAAATAAATATGGCTGTTGTTTTACAATAGCTATATGTCTTCTCAATGATTCTTCATCAAATTCTTTAATATTTATGTCATGAATAAAAATTTCTCCTGATAAAGGTTCATAAAATCTCAATATCAGGTTTAATATTGTTGTTTTTCCAACACCGCTGCTCCCTACTATTGCTATTTTACTATTCTTAGGTATTTTAAACGATATATTTCTTAATATTAACTTATTATTTTTATCATATTTAAAATTGATATTTGCAAATTTTATATCTCCATCTATATGTTCTATATTTTTATTTCCAAATTCTTGTTTACTATACGATAAATTGTCCATTATATCAAATATCCTTTTTAGAGATACCATAATCTGCTGTATATAAGAATTAATTTTTGTTATATTCATTAATGAGGCAGAAAATTGATTTGAGTAAGAAGAAAATGCTACAAAATATTCTATTGATAGCAAGTTTCTTGAAATTAAATACCCTCCTGTCAGCATTATTAAAATCTGAGATATAATATTAATACTTTGAGACAAGATTTGCGACAAATTACTAATAATATTTATATTTATAATTTTATTTTTTAGCTTAATACTATTTATCATAAATGTATTGAATCTTTCATTCTTAATTCCTAAGCCTTTAATTTCTCTTATCCCAGATATAGATTCCTGCATATCACTGAAATAATCATCATTTACTTTTGCGGTTTCTTTATTTTTCTCTTTAAAATTTTACCATATTTAAGAAATACAAAATAAGAAAATGGAAATGTTGCAATTACTATTACTGCTAAATAAATGTTTATGCTAAATACTGCTATTCCAATAAATATAACCTTAAAAATATCCACAATAATATTTAAAAACTGATTTCTGTAGTGGTAATTTTTATTTGCTCTTAAGAATTTAATCTTCAAAATTCTTTTATATAAATAAGCTTTTTAAAAATTCCGATTATAATTACACAATACTTGTTTCATTTAAGATAGATCATAGTCAATTTCTCTATTTTTAAAGACTGTACAAGATAAGTAAAAAAATATAATTATATACAGCAGAGACAATGCAAATATTCCATAATCACTTGACTTAATGAATCCTCTATAGCTAATCTTTATAAGCTGCTGAATTGGTGGTAATATATATTTTAATATGCCATATGGCTGATAGAACCCTAATATTATAGGAATAAACCCAATCATAAAAGCTGATTTATTTATATTGATTGGCGATAAAAAAAGAATAATCGCTTCAACTTGAAAGTAAATCAATAATATTGGTATCATAGTGATAATAGCCATAGAAAATGAGTATTCTTTATTTACTCTTGTATAAAAATATGTTATAACAAATACTATCATTAAAAGTACAAAATCTATCACAAATGCCGCTATCGCTTTACCAGTGATATAATCAAATCTGCTTAAAGCTTTTGTTATGATAATATGTATGCGCCTATTTCTCTCTCTGTTAGTAATCCTGTAAGTTGTAACAATTGCCAGTATACATGATATAAGTCCCATAATAAAATACGCTTCATCAACTGGCATCGTTTTATTATAAAATGTATTACCATAACCAAAATATAAAAATGCGCCAACGACCAGTAATTCAACATAAAATCCTGTTGCTCTAAAATATTCATGGATAGTAAAAATTGCTAAGTTCATAATTTTCATTTTTCATCCGCCTTTATTAATGGAATAACATATTCTTCAAGCGATATTTTGTATTTGACCCATTGATCTATTAAAACGCCGTTTTCTAAAAGAAATTTAAGAAACTCTTCTTTTTCGCCATCTCTTTGTTCTTCGAAAATGTAATTATTAATTTCAGTTTCAATAATTTTATATGTGCTTTTTAGACTATTTAAAAGCGATGGATTAATACCGCGTGCTTTCAATTTAAACCTATAGTTAACTGTAAGGATTTCATTCAGAGAACCTTCTTTTATAATTTTCCCTTCATTTATTATCGCTATATCTGTGCACATTTTTTCTATCTCGTCAAGGTTATGAGCAGACAGTAGAATTGTTTTATTTTTTCTTCTCAAATCAATTATTATATCCCGAACTTCTTTTCTGCCAACCGGATCTAATCCTGATAGAGGTTCATCTAGAATAAGAAGTTCAGGATCCTGTAATAATGCCTGTGCAAACCCGATTCTTTGAAGCATACCTTTAGAATATTTGCTCATACGTTTCTTACTTTGACTTTCCATTCCAACAAGCAATAAGACTTCATCGACTCTTTGCTTTACATTTTTGATACTCAACATCTTTGCAAGATATGTTAAATATTCTCTACCAGTAAAAAGGAGATGGTAATCAGGTTTTTCTGGAAGATATCCTATTCTTCCGCTTACATTTATAGGATTACCACCAAATACTTTTATCTCTCCATGAGTTGGTTTTATAAATCCGAGAATCAATTTGATAAGTGTAGTCTTTCCGGATCCATTTTTTCCTATAAGCCCCAATACATGATTTTTACTTAAAGAAAGATTTATGTCATTTAAAATATTTTTACTATAAGTTTTTACAAGATGCTTTATTTTAATAATACTCTCCAATAAAATCTCTCCATTCCCATAAACCAAGGTAAACAAATTTGTTAAAAATGATCACCTGCTGTAACTCAACTACCACCTGCTAAAGCAGGTGGGTTGGATATGCCGCTTAAGCAGCTTAAAACTCGCCTAAAGTAAAATTATCATTCTTTTGATTTTCTTCTATGTCTTGATTTTGTATATATTCTATTATCACTTCATCTGTTACATTGCCACTACTTGCTGCAAAATATCCTCGTGCCCACAAATGTTGTCCCCAAAATTGTTTGTTAAGCTCCTTATTTTCCATCAGCAGCTTTCTTGAACTGTATCCTTTTATATATTGTACTAACTTACTTACTGACAAATGTGGTGGTGCTGACACTAGTATGTGTATATGATCTTTTGACACATGCCCTGATAATATTTCTACTTCGTTATTTTTGCATACCATTCTTATTAGTTCTCTTGTTCTTTCTGCTATTCTCCCAACCAATACCGGTTTTCTGTATTTTGTTATCCATACTATATGATATTTTAGGTCATATGTAGCATGCGACGACTTTCTATAATTTTGCATATTTATCACCTCTAGTTTATTTTTTACTAGAAGTGAATATTTATTTTGTTGCCCTAAAGGTTTCAGCTTAAGCTGAGGGATTTAACCCCATTATACAGACATTAATCATTAATAATTAGAAATACTTCATTTGTATCAAAATTAACCATCCATTTACCATTTTCATAAAACTTAAAATTATATTTAGTTTTCATTTCTCTCCACCATTTATCTTGTAATAACTTTGTATGAAAAATATCATTCATTATTTTCTCATACAAATTATTATTTTTTTCTTCTGATAAGAATTGATCGTTTAAGACTATTATCAATTCTTTTAAGGCAGATAGCCTTTCTTCTAATTCTAAAATGTAATATTTTTCTTGTTCAGAAACATATCCAATTTTTTCTTTATACATTGTATTAGTTATGCTCTTAAATATCTTTGAAAAATTCTCCTTATATTGCTTTGAGTTCATCAAATACCTTCTTGATTGATAAGCTGTCTTTTTCATCTATCACAAAGATATATTCATATCTTGTTAAACGTTCTGTCAGTGTTAATAATGCTTTATCATTTGATCTCTTGCCTATAACAGTATCTATTTCCCAATGCCCAAAACTCTCTCTTTTGTTTATCTCCTCAGGTCTTTGCGATATGCTCTCTCCCATAATCTTCTTGTTCCTTCTTATTATCTTCTTCTTTGGTTTTAAGCGCACTTTTAGGCACAAATCAATATTGCGAACTCTTAACGACCTTTATCTATGTAATTATAAAGGGTTTTGGTGCATACCATTTTCTCTTCTTGCCAGTCGGCATTATTTCTGCAGTAACCCACAACTGCATCAGGTGACCATTTCTCTTTCAATATTTTTTCTTCTGCGAATCTCAAGAATTTCTCTGCTTTTGCCACTTTTAGCTTTGCTCCGCAGTTTTTTCGATTCTTTTTATATACCTCGTATCCTACTTCAGGAAAATACTTCTCATATGTAGTTAAATCTGATCTCATTTGGGTTACAGTTCCTCTTCTTATCTCTCTTGAAATAGTACTTGGAGCCCTTCTCAGTATCTTTGCTATTTGACGCATTGATTTACCTTGTTCTCTTAATGTATAAATCATTTCTCTTTCATATTGTGACAGGTGTTTAAAACTTCTCTTTTTTGTGGTATTATTATTCTTAGCCATAGTTTCAAACCTCCTGTATGTTGATTTGATTTTCGCTTAATATCATACATGGTTTGAAACTATGGTTTCAATTTTTCTCAATTAAATTTTTGCCTGTTGCATTTAATTATACAACTAACCTTTTGCCTCTCAAAACAGAAGCAAAAATTATTTTTGCATACTCGGAGCATTATACAAAAAATCTTTTAATACGCTATAAAAATATTCCATGTCGCTGTCTGTACCGATACTAACTCTAAGAAAATTATCAATTCTCGGTTGATTAAAATAACGAACTAAGATATTATTTTCCCTCAATTCATTAAACAACTGTAATGCATGCACTTCAGGGTGGCTTATAAATATAAAATTAGCTTTTGAATCTAAAACCTTAAAACCTAATCCTCTGAGTTTCCTCGATATCATATCCCTTTCAATAATTATTTTATTTCTAATTTTTTCAAAATATTTTTGATCTTTAAATGCTTCTTCTGCAGCAATAAGAGCTATTCTGTCTACAGTATATGAATTAATAGAGTTTTTTACTCTACTAATTCCTTCAATCAGATCTTTATCCCCTAAAGCTATACCTATACGTAATCCTGCTAAAGAGCGCGATTTTGAAAGTGACTGTATTATAAGTATATTTGGATATTTATTAATAAGATTTATTGAGGATTCTCCACCAAAGTCAATATATGCTTCATCAATAATAACTATTTTATTAGGATTTTTTTTAAGTATGTTTTCTATTAAATCGACTTGAATTACAATACCAGTAGGTGAATTAGGATTTGCTATAATTATACCATCGTTAGCTTCATAAAATTTTTCTATGGGTATATTAAAATTATTATCTAGAGGTATTTTCCTGTAGTTAATTCTAAACAATGAAGCATATACCTGATAAAAATCATATGTAATATCTGGGAAAAAAATAGTATCCCCTGGATTAAAAAAGGCTAAAAATGAAAAAGCCAATATTTCATCTGAACCATTTCCGACAAAAATTTGTTCTTTTTTTAAGTTATAATAATCAGCAACTGTTTTTTTTAAACTATTACAAGTTGGATCTGGGTATAAACGAAGATCTTCATTAGCGGCATTTTTTATTGCTCTAATCACTTTTTCTGAAGGAGGGTATGGGTTTTCATTTGTATTTAATTTAATAAAATGTTTATCTTGTGGTTGTTCACCAGGAACATAAGGTTCTATTTTTTTAATGATATTACTCCAATATTTACTCATATAAAATCATCCTCCCACTATAATCTTTGATTTTCTTTTAATATCTCACTCATTCTCAGATTCTCACGATCTTCAAAAAAGCTCTCATGTATATAAATGCTATTTATTTATGAATTTTACATGTGATAGGTAACCCAAATAAGCTTCTATTATTTTTTCCCATATTTTGGCCTATGGATTCCACTTAAGCTCATGTGGCATACCCTCCCATGTCTCACAGGATCTTTGTCCTTAATTCCTTCGTTCTGCCTTACATGAGGTGGATGTCAGTTATGCTCCCTTGCTGGGTCTTAAGCCCTTATGGTGAAATTACCAACCTGACAATTCCGGCTCTCTTTGTCAATCTTCCAATTTTTAAATTGAGTTTTAAAACTTTATTTACTTTATTTTTGGCACCGCTTAATTATCCAAACCATCGCAGGAGCAATGCTGTCAAGGGTCAGCTTTGTGAAGTGAAACACAGCAAAGCTGACCCTTGACTGACGAGGGACTGCGGTGTATCATCACTACAGCGGTGCAAATATTTCCTTAGCTTCAATCTCTGATATCTTTGCAGGCGTTGGAAATTCTTTTAATGTTATCAGTGCCTCTTTCCCTTCCCAATCTGCAAAAACTTTATTAAACTCAGGAAAGTATATATCAAGCCATCTTGCAACCCAGTTCTTTATCTTATTTAAGTCCTTTGTAAGCCTTTCCATTATGTCCACTGCAATTCTAAGTTCGCTGTATACACCCTCAGGTATATTAGGTTCAACATATCTTCCATCTTTAACTAGCATTGCAATTGTCTTAGGGTCTTTCCTGTCATTTTTAGTTGGCGAGTTATCATCAAATTCCTTACTTCTCTTTACGTGGAATGGATTTACCAGTACTACCTTATGGCTCTTATCTCTAAGAAACTGTGCAAAGCAGAGCCAATAATGGCCTGTTGGTTCCATACCAACCATCAGATGCTCTTTGTTGCTTTTATTCATAATCTCTGCAGCCCATTTAAAGAATTTTTCCATTCCATCAATGTCATTGCTAAATTCAATACGCTTACCGTATTCTATTCCTCTAAAATCAAAAGCTCTGGCGTGGTGTGTCTCTTTAGCAATGTCTACACCTACAATTAATGTCTTTTCTGTTATTTGCAATATCTTTAAATTTTGGTTATACTTCATATTAGGTACCTCCTTGTTATTTGAGAGTCGTGCTCATGAACAATCGACATCTTGTATTTTATCAGGAGGTACTTTCTATTTCAAATCTTATATTTTTTTATTACAGGAATGCTCCCTTTAGTTTTTATAATATTGGGTAAAAATATCTTTTTAATATATAATGCCAATAATTAAACTTTCAACTATATAAAACATCGATACATGCATATTTGATGCACCAATTGCTTTCATAATACCAATTTCCTGACACCTCTTGTATATTGATATAATCATTGTATTTGAAATACTTGCGATTGATATTAATGATACAATAACGGAGATAATTATGATAAAAAGATATATATATCTAAATTATCCGTCAATCATTTTAAAATATCCTTTTGTGTAAATACAACTGCTTTATATCCTGTATTGCTAATCAATTTGTTAAATTCAGAGTTATTATCTATGATTCTGCTGCAAAAAGTCTTTTTTCTTGATTTATATGAGATAAAGCATTTTTAATATTTCATAAAATATAATAATTTAAGCTAGCTAAACATTAAAATATGCAATTTATAAATTAAAGAATTACATAAAACTATCTAAAGATTAGTTTTTGCAGTGAAATCATAGGTATATTTTATAAACCATATCAAGAAGCTAAATAACCTTCCGATTTGCCATCATTTTACCATGGGAATTTTTTATTTTCTACTACATTTTTCTGTAGTCTTTATTGTTTTCTAAATCAACCATAAATAAATTAGTCTATTTCCACCAGATGCATTTGAATTGCCTTGACTATTGCTTCTCTGGTACTTAAAACACCCAATTTCTTAAATATGTTTCTTTTATGATAATTTACAGTATTAATACTTATTTTAAGTTCTGATGCAATTGCTGAGTCCTTGTATCCTTTAGTAATCAGCTTTAAAATTTTTAATTGTTCTTTGCTAAATTTGATTATGTTAGTTCTATCTTTATTTCTAATTATTTTTTATACTCATTTTCAATCTGGTATACCAATAATTCTGTTAATGCAACCATTTCTTCTGCCATATCATGTTCTATTGTCGATACATCAAGATACCCTATTGTTTTTTCATCTATAATAAGCGGTGATGCAATGCAATACCACTTTTTCAATATGCCGCAGTAATGGTCTTGTGGCGTTAAAAATACACACCTTTTTACATTTATCGCCATTGAGATCGCATTCGTTCCTAAACTATTTTCCGTAAAATATGTACCAATTCTAAATCCAAATTTATCTATGTACCTATATACATTATTATTACATAGTAAATTTAAAAGACATCCATCTTGATCGGTCAATAAAAACATATATTTTTCTTTTACAGCATCTATAATATTATCAATGCAATTTCGAAATATGTTAATAAGTTTCATATTTTCATTCAACTTGACTTTTAAATCTTTCTTACTTAAAGTTACAAGTGGAAAATTTATTGAATCTTTAAGACCAATACTTGCACATCTTCTCTTTGAAAAAAGTATTTCTCTGTACAACTCTTTGCTATTCATAAAACTCACCAACTAACATTTTACAAACTTCTTAAATAATTTATTATTTCTACAAAATTGTTAAAATTCCTTCTACAATAAATATTTATCATATTCATATTTTAATTTTAATTTAAAAGCAAATATCTTTATCCTCAACCAAAAAATAAGCTTAAGCACAGAAAAATCATGTTAATTGTGCTTAAGTTTTTTTTACGAGTATTTAGTCAATATCCTTTCTGCTATGACTTCCATAGGAAGAGTTGAGTCCATGCTCATCTTCCTCATTAAAGTATAAGCTTCATCTTCATCTAATTTTTTTACTTTCATCAACAACCCTTTAGCTCTCTCTATTTTCTTGCGGGCTTCTATTTGCTTTTTTAAACTTTCTATTTCATGTTTTAAGGATAAATATTTTTTATGATTTTCAATTACAAATTCCGTTAGACTTAATAAAACAGCTTTATCGATTGGTTTTAGCAAATACGCAAATACTGAATAGTTTTTTACTTCTTCAATAAAACCTCTTTGAATAGTCTGCGTCATCAATATAACTGGTGCTACATTATCGCTATCTATGATATGTGCTACCTCATATGCATTCATCCCCACAATACCCATATCTACCAAAACAAGATCAGGCATCAAGGAGCGAGACAGCCTGACTGCGCTTCCACCATCTCTCGCTTCATAGACTAGATGACCACTAGACAACAACATTCCTTTTAAAATATTTCTGCTGTAATCATTGCTATCAGCTACTATAATGCGCCATTGACTCATGGAAACACCTCACTTTAAAATTTAGTAAGGTATTGGTCTATCTCCCACCTCGTAACAAAAGTCTTGTACGAATTCCACTCAGACCATTTTGCCTCAATATATTTATTGTATATATGTTCACCCAATGCATTTTTCATGACTTCATCTTTTTCTAAAATAACTAAAGCTTCCTCTAATGAATCAGGTAATTTATCTATATTTAACTTTTTTAGTTCCTGCTCATCCATTTCATATATATTCTTGTCAACAGATGGTGGTGGCATTATTTTATTTCTTATGCCATCAAGACCTGCAGCTAATGAACATGCTAATGCTAAATACGGATTATTAGACGGATCAGGCGACCTAAGCTCTATCCTTGTTGAATTTCCTCTTTTAGCAGGTATCCTAATCAATGGGCTTCTGTTTCTTCCAGACCATGCAATATAAACAGGAGCTTCAAAACCTGACACAAGCCTTTTATAGGAGTTAACTGTGGGATTTGTTATACATGTAAGTGCCTTTGCGTGTTTCAAAAGTCCACCAATGTAATAATAGCAATCTTTGCTAAGCCCCATTTGAGCAGATGGATCGTAAAATGCATTTTCACCGTCTTTCATAAGCGATTGATTTAAATGCATACCTGAACCAGCAATGCCATAGACAGGTTTAGGCATAAATGTAGCATGAAGTCCGTGTTTTTGTGCAATTATTCTTACAACCATCTTAAACGTCATGACATTATCTGCTGTTGCAAGTGCATCATCATACTTAAAATCTATCTCATGTTGTCCTGGCCCTACTTCGTGGTGTGATGCCTCTATCGCAAAACCCATTTCTTTTAATGTAGAAACCATTTCCTTACGAGCACTTTCGCCTAGATCAACAGGAGCCATATCAAAATACCCGGCTGCATCCTGAGTAATTGTAGTAGGATTTCCTTTTTCATCAGTCAAAAATAGGTAAAATTCACATTCTGGTCCCACATTCATTGTGTAACCTAGTTTTTTGGCATCTTCTAAATTTTTTTTGAGAACATACCTTGGATCGCCTTCAAAAGGCGTACCATCGGGATTGTATATATCGCAAATAAGCCTTGCCTCTACACCACTGGTAGTTCTCCATGGAAATATTACAAAAGTATCGGTATCCGGCCTTAAATACATATCAGATTCTTCGATTCTGACAAATCCATCTATTGATGAACCGTCAAACATTATTTCATTGTTTAGAGCTTTATCCAGCTCTTCAATAGGAATTGAGACGTTTTTCATAACACCAAAGATGTCGCTAAATTGCAGATGGATAAATTCAACACCACGTTCTTTAGAAATCCTCAATACATCTTCAGCACTGTATTTATTTCCCATAGCCATCCTCCTTAAATTAAAAATAGGTGTACTCAACTAAAGGTTGCATCTCACCTTTCCATTGAGGACACCATTGCCCATCTAAATATAAGACTTTACAAAATTATAGCACATAAATTACCGCACAACAAGATGATATTTTTATGACACGGTTTCATTCGTCCTTTTTAACGAGTTCCACATCTATGCCATCTATAACTCCAGAGATTAGGTTAAAAAGCCATGCACCAAGTGCACTGAAAAGTGACAATATAATCCCATAAATTATACCAAAAAGGAGCCCTCCAAAAATGCCCATACCAAAAAACCTAGCATCCCCTACACTCCCTAACAGACCACCTATTAAGCCAAATATAGCTCCTATTATGATACCGTATAGAAATGTAAATTTGAAGACTGACAAAGCAGAGATTTTTTTGATTTTATAATTCCACATATATCCACCCCTTTCTATGTAGTTCTTCAACTATGCAGCTACTCTATAATTATATTATAACATAATTTTCTTATGCAAGTACAAAAATTAATAAACTTATAAATTTTTAAAAAAATTACTATATCCATTCAAATTGAATCGAACAAATCATAATGGTAATACTATTCTTTGAGGTGATTGTATGAAAAATTATCACAAAATATTGTATTTCTTATTAATTGTTGTAGTAATATTTCAATTACCAGCTTGTAAAAATAATCAGAAGAAACCAGTGCCACAAAAAAAGCCAAATACGACTCAAAAAATGTCTACGCCAAAAGAGCTTACAAAAATAGAAAATGATATTGATACAATAATAAAAGAATGTCAAAAGCTGCAAGAATCACAAAAAAGTGAAACTGACAAATTATCTGTATCAGCATTAGCACCTCAAAATCAGCAGCAAGGAGGCAAATCAACTAGCAAGGGCGGAAATAAGCAAAAGCAGCAAAAAGAACCACCTGAGAAAAAATCATGGAGTACAATTGATAAAACAGTCAAGGACATACATACAAATTGGAATGTTCTGAGTCCTATAGCAGCAAAAGCAGGTGCAAGTACAGATTTATTAAACAATGTAAGCACCGCCATAAATACTTTGACAACAAAATCCACAAATAAATTATTAAATGACACGATGATTGCTGCCAATAATGTTTACAAATATATACCTGAAATTGAAAATTATTTTAAGACAACATCACCTCCAGACATTAAAAAGCTTAGGTTTTACAACAGAGATATTGATTTTAATTCATCGATAGGAAAATGGGACGTAGCAAAGAAAGATATAAACGATCTAAAAGCAATCTGGAAAACTTTAAAAGTAAAACTTCCGAAAGATGCCAAAACTGCATCAGATAAATTTGACTCGGGCCTCAGTGAATTGGAAAAGGCAGTACAGGCAAAAGACAGCACGATCACAAAGATTAAATCGAATGTTCTAGAGTCAGATATTAAGTCACTTGAAAAAGCTTCAGGGTCAAAAAAATAACCTCAGTTTGGGGTTATTTTTATATAACCTTATTTTATTGACTTCATATAATAATAATGATATATTTTATATAACAAAAGTGCTTTATTACATTATATTATTGAATTCATATATTTAAGGAGGATAATAATGGGAGTCAATGTAGCAATTGTAGGTGCAACAGGCCTTGTGGGCAGAACTTTTATAAAAGTTTTAGAAGAAAGAAATTTTCCAATAGATAAATTATATCTATTCGCATCGAAAAGGTCTGCTGGTCAAAAATTATTATTTAAAGAAAATGAATACACAGTTGAAGAACTAACAGAAAATAGCTTTGACAGAGATATTAAAATTGCATTGTTTTCGGCAGGTGCAACTGTAAGCAAAAAATACGCACCTATAGCAGCCGAAAAAGGTGTTACAGTCATTGACAACTCCAGCGCTTGGAGAATGGATGATAATGTGCCACTTGTAGTTCCTGAAGTAAATCCACAGGACATAAAGTGGAATAAAGGAATAATCGCCAATCCAAACTGTTCAACAATTCAAATGGTAGTTCCCCTGAAACCTCTTCACGATAGATACAAAATAAAGAGAATTGTAGTTTCAACATATCAAGCTGTATCAGGTGCAGGTAAAAAAGGTGTTGATGACCTTGAAAGAACATTGAATGGTGAAAAAAATCAGTGTTTCCCATATTCAATTGCAAATAACTGTATTCCTCACATAGATGTATTTTTGCCTGATGGTTATACAAAAGAGGAACTAAAAATGATAAATGAAACAAAAAAAATCATGGGGGATAATTCCATAAAAGTATCACCTACTACAGTGAGAGTACCTGTAAAAAATTCACACAGTGAAAGTGTCAATATAGAGTTTGAGAAACCATATCAGATGGAAGATTTAAAAAAAATTTTAAGAAATGCACCAGGAGTCGTTCTGATGGATGATCCTGAAAACAACATCTATCCAGTTGCAACAATTGCAACAGGCCATGATGAAGTCTTTGTAGGTAGAATTAGACGTGATGAAACAGTCTACAGCGGATTAAATATGTGGATTGTAGCAGACAATATTAGAAAGGGTGCTGCTTCTAATGCTGTTCAAATTGCTGAGTTGCTTATAAAATAAAGCCACTCATTATAGGAAAGGATGATTAAATTATGCCAGTATTTAAGGGCTCGGGTGTCGCACTCGTTACTCCTTTCACCGAAGATGGAGTTAACTTTAATAAGTTAGAGGAACTTTTAGAATGGCATATAAAAGAAGGTACAGATGCTGTAATAATATGCGGTACTACTGGTGAATCTTCAACAATGACAGAAAAAGAGAGAATGGACGCAATAAAATTTGCAGTTGATAAAGTAGCAGGGAGAATCCCAGTCATAGCCGGCACCGGCAGCAACAATACAAAGCACAGTATCGAATTAAGTCAATATGCTTCATCTGTTGGTGCTGATGCTCTCCTTGTCATAACACCATACTACAATAAGACTACTCAAACAGGCCTTGTCAAACATTTTACGGAGATCGCCAAAAATGTCGATAAACCAATAATAATATACAATGTGCCAAGTAGAACAGGAATGAATGTAAAGCCAGAAACATACTTAGAAATATGTAAATACGTTGACAATGTTGTAGGTGTAAAAGAAGCCAGCAGCGATATCGTACAAATAGCGGAAATAGCTCGGATAATGGGCGATAAATTTGAGATATATTCAGGAAATGATGACCAAGTTGTGCCAATTTTGTCTTTAGGAGGAATCGGCGTTATTTCTGTCACTGCTAATATCGTTCCTAAAAAGATACACGACATGGTAATGTTATATTTAAATGGCGATATAAAAGCTGCAAGAAAACTCCAACTAGAATTAAATCCGCTTAATAGTGCGATGTTCATAGAAACAAATCCAATACCTATAAAGACAGCTATGAATCTTATGGGTTTTGGCGTTGGGCCATTGAGGCTTCCTTTAGTCGACATGAGTGAAAAGAATTTAGACACATTAAAATCCACATTAAAAGAATACGGATTGTTATAAGGAGGCCATATAAATGTTGAAAATCATTATAAATGGTTGCTGTGGAAAGATGGGTAGAGTAATTGCAAGACTGGCCTCAGAAAACCCTGAATTTGAAGTCGTTGCTGGAATCGATCAAAACACATGCCAATGCGAATTCCCTGTATATAAAAGCCTCGATGACGTAAAAGAGACAGCAGATGTAGTAATTGATTTTTCATATCATACCGCTGTACCGCGTTTACTTAAAGCTGCAATAGGTAAAAATTTGCCTGTCGTAGTTGCTACAACAGGTCTTGATGATGAAGAAATTAATTCTGTTATTGAAGCATCAAAATATATACCTGTATTTAGATCTGCCAACATGTCATTAGGCATAAATGTGCTTCTCAGTTTAGTTAAAGAGGCTGCAAAAGTTTTAAGCAATGATTTCGATATAGAAATATTGGAAATGCACCACAATATGAAAAAAGATTCACCAAGTGGAACTGCCCTTTTAATAGCTGACGCCATCAATAAAGTACTTAACGATAAAAAAGAATATGTATATGGCAGACACTCCAAGACGGATTTGCGGGATAAAAATGAGATAGGAATTCATGCTCTAAGAGGTGGTACTGTAGTAGGCGAGCATGAAGTAATTTTTGCGGGTCATGATGAAATTATAAAAATCAGCCATTCTGCCAGATCCAGAGAAATATTCGGCAATGGTGCTCTTTTTGCAGCAAAATTTCTAGTAAATCAAAAGCCCGGATTGTACGATATGGAATCACTTGTCAAGAAAGGATGATAATATTTGAGTTCAAAAGATGAAATGACAAATCCATATGAAATAGCAAAATTCATAAAGGAGTCAAAAAAATCGACTCCTGTAAAAGCTTATATAAGCGGAAACATCGACGTTGATGAGACAACATTTAAAGTATTTGGCAGCGACAATTTTAAGATAATCTTCGGAGAGCTAGATGATGTAAAAAAGCTTCTGGATGAAAATAAAGATAAAATTAAAAATTATCATTTAGAGTATGATAGACGCAATTCTGCAATACCATTGCTGGATATAAAAGACTTAAATGCCCGCATAGAACCTGGTGCAATTATTCGTGACAGAGTTAAAATAGGCAAAAACGCTGTAATAATGATGGGGGCAATTATAAATATAGGTGCTGAAATCGGAGAAAACTCTATGATAGACATGAATGCAGTTGTTGGCGCAAGAGGAATAATCGGCAAAAATGTTCATGTTGGTGCTGGCGCTGTCATCGCAGGCGTACTTGAACCTCCCAGCAGCATACCTGTAATAGTTGAAGACAATGTGTTAATCGGAGCAAATGCTGTATTGCTTGAAGGTGTCAGAGTCGGCCATGATGCTGTTGTAGCAGCAGGTTCAGTGGTCACTGAAGATGTACCTCCAAACACTGTAGTTGCTGGTGTCCCTGCAAAGATTGTTAAAATAAAAGATGAAAAAACAAAAGAGAAAACTAAACTTTTAGACGATTTAAGAGGATAAAAACCCGGTTTTCCCCGGGTTTTAAAATTCTATGCCGTATCTGGCAGTAATGCCTTTTTCATAAGGATGTTTTATGAGTTTCATCTCTGTAACAAGATCAGCATTCTCAACTAGCTCTTTGGGAGCATTTCTTCCTGTCAGAACCATTTCCATTGTATCAGGTTTTTCCCTCATAAGTTTAAGTACATCATCTACAGAATATATGTTATTATGTATTACCCCCATTATTTCATCCAATATGAGCATATCACATTCACTATTTTTTAAAATACTTTCTATAAATTCATAAGCTTTATGCATTTCATCTCTAAGTATGTTTTTTTCATCTTCATTCATTTGAAAGAAAAATTTTTCACTAGATTGAAATCGAAATACTTTAAAATTCTCATAATTTTTTAATATATGAAGTTCTCCAGTATCACGTCCCTTTAAAAATTGCACCATATATATTTTGTAATTCCTTCCCAATGCTCTAACACCAAGTCCAATAGCTGCAGTGGTTTTGCCTTTTCCATCTCCCGTATATATTTGAATGAGACCATTTTTCAATGTTTATCTCTCCTTTTGTTTATAATGTTTATTGTTCTGTTGAAATCATCTCATCTTTATTAGCTTTTTCCATCTTTGTTATTGATACCTCATAGGCTGTTCTTGTTATAATTTCATTATTTTCTCCTTTTTTTTGATATTCCCTACTTTGTACCCTTCCCCACAATTTTATACGATCACCGACTTTTAATTTTTCGCAAAATCTAGCATTTCTCCCCCATGCTATAACAGGAATATAATCAGACTTACTATATGGTCTATTGACAGCAATAAGCAAGTCAGATATCTCCCTTCCAAACGGAGTTGTTCTATAGATTGGATCTTTGCATATAAATCCATCTAAAAATATCTCATTGGGATTCTTTATGTATTCATCATCACTTACAACCATAATATCCCTTGCAAAAATAGTCAGTATTAACCTATTTTTCCCTCCATTTGGTGATTGCCTATTATATGATCTTAGCTGTCCTTCAATTTTTACTCTAGTACCAGGGCCTAAATTTATTCCTTCGAATAGCCTGTTTGATATAGTGATGGGAAGCATGTCTTTTACATCACTTAACCTAGGTACTTCAAGTATAAAATTGTAAAACTGCTCGCCATAAAGCTCATGACTAAATTCTAAGTCGTTAACAATTTTACCAGTTACATTAACTACATTATTCCCTAAAATATTACCTGCCATCTGTTTACTCTCCCCTTCCATCATGTGTACCTTCTTATTGATATTAATATTATTTATGAAGAGCATTTATGACAGGTTAGTTAAAATATTTAATCGTTTTACGGCGATATTAAATAATAAAAAAACAAACTTCATCAAATCACCCAACCTCAATATGAAATATTACGAAATAGTTCTTATGTAAAATTAATTATTGTCGGCATCAAAATACTCTTGCATTATTATTTTCCTCAATATTATATAAAATAATATCATTAATCTTGTTTTTTTGCAATTACTATTATAGAACTTTGTAAAATTTTATTGATTTAAATGCTGTCTTCCCTCATGATCGATATAATAATTTTCTTTATAAATAAGCTGGCTTATTGGAACTATTTGATACCCATTTTCTTTTAACTTATCTATAATATAAGGAAGTGCATCCGCTGTAAAATCACCATTATTGTGAAACAATATTATAGACCCTTTTTTTACGTTTGGTAATACTCTATCTATTATAGCCTCAGTATTGAGACCTTTCCAGTCAAGTGAGTCAACATCCCACTGTATCGTATAATATCCTAGGCTTTTTGCTGTTATAATGACTTTATCGTTGTAATCACCAAAAGGTGGTCTAAATAAATATGGTTTTTTACCCGTTAGCTTGACAATCTTTTCTTCATTAGCTTTTAACTCATTGACTATTTGGCTATCACTTAATTGAGTCATGTGAGGATGTGTATTGCTGTGATTTTCGACGTCATGGCCTTCTTTAGATATCTTTTTAACCAAATCGGGATACTTATCAACCCACAACCCCGTCAAAAAAAATGTAGCCCTAACGTTTTTGTCCCTAAGTATTTGCAATATTCTTTCCGTTTTATCGCTTCCCCACGATGCGTCAAATGAAATCGCAACTCTTCTATCAGGTATATCAACACTGTAGATTGGAAGTTGTCTATTAATATTTAAAAAAGTCCTAACTTGAGGTGGTATCCCATAATTAAAATATAAAACGGAGATAAATGCTAGTACAAAAACAGCGAATAAATTGACAATAACACTTCTCTTAACATAATATATTTTCACAAAAATAACCTCCCAACTATAATCTATAATAAATTTATTCCTTTGGGAGGTTATTATTACTACTTTATAGTAAGTTTAATATTTTCGACGGATCGCTCAAGTCCTTTAAAACAATATCTGCCTCTTTCACTGTTTCATAATTGCCAACTCCAATAGACACCATTCCTGCTCTATCAACTTCTACAATAGCTATCTAGATGTATATCTGTAAAGATATTTTATACCAAGTAAAAATAGTATTAATACAGAAATAAATCCTGTAAAACCTGCCATTATTACAAAAACTTCATCTTTATATCTAAAACTGTCTAGTATAGAAACTATCCACAATGTAGATAAAATACCTTCTTCAGCTAATAAAAGACAAGTCATAATAAAATTCATTAATATTCTCTTAGCAAATATATTGTTTAAATATACAGATAAACAAACCAAAATAGATAAAAATATAAATACAACAAATTCTTGAACTGTCATGTGTGTAGAATAACTTCCAACAATAGCTACATACCAAATGTATTGTATAAATAAAAAGAAGGCAATAAAAATATATATAAAAATATTAATCAAATTCTTTATAAAACTGATAATTATACAGGCTCACCTCACTATCTGCATGAAATTGGCAATTCTGTCTCTAGAATAAAAAGGATATGTATTGTCACTAATACTTAGAACACAAATGAAGTCAAAAAACACTTTTCTGTATGAGTGCTTTTTGACAAATGTAAAGACTAAATTAAATAACCTTAATCTAAAGTTTTATCAATTCTCTCTCATTGATACCGCCATCTGTAATGCATCAACAGGCTTAAAGTTGTAATTTATATAGTAAACACTGGATTCTTTTGCCCAGTAAATATTAGTTGTCGTCTTGTTTTTAGATATATTAACTACAATCAGCCCTTTATACAGTGGAATAGGCAAATTATAGTTTTGAAGATATTTTACCATCTGCTTAGCAATGTCTAATTGCGGCTTTTCTTCAGAATTAACCTCAACAGTCCATCTGCCTTCTTTCCATTGAACGCTGTATTTACCTTTCTTATAATAGACATGTCCCCATATGAAATCCTTATAATTAAGTTTCTGGCTTTCATCGTCAACTATAAATCCATTGTTCTGTTCAATGGCGCTTATATAATTTTCGGCGTCGATATCAGAACTAAAAAGAAGACCGCCAAAATCTCCAAGAATATTATTTGAATCATCTTTGTACATTTCTATTTCAGAGCTATTTGCATCCAAAGGTTTATCAGTCATTATAAGGTCCACATTGTAATTATCATTAAATTTACTCATTTCAGGTACTGCAGTTATATACAGATTCTTCTTGTCTTCCGGCAATGGTACAACAGAAGGCGCGTAAATTTTTATGATTGAGTTTCCTGTAATGTCTTTCAATGCATCAATAATGACAGGATTTATAAATTCACTGTTCTTTTGGTTATTATCCTTTCTTGCAGGATATTGCTGCTGCCATGTTTGGCCACCATCTAATGTATTTAATATTATGCCATTACCGTTTTTTGTGGAAGCAATCCAGCCATTATAAGTATCTACAAATGATATTGGAGTAGGTCCTTCAATCAAGCTTTCAAAATCAAGTTGAGGTATAGGGTAACTGCTCCAAGTATTTCCACCATCTGTTGTCCTGGAAATTATCACTTTGTCGCTTTCATTATCTGGATTCAAACCAATAGCAAAAGCAGTGTCTTTATCAACGATGTTGATTGTACTTAAATACGAACCCAAAAAATTGCTCGATTTATGGCTCCCATATAAATCAGCAAAATAATTTTCTTCTGCTAGTGTACTCCATGTTTTGCCACCATCATTTGTCTTTAAAATAAGATAAGGTTGTTTATTCATTGATGATGATTTACCTCTATAAATGACCCATATATCATTTAAATCAATTGCAGAAATTTCAACATTCCATTCCCCTTGCAAATACGGATTAAATAAAAAATTCCACGATATTCCACCATCTTTCGTATAATATATGCTGTTATTGTATGATGCAAAACCATGGTACTGATCGACAAAATCATATGAATCTATCCTTATTTTAGTGGTTATATTTTCCCAAGTTTGCCCACCATCATTTGTAACGTAAAGCTTATCGTCTGAAAGCCCATAACCTTTATCAACAGTTACAAATTTTATATTTGTTATATTTGCAGTCAATTTCGGCAATTCGGTCCAAGTCTTGCCACCATTGGTAGTTCTTAATATTGATTTATCCGATATTGCCCAACCATAAATCGAATTAACAAAATCAAATGCCAATATATTAAAAGAACCAGTATGTGCTACACTCCAATTCTTGCCTCCGTCATTTGTTGAAAGAATAATCCCTTGACCACCTGCCCAGCCATCTTTTCCATTTATGAAATAAATGGCCTGAAGACCAAATTTTGGAATGTTATTTAAATTGTAACTATATTCAGCATTTTTGTTAATCTTAGCTATTTCGTTATTTATACCACTTTCTTGCGTTTTATTTATGCCGCAACCAGATAAAAAAAATAATAATGTTATAAATAACGCTATTATTTTATAAGTTATTCGCCACATAGTAGTGACTCCCCTTTTTTTGTTTCTATAAATAAATTCTAGCAAATATTTAGATAAAGTTTATTAAAAAATTATTAATTTTTAATACCATATGGGCAAACTTTAATGCAAATACCGCAAACAGAGCCCCTTCCTATATGTTTAAAATTTTTATTCATATATTCACTACATGCCTGTGCATCAACAATTTCTTTTCTTTCTATTCCGGCTTCCCATAATTTCCCGTGAAGTGCCATTGCAGGACAACTTTTAACACATAAGGTACAATTTCCGCACTTGCTAGTCTCTATCGGTTTCCCAGTATCTAATTCAAAATCTGTCAATACCGTACCAAGTCGTACTCTCGGGCCATATTTTTCTGTAACCAAAAGGCCATTTTTACCAATCCACCCCAATCCTGCTTTTGTTGCAGCCGTCTTATGTTGAAATAATCCTCTGTATTCTCCAAGTTCCTTTATTGATTGGGATGCAGGTACTGCCAGAGCATTATATCCCCACTCTTCCAGCATCAATACAGTTTTCAATGTTATCTGATCTATCAACGTATTTACTGAGCGATAATGATGAAAATAAGTATAAGTAGGCTTATTATTGATTTCATTTATTATTCTATCTGATAATTTAACTGCCACCGTTATTCCATACCTTAAATCTTTTAAATCATCAGGAAGTACATCTAAAAGATCTGAAAATCCAACGATTGATGCACCCCACTCTTTCATTTTTTCTTCAATAATTAATTGTCCATTCACATAAATCACCTTTTACTTTTAATTTCAAAATCATTTTAACATAAAATTGCAATTTATAAAAAGAATAAATTGCATATTTCTACACAAATTAATGATGGGAATAATTTTTAGGAGGAATAAATATGGCAAGAGGAAGTTGGAACGATAAACCGAAAGTAGTACCTGAAGCCCATCAAGCACTGGATAATTTAAAATATGAAATAGCTAAAGAACTAGGACTGCCAGTAAAACAAGGTTCTGAAGATTATTGGGGAAATTTATCAAGTCGTGATTGTGGCGCTGTTGGAGGTCACATGCTTAGAAGAATGGTAAATTACGCCGAATCTGCAATGTCAAATGGCATAAGTATAGGTGGCGAAAAAACAACACAAAGAGGCAACGGTGCAGCAGGAAGCGAAGCAGAATATATGAAATAAATAATGCAAAAGAGAGTATTCAAAGCACTCTCTTTTTTTAATATATATTTTGTGGTAGAATATAAATAGCATACAATATATTGTGAGGGGTGTAGAGCTTTGAGCTATGAAATTCAAGAATTAGCTGAAAATAAGCTAATAATATTATACATATTAAATAGGATAGATATGCCTATAACAGGCGAACAAATAAATAGAATAATCTCTGATAATAATTTGATGAATTATTTCTATTTACAGCAATATTTAAATGAATTAGAAGAAAGTAATTTTATCAAACTTAAAGAGAATAAATATGTTTTATCGGAGTTTGGACTGAATGCGTTAAAATTATTCTTTAAACACATACAAGAAAATACAAGAAAAAAAATTGATGAATATATAGTAATAAATAGAGAAAAATTCAAGCAAGAATCTCAATATGTTGCAACATACTATAAAAAATCGGATAATGAATTCATAGCTAATTTACAAGTCATAGAAAATGATATCGTCCTTATCGAAATAAATCTAAATTTAGTTAATGCACAGCAAGCTAAAATAGTGTGCGATAACTGGAAACAAAAATCAAATGATATATACAGCTATATCATAAAAGCCCTTACGCCTCAAAAATGAGACCATCGGGCTCTTTACCAACTTCTACTTTTTTTTCAATTTTAAGATCATTTATATTCACAATAATCAACTTATTTTCACCTGAAACTGATACATATGCGACGTCTTTAAATATTTTAATATAAACTGGCATATAACCACAATAAAGTTCTTCGCATTGCCGGGATTGTAAATTGATTTTCATCAATGTGTTAGAACACGAGTTTACTACAAATATAAAGCCATTATGGAATGCAATGGAAATTGGCAATCTTCCACATCGTATATTGTCAATAATTTCATCATTTATTATATCATAGATTGTTATAGAACCATCAAGCCCTGTTTCAAGGTATGTGTTTGCTATAAATAAAAATTTTTCGTCATCTGACAAACACATTCCATATGGTTTTGAATAAACTGATAATGTTTTTTCAATACGTAAATTAAGTGGATTTATTAAAGATATCGAATCAGAATTCATATTGGATACAAAAATTTTTTTATGTTTTTTACTATAAAGTATAGATTGCGGTTGAAAACCGACCTCAATCTGTTCTAATATTTTACTAGACCCTATATCAAAAACACTTAAACAATCTGCATCGCCATTTAATACATAAATAAGATTATTTAATATTATTCCATCATTTGGGGAAGGCCCTACATACACTGTATCAATTAATTGGAAATTCTCAATGTCAATGATATTTATTGAATCATCAAACATGTTTAGCGTATACAATTCTTTTTTGTATTTGTTTATAAGCAATCTATGAGGCCCTATTTGCGGCACATGACTTTTATCACTCTTAAAAGTAAATTTATCTTTCACCAATTCAAGAAATGCCTTCGTTTGGTTATCATTTATAAAGCTTATAGTGTCATCGCCTTTGTTAGCTACAAATATTTTCAAAGTGCATCCCTCCACGCATATGCTACTTTATAATATGCATGGAAGTAATTAATGCCACTAAAATGGTCGGGGCAACAGGATTTGAACCTGCGACCTCACGGTCCCGAACCGCGCGCGCTACCTCTGCGCTATGCCCCGACGCATTTACAATTTTATCATAAACAAATTATTATATCAAGTAGCAATTTTTTATTAAGAGAGCTAGATTTTATCAGCTTTTAAAAGGTTTTTGATAATGCGTTGTTTACATGTAAATAATCATTTTAAAATAAAATTAACAAATTGTTCATTTATCTGTTAAAATTATTATGTATTATTAAAATAGACTCGTATTGTTTGGCAGTCTATTTACAAGCATTTAAATATACTACATTACATAAGAGAGGGTGCAAAAGGTTGAAATTAAAAGTACAAATTGCAATAAGAATAAAATGGCATAGCAAACAAGCCATCTTTTGATGACTTTTTAAAAATTAAATATCGAAGTAAGTGTTAATGCTAAATAGCTGGCTTTATTTTATAGCCTTGAAATTGAGCTAATAGTATAGCTTGCTCAACCGTAATCTCGCGTTTTGCGGGAAAAGCATCAGATTTTTTATATAATTCAGCATTATATGGTTCTTTCTTCTTCAACATGTTGTATAATGCTGTAAGAAGCATTCTTGCAATAGCAATGATTGCTTTCTTGTGGCCGCGACGCTTTTTGATGCGCAAATAGCGGTTACGAATTTCAGGATGTTTCTCGCTTTTAACTACAGAGTTAGCACACTGCACAAGAAGCGGCTTAATGTAACATCCTGCTTTGGAAACCCGGACAGATTTTTTCTTGCCTGCACTCTCATTGTTAGTTGGAGTGAGTCCAGCCCATGAGCATAAGTGTTTCGCTGAAGGAAAAGCCTCCATATTTACGCCGATTTCAGATATTACAGTAATAGCCGAGAAAATATTTTTAAACGATGGAGCGGTTAGAATTATGTCTAGTTCTTGTTGATAAGGCGCAGCGAGCGCAAGAATTAGTTTTTCTAACTCTGCTTTCCGGGATTCCAAATCTTCAAAATGTCCTTTGATGATCTTTAATTTTCCAGCTTGTTCAGGTGTAATATAACCATCAACAGCGAGTTCCAGCTCAGGGAGTTTTTTTAGCATAGAACCATGAATTAAAGATCCAATATCAAAGGAAGTATCAAGAGGATTTTCTAGAAGCTTATCAATTATCTTTTGAGAACTTTTACCGAAAGTATCTGAAACAATGTTTCCTAACTGTATGTTAGAAACCGTGAGACAATTTTGGAGTCTGTTCTTTTCGCTAGACATAAAGCAAATAAGCTTAAAGCGATAGCGCATTAAGTCACGAAGTTGTCTAATATCAGCGGGAGGCATAAAGCTAGCGGCAACAAGATCATGCTTAAACAGGTCAGCAATCCATTTTGCATCTTTCTTGTCAGTTTTTTTACCACGAATAGCCTTAACATATTTAGGATGTGCAAGTATGATGTTGCAGGAGCTTTCTAATATATTAAACACAGGAATCCAGTATTTCCCGGTAGATTCCATGCAAACATCCTTGCAGTTATTGTCCAAAAGCCATTGTAACAGCTCTCTTAAACCCTTCGTGTAGGTAGAAAAGCGATGGCTTTTATAGGTGGTAATTCCATTAGAATTAGTGGAAGCAATACATGCAACCACAAAGGTTTTGTGTACATCAATTCCACAACAGATTTTATACACGATTTTTAAAGCCATAGGGAACTCCTTTCTAAACCGATAGGTTCTAAAAATTAAAGGGATAGACAGCATTGACTGATTGTCTAGCATTAAACGAGAATGTTTAAACAAAGATAAGGTTACGTGCTCAGTAGCACACTTATTTGTGCTTGGAAAGACAATCTACACATATAAAAATGCGGTCACTACGTAAGTGTAGCAAACCACTCACCTCCCCGTGATTTGTAGTTTACTGGTATCCCTATGACATAATTATAGAACAAAATTAGCTCGAAGTGGCACATTTCATTACGTTTTGTGCCTTGAGCGAAGCGAAAGGAATGATTATAAAAATGAAAAAATCAGCCGTATTCTTTTGCGTGCTATTTATCATTCTTCTCAGCATATCATCAGTCTTTGCTACAACAAACATTAAAGCAGAATTCACAATTGGCAAAAGCGAATACACAATAAATGGCCAGACTTATACAATGGATGTGGCACCATACGTAAAAGATAATAGAACATTCCTGCCACTGCGCTATGTTGCATATGCAATTGGTGTAGAACCGCAGAATATTTCATTTAATAATGAAATCATAACTATAGATAAAGATAACAAAATCGTAAAGCTTAGTATAGATAGCAATATTTTAAATATAAATGGCAGCACAGTTGAAATGGACACGAAAACAGAGATTATAAACAATCGGGTAATGGTGCCTATTTATTGGATATCTAAAGCTTTTAATATCGATATAAGCTGGGATCAATCAACATACACTGCAACGATAGATTATATTGGAGATACAAATAACAGTGCAAATGCCATCAGTTCTACCTTAGAAAATAATACCGCTTCCTTGTCATCCGTAAAAAACAACAGCACGTCAAATGATATAAGTAAAGAATTTAGCTGGCAGTATGGAAACATGACTTATAATTTAAAAGTTCAAATACCATCTGATATTTTAGATTGGGATAGAAAAATACCTAACATAATAGACACTTTTTACAGCAGCAATGGAGAAGAACAATCATCACAGCTTACATATATGTCTGATGAAATTAAAACCTTGGTTTTATCATGCTCGGAGTATGCCAACAATAATTATGTACCATGGGTCAATGAAGAATCTAATTATGATTATATAGGAAATATTGCGAAAAATTTACTGCAGATAGCACAAAATAATGGATATGACACTTTTCATACTGCTGAATTTGTACAAAGTTTTGTAGAATCTATACCATACAAAGTAACAGATACGCCACAACTTCCGGCACAGACTCTTGTAGATGGTGGAGACTGCAAAGACAAGTCAATACTTTTATCGTCTATATTAAAAAACTTAGGCTATAAAGTAGCATTGCTAGTATTTCCACCTCCACAGAATCAACAAGTTGGACACATGGCTGTTGGTGTAGCTTTTAACGATAACGAGATTCCATATGACCGCAATTATGATTTTACATACTATAACTTAGATGGAACAAAATATTACTTTACAGAGACTACAAGCCCTGGATGGCTGATTGGACAAATAAGTGATGTGCAGCTAGAACAAAGCGCTTATGTATATCCTGTATCTTAATCAAGTTTTATACTATTTACTAAAAATACAGTGAGCGGCCGTTTGGCCGCTTTCATCACACGTCTATAATCTTTTCATACAAATCCTGCATATCGTACTTTATATGCTCATCTCGCGCAATTTTCAAAAGTCTTAAGTATTCCTCCCTTGCAAAGTCATATTTCAACTGTGCAAGTTTTGTTTTAAGGTAGTTGTCTTTTTCAACTCTTTCAAGATACAATTCGCTTTCCTTAAGTCGCTTTAGTGCATTATCTATCTCTTGTAGAAGTTGTGCACTGTTATATTCCATACAACCACCTTCTGGAGACTATAGTTCTCTATATTATATTATTTAAATATTTATTTTATTACATTTTTTAAATACATCCTGACATACCCTATCATGTAAATGGAACCACAAAATAATATTAAATCATTTTTTCCTGCACGTTTTAAAGCTTCATTTATTGCATCATCTATGTTTTCAAAATGCAATACATCATCATATGCAATTTTTTGTGATAATTCTTCTGCAGTGTAAGCCCTATCGCTTATGGGTTTTGTTGTTATTATAAGGTCTGCTTCAGGAACTATCAATTTTAACATACTATCTGTATCTTTGTCCTTCAGCATGCCAATGACAAGTATCAATCTATTATATGTGAATAAATTCAAAGCTTCCTTTAATACAGCCATGCCTTGGGGATTATGGGCACCATCTATTACGATTAATGGTAACTTACTGATAACTTCGATTCTTCCTGGCCACTTTGCATTAATAAGTCCCCTTTTTATCACATCTTCACTAAAACTTATACCATATTGTTTTAGCTTCTCTACAGCCATAACAGCCAGTGAAGCATTGTAAACCTGATGCTTTCCAATTATGCTTATCTTAAGATTTTTGTAATTTTTGTAGTCAAATACCTGATGATTGCTGTCAGATTCTTTAATTTTAACATCATTTGTATCCATAACAGATAGGGATGCATTCTTAAGCCTAGAAACTTCCTCTATTACCTTAAGTGCCTCATCTTTTTGATAAAAACTAACGACTGTCCCATTTTCTTTTATGATGCCAGCTTTTTCAAATGCTATCTTTTCTAAAGTATCTCCAAGCTTATCCATGTGGTCATAATCAATTGTTGTTATTACAGATACTAGCGATCTTTCTATGACATTTGTAGCGTCAAAACGCCCTCCTAGCCCTACTTCTAGCACAACAAAATCAACATTTTCATCGCAAAAATATTTAAATGCAATTGCCGTGATTATCTCAAATTCTGTAGGATGGTTATATCCTTCATCAACAATCTTTTCTATAATAGGTTTTATGTATTCAACGTAATATATCAACTTGTCTTTTGGAATATTTTGATTATTTATCCTCATCCTCTCTTCAAATTCTTCTAAATATGGAGATGTATAAAGACCTACTTTAAAACCTGCTTCAAGTAAAATACTATTTATAAAAGCACATGTTGAACCTTTTCCATTTGTCCCAGCTACATGAATAAATTTTAAATTGCTCTGTGGATTTCCCATATGTATAAGCAAGCGTTTTATATTTTCAAGGCCTAGTTTCATTCCAAACTTGTGTGTGTTATGAATATAATCTATTGCATCTTGATAATTCATATTCTCATCCTCCGAAATTCAAAACCCCAGACAAGACATTTATTGTCTGGGGATGTTTTATAAAAATAATCCCATTAGTATTTCATCTACATATTCATTGCCGATTTTAAATTGTTTCCTTCTACGCCCTTCTTCTTCAAATCCATATTTTTTATACAAATGGATAGCTTTTGTATTGGAACTAAAAACACTCAAACATAATTTTTTATAGTTTCTTTTTCTAGCCCAATCAATCGTATATTCAAAAAGTTTCGACCCAATGCCGACATTCCTGTATTTAGCATCTATGCTTATGCCGATTTCACCTACATGTTGAACTTTAGGCGATCTGCCGCCATAATACCTAAAAAGAGTAAGGCAGCCTACAATATTTCCTCCATAATCAGCTACCAGAATCAGGTCTTTCCCTCGGTCAAGTCGCTTTATCAATTGTTTTTCCTCTTCTTCTGACCACCCTAAATTTTCTGAAACCATGTATATTTTTTCTTTCCCGACGCTATCAAGCAGCTTCACTATTCCTTTGGCATCTCTCACATTTGCTTCTCTTATCGTTAAAGTTGGATTTTTTTCTACCTTCTTGAATAGTGTAAACATCCTATAACCTCCTATTGAGGCATCAAAATCATTTCATTAAGTAGTCAATCCTATCATCTAAATTTTTAAGTATCTCAGTATACTTTTCGTACTTTTCCTTTTCTGCATCCACTACATGCTTTGGTGCCTTACTTATAAACTTTTCATTCTTAAGCATGCCTTCTGCGCGTTTTAACTCGCTAATTACACGCTCTCTCTCGCTTCTTAATCTTTCTATTTCAACTTTTATATCTATTAAATCCTCTAACGGCATGACAATCAATGTGCCTTCAACTGACCCAGACATAGCCTTTTGTGGAAGTTTATCTTTGTCTCTTTCATATATGACTTCACTAGCTCCGGCAAGTTTAGTAATATAATTCTCTCCATCTCTAAAAATTTTTATAACATCTTCCCTATCTGAGTTTATTATCACTCTTGCCTTTTTTGATGGTGATACTGATGCTTCTGCTCTTAGATTCCTTATGGTTTTTATAGCATCCATTATAAGTATTGTATCCTTTGCCTCTTTTTCAAAATTCAAATCTTCTCTGTATTCTGGCCATTTGCTCAGCATAATCGTTTCACCATCATGTGGTATGTTCTTAAATATTTCCTCTGTTATAAAAGGCATGAATGGATGTAAAAGCCTTAACGTATTGTCTAGTACATACCTCAATACAGATTTTGTTTTTTTCTTAGCCTCTAAATCATCACCATAAAGCACAGGCTTGCTAAGCTCTATATACCAATCGCAGAACTCGCTCCAGAGAAAATCATACAATTTTCCTGCAGCTATTCCTAATTCATATTTTTCAAGGTTTTCCGTCACTTCTTTCACAACATTGTTTAATCTCGTTAAAATCCATTTATCTGCAAGATTTAGATTTTCTAGATAAAGCGTTGTATCATCACTTGTTAGATTTAGCATTACGTATCTAGATGCATTCCACAGCTTATTAGCAAAGTTTCTGCTGGCTTCCAGCTTGTCATCGCTAAATCTCATATCATTTCCCGGTGCATTGCCTGTAATAAGAGTAAACCTGAGTGTATCAGCACCATACTTATCTATAATTTCTAATGGATCAATGCCATTTCCCAGCGATTTACTCATTTTCCTGCCCTGAGAATCTCTAACAAGTCCGTGTATTAAAACGCGCTTGAAAGGCACCTCTTTCATGAATTCCAGGCTCATGAAAATCATTCTAGCTACCCAGAAGAATATTATGTCATATCCTGTAACAAGCACATCAGTGGGGAAGAAATATTTTAAGTCTTCCGTTTCATCAGGCCATCCCATCGTTGAAAAAGGCCATAATGCTGAGCTAAACCACGTATCCAGCACATCCTCGTCTTGATGTATGTTTTTGCTACCGCACTGCTCACAACAAGTTGGATCATTTTTTGAAACAGTGACATAACCACAATCATCGCAATACCATGCAGGTATCCTATGACCCCACCAAAGCTGCCTTGATATGCACCAATCCTTTATGTTGTTAAGCCAATTGAAATATATTTTTTCAAATCTTTCAGGTATGAATTCAATTTTACCTGTCCTTACTGCTTCAAGTGCAGGCTTCGCCAGCGGTTCCATCTTTACAAACCATTGCTTTGATAAAAACGGCTCAACAGTCGTGTGACATCTATAGCAGTGCCCTACACTATGATTTAAGTCTTCTACTTTTTCCAGAAGTCCCATGTCTTTAAGTTCATCAACAATCTTTTTACGAGCTTCGTACCTATCTAGACCTGAATATTCACCGCCGTTTTCATTTATCGTAGCATCCTCATTCATTATATTTATGAATTCTAGACCATGTCTTATTCCCATTTCGAAATCATTTGGATCATGCGCCGGCGTCACCTTGACAGCACCTGTTCCAAATGAAGGATCTACATAGTCATCTTCAATTATAGGAATCTCCCTTCCTACTATCGGGAGAATAAGTTTTTTTCCGTTTAATCCTTTATACCTATCATCATTAGGATTTACAGCTACTGCCACATCTCCCAGCATAGTTTCAGGCCTTGTAGTAGCGATCGTAACATATCCATCTTCACCTTTTACAGGATACCTGATATACCAAAGATGTCCAGACTCATCTTCATGTTCTACTTCAGCGTCTGATAATGCAGTTTTACAGCTAGGACACCAGTTTATTATCCTGTCTCCACGATATATAAGCCCTTTTTTATAAAGCGCAACAAAAACTTCTCTGACCGCTTTTGACAAAGCCTCATCCATCGTAAATCTTTTTCTCGTCCAGTCACAAGAAGAACCTAGTTTTTTTAGCTGATCCAAAATTCGGTTTTCATATTTTTCCTTCCATTGCCATGCCCTTTCTAAAAACTTTTCCCTGCCTATATCTCTTTTAGTAAGTCCTGTCTCTTCTTTTATTTTATCAAGAACTTTTACTTCTGTTGCAATACTGGCATGATCCGACCCCGGTATCCAAAGAGCAACATATCCCTGCATCCTTTTCCACCTTATGATTATGTCCTGCATAGTGTTGTCCAGTGCATGTCCCATGTGCAGTTGCCCTGTAATGTTAGGCGGTGGTATGACTATTGTAAATGGTTTTTTGCTATAATCAATTTTTGGGGTAAAGTACCCTTTCTCCATCCATTCATTGTATATTCTATCTTCAAATTCTTTTGGATTGTACGTCTTTGCAATATCCATTTTTATCTCCTTTCAAGTTTTTATTTTTAAGTAAAATAAAAAAACCTTTCCCAAAAGGGCGAAGGTTTTCCGCGGTACCACCTTATTTTATAACTTAAGCTATATCGGGCAAACCCGTTTAAGCCTACTTACATTTCAGCTTACATGCTCCAGTGCTACCTTCAATGTACCTAACGATAAGGAAACCTTTCAGCCTTAGGGAATCCCTCTCTTTTATCTGATACATTTACTCCTCACTATCATGGCAAGAATATGTTATTAATATATAATATATACATTAACCAGCAAATTGTCAATATCACTATTTGTTAACCAACTATAAAATTTAAGTTGACAAATATAGATTATATCATTTATAATTATAAATAAATTTGCAAAGGCGAGGTGAATAATTTGATAGTACATAATGACAATTCTATCTTTTCATTAAAAAAGATGACACTTGCATCTATGTTTGCTTCTATCACAATTGTCATGAGCTTTATAAGTATACCGCTGCCTTTTTCGCCAGTGCCTATAACAGGCCAAACATTTGCATTAATGTTGTCTGGAAGCCTATTAGATCCTATCACGTCATTATTCAGCATGATTATCTATCTTGCACTTGGTGCGATTGGTATTCCTGTTTTTGCAGGATTTCATGGCGGTATTAGCGTACTGTTAGGTCCTACAGGCGGTTACCTAATTGCTATGCCAATAGCTTCTTTTGTCATATCTTTACTTGTGAGAATAGGAAACATCAACTTTTTTAAATTAATATTGGCAAATATTATTGGCGGTATATTGATTGTATATGCGCTAGGCGTTTTGCAGCTAAGTGTTGTGGCTGGGTTGGAAATTAAAAAAGCAGTCCTATTAGGAGCAGTACCATACTTATTAGGTGATTTTATAAAAGTTTTAATATCTTCATATCTATCTCTAAAATTAAGACCTGTTTTAAAAATGTATACAGATAAGTAAAAATACTGAAAGCTAGTACTTTCAGTATTTTTACGTGATATTTTCATCTTCATAATCTTTTAAAATTTTTAAGACTGATAATATAGAAAGCCCGGTTTTTTCAGCAATAGCTTTTACATCGTCTGATTCAGGATGTGATTTTAGGAGTTTGCCATCCATATAACCCATTTTAACTCTTACATTACCAATAGGTGTCTTTACAGTTTTAAATTCCCTTTGAAGTGCATATCTATTTACTTTATACTCTCTTATGCCAAATGTAGATGTTTCTTCGAATATTATCTTTCGCAGTAAATCTGCCATCTCTTCTTTACAAAGCACAGAAAGCATATTTGCAGGTCTTTGCTTTTTCATAAATATTGGAGTAATATAAACATCCAAAGCTCCGTTTTTAAGAAGTCTATCAAATATATATTGATAATATTCCGGACTCATGTCATCTATGTTCGTTTCAAGAACAGTAAGATTTTCTACTTTTTTTTTACATCTATCGTGCCTATCATCGTCCTTAAAACATTTGGAATCTCAAAGTCCTTAAATCCAGCACCGTATCCTATTGAATCGATCTTCACTTCTGGAATCGTTCCAAATTCATCAGCTATTGTTTTTGCTATAGCTGCACCTGTAGGCGTTACAAGCTCTCCACTTATTCCATTGTCATACACCGGTATACCCTTTAAAAGCTCCGCTGTTGCCGGTGCAGGTACAGGTATCACACCATGCTGGCTATTTACAAAGCCTGATCCTACAGGAAGTTTTGAAAAAATTATCTTATCTGGTGCAATCATATTTATAAGCACAGATGTCCCAACTATATCGATTATAGAATCAACTGCACCGACTTCATGAAAGTGAACTTCCTCAGGCGACATCCCATGCACTTTGCCTTCAGCATCTGCTAAATTGCGAAATATCTTAAGACTCATTTCTTTTACATCATCATTCAGCGAACTTCGATTTATGATATTCTCTATATCTTTCATAGTTCTATGATGATGGTGATGGTCATCATAATTAACTTTGAAAGTATTTGCAGTTATGCCATTTTTCTTTGCGCTTCCAAATTCTAAATCATATCCATCAAGTGGCAATTTACTTAATTCGCCTTTAAATTTATCAATATCGATACCATGGCTAAGAAGAGATGAAATTGTCATATCACCAGAAATTCCTGCAAAGCAATCAAAGTATAGAAATCTCATATCATTACTCTCCTATCTTGTTTATTAAACTTGCTGAATAAGCTGCACCAAACCCATTATCGATGTTCACTACGCTGACACCGCTGGAGCATGAATTAAGCATAGCAAGCAGTGCAGAAAGTCCATGAAAATTAGCTCCATATCCCACGCTTGTTGGAACTGCGATAATTGGACAAGCCACAAGCCCTCCGACTACAGTAGGTAGTGCACCTTCCATTCCTGCTATACATATTATGACTCTAAATTTTCTCAATTCTTCAACTTTGCTCATCAATCTGTGTATTCCAGCTACACCTACATCATATATACGCTTTACAGAATTCCCCATAAGTTCTGCCGTTACAGCAGCTTCTTCAGCAACAGGCAAGTCAGATGTACCTGCTGCCACAACACCGATAACACCTTTTGTAGGCATTATCTCTTCTGATTTAATCGATATAATCCTCGCCACATCGTAATAAACTGCCTTATCGCATACTTCCTTCAATGCTTCAAAGTGTTCAATAGACGCCCTAGTACCTAAAACATTGCTTCCCCTTTCATACATCCTAAGCGCTATTTCCTTAACCTGTTCAGGCGTCTTACCTTCACAGTAAATGACTTCAGGGAAACCTCGTCTAACTTCTCTATTGTAGTCAATCTTTGCAAACCCTAAATCTTCGTATGGAAGCTTTTTTAATATATCAACTGCCTCATTTAATCCTATATAGCCATTTTCATATTTTTTAAGAACGTCCCTTATTACGTTATCGTACATTATTTATCAGCTCCGATATTGCTTCATTCATACTGCCTGTTCTATAACCTTCAAGATCAAGTGAAACATATTTAAAGCCTATTTCTTTCAATTTTGATACAACTTTTTTCCTGATGTTTTCATCCATCATCATATTAATCTGATCTGGATTAAGTTCTATTCTGGCAATATCGCCATGGTGCCTCACTCTAAATCCCACAAAGCCCAATTTTAAAAGGTATTCTTCTGATTTTTCAACCATCGACAATTTCTCACTTGTTATCTCTTGTCCATAAGGAAAGCGGGATGAAAGACAGGCATAAGCAGGTTTGTTCCATGTAGGAAGACCTAAATTCTTTGACATCTCCCTTATATCGTCCTTCGTAAAGCCACATTCTAAAAGAGGGCTTTTGACACCTAATTCTTTTGCTGCACGCCTACCCGGTCTAAAATCTCCCGTATCATCAGCATTTGTTCCATCTAAAACATACTCTATTCCTTCATCATCAGCAACTTTTTTAAGCTTAGAAAACAATTCGCTTTTACAGTAATAACATCTATCTATAGGATTTTTGGAAAATCCCTCTATTTCAAGTTCCTCAGATTTTATTATTTTATGTCTTATACCAATCTCCTTTGCTAGCTCCAGAGCTTCTTTAAATTCTCTTTCCGGATATGTAGATGATGTGGCTGTAACAGCTAAACAACTATCATTTAGCACATCTTTGCAAACTTTAGCAAGAAAAGTGCTATCAACTCCACCTGAAAATGCTATGACAGCACTTCCAAGTTCCTTTATATACTTTTTTAAATTCTCATATTTTTCTTCTAGTCTCATAACCATACCTCCTCAAAAAATATAACATAAAAATTCCAAAAATCAAAACTGCAAAATTATAAAACAATCTATTGTTTATAATTGTAAAATTTAAACTCAACTGAATAAATAAAGAAAGCTATAAGCGCAAGTAGCAGTGCTATTACCATTAACGTAAGACCATAAGGCCAATCAAAAATTGAAAAAATTATTGCGATGTAAAAAAGTAGTGTTGCCCCTTTCCCAAATTTATTGGCAGGTATTGCAATGTCTTTTTTCCTGTATAGAATAAATGCGCCAATGATCATGGTAACCTCTTTTACAATTACAATCAATATTATAAAAAAGGGTATTATTCCCTTTATCCACAGACTTGCTAGCACTGTTATTATCATCAGCTTGTCTGCCAATGGATCCATCAATATGCCTATTTTTGTTATCTGATTGTAATGACGGGCAATATATCCATCAAGAACATCAGTCAATCCAGATATTATAAATATAACTGCAGCGTATATATTGCCATTGTTTATGTAAAAAAAACTGTAAACAAATACGGGTATCAACACAAATCTAATCATCGTTAAGATATTCGGTATATTCATAAAAGCACCTCTTAAATAAGAATCACTTGTATTGTATTATATTATTTATTTGATAAAAAGTAAATAAAGGCCTTAAAAGGCCTTTATACGATTTTCCCATTTAATCCTATCTCAAAAATGTACTCATTGTTGCATTTCTTTGCATTATTCATATTATTCATATATTTTTTCAATATATCAGCTTTCGCGTGAACTTCCAATATTTTAAACTTGCTAAGCAGGGATATGCTTTTTACTATTGAATTCATAGCATCATTTATAACATCATCGCTTACATTTTCACAATCATCAATATAAACATACAAACTGCATCTTTTCAATTGCCAATTAATATTATAAAGTCCACAAAAGCCTATATTATCTCCATCATTGGTCTGCAAAATAAATATTTTTCTATTTTTCCCAAACGGGATATTTAATACATTTTCGCTTTTTCTCGATACCCTAAACATATCTATAAGAAACTTCACTACATCAACATCTCTAAGCCACATCGAAAATGTCCTTTTATCCCTTTTCTCCATATCTCTCAAAAATATCTTTTCTGGTTTCACATTAACACCACCTATATATATTATTCTTTATAAAATAAAAAAATCCTTCTTGCCAACAGAAAATAATTTTCGACAAATTTAATTATAACTAATCGAGAAAATAAATTGATTTTTATTGAAGGAAGAACTTTAGAATTGTAGAATATATATATTGAGGTGATAAAATGCAAGCAGCTATTATAAAAGATATTCAGCTTTTATCAAATCCAATTTTAGATTATATTTTTATCGGTATTACCATGATGGGCAGCTCTTACTTTTATTTTTTAGTATTGCCTATATTTTATTGGTGCGTTGATAAGAGATTTGGACTTAAAATTGGTATAATTCTTTTGTCATCTGTTTATGTCAATACTGTAGTAAAAAATGTAACAATGGTTCAAAGGCCAATTGGCTATCCAGGCATAAGATCGATTTTTACTCAATCTGCCGGCGGATACTCTTTTCCAAGCGGTCATGCGCAGGGAACAACTACCTTTTGGGGAACACTGATGGTTAAGTACAACAGAAAATGCATCAATGTTTTAGGAATAGCTTCTATAGTTCTCGTTTCCCTATCAAGACTGTATTTAGGCGTTCATTGGCCTGTAGACATAATTGGAGGCATATTAATTGCCGTTTTAATAATAATTATCGGTGAACTTGTGGATAGCATCATAGTCGAAAGTAAATTTGATATACAACTTGCCTATAAAGTAATCTTAGCAATTATTGTCCCTACTGCATTAATAATTCTGTTTCCATATACTGAAAATTTTGAATACATGGGACTGGCATCAGGTATTTTGATAGGATATTTTGTTGATGAAAAATACTACGCTTTTACAGTTAGTAATTCAATTAAAAAACAGATATACAAGGTTATGATAGGTGCATTAATTTTCTTGGCCTTACAAAATGGTTTAAAGTATATTTTGCCTTATACAAATGTGTTTAATACTGTAAGATATCTCATATGCGGGTTATGGCTTTCAATTGGTGCACCATTAACATTCAATAAACTTAAACTCAATAAGAGAACTTTATAATACTTGGAAATCCAAGTATTATAAAGTTTCAAGTATACTTTTAGCATCTTTTGAGGAATCCAAAATCTCTTTTAAATTATATCCAGAATCAATTGCTTTTTTGATTTTAGTAGAGCTGCTTATATCGCCAATGAGAATTGCACCGACTAATTTGTTATCCTTTATAAACAGCTTATAATAAATATTTCCATCCTTATAACTGTATGAAGTGGATTTTTCCCCAGATATATCGCCAGACGAAAATACATCAACGCCCGTTATTTTTAATGTACTTGATGGAATGACTTCTTTGTATTTTGTCCTAATGCCTGCCGCATTTAACCCTGCATTTCTGCCTTGTGCCATTGCAACAGTCCAAAGACCATATATTTTGCCATTATATTCTGCAACATCTCCTGCTGCAAATACATCATCCACATTCGTTCTCATGAAATCGTCTACCAAAATCCCTCTGTTGATTTTTATATCAGAATCTTTTGCTATATCTACATTAGGTCTGATTCCTGCTGAAAATATCACAAAATCAGCTTGGACTTTTCTCCCATCTTTTAATATTACACCGTCTGCATCATCGCCAGTTATCTCTGCTACTTCTGCATTCAGTATGAGTTTGATTCCACTGTTTTCTATAATATTCTCAATAATCTTTGAGCCTTCTTCATCAGATTGCTTAGGCAACAGTCTCGGAAAAAATTCAATAACATTTATATCATATCCAGCCTGTTTTAATGACCATGCAGCTTCAAGCCCTAATAATCCTCCTCCAACTACAATTCCTCTTTTCTTGTCTTTTATATATTTGTTTAAATTATTAACATCATCCAGACTTCTTATTGCATAAACACCATTTTTGTCTCTTCCTTTAACCGGCGGAATAAAACTATAGCTTCCAGTTGCAATTATAAGCTTATCGTATGTAATTTTATCACTACTATCTAAGTGTATAATTTTTTTGTCTGTATCTAAAGACACTACGCTGCACTTTAGCATAGTATCAATATTGTTGCTTTTGTACCAAGATTCAGGTCTAACGTATAGTTTTTCTAATTCGTATTCATGTCCCAATAAATGAGACAATTTCATCCTGAAATATGTATTGTACGGTTCCCTTGTAATCATCGTTATTTTAGATTCTTTATCATTTTTCCTAATGCTTTCAGCGGCTGATAATGCAGCAATTCCGTTGCCTATTATGACAAAATCCATTATAATCATTCCTTTCAAAATTATATATGTAAAAAAATTAATTTGTGTTATATGCAAGATGCATATAACACTTTTATGTTACACAAGTGATGATGCAAATATTCTTCCAAAATCCCTGCATTTTTCTAAATCATCATCACTTGGAATGAAATTAATTTTAAGACCTGGCTCAACCAAATTAAGCTTTAACCCTTTAAGCCTTTCCTCCATCAAAGGTATCGCCTCGCCACTCCATCCATATGAGCCAAAAACTGCAGCAGGCTTATTCTTATTTTTTATAGGATTTATCCTATCTATAACATCCCAGATGGGTTCAACAGCGTCACCAGTAATCGTCGGCGAACCAAACAGCAGCCCGTCTGCTTTTTCAATCTTATCCCTTGCATCATCTAAATTAACTGCCTTTGCATTGTATATATCCACGTCTATAACCCCAGAATCTTTGATGCCATTGCTTATCTCTTCCGCCATCTTTCTAGTATTGCCGTATGCAGAAACATAGTATATCAGCACTTTCTTCTTTGTATTTGTATCATATGTGCTCCATTTTTTATAGGTCTCAACGTATTTTTCTATATCTTTTCTCAATACTGGCCCATGACCTACCGCTATCACATCGATTGGTAAATTTCTAATTTTCTCTATAGCTTCTAGAACTTTCGGTTTAAAAGGACTTACGATAGAATCAAAGTACAGCTTATATGCGTCAGAAAAATCATCTTCAAGGTCATTAAATAAATGTTTAGGAGTATAATGGCAGCCAAAAGCATCACATGTAAATAAAATTTTTTCTTCTACTAAATACGTAAACATGGTATCAGGCCAATGCAGAAAAGGTGCCATAATAAATCTCAAAGTCTTTCCACCCAAATCAATAAAATCGCCGTCTTTTACAACTCTTGAATTGAAATCGCGATTTATCTGCCCCTTTAAAAATGTGATAGCTGTCCTGCTACCAATGACCTCTGCATTTGTAGCCTCCTTAAGAAGTCTCGGCAGTGCCCCTGAATGATCAGGCTCCGTATGATCCATTATTATATAATCTATGTCTTTTAAATCAACAAGACTTTTTATCTTATCAATATATTCATCGTAAAATGGCTCTTTAACCGTTTCAATCAAAGCAATCTTTTCACTGCCTTTTACTAAATAAGAATTATACGACGTTCCCCATGGTGTCCTCCATACTATGTCAAAATACTCAAGATCAGGATCTAATACTCCTACCCAATAAACATCATTTTTTATTTTAACAACTTTATCCATAATCTCACCTCGTAATTTATAATAATTATTAATTAATATCTTTTATCTTTACTTATATTATACCACTAAATTCCATTATTGCAATAGTCGCGTGAAAATTATTTAAAAATAAAAACCTCAAAAAGAGGTTTTTATACCCTAAACAAAATTACATGGATTTTGTATACTTATCAGCGACTTTACTTGCTCCATACGAATCAGGTTTTACCTGTGCGTCAAAGCCACAACCTGTAACCATTCCAACTACTTCCTTTATAATATCTTTCGTCTTCCCATTTTCACCAACATCAAGATGTATTTCTATATTGAAATCAGTTTTGCCCATCTTCTCAAATTTAGCTGATAAAAGATTTGCAAGTTCTATGCTGTAATTGGCCTCCATGAAAATCCTTTGCCTAAGAGATGGAATTTTTTTATGTTGAAATTTTCTATAATAATATCTAGCGCCTTTTCCCTCGCGATATATGATAACAGCCGAAACAAAGCATATAACTCTACCAGGCTGCGAATCGGTTCCTATCATAAGTTTGTAGCTGGAATCTTTGTCATCTTTTATAAACTCTATAATATCATCAAACATCTTATCAAGATCTAAAAGGCCTTTTGTGGGATTTATAAAATTCAAGGCTATCCATCTCCTTTGATTACATAAGTATCATTTTTATAATATTATACACCATTTTTATTAACTCTGTGTTAAATTTTCATTAAACAATTAATTTTGTGACAAAAAGAATCAAGTGAGATGCCGGCAAAAACACGACTTGTGCAAGCAATGTACCAATTATTTTGCCAAATACCAGCAATACAACCATAGTATTGACATCTTTCTGAGTTCTCTTCCCCGCAAGTGCTTGATCTGTAATCAGTGCTGCAACAGGATCAACGATAACTGTTAAGAGAATAGTAGCGAATCCGTTAACTATTCCTGAAAGAAGACTGGCAGTTGTGCGAAATTCAGGCAGAAGTGCTCCAGCATACAATGACGAAATGATACCCGTTGTATAAATAGACGTTATTATGACATTGTAAATCAAAAAGCTTTTTGGTATATTAGTCTCTTTAATGCCTTTAAGCATGCTAAGCCTAGGCAAAACTATCTTGCTTCGTATCCTCTTTATATTTTCCCATTTTAAAGACATCAATATAAGCTTAGGCACAGAACCTGCAGTCTCCATACCATTGATTGCTGCAGAGAACACAGATACAAACGTTGGCATAAGAGGCGCTCCAATGACTGCACCCATTGTTGCCGACAATAATACAAGTCTCATGTTTAAACCAAGAAGTGGAACCATATTGTATTTTATCGATATGTCAACTAAACTCCCAAGAAATGGTCCCTGTATCATGTTTGATAGCCTTGAAATTACAGCCATAATGTTGAAAAGCGATAGTGAAACTGCAAGCTTTTTTGTCCTTACACCAGATGGTCTTATAGAATACGATAACGTATCTATTAAATTTATCACCATCGTAAAAAAGCAAACAATTATAAGCCTTTTAATATCTACCATCCGCACACATCCTATTCCGCTAAAATAATACAAGTTAAATTATAGACAAATATGTCTAAAAAAGCAATACTGGGTGATGCCTCATAACTTCACAGTCTATTTAGTTTCTAATGGAGATTTATGTTATAATTTTTTATGTTACAATAACTTTAAGCTACATTTATCAAGAAAGGAAATCGTCTATATGGAAAAACTTCGCACTAATAAATGGATAATCTTATCGGCTGTTTTAATAGGTACCGTAATGGGACCTATAGACGGCAGTGTAACAAATATAGCGATGCCACAACTTGCAAAAATATTTCACACAGATATAACAACTACAAGCTGGATTTCCATGACATACTTATTAATGCTATCAAGCCTGATGCTTACATTTGGAAGACTAGGAGACATGGTTGGCTACAAAAAACTTTATCAATACGGCTTAATAACATTTTCCGCTACATCTGCCATATTAAGCATGTCAAACAATATTTATATGCTGATCGTTGTAAGAGCTTTTCAGGCTATTGGCGCAGGTATGCTTATGTCTATGGCTCCAGCAATAATAACAGCAACGTTTCCTCCAAACGAAAGAGGCAAGGCATTAGGCTTTAATGCAATGGCAGTTTCAATAGGACTTTCTATAGGACCTACTTTAGGTGGCTTTTTGCTTACATACCTTGGCTGGAGATCTATATTTTATATAAATATACCAATAGGAATAATCGGTTTTATCTGGGCTCAAGTAGTAGTACCTGACAACAAAGGAGTACCAGAAAAATTTGACCCGTTAGGCGCCATGTCTGCATTTTTATTTCTTACAGGTTTGCTTCTGTTTATATCTGAAGGAGGAACTTGGGGATGGACTTCAATACCCAGCATGATTTCCCTTGCAACATTTATAGTGTTTTTCATAATCTTCATTATGATCGAAAATAATCTGGAGTTTCCAATGCTTGACTTAAGCCTATTTAAAATCAGATTGTTTACATTTGGAAATCTCAGCACTTTAATAAACTTCATGGCTCAAAACACTATGACATTTTTGACACCTTTCCTTTTGCAAAAAATAGGGTATTCTACAGACCTGTCAGGTATAATCATGACGTCTTTTCCTCTGATAATGCTTGTTGTTGCGCCTTTAAGCGGAATTTTATCAGATAGATACGGCGCACAAATTCTATCAACAATCGGTGCATTAATTACAGCTATAGCACTTTTTTCAATGTCCACATTAAATCTGCATTCTTCAATGGCATCAATCATGTCAAGGCTGGGGCTTTTCGGCATTGGCAATGGTATATTTCAGACTCCAAACAACAGCTCTGTAATGGGCAGCGTATCCAAAAACAGGCTTGGCATCGCATCCGCCTTTTTGGCAACAATGAGAAATGCGGGAATGGTTCTCGGTATAGCGATGGGAAGTGCTATATTTACCAACAGAGAAATGTTTTATGAATCTCTGAAGATAAACAGTAATAATGCATTTTTATTTGGGTTGAGAGATGCGTACATTGTAGCTGGAGTATTTTCCATTATTTGTGCATTAACATCCCTCGTTAGGGATAAAATTAATAAAAAGAATAATTTAGAGAAGGATGGAGTGTAAATGGAAAAGACATTTGCTATGGTAAAGCCAGACGGTGTAAAGCGGGGCCTTATAGGAGAAATATTAAAAAGGTACGAAAACAAAGGCCTTAATCTTGTAGCTGCAAAAGTCATTTCGCCATCTTTAGATTTGCTTCAAAAACATTATGAAGAGCATAAGGATAAGCCTTTTTACGACGACCTCATCCGATATATGTCGTCTGGTCCTGTTTTCGCTATGATTCTGGAAGGCGATAATGCAGTAAAAATGGTGAGGATTTTAAATGGCCCTACAAAGATTGAAGATGCTCAGCCAGGGACAATTAGAGGCGATTTCTGCACAAATACGACATTTAATATAGTTCACGGTTCCGACAGCGTGGAAAGTGCAAAAAGAGAAATTCTTTTATGGTTTCCTGAATACATGAATAAAATCTAGGACAAGGTAATAAACTCTAATAGAATGAATTTCTATTGGAGGAGAATTCTCTCTATGATAAAAGTGTACAGTAAAACAAATAAGTACGGAATAATATACGGAAAAATAGACAGCTACAATTGGTATGCTTTAGTACAAGATGATATTGTAGATTATGGCATCAATCCAAATACATTAGCAAAAGGCAGCGGAAAAGTCTCAAGGCTTTTCGTCTACAAAGAAGTTAATGTAGATACATTGAACCAAAATACTGTTAAGGAATCAGTCATAGCCGATTATAGGCATAAGTGGAATCTTTTAAACAGCGATAAGAAAGAACTAATAAAAAAACTTGTAAACTATCTCGAGCTTAGGTACTCATTAAAAGTCTTAAAAGAGGCGAAGTAAATTACTTCGCCTCTTTTTTTGGCAGTACAAATGCCGTATACAAGTTATTAAAGACAAACTCTATCGAGGAGAAAAATACTACTACCAGCCAGTCAAACCACGTAAGTGGGGCAGTTTTAAAGACACTGCTTAAAAATGGTATGTATATAGTTGAGACAAACAGTAAAAACGATACAGTAGAGGCGATTATAAGATATTTATTGCTGAATACACCAAGTTCAAATATCAAATGCCTCTCTGATCTACATTCAAAAGAATGTATAAGCTCAACCATGACAAGCGTTGAAAAAGCGATCGTTCTTGCTCTATCCAAAGTGCCGTATGTCAATGCAAATACATAAGAAGACAAAGTACATATCGCCATTAAAATACCTACAATACCTATTCTAGTCCCAAGTCCATTTGAAAAAATACTTTCGTCGGCTTTTCTCGGCTTTAAATTCATTATATCTTTATCTGCAGGATCGAGACCTAGGGCTAGAGCTGGCAAACCATCTGTTACAAGATTCACCATCAAAATCTGAATGGGTACAAGTGGAAGCTCTAATGATGTCAAAGCCGCTATAAACATAGTAATGACTTCTCCAATATTGCAAGAAAGCAGGTACCTTATAAATTTTCTTATGTTGTCGTATATTATTCTGCCTTCCTCAATAGCCGCAACTATAGTTGCAAAATTGTCATCAGTCAAAATCATTGATGACGCCTCTTTCGCTACGTCTGTACCGCTTTTCCCCATTGAGATTCCAATATCAGCTTCTTTAATTGCAGGTGCATCATTTACTCCATCGCCGGTCATTGCAACAGTAAATCCCCTCTTCTTAAGAGCTCTGACAATGCGGAGCTTATGCTTTGGCGAGACTCTAGCATATACTGTCGTATTTTCCACCGCCTCACAGAGTGTTTTATCATCTATTTTGTCTATTTCGTCACCTGTCATGATATTTTCTGTCTTGCTATGTATATTTAATTCATCTGCAATCGCAGCGGCAGTCAGTTTATGATCACCCGTTATCATAATTGGCTTTATCCCTGCCAATTTGCATTTAAAAACAGCATCATAAGCTTCCTTTCTGGGAGGATCTATCATTCCTTCCAATCCCACAAATACCAAGTCTTTTTCAATATTTGTTGAATCATATCTAATGCCTTTCGGCAGCCTTCTATATGCAAATGCTAAAACCCTAAGAGCACTTCTGCTGAACCTTTCATTTGCCTCAAGTATTTTCTTCTTTTCAAAAGAGCTGAGTGGAACCTCCCTTCCATCCTTTAAAACCTTAGTGCATAGTTCGACTACAACATCTGGGGCACCCTTCGTAAATGCATACATCAAGCCATTTTCCTCAACCACGACGCTCATCCTTTTTCTGTCAGAATCAAATGGAATCTCTTCAATGCGCCTTATCTTTCGCTCTACAGACTCTTTTGATATACCACCTAAAATAGATGCATACAAAATAGCTGCCTCTGTAGGTTCACCGTAATATTTAACATCATCAACAAATTCACTGCGAACCTTAAACCTGTCTATTTTTACATCAGCGTTATTGCATACAGCACCGATCTCCAAAAGCCTTTTTATTGTTGCATCATATGCTGTATCTATTTTCTTACCTCTCGATACAAATCTGCTCTGCATATTCTTCCCTTCAATTTCTACTACATCGTCATTTACAAAAATCTTTTTCACTGTCATTTTATTTTCTGTCAGCGTACCTGTCTTATCAGTGCAGATAACATTGGTACATCCAAGTGTCTCTACGGCCGGAAGTTTCCTTACAATGGCATTTCTTTTTAACATCCTCTGCACGCCTATTGCAAGGGATACCGTCACAACCGCAGGAAGTCCTTCTGGAATAGCAGCAACAGCAAGGCTTACACCTGATAAAAACATATAATATATGGATTCACCTCTAGCAATGCCAATCACTGTCACAAGCGCACAAATCAATAACGATCCTGTTACAAGAATTTTACCCAATTTGTCAAGTCTCTTTTGAAGGGGTGTCATATTGTCATCAATCTCTTTAATCATGCCTGCAATCTTGCCCATCTCTGTCCTCATGCCGACATCTACAACAAGTGCCTTGCACCTTCCGTTTGTAACTACTGTCCCCATGTATATAATGCTTTTTTTCTCTACAGTCTTTCTATTTCCTATCTCCGTGGGCTCTTTCGATACCGGAACAGATTCGCCTGTTAAAATAGATTCATCTAATTTGAGATTATATGATTCAAAAACGACAGCATCTGCAGGTACTCTATCGCCAGCTTCAAGTACGATTACATCATCAATCGTTATTTCTTCAGACGGAATTTCCTTGATAACCCCATCTCTAATTACTTTTGACGATGGAGCCGATAGCTTTTTTAGTGCTTCTAAAGACTGTTCTGTCCTGTATTCCTGCATAAACCCCAATACGGCATTCAAGATAATTATTATAGTAATAGTAACTGCATCTGCAATTTCTCCCATGATTGCAGAAATAAGCGTTGCAGCTAAAAGAACCATTATTATAAAATCCCTGAATTGATCTAAAAAAATATCCAATGCCGTCAATTTTTTCCCTTCCTCAAGTACATTAGGACCGTATTTTAACAATCTTTTTCGTGCTTCTTGTTCGCTTAACCCATTTTTATCTACTTCATTGTTAAAGAAGTAAATTGCTCCATTTTCAGGTTTTTTTGTTTGAAACATTTGTACCCCCCTTTGTACATTTCTCTTCATATAAAAATATGAGGTTACATGTAAAAACATGACCTCATATTTTTAAGCTTTGCCATTCATCCTTTGCATAATTCACAATTAGAGAATGATTTTTTCTATCAGGATGATTTATAACTTTATTGAACCATTTTAGCGCTTCGTCTCTATAACCTAATATCTTGTTTAACTCACCTATCATGTATATAAGCTGTATCTCCCCATCATACGCTTCAAAGCCTTCATATGCCTTTTTATACATTTCTAATGAGATTTTTAAATATCTATTTTCATTGCTAGAATCATTCAAAATATTGTATATCCATGCAATTCTAAGACATGTCTTTGCAAAAATAATATCTTTATCATTCTTAAGCTGTGAGCAGTAAAGTGATAAGAGATATGATTCAAGCGCCTTTTGTGGTGTTCTTTCACCAGAAAATTTCCTCTTAGTCCAGTTGGTAGTAATTTTTGATAATATTTCTTTTTTGCCTTCATCACTGATATTATTAAAAACATCACTTAAAGCTGCATATCCACAATTTGGACAAACGATAGGGTCATAAAAAAAGGGCTCTATCCCATCATATTTAATATATAGGTCCTTTCTTCTCTCCAACACTTTAAGATGCGACATCCTTACTTTAGTATAAGTAAATTCCCTACCGCAAACTGGGCATTTTGTCTTAACATCGTACAAAAATGTATTCATAGTTTCACTCCCGTCTATAGCAAAGTCTGCTCTACAATTATTTTAACATTATATATTTCGAATTTTTAAGAGAAAATATTAACTGGAATATTTAATCTTACTAAGTTTTTTTCTTAATTACTCCATATGTCAATCCAACTAGCATAGCAATGCCTGCATAGCCGGCCAAAGGGTATATATAATGTACAAGCTTTGAAAAACCAAATCCGCTTAAAATAAGCGCTATACCGCCAGTTACAATCGTATAAATCTTGTATTTTATGCTTTTTGTATCTGTAAGCCTTGCAGCAAAGCCGTAAAGATTTCCAACTGCCGTCGTGTAAATTTCTGCAATCAAAATAAAACTGTAAATAAGCTTCAATGTTTTAGAATACTTGCCTGCTATATACAGCATAGGTATTTGATACTGAGATGCCTTCGGCATATTTGTAAGAATAGCAATCAAAATCATTGTAGCGCCAAGCCATAAGCCTATACCTCCAAATAAAGCACCCATTTTTAGATTCAATTTTTTTGATGTTTGATTTCCAAGTGGTGCTAGTATTGCAACAGACATCAATAAGTTGTACGAAGCATAAATAATTCCAGACATGAAAAAATTTTTGACTGCCGCATCAAACGGCATCGAAATACGACCAATTACCGCAATATCAGGAGCATAGAAGATAGCTAGTATGCTTACTACAAACACACCAATCAGCAAAATCGGGACAACAAAAGAAATAGCAGAGATTACACCTGCTATTCCTGTCAATACAGTCATAACAGATATTACAGCCATCATTACAGATCCAATCTGTGTAGGTAGTCCAAACTGTTCTTTAAAAATAGCTCCTGTGCCTGCCAGCATGGCTGTAAAAGCACCAAATAAGAAAAATATAATCACATAATCTATTATCTTCCCAAATACAGGTCCTCCAGCTTCCATAATGACTTCATAATGTGAAACAGCATTAAGCCTATTTCCCAGCAATAAAATAAAATACCCATATAAAATAAATATAAAAGCTGCAACAAAAAGACCTATAAAGCCTTTTATGCCATGATATCCAAAAAACTGAAGAACTTCTTGTCCAGATGCAAAACCTGCACCAACGACAGTACCTATATATGTTGCAGCAATAGAAAACACCGATAATTCTTTTTTGCTCAAAAGTTCCACCTCCCCAATGCTATTTCATTAATATATATACTCCCCAAAAAAGTTTTTATTTATATATTTGCTTTTTACTTTGCCTTCCATTTGATGTATAATGTGAAAAAGTAGATTTTTCCTAATATTAAAGAATTAATTTTTAAACATCTAAATGGACAAGGAGAAATATGATGAAGAAAAAAAGATTAATATTTATATTAGTTATTGCCGTTATCATTGCACTATCTATTTGGGCCTACAAAAGTTATAATGTGATAAATAACCCTGAAACCGCATTTAGAAACAGTGAAGCACCAAAAAGTTCAAGCGACATCGATACAGCTAAAAAAGATAAATCCGAATTTAACGCTGACAAAATATATTTGGCATTTCTCGGTTTAGATATGACAGATGAAAGAATAAAAACAATAGGAAACTTTAGGACAGATACAATAGGGATATTTTCAATCGACTTAAAAACAAAAAAAGTAAATCTTTTATCGATTCCAAGAGATACATACGTTCAAATACCAGACAGAGAAGGATACGATAAAATAAATGCTGCATATCCATATGGTGGCATGGGCAAAAGCGGATATGAATTAAGCTTGAAGACAATCAGCAACTTTCTAGGAATCGATGTTAATTACTACGTATCAATAGATATGCAAAATATCTCTCAGATAGTCGATGCTGTTGGTGGCATTCCAATAAACGTTGAAGAAGACATGCACACACACGGTGCCAATTTAAACAAAGGTTATCAGGTTTTAGACGGCAAAAAAGCTGAAGAATATGTTAGATGGCGTTACGACCCGATGGGAGACATAAATAGAGTAAAAAGACAGCAGCAATTTTTACTGGCTTTTTTAAAACAATTAAAGGCAAACAAAAATGATGTATCTTCATACCTAAAATTGTACAATGCTTTTAAAGGTGATATATACACAAACCTTAACTTCAATCAGATACTTGCCTTGATTTCGGTGATGAAAGATGTAAACGCTGATGACATTAAAACTTACACAGTACCAGGAAGTTTCTATAATTTAAACAATATAAGCTACTGGAAGCCCGATATGGAAAAACTGAATGAAATACTTAAAGAATTTAAGTAAATTGTCGAGTTATATTAAAAAAACACAATTTTAGCTAAAATTTTGAAAAATTTGCCGAAATTATATTGACTATATTTTTCCATAGTCATATAACAGAAGAATTATATCACAAATACTATTTAGCAGGAAATAAGTAGCTATTTTATTATCTGTAATACCATATTATTCTGCATAATTTTATACATACATGATAAGAGTAAAAAATACATTTTTTACTCTTATTTTTATTTCATTAATAACATTTATCATAAAATAAGTGGAAAATCAAAATTTAAGAACTTTTAATCATTTTAAATATTATTTAATGAATGATTAAATATACTGTCCTCATATGATGAAAAAATTATACATTTACTGTAGAGTATAGGGGCCTACTAGCAATAAAATCGTAAACCATGTAATAACGTATAAGTCAAATGATGACAGAAATAAAAGGGGAAATATCCTTAGACCAAATCTTATTTTACATCTAAACCAGAAATCGCAACATCTTCCAAAGCATCACAGCTAGCTAAATTTAGAGTTTTTAAGTATTTTATAAAGTCATCTTTTAAGTCGTCTCTTTTCAAAGCATATTCAACAGTTGCTTTAAGATACCCTAATTTATCTCCTACATCATACCTCTTTCCTTCAAAATTATATGCATATATTGCTTCATAGTTTAATAAGACTTTAAGTGCATCAGTAAGCTGTATTTCTCCACCTGCTCCGGGCCTTAAGTCTTTTAGTATATCAAATATCCTTGGCGATATTATATACCTTCCAAGTATGGCCATGTTTGACGGTGCTTCTTCTTTTTTTGGCTTCTCTACTAGGTTGTTTACTCTATACAGCCTGTCATCAATCATGTTGGCATCTACTATGCCGTATTTGTCTACTTCACTCTTTGGTACTTCTTGTACGCCTATTATAGAGCAGTTGTATCTTTCGTACTGTTCTATCATCTGCTTCAATACAGGTACTTCTGCATCAACTATATCATCTCCTAAAAGAACTGCAAATGGCTCATCTCCTACAAATGTATGTGCACAATAAATGGCATGGCCAAGTCCCTTTGGCTCTTTTTGCCTTATATAATGTATATCCACCATATTTGTTATATCTTCAACGAGATTTAAAAGATTTTCTTTGCCTTTTTTCTTTAATTCTAACTCTAATTCTACAGATTTGTCGAAATGGTCTTCTATGGCTCTTTTGTTTCTTCCTGTTATAATGAGTATATCTTCTATGCCAGAGTTTACAGCTTCTTCTACTATATATTGAATCGTGGGCTTATCAACTATTGGAAGCATTTCTTTTGGCTGTGCTTTTGTTGCAGGCAAAAACCTAGTTCCAAGTCCTGCCGCTGGAATTATCGCTTTTCTTATTTTCATATGTATTCCTCCATCGTATCACGAAACTTCTGAAAGCTCATCTTTTTCGCTTTTATCTAAATTTTCCACTATGCGTATACCTAAATCTACAAGATTAACATTTCCAGATACATTTAGCCTTACTTTTACCCTTCCTTTCCGCCTGTCAATTTTTTCAATGAGACCTTCAAACCCCTTAAGCGGTCCATCGATTATCTTAACTTTACCACCTATCTTGATTCCTGTTGAGAATCCAACAATGTCAGAGTCGCCCACAAGCGAAAGTATAATTCTTATTTCGTCATCTCTAACCTCAGCGGGCTCCACGTCATCTTTTAAGAATTTCAAAAAATGAGGTAACTTTGAAATCTCATAATATATTTCAAAACACATATTAGTTTTAATAAAGACATAGCCAGGAAATAAAAATTTGATCTTCTCTACCCGCTTTTTTCCCTTTCTTTCAATTATCGCTCTTTTAGGTATCAATACTCTAATAGGCTTCTTATTGAGCTTGCTAAATAATAATTCGATTAACCTCTTTACCTTTAATTCATCCCCCGTTCTTGTGTATATAACATACCATTTTTCACCATCTTTCACATATGCTGCCTCCTTTTTTAATGCATTTCTAAAATGTATTCGACATTACTTGCTGAAATTCCTCCTTTAGTGACCGTTTACAACAAATTTTTTAGAAATTTTTCCAGTGTAAAAGGGACAGATATCTCATTAAAAGCACTGTCCCTTCCATTTATATCTACTTAAGCTCAACGCCGTATTTCTTTAATACTTCTGCAAGTTCACTTTTTATCTCTTCTAGCCTTGCCTCTGTATCAGCCTCGCACCTTACGATCAATTCTGGTCCTGTATTTGAAGCTCTGACAAGCCCCCATCCACCGTCAAACATAACTCTTGCACCGTCGATATCTATTAAATCATATCCTTTTCCCCTAAAATACTCTGTCACACCTTTCACAACGTCAAATTTCTTTTCATCATCGCAGTGCAATCTCAATTCCGGCGTTGACGGATATTTTGGAACATCAGAAAGAAGCTCCGATAATGTCTTATCTGTATTGGAAAGTATTCTTAAAAGCCTTGCTGCAGCATATGCTGCATCGTCGTAGCCGTAATACTCGTCTGCAAAGAACATGTGACCTGACATCTCACCTGTAAAAACAGCATTAAGCTCTTTCATTTTGGCTTTTATAAGGCTGTGACCCGTCTTGTAGAAGATAGGATTGCCGCCCAGTTTCTTTATCTCTTCTGGCAGTGCCTTTGAACATTTTACTTCAACTATAGCGTCTGCTCCAGGATGCTTTTTCATGATTTCTCTCCAGTAAAGCACCATCAGCATATCGCCCCATATTATATTGCCTTTTTCGTCAACGACGCCAATCCTATCTCCATCGCCGTCAAAAGCTATGCCAACGTCTGCACCAAGTCTTTTAACCTCTTTTATCAGGTCTTTCAAATTGTCTGCGTTGACTGGGTCCGGAAAATGGTTTGGAAATGTTGGATCTGATTCGCAGTAAAGCGGGTACACTTCGCACCCAAGTCCATATACAATATCTGGATAGATGTTTGAGCATGTGCCGTTTCCGCAGTCAACAACTACTTTAAGCTTTCTATTGCCAAGTTTTACTTTGGCCTGTATCATCTTTATATAACTTTGTATCGGATATGCATATTTCAAAGAACCTGCCCCTGTCTTGAAATCGCCATTCTCTGCAATATAATAGAGCTTCTTAAGCTCATCCCCATATATAGTTGACGGTCCAAATGCAACTTTAAATCCGTTAAACTGTGGTGGATTGTGGCTTGCTGTTATCATAAGTCCTGCATCGTAATTGTACAGTATGCGGGAATAATAAAAAGCAGGCGTCGATAGAACACCGATATCCAGCACATTGCAGCCAGTAGAGGTAAGTCCATTTACTACCGCATTCCTTATAGGTTTTGATGATATCCTGTTGTCCCTGCCTACAATTACGTCTTTTATGCCTTTTTCATTTTGAATATATGTACCGAAGGCTTTACCAATAAGTTCTGCTGTTTCCTCAGTAAGGTCATCATTCCATACACCACGTATATCGTACATTCTAAACATATTTTGGTTTAATGCCATAAAAATCCCTCCTCTAAAATTAGCGTTTCATAATATATTATATACTAAAATATTACATTCACAAGTTGAACCAATAAAATTCTGTCAAATTAACATTGAATTATCTATAAATTTTGTTCATTATTATCAAAGAGTCTATGATTAACGCTGTTACAGCAATATTATATACAATTATATTATCTATATCTTTTTGTAAAACCGTGTGGTATAATAATTGTAAGGATTAAGAGAAATGGAAGGAAGAAGTATGAGCCAGAAATACGATATAACGATGAAAAATATTTTTTCGGATATGGCCGATGACATAATGAGTTATTTTTTAGGACTACAATACACAAAGATTGATGAATTAAATATAGAATTTGAAAGAGTCGAACGAAGGGACAGCGACATGATATTCAAATGCACTACAGACAAAGGAAATGTGGCTGTGCACATAGAATTTCAATCAGAAAATGACAGAAAAATGCCTTATAGGATGCTAAGATATTCCCTAGAGATAATGGAAAAGCACAATCTCTTACCATATCAGATAGTCGTATATATAGGAAAAGACAATGTGAAAATGGCAAATAGTTTAAACTATGACTTTGGAGAACAGAACACATTAGACTATAAATACAGAATAATAAATGTTGGCGACATAAAATATACCGATGTTGTAAAGACAGATTATTATGACTTGTATTCACTTCTACCATTGATGGACAAAAATAGAAGGAAAGAAGAAGGAGAAAAATATCTGGAAAGATGTGTTGAAGCCATAAAAGACATTCCTTTGGACATAAACAAAAAGAAGGACATAGCATTTAAGGCAGAGATATTATCAGGTATAGTTTTTAAAAGAGAAGTTATTGAGAAAGTTTTTTCGGAGGTGATGAAGATGTTTAGAATTGAAGAATCCGAGACGTATAAAATGATAATTGAGAAAGGCTTTGAAAAAGGTATTGAAAAAGGTGAAAAAGAAAAAAGCATAAAAATTGCTAAAAAATTATTAGAAGAAGGTATGGATATTGATAAAATAGCAAAAATTACAGAATTAGCAAAAGAAGAGATAAAAAAATTAATAAATTAAAACAAGTAATGAGCATAACAATTCAAAAAGTAATTTGTTATGCTCATTTTTTAATTAATTCATTGCCAATACATCTTTAATGATATCATCAATAATAAGCTCTTGATAACCAGTTTTTCTCAATAATCTCATTTTATCTATTAAAGGCTTTAATTGAACCGTATCGATCTTATCTAGCATTTTAAGCCTTGATTCAGTCAATGTCTTATCTGATAAAGCTTTTATATAATCTTCAACATCATACCTCAAAAAATGGAATCTTTCAGGATATCTTTTGAAAAATCTATGCGCTATCTGTATTCCTTCTGGGTCAAAATCACCTGAATAATATATGTCTGTACCATTTTTATATAGCATATCTAAAAGGACAAGCAATGACAACCTCGGCTGACCATATGCGCAGACAAGTGGAACAGGTTTCTTTATAAAGTCGCATACGGACAAAAAAACACCTGGATTTTCTAAAACAAATACCTTTTTTGATGGACTCTCAACCCTGTCGATCTCACTAAGATTGTAAAGCGGTACTTGCAAAACTTCATTGCACTCATATGCCGCTTTAAATACCTTGTTGCACTTATCTGCACTATAAGCCAAAAGCCCTTTAAGCGTCACAAAATTCGATATCTCATCAATCACAATACCAGCCCTATAAAAAAGCTCAGCAATCTCTTCAGAATTTTTTACCTCCTCGACCCCAAAAATCGTAGACAATGCATTTATAAACATTTTACCGCAGTCAGTATTTACGTCAAATCCATGCGGATCTCTAGTGATATGCGATGAAAAGACTGGAAGCCTTAACTTTTTTCCTTCATAAACCGGAAGTCTATTCAGTGCATCACAAACGTATTTTATATCTCTTTCGAGCAAAGTGCGATTACTGTCATATCTCTGGTTTATCGTTCTTAGGCCTACAGCTTTATTATCATAAATAGATTTCAACCACTGCCAGCATTTTGTCCCTTCATAATCAGATAAAAATCTATTAAAGAACTTTTCTTTTTCATTTGCATACTGGTACATATCATCTTTTTTGCTGGTCAGCTTTTCATCAAAATACGATTCTAATATATCGATTAAGCTGTATTCTTCAAATCTCGTATTTAAAAATGTCGCTGCAAATTTATTGACATCGATATTTACTGATTTTCGTTTGCTAAAGTCTTTTTTAAAATGGTTAGACAATACTTCTTTTTCCGAATCCGTCAAGTCATCAAGTTTGATTACACCGCCTATCCTTCCTATGCTTTTATACTTATCGCGTATGGCTTTAAATATCCTTTCATATCCTTTGTTTCTTTTAAAGAACTCTATATCTTCAGCTTTCATCTATTCACCTGCTTTTGTAAATGCAACCTCATCGTATGGAAAATCATTTGTTGCTTCAACACTTTCTTCAATGTCGGTAACTAAATGCCTGATCTTCCCATCCCACTTGTACTTTATCAAAGACACATAGCTTGCATTTTTAGGTCTTATAAGCTCGTATATAGACAGCTCTGGCACCGTATCATAATCTCCCCACAATACTTGAGAGTTCATGATAAAATTTAATCCCAAATCTTCTATGAGCTTAAACATATCCCTTATGTTGTTATCATCTACTCCTGCAAAAGCCTCATCAAGCGATATAATCTTTGGTGCTTGTGATGACGCTGATTGATACATTGAATAAACAGCTGAAAAAAGAGGTATATACATAGCCATGGCTTTCTCTCCACCGCTGAACTTGTAAAACGCGTTATTCGTAAGCTCTTTGCGATTTTCTCCTTCTTTTTTGAAATACAGCTTAAACTCAAACCAGTCTCTATAGTCGAGAATGCTCTTCATTATCTGGTGGAATGTATCAGTATTGCTGTTTTCTTCATATATTTTCTTTGCACTTTCAACCTTTGATCTAAAGTGATTTACTACTAAATTAAAATCTTCTTCTTTCATCATGTCTGCATCAAGCTTCAATAGCTCTACAAGCTCTCTTGTATTAAGTTCTTGCTCATTTGTAGCGACCTTTGGCTTCCATTCTAATTGAAACTTAAGACCGCTTGACGTATCGCGTTGAGACATTAAATCATTCATTTTTTTAACCCATTCTTCTGCTTTAAAGATTCTACTTCTGATCTTACGTCCTACATTGTGCATGATTATGTCCTCAAAAAGTTGTCTATCCTTTTCCTTCATAAGATTTTCGTTTATCTTTATATCTTCATCGATCATGTTGTACAATCCATAAAGCGATATCGTTTTGTCATTTACTTTCGCTGTTATCTGATATCTCCTTAAATCTTTATATATCTCCTGATAAGTGCCCATACCTACATCACTTTGTTCATTTTCTACTACGTCTAATGAAAGCCCAAATTCCACAAGTTCATTTATACAGACATAAAACGCATTTCTAAGCTTTTCTGTTGCACTATCTTTATCAAACTTTGCAAACATCTCTTTGTACTGTGATTGAATAGTCTTCGCTGCTTTATACATATCATCTAGATCTATAAGCTCATCAATAAATCCCAATGCTATTTCATCTTTTAACCCTTTATCGTATATGTTTAAAATATCCTCGTTTTTCCTTATTTCTTCTCTCAATCTTTCATATTCTTTTTCTTGCAGGACTACTCTCTCTTTAAGAGCAGCAGTTTTAGCAGTTAAATCATTTATTTCCTTTGGTATATCGTCAATCCTTTTTATACACTGTGAAAGCTCCTTTTGAAGGTCTTCTATACCAAGTTTTTCAATGGTTTCTTTTAATACATTGATCTTTTCTATGCTGTTTTTTATCTTCGTATCTAATACATCAATCTCAAACTTGTAATTATCAATGTCATACTCGATATCCTGTTTCTGCATTTTTCTCGTTTCTATATTTCTTAAAACAGTAATATAGCTATTGTAATTTATCTGTAATTTCTGTAGGAGATTTTTGTACTCATCTAATTCGCCTAAAGCATCTTGGTAAGATTTCACATCTGCATGTATGCCGATTCCCGATGTCAATTTCCTTACAACCGCCCTCTTTTCTTGAAGCACATCAAAAAACTTTTTAGCTGTAAGCGTTGCATCGTTCAACTTATTCTCAGTAAATTTTTGATTAGATTGTGCTTCTTTCAATTCTTTTAGTGCTTCTTCCAAATCATCTTTTTCTGGAAAATTTTTATATTCTACATCTAAGTCACTTAATTGGGACTTTATTGACAATTGTCTATCGTTAAGTTTTCTTATCTCATCTTTTATGATGCTTATTTCCTTAGCTATGGATGATATCATTTCATCTCTAAAGCGCCGTCTCGATTCAAAACCTATATACCTTGACTTTACATTTCCTGCTGCTTTCCCCTTTAAAATCCCTATTCCATACGTGCCATCATCATTTATATATGTTGCATTCTCTTCCTCATAAATAAATACATTGCTTAAGGCATCTGAAATTTCCTCCGGGCTGACACCGCTATTTGAATCGACAACATTAAAATACTGCAATACATTAAGCTTCATGTTAAAAGTCCCCGGAACGATATACTTATCTGCCATGTCCTTATCCATTTTCATTGCTCTGTCTAAATCGCTTCTTGACACAATAAGTGCATCCAAGATTCCCATATCTATAAGAGCTGATTCAATATTTCCTTTTGTATCATCATCAATATCATTTTTAAAATCAATCGCTTTATAAAGTGGTACATATGCAATTCCCGCTTTATCCAGTCTTTTTCTGTTTTCTAGAACTTGTTCACTGCGCTCTGGCTCAGGATCTTCCGTCTCTTTCCATTTTCTTAATTCCTCTTCTTTTTCATCAAGCTGAGAATTTTTTAAGTCCAACTCATTTTTAACTTTAAGCATATCCATCTGAAGTCTTCCTCTGATATCATCATATGGCTTCCTTATAGATGATATCAGATCTTCGTACACGCTTGTCTCACCGTATGACAGTACGATCCTGGCAAGTTTTTCGATGTCCTCTCTATTAAGCTTCAAAAGTTTATTCGTATCTGACCAATCATATATTTTGTCAATGAACCTGCTCTTTTCTTCATCAAACAAAATCTCAATTTCATTGACTTTTCGCTTCAAGTCCTCATTTGCCTTTCTCAACCTATCTTCTTCAAGCAATGCATCATTGTACTTTTGATTTGCCTCTGCCTCGTCATTAAGGGCATCTAATGCCTTCCTTACTTTCCCTGTATATTCCTTTAATGAATTGTTCCAAAAATCAAAGTCAAAATCTTTACCATACGATTTCTTCAATTCTTCTTCTGAGAAGCTGTGCTCATCAAAATTGACTTCTTCAGATATGGAATCCATACATTCAAGATTGTCCTTTATATTTTTATCAATTGAATATTCTCTGCCTTCAAGGTTCTTTAATTCTTCTTCTATTTCAAAATATCGATCTTTTTTCTTTTTAAGCTGAAGCTCTTTTAAATTCTTGTCTTTTCTGTATTGTTTTAAAATATTTTCTTCTTCAACAAGTTCTCTTTGTGTATTAAAGGCATCGTTTTTCCTTAATTGAATTTCTTTATTTTTTAATGCCTGAAGCTCGCTTGCAAGTTCCGATATTTTGTCTTCACCCTTGAGAACATCCTGATTATTTTTTTCAATGCTTTGCCTTATCTCCTCGCTTTGTTTTCGTACTTTAGAAAGCTCATTTTTCTGCATCAAAAGTTTCTCTGCTTTATAATAAAGCATAAACTTATTATACCTGTCGTATTCATTTTTCAACTTCTTTAAGGATTTCATATTTTTATTCAGCGAGTCCAGGTGCAGCTTTATTTGATCCATGTTTTCTATCGTTTCAGACATTGGCCTTAAATCATCATCTGTCAAAGGTGAAAGAGATGCCCTCAATATGTCGTATATAACCGTTGGTCTGAAATCCTTAGAAAGCTTTGGACTCCTAAGCTGTATTAAAAGCTTAATAAGTTCATCATAGTCATCAATGCTTGAAAAGCCAAATATATTTTTATTTACTAATTCCATGTATTCTCTTTGTGAATCAACTACTTCTCCGCCGCTTCCAATGCAATTTTTAAGCTCTTTTTTTGACAAAGGTATTTTGACTCTCTTACCATCGATACCTGTCTCCATCTTATAAAGCAATATATCAATACCTATTCGTCTTCCATCTTTAATGATAAATCCCCAAAAGTCCATGCTTTGATGTCTCTTTGCCTTAAGGCCTATGCCTATAGAGATATAGTTATCTTTACTTCCTTTCTTAAATTCCATATAAAGGTAACCAGTTCTCTCGTCAATTCCATTTACATCTTCTTCACCTAAAAGATAGTCCTCAAGCCTTCTAGCCCTTGAGCCAAATGGATCTAGCCTTTCAGGGCTTTTATTACCATCTAAAAGAAGAGGTATAAAGCTCTGCATAGTTACAGATTTTCCTGAACCATTGGAACCTCTTAGAAGAAGCCTTCCTCCAGAAAATTCGAATACTTCATCATCATAATACCAAAAGTTAAGAAGACCAGCTCTATTAATTATCCATCTATCATCCATTTTGAATTGCTCCTTTAAAATCACTTCGATATTCACCAATAAACTTGCCTAAGATCGGCATCAAAGTATACGAGTGGGTATCATCATTGTATATTACCATTTTCCAACTTTCCATAAACTCTGTAATCTCATTAAATAATTTATCATCATTCATATCAGCGTATACCTTGCTCCATCCATTTTTAAACCTATTCTTTACATCAGATATGATATTCATAAATTGTCCTTCTGTAATTTCAATGCAATCATCTACTCCTACATTTAAATTACCGGAATCTATCATCTCTCTTAAAACATACGCGATTTGAAGCACTATATCAGATATATTTTTATTGTCTGGGAAATAAGATGTTGCATACTTATTCTCATCGAAAATTATGTATGCAGATGTTTTATGAATGTGCAGTTTCGAATCGAGATAATCGTCAAAGTCTTTTTCTATCGTATTTCTATAATTTTTTATGTAGATAAAGTCTTGATCGTCAGGTCCCTCATAGTAAACGGCTGGAGATAAAAGAAGTTTTCTGTAGACCCTATGCCTTCTCTCAAGAACCTTATTGTCCTCATACCTGTCGTCCTTCATAAAATCATCCAATGTCATCTCTTCGCTTATTTCGTTGTTCATAATTCTCATAAAATACCTAGAAAGTCCTGTATTTTCATATAAAACCTCTATTTCACGATTATCAGCAAATCTTTCCTGTTCTCCATCATCGACTTTTATCATTTTCAGTTTTTCTGCAAAATTAAGCACCCTGACAAGAGATTTTCTATGCTTAAAAAGGGTCCAGTCAACACTTTCTATGCCATCATACTGCATCTCGATATACTCCGTTATATTTGAAAGTATAAATTGGTCACCTATCCCCATATCTTCTAAAAATGCAAGAAGTAGGCATAAAAATGCGTAGTCCATAGGACTTTGAAATTCTTCGATCCCCATCCAATCTTCAGCATCACCCGGTATCTTCTCCAGCTTTATAAGAAGTGGATTCACGATAAGCCGATATCCTAACTTATCCTCTACAAATGATCTTAATTTCTTTTCATTGTCACGTATTCTATTAAACATTTCCGTATCATCTTTTGTAACCCAAAAGTTCTCTAAAAGTATCTTAAGTTCATCCAATTAAAAACACCACCGTATCAATCTAAAAACTCTATCGTTACATCAGGCATTTCAAGGACCCCGTCTGTACAATTTAAAGTTATTACCTTATTTCTTGAAATACTGACTTTGTATGTCCTGCCATCTTCTGATTTAGCTATATTTTTAGGCTGACTTAAGGATTTGCTTATCCAACTTAAAAGGGTTGTCCTTATAAAAGGCTTAATTATTGGCAACTCTCTCAGCACGATCTTGCCGTCAATTATATATTTTGATATTTCCTCAATCTCACTGTATCTTTCTTCAATGTACTGTTTTTTACACATCTCTTTATATTCTGTCCTATCTATTACAGCATTTGTCTTTGTTGATTGTGTATAGCTTCTCGTCTTTGGCCTTATCAAAAATTTACATAGCACATCATCCCACACGCTTTCATTTATGCTTTCAGTCCTTTTGTCAAAATCACCGTATAAATGCCTCGTGTGAAAAACTCCAAACACGACTGATGAAAGCTTATGAGCATAGCCTATGTCATCGATGTTTGCAAATATCTTTGAAAGCTTTATATATTCATTTTTTCTGCTGGCAGTCCTTAACCTGTTTTCAGAAATTCTAGCTGCATACATTGTAATCTTTCTTATTATCTCATTTGATATCTCAAGAAGCCTATATGCTTCACTATCTTCATCGCCATTTCCTCTAAACCAAAATACTATGTTCTCCCACTTGCTTAATATATTTTCTTTGACGTCATTAATATCAAAATCCCTATCCAGCCTTGGTATATTCTCCTCATAAAGCAGCAATTTCTCTACGATACCATCTAATGACTTTTTGTCAATCTTATTTAAAAGCGATACGATAACCTGAGAGAACCTCTGTAAATCCTTTATATATCCTCTTAAATACTCAGTAAGTTTGTCTTTATATATTAAGAAAGCATCAGTTTTCATAAGTTCATCTGCATTTGAGCTTTGCAAACTAGCAATGTAGTCTATAGCACTGTGATAAATATTTTCAAAATCAGAAGTGAAATCTTTCCACCACCGGTGTACAGCTTCTAAGTCATCGCTTTTAGATATGTCATCAATTTTCTTTAAGTTTTCATACAATCTCTGGAATAAAGATGGTTCTAGGGAACCACCATATCCTTTTATTTTTTCTAGATTAATTGTCATTCTTTCTATCTCTATAGAATACTCGCTAAGCATGTATCTAAATTTCTTGTTTTTAAATTCTTCTGCAGATTGTGCTCTTCCAGTGTCCTGCTCAGCTATTAAGTTTTTCCACTCAGTCAGCGACTTTAAATCCTGCTCACACTTTTCCAGCGTATAATCGTAAAACAAATCAAAACCCTTTACATAATTATATACATCCTCTTTAGATAACCAGTATCTAAGCCGCTCATAGTTCTGGTAAAAATATCGCATGATGAGGCGATACCTTGATGCATTTTCAGCAGTAAGATATCTTGCCTCATCAATAGGCTTTATAACATTAAAATTTATTTTATCAGACATAATTTTTCACCTTTTAAAATGTGCTGCCATTGTATCCCCAATTTTCACCAGCAAATTCTTGAATGACTATGTATACATTGTCCTTAGGATATTTTAAATTATTTTCAAAAATATCGCAGATTCTTGCTGAAATCTTTTCCTTTTGTTCTCTAGTCAGTTTTCCTATTAACTGTATCTCTACGATTGCACCTTTATCTAAAGGCTCTCCGTGGAAATACAAATCATCGCCTTCTGTAAATCTTACCATGAGCCAATTTTCGCTTTTGCCAGCCACATCCATCATCATGGATGCAAATTCTGTCTTTATAGCATTTTTTACGTTGTCGCTTAATTTTTCCTTTGTTATTGAATTGATTATCGGCATAAAATACACTCCTTTGATTATAAAGATTTAATAACTTATTAACATTATAAATTAATGTATAGAATTCATCAATAAAAATAGAAAATATTGTGCTATCAGTGAAATCTTCATAAGATGATAGCACAATACCATACATTAATCAATCTCCGGACTTTTTAATGATTGCACCATATCGACTTTTTTAAGCTGGAAGTGCACTACAATACTTACAAGAATAGAAAATCCAATTGTGATAAGTGCAGAATACAAGAAGCTCATCGGTTCAATATTGCGCCCAAACATGAGAATCTCTACTTCTACCGTCGTCATAAGATATCTGTGAAGGAAAATTCCCATCACAAATCCCAGTAAAATTCCGATGACAGTAAGTATGAAACTTTCTCTCATTACGTACATAGAAACTTCATCATCGTAAAATCCCAGCACTTTCATAGTAGCAAGTTCTCTTATTCTCTCTGTTATATTTATATTAGTCAGATTATAAAGGACCACAAAAGCAAGTGTTCCTGCAGATACAATCAAAACCAGCACAACCGACAGCAAGTTATTTACAACGTCTTGAAGTGTCTTTTTAACAGATGATATAAAATTAACGGTCATTACCGCCGGCGATTTCAATATTCTTTGAGACAGCTTATCTTCTATTGAATTTGAACTGCTAGTAATCTTCGACAATATCTCATTTGATGCTATTTTCTTATCAAATAGCTTTTCGTACAAAGAAGAACTCATATAAATATAATGCTGCAAATAATTTTCTGCTATGCCGATCACTTTCGCTTTTGCTTTCCTGCCATCATCGGTGTTTAAGTAGATATAATCGCCACTCCTCACTCCAAGCATATTTGCAAGCTTTTCAGTTATGACAACTCCATCGTCTGTCAATGATATTTTATCACCAGTAGTTCTGCTCCTCAGGACTATAAAATCTTTAAATTTTTCCTTATCACCTGTAACGACTAGAAATGCGCTTTTTTTAACTTTACCTTTTGTAACATCTACGCTGGATTGATTAAGCATGATGCTTTCTTTTATATCTTTGTCATTATTAATAGTTGCAGAAAGCTCTTTTATGTCCTTTGAAGAAGCATCACTCTTAAAAGTCGTAACCATCTGATATTTAAAAATCTCGTTAAATTGTTTATCCACAATGATATTTATGGAATCTCTAATTCCAAAACCAGTAAGCAGCAGTGCAGTACAACCGCCTATGCCAATTACAGTCATGAAAAATCTTTTCTTATACCTAAATATGTTTCTAGCAGTTACCTTCTGCATAAAATCAAGTCGTGACCAAATAAAATTTACTTTTTCCAGCAAAACTCTCTTCCCTGCCATAGGTGATTTCAGTCTCATCAATGAAGCAGGAGTCTCTCTCAAGTCGCTAAGGCACACCAAAACAGTTACGGCTGTAGTAGATATCAATGCAGCAACAATTCCCACAACTGCATAATAGATATTAAATTCTGTTATGACCGGAGGCAATGTGTACATCATGCTGTACGCATTAAATATTATTCTTGGCAGTATATTAAAGCCTAAGATAAGTCCTGCAAGACCACCCAAGATTGTTGCAACTGATGAATATATTAAAAATTTCGACATTATGGCAAACTTGCCGTATCCTAATGCTTTCAATATGCCCATCTGTGTACGCTGCTCTTCTACCATCCTAGTCATCGATGTTAAGCTTACCAGTGCTGCAACAAGGAAGAATATGGTCGGAAATACATTTCCAAGCGCCTTTATTCTATCTGCTTCATCTCCATACTCTACATAGCCTATATTTGATTTTCTATCTAAAACATACCAGCTAGGCTTTTTTAAACCCTTAAGTTTCTCTTTAGAAGATGCTATTTTTTCTTTAGCATCACTTATCTGCTTGTCAAATTCAACTTTGTTGTCCTGATACTTCTTCTCATTATCGCTTAATTCTTTTAAAGCATTATTTAATTGTTCCCTTGCACTGTCAAGCTGTCTTTGACCATCGATCTTAGCTTTATTAAGTGCGGCTTCTTGTTTTGCTATATTATCCTTTGACGCAGCTAATTGCGCTTTGGCACTTTCAAGCTGTGACCTCTTTTCATTTAACTGCGCCATATTCTCATCTAATGCCTGTTTGTTTGCATTAAGTGTATCTATTTGTTTTGATACACTGGCGATTTGTGCATTTAATTCATCTACCTTTGGTTTTAGCTGATCTTTTAAAGATGGATTATTGTTTATCTCAGAATTCAATTGATTTAGCGAGCTATTAAGTTCATCGTATGTCGAATTTAATTTCTTTATGTTTTCATCATAATTTAATTCTTTTTCTTTTGCCTGAATCTCAGCTTCTGCATTATTTAAATCTATTTCATTCTGTGATATACTCGCCTGTGTCTCTGCGATCTGCCTTTTTCCATCATCAATTTTTTTCTGATTTAAAGCCATTTGCTCATTAAAACTGGCTTGTTTTTTATCTAGTTCTATTTTTGAATTGGAAAGCATAGCACTTGTTTCATCCAGCTTTGCTCTAGCATCAGCCAATTCCTTGTTGTACTTAGCTTCTTTGTCTTCAAGCTCTTTCTTAGCGTCGTCTATTTCCTTCTGGGCTTTATTTTTAATTTCTTCATATCTAATTTCGCTTCTTGTTTCTCCTAATTTTGTTAAATCATCTTTTACTGGACGTATAAAATTATAATATTTATCAGAAAAAGTAGAAAAATTTTTTGCGCCATTTACCAGCACATCTATCTCTGTATATGCATCCATAGAAAAGTCAGATTGAGGTACCATCATAAAAGCCTGTATCTGCCCATTTCCGACATTGCTGGAACCTCTGTCTCTTGAGATGTAATAAGGCGTTTCAACAACTCCAACTATTTTAAACTTTTTGCTTTTTATATTGTCTTGATTTTGAGAATCCAAATTTATAGTTACAGTATCATCTATAGAAAAGCCAAGATCTTTTAGAAATTTTGTCTCCACCACACACTCAGAATTGTTTTCAGGAAATCTGCCTTCTAGAAGCTTAGGTTTATTTACAAAATTTTTATCATTCTTTATTTTTGAAGGATCTATACTTATGACTTTGATGACAAAGCCCTTATTGTTTTTATCTACAACTGCATCAACTGTATAAAAAGGATTGACAGCCGCAACACCCTTTACCTTGCTTATACTTTCTGCATCGCCTTTTGTCAGCCCCATTGTTGAGATAACTTGCACATCAAAAAGATTGTAGTCATCAGCGTATTTGTCAGCGGTGAGTTTCATATCTCGGCTTGCTGCTTTTATTCCACCGAAAACTCCAACGCCCATCAAAACAATAAAGAACAAAGATAAAAATCTCTTTTTTGTATTGGCAATTTCTTTAAATATATCTTTTAATAGAGATTTTCCCATTTACCATTCTATCCTTTCTATAGGGACTGGAGAATCGTTGACAACTATATTTTCAACACTGCCATTTTTAAGGCTTATAACCTTATCTGCCATTGGAGTTATAGCCTTATTATGGGTTATTATTATGACTGTCATTCCTAATCTCCTGCACGTCTCGTGCAGTAACTTTAAAATTGCCCTTCCAGTCTTATAATCTAGAGCCCCTGTTGGTTCATCACATAATAACAATTTAGGATTCTTTGCCAGTGCTCTGGCTATGGCGACTCTCTGCTGTTCGCCACCTGACAATTGCGAAGGAAAATTGTTAATCCTTTCAGAAAGCCCTACATCTTTAAGCACCTCTACGGGGTCCATAGGATTATCACAGATATCCGTTGCTAGTTCTACATTTTCCAAAGCCGTAAGGTTTGGAACAAGATTATAAAACTGAAATACAAACCCTATATCTTTTCTACGATATGTTGTCAGTTGTCTTTGGTTGTATTTGCTGATCTCATTTCCATCCACAATTATTTGGCCTTCATCGCAGGTATCCATTCCACCAAGCATATTTAAAATTGTCGTCTTGCCAGCACCGCTTTCACCTACTATTACGGTAAACTCACCTTTTTCTATATTGAAGCTTACCCCTGAAACTGCAGTAATAGTGATTTCACCCATTTTATATCTTTTAGAAATATTCTTTACTTCTACAAAGCTTCCCATCTATATCTATCTCCATTTATAAAGTGTAATTAAACAATTGTTTAAAATATTTGTTTTAAGTTTAGCATATTAAAGTCAATGAGTCAACATAATCGACATAATAATCTTTTAATTATCTTATGCTAAAAGACAAGAAAAATCACAGAATGTTTATTTATTTTAAAATGCTGTCTATCAAAAGCCTTATGTACTGCCTTAGTTCCTCCGGATCTCCTAAATTCAAAATGCTTTTTTTATCGCCATATATGCTTACAACGACATGGTTTATAACGGTACCTAAAATACCTGAAAAAAGTTGTAGATATTTAAAATTTAAGATTCTATTATCTTCTATTTTTGTTATATCCTTTATTATATCCTCTATCATTTCACGTATTTCATCATTAAAATATATCTTTTTTATCATTACCGGATTATAGCTCTTGTCGTCATTTGTTAATTTAACTATGATGGCAATCAATGCAGGGTATTTATACATGTACTCTATCAAATTTAAAGCCCATTTAAAAAGTTTGTCTTTAGATTTTAGATTGTCATCCCTTAAAATATCATATCCAGTTTTTAGAAGTTTCTCGGCATAGTAATTTTCCACTTCCTTTAGCAAATTATTTTTATTTCCAAAGTAATAGTTTATGGATGCTACATTCACACCTGCCTTTTCAGTAATTTCCCTAATAGTAGCCTCGCCTTTCATCCCTACTATATCAATTGTTGCATTAAGTATCTTTTCTTTTGTCTCTAATGATTCACTATTCATCAATCTTCACTCTTTCTTTTAGATCTAAAATTATAGTACCATAATGCAAAATTGTCTTCAATAATATATAAAACACAATAGAATCTGTATAATGCTAAAAACTATTTTAAATCTAAGTATTTTTAAATAACCATTGATAAATGAATGCATTAATATACACATAAACATGTGCTATATTAAATTACGTGGAGGTGATATCATTGAACAAGACGCAAAACATTAAATTATCATTACTTAAAGATTTATTGCAGAAGATAAAGCATATAGCTATAAATAAACAAACATCTGTATCTGGTCTTCTAACTAAGACATTAGAAGAAATAGTTAAAAAAGAGAATTTGTATGAAAAAGCAAGATTGCACCATATTGACATATTAGAAAATAACATTGATCTAGGCACAGAAGGTAAAACAACATGGAATAGAGAGGATTTATATGAAAGATAATATTGGTTTGCAATTTGTTGATATGAATATTTGGGTCTGTGCCCACGACATATCTGCCGGCAGAAAACATGAAATTGCTAAAAAATTATTAAAAGATTTGTGGAATACGAGAAATGGCTGTCTGAGCACTCAAATTCAGTTTTATGAGAAACTATTACAAAAAAGGTGAAAAGGCCATTATCTTCTTCGCAAGCGTCACAAATTATCTCAGATCTCGGACTTTGGAAACTAGATATACCGAATGTCGAGGATATACTTGATGCGATCCAAATAAGTCAGTTCAATATAAGGATTTAATTTAATCTCATCATAAACTTTCTTTTTATTTGACGTGCAAAAATACAACTTTCCATCTTTCTCAAGCATAAATTGAAATGGGCGAACCTTAGGCTTGCTGTCACGTCATATCGACGCAAGGCATAAAACAGGATTTGCTTTTAAAAAGCTAATTACTTCCTCCATATTTAACACTCCTTTGAAGTTATTAAATTAATTTTTACATATATAATAGTTCAATTAGTATATTTTTTCAAGTAAACAGTTTTAAATGTATTGATTATCTTTACCATAACACTAAACATCTATTGACAAATTAGAAAAAATTGTATAGTATTGATTTTACAAATTAATTTCAAAAGGAGAGAATTTACTAATGACTTTTCAAGATAAAGTTGTATTGATTACAGGAGCTGCTGGTGGAATAGGCAAAGAAACTGCTAAATCATTTGCTGCAGAGGGAGCTAAATTAGCTTTAGTTGATTTAAACATGGATGCTCTCGAAAAAGCAGCACAAGATCTGAATTTACAAAAAGAAAATTACCTTCTAATATGTGCAGATGTAAGCAAAGAAGAGCAAGTTCAACAATATGTAAAAAAAGCAAAAGATCATTTTGGAAAGATTGATGTGTTTTTTAACAATGCAGGTGTAGAAGGAAAAGTTGCACCAATAACAGATTATCCTTCGGATTCACTTGATTTAATCATTGATGTAAACATAAAAGGTGTCTTTTACGGATTAAAATACGTGTTGCGTGTCATGAAAGAGCAACGATTCGGCTCAATTATAAATACGTCTTCTATTGCAGGTTTAAAGGGTATGCCTAATACAAGTGCTTATAATGCATCAAAAGCTGCCGTCATAGCTCTCACAAAAACAGCTGCAGTAGAATATGCAGGTCTTGGAATACGCGTCAATGCTGTATGCCCTGCATTAGTTAATACACGCATGATGAGATCTTTAGAGAAAGAATTTAATCCAGAAGATTCACAAGCTGCTAAAGAATTTTTAACTAAATCAGTTCCTCTAGGTCGCTATAGTGAGCCTAAAGATGTATCTGAAGCAGTATTATTTTTAGCTTCAGAAAAAGCTTCTTTCATCACAGGAATTGCTTTAGAAGTAGTAGGCGGGATGACTGCATAAATAATACTCAAAAATTCAAAATAAAAAAATAAAAAAAAGATGCTATAAAAAGATACTCAAATCTGAGTATCTTTTTATATATTATTAAATCTAATCCTGTTCATCATATACACTGTTTACAACTGTGTTGTCTGTATTATCTGTATCATTAGAGCCATAGACTTCCTGTGAAACTGTCTCATCTGTTTGTCCATAGACATCTTGCGATACAGTGCTGTTTTGCGTATTGTCATCTTCAATGTCTATGTTTCCTGTATTGTTATCGTAATTTATTTTTACTCCTAAGCTTTCGGCGATAAACCTTAACGGAACAAATGTCCTATTGCTAATTTCCATTGCCGGCATACTTAGAGTTACTTCGGTACCATCTACGTATACTTTTGAGTTATTTAAGTCAAATACAATAGTTTTGTCTCCCTTTGTTATTGTAACAGTATTTGATGCAGCATCCCAATTTACGTTTGCACCTAGACTCTCAACTACAGCCCGCACCGGAATTAATGTTGTACCGCTTTTAATGACCGGAGGGACATCAAATTTAATTTCTTTGCCATTCGCCTTCATCTTTCCGGCAAACTTTGTATACTTTACCTCAGTAACTCTATCCTCTGATTCAATCTGTCCGTTTTCGTTTCTTTGGCTAACTACCTTAACTGACTTTGTAGTCTTTCGATTATTTTCTCTTGGCTTTGCTATTACAAGCGATATCGAACTGATAACAAGTACAATTGAAAGTGCAAAAGCCACTATCTTCTTCACGCTATCACCTCCTCAATGTTATATATCGACTAAAACGTATTTTTCTTTATAAAAAATCATCCACTGGTTGTTTTCTTTCAACAACACAATCGTGGATGATTTTATATATACTTGCTATTTTAGATAAATTTTCTCACCAGGTTCTATCTTTACCGGCTCATGATCTACTCCGATCCATACAGGTATTGCCGATGGATTATATACTATGCTGCGATCAACACTAAACTTTAAGCTTTTAAGTGCATTTATATAATCTTCTATTTCAATATTTGTAGCGTACCACACGGTTTCATCGAAGGATGCCATTTTGCAAAATTCTTCTATCAGATCCCAATTGCCATTTCTATCAAACTCGAAGCTATGTCCCCAAACGTAGAATAAAGGCATCTGCTCCCATTCTTTTAGGTTCTTAAATTCCTTTAGCTTCTGTATTACATCTTGATCATGATGGCAAGTTGGATGCCATTCTAAAAAATTATTAGGTATTCTAAAGCTTTTAGTCGACCTAACAGTTCTGGAATACTCTATACCAAATGATGTAAGACTATTTAACACTATATCGTTGTAGTCCCCATATGGATATGCCATGCCTCGTACCTGATAGCCTACAAGTGATTCAAGGTTTCTCCTATCTTCTATTATCTGATACACCAGTTCTTCTGAAGGTATCAACGTCAAATAAGGATGATCTAGCGAATGGACTGCTACTTCATGTCCTTTATACAATTCTTTTATTTCTTCTCTAGATACATAAGGTTCTGTATCAAACTTACCTGAATTCAAATTGAATGTTCCTTTTATGCCGTATTTATTAAAAATCTCAACCAATCTTCTATCAAACACCTGTCCGTCATCATAACTCATAGTCAAGGCTTTTTTCTTTCCATCAGGATAATAATTAAAGCTTATCTTCACTTCTATTATCTCCTTTTAAAATTTTTAATGATTAAGAATAAATTACCTTTTATTATTTTACCCCTTTACAGCTCCTACTACAAGGCTCTTTTGCACTTGTTCGCTAAGCAAAACATATATTAAAATTGTAGGAATCGTAGCAATTACAAGCCCAGCACCAATTGGTCCCCATTCAGTTTGATATTGTCCTGACAGAGACATGATACCAACTGTCAATGTTTTTATAGCATCATTATTTATAAAAGTATTTGCAAACATAAGCTCATTCCACGTCGACAAATAGGTGAAAATCGCTATTGTCGCTAATGCCGGCCTTATAAGCGGCAATATAATGTAATAAAACGACTTGTATATGCTACATCCATCTAGAAATGCCGATTCCTCTAATTCTCGTGGTATAGTATAAAGGAAGCCTGTCAATATAAATATTCCCATAGGTATAGCGAATGCGACATATGGGATTACCAGCGATGCGTACGTATTAAGCAGATTTAAATTCTTTAAAATTATAAATAACGGAAGCAGTGTGGCATGTATCGGCACCATCATGCCCATCAAAAATATTGTCAAAACCAACTTGCTGTACTTCCATTTCATCCTGACAATCGCATATGCACTTGTTGCCACCAAAATACTCGATATTACAATAGTTAAAACTGTGACTATGGAACTATTTATAAAATACCTGCCTACATTACCACTGGATAGTGCCTCAGAATAGTTTGACCATTGCCAAATTCGAGGAAATCCAAGAATATTTCCACCGAAAATCTCAGTATTATTTTTTACAGAGAATAAAAATAGCCAAAATAAAGGATATAGCTGTATTATTGCCCAAATAACAAGCATAGCCTCCAACAAATAAAATCCAATTTTTTTCATACCTCTTTTATTATTCTTATTTGCTATATTTTCCAATTTTAACACCGCCTTTAATATGCTTCATCTTTTCCGAATAATTTTTGTATAATGATTGTTCCAATTAAAGATTCTAAGATGATAAATATAGCCATTGCACTACCATAACCATATTGATATCTAAAGAATATCATGTTGTACATCAATGTTGACGGCACTTCGCTGGCATGTAATGGTCCACCATTTGTCAAAACATAGATTAAATCAAATGCCTTAAAAGAACCTATAACAGCAAATATGACGCAAACTTTCAATATAGGTTTCATAAGAGGTATTGTTATCCTGAATGCGATCTGCGATTCTGTTGCTCCGTCGATTTTAGCAGCTTCGTATATGTCCGTAGGTATCGATTTTGCAGACGCATACATTAATAGCATGTGATAGCCAATGTACTGCCACAAAATCGGAACAAATACCGCGGCAAGTGCTGTTTTTGTATTTCCAAGCCACTGATTTGTAAGAGATTGTAAGCCAATTTTAGTCAGTATGAAATTTAATAGTCCATAGTTAGGATTGTATATCTTCATCCAAAGCTGACCTATAACAACTGTCGACAATATAACAGGTATAAAATACACAGTTCTGTAGAATTTCTCACCTTTAATTCCTCTGGATAATATCAAAGCAAGTAAAAGAGAAATAGGCAGCTGAATAAACACAGAAAGAATTGCCAATATAAACGAATTTTTGACAGAAACAATAAACCCGTCTGTGTTATTAATAAATAAATTTTTATAATTCTGCAGTCCAATAAAAACTCCTTTGCTAAAACCGTCCCACTTTAATAAACTGTAATAAAAAGAAAAAAATATCGGAAGCAATACAATAACCAAAAAAACTAAAAATGCAGGAAAGACGAAAAGAAATATCGCTTTCTTATCGCTCAAAATTTTTTCCATAGAAAAACCTCCTAACAGAAATAGTAGAAACGCATATACACTATCAATAGTAGTTATCTTTGTTGGCCGTTAAATAATTTCCTGCTAATTATCAAATAATTAGCAGGAAATTTATCAAATAATATTACTTACCATTTATCTTCTGTTGCATTTGTTTTGCATAATCTTGTGGTGTAATTTGTTTTGCAAACAATTGAGCAACTAAATCCTTATGTGTCTGAGCATCATCACCCATTAAATATAGATCCCATGCAGGAACATTACCTTTCGCATTTGCAACAATGTTATTCATTATTTGTATTTGAAGTTGTGAAACTTGTGATTGATCTACATTATCGTATTTAAACATAGGCAACCCAGCACCAATCAGATACTCCATATCAGACAAATGCTTTGCAAGATATTTCGCCGCCTTAACAGCTTCATCTTTGTGCTTTGAATTTACACTAACCATTAATGCACCAGCACCACCGCCAATGTACTCAGTAGGATCACCTTTGCCGCCTTCTATACTTGGAAATCTGACAGCTTCTATCTTTCCTTTTACAAGTGACGATGGATCTGAGTCAAATGCTGCCGCATCAAAGTTACCTCCAAAATACATGGCAGCTTTTCCTTGGTTAAATTCTGCTGTAGCTTCATCTCTTGTAAGTCCCATAAATCCTGGATCAAATGCACCTGCATCAACCATCTCTTGAAGTCTCTTTGCAGCGTCTACAAAAGCTTGATTGTCAAATGATGTCTTGCCATTTAATGCATCTCTAGTAAGTTGCACACCGCCTTCACGAAGTGCTAACATATCGTAGTACCACATGCCCGGCCATTCATCTTTTTCACCGAGTGCAAATGGAGTTATTCCTTTTGATTTAAAAGTCTTTATTGCATCAATCAATTCACTAAATGTTGTAGGTATCTTAACATTATATTTATCAAAAAGTTCTTTATTTACGTATAATACACTTGCCTGCTGATCATAAGTAATGCCATATATTTTTCCATCGTACGTAACATTATCTAGTGCTCCTGGCAGCATCTGATCTTTTGTACCGTCATTTAAGTAGCTGTCTAATTGAAGAACTTTACCAGCTTCAACGAATGGCTGTGAAAATCCTCCAGCCCATGTCTGAAATATATCAGGTGCTTCATTTGCAGCAATTGCAGTCTTAATCTTTGTTTTGTAAGCATCGTTTTCAGTAACGCTTTCAACAATCTGCACATTTGGATTTTCTTTATTCCACTGATCAATAATCTCTTTGACTTTTGTCTTTGCCGGTTCACCAGTGAAGATATTCCAATAAGTAAGCGTTATCTTTCCGGATGAACCAGATGACTTCGCTGAATTTGAAGCATTTGAATTGTTTGAGCTAGTACCACATGCTGATGCGCTAAGAATCAGCAATAAAGATAATACAACTAGCATAACCTTTTTAAATCTTTTCATTGTTCCGCATCCTTTCTCTAATGTTTATTGTAATGTTTACAACTTACGCTTATATAATAAAACATTATGCAAACATAATGAATACAATTTTTTTACCACAATCTTTAATATCTTTACTAATTAACGAAATTCTTAATAAAAAATTAATAATAGCAAACCGCAAAGCCACCAGTTCAGTAGCTTTGCAATTTTACATCAAAACACATCAGAATAAATCCCATTTCAGCATTATTTCCCATTGATTTTTTCTTGCATCTGCTTTGCATAATCTTGTGGTGTAATCTGTTTTGCAAACAATTGAGCAACTAAATCTTTATGTGTCTGAGCCTGGTCACCCTCAAGATATAAGTCCCACGCAAGAACACTATCTTTTGAATTTGCCACAATGTTATTCATTATCTGTATCTCTAAAGGATCAACTTTTGATTGATCTACGCTGTCATACTTCCATGTAGGCAAGGCGGCGCCAACTTTGTAAAACTCAAGAGACATATTTTCAGCCAGATATTTCGCAGCCTTTACAGCCTCATCTTTATACTTACTATTGGCATTTACAAGCAACACATCACTGCCTCCACCAATGTATTCAGTCGGATCTCCCTTACCTCCCTCGATCGTCGGAAATCTTACAGCTTCTACTTTACCCTTAACTAATGAAGAATCTACTTCAAAAGAAGCTGCATCAAAATTTCCTCCGAAGTACATAGCAGCTTTACCTTGATTAAATTCTGCTGTAGCCTCATCTCTTGTTAGGCCCATAACACCTTGATCAAATGCTCCAGCATCAACCATTTCCTGTAGCTTCTCGGCAGCATTTATAAATGCCTGATCTTCAAAAGAAGCTTTTCCGTTTAATGCATCTCTAGAAAGCTGTGCACCGGCCTCACGGAGCGCTATCATATCATAGTACCACATTCCAGGCCATTCGTCTTTTTCACCCAAGGCAAATGGCGTAATTCCATTTGCTTTAAATGTCTTTATTGCATCAATCAACTCGCTAAATGTTGTAGGTATCTTTACATTGTACTTGTCAAAAAGCTCTTTGTTTATGTAAAGCACACTGGCTTGCTGTGCAAATGTCAGTCCGTAAACCTTTCCATTATACGTAATATTATTAAGTGCTCCAGACAGCATCTTATCTTTTGTTCCATCGTTTAAATAATCATCTAAAGCTAGTATTTTCCCTGCATCTACAAATGGTTTTGAAAATCCACCACCCCACGCATAAATAATATCAGGCGCTTCGTTTGCTGCTATTGCTGTTTTTATCTTTGTCTTATATGCATCATTCTCAGTAATGCTTTGCTCTATCTGAACATTTGGATTTTCTTGGTTCCATTTGTCTACTATATTTTTGACTATCGTTTTTTGCGGATCGCTAGTAAATATATTCCAAAATGTAAGCGTTATCTTTTCGTTTGTACTAGAAGACTTCGAAGATTTAGAAGCGTTAGAATTACTTGAGTTATTTGAGCCAGTGCCACATGCTGATGTACTGATTATCAACATTATTGATAGAAAGATCAACATGATTTTTTTAAACAGCTTCATGCCTCCACATCCCTTCTATTATTTTAAAACCAAATTGTTTACAATAATATGATAAAATACCATATAATTAGAATGAATATAAATTTTTTACTACAATCTTAGATATTTTTACTTTTTTAAATGCATCATACACAAAACCATTGTCTAATATGACATAAAAAACGACTTTAAATTGTGCTAATCTTACATGCATATTTTATTGACTTGGTCAAAATATGAGAGTAAATTTTACTTATAAATAATTACATATCATTGGAGGGATTATAATGAGCGCAGATACTGCGGATGAGTTAAAACACCGCAAAGGAAAAATCAAAATAAGGCTTACTAAAAAAGACGGTTCACCTATTAAAGACACGGAAGTTACTGTATCTCAGGTGAAGCATAAATTTTTATTTGGGTGTGGGGCATTTGATTCTCTTCCACTTGCTAATAACGAATTAAAAGAAAACGATAAAGCAAAAATCGAAGAGCGCTTTGAAAAATTTCTTGACATATTTAATTATGCTACAATTCCCTTTTATTGGGGTAGGTTTGAACCTGAAAAAGACAAACCAGATACAAAAAGACTTAAAAAAGCCTCAGAGTGGCTTGTATCAAAAGGCTGTCTTGTAAAAGGACATCCCCTCTGCTGGCATACCGTAACTGCACCTTGGCTTTTAAATATGAGCAATGAAGAAATTTTAAAAGCACAGCTAAATCGCATAAAGCGTGAAGTAAGCGATTTTAAAGGATTAGTCGATATATGGGATGTAATAAATGAAGTCGTCATCATGCCTATTTTTGATAAGTATGACAATGGAATAACCAGGATATGCAAAGAATTAGGGCGCATTCGCCTCGTAAAAGAAGTTTTTAATGAAGCAAAAAAGGCTAATCCTGATGCAGTTTTACTTATAAATGACTTTAATACATCAATTTCATACGAAATACTCATAGAAGGATGCATTGAAGCTGGAATCCCTATTGATGCCATAGGAATTCAATCGCACATGCATCAAGGATATTGGGGCGTCGAAAAGACTTTAGAAGTACTTGAAAGATTTTCGCATTTCAATATTCCATTGCATTTTACAGAAAACACATTATTATCAGGGCATTTGATGCCACCCGAAATAGAAGACTTAAATGACTACCAGATAAGCGATTGGCCCTCAACACCTGATGGTGAAGAACGACAAGCAATGGAAGTTATAAAGCATTATAAATCTCTCTTTTCACATCCAATGGTAGAATCAATCACATGGTGGAATTTCTGCGATGAAAACGCATGGCTTGGTGCACCTGCAGGTCTTTTACGCCGTGACAATTCATGCAAACCATCATATTACGGATTAAAAAAGCTTATAAAAGATGAATGGTGGACACATCCTACGCGTCTTGTCACAAGCAATACAGGCGAATTTGAATTTACAGGTTTCCTAGGCGAATACGAGTTAGTTATTGACAATATAAAATTACACTTTAACCTCGATAAAAACAGCACATTAATAGAAATCACAGTCTAAGTCAACACAAAGTAAAAGACAGAAGGAGTAAATTCCCTCTGTCTTTTTACTTACAGATTATTTGTTTTCTCTAGTAAACCGTATATGATAGCAGCTGCTTCTGCTCTCGTAGCTATACCTTTAGGCGCAAACACGTTGTTGGGCTCCCCATTTACTATTCCTAATTTTGCTGCATTTGCTACTACATTTCTTGCCCAGTCGCTTATGGATTTGTCGTCGCTAAATGCTGTAGCACTTATGCTTTCTTCTTTGTACTGTGTCAGCATCTCGTATGCTCTCATGGCTATGGCTGTCATCTCTTCTCTCGTTATGCTGTCATTGGGCCTCATGTTTTTTCCGTCTCCTTCTATTATTCTTGCTTTATATGCTGCTTCTATTGCATTTGCATACCAATCTCCACTCTTTACATCGCTAAATTCTCCGCTGTATGGCTCTTCTTTTATGTTTAAAAGCCTCAGTATCATTGCTGTGAATTCCGCTCTTGTTACCGTCTTATTAGGTTCATACTGAGTGTCTGTCATCCCTTCTATTATGTGCCTTGATGCTAATACTTCTATCACGTCTTTTGCCCAGCTATCTTTTATGTCATCAAATGTCACACCTTTTTTCAAGGTACCAGATGACTTGCTTGTAAGCATCAAGTTTCCAAAGCCAGAAGTATCTTGCCATGAATTTCCGCTTGGATCGCACCATGTGACAATACCTATTCTATTACCATTTTCATCTGCATCATTAACTTGCAAGTCAAACCCTATGATAGTACCATTTGACGGAATAATACTCGTCCAAGGAATGGCTTCTTCTACAATATATCCACTCTGTGTAAGACTAGTAGCCGACTTAAATCCATTTGAATTAGTGCTTCCTCCGAAACTTTGCTCATTGTCATAGTTGACTCTATATTGGCCGTCATCATTCTCATAATAAGTTGTCTTGTCATTATTTTGATCTACAAAAACTTCTACAGAATCTTGTTCATATGGATTGACACTGGATTTATTCAGATTTGAATCTGTAACATCAGCCAAAACATATAGATATTTATCGTCCCACATCGTCTTTGCTGTCGCGGTAGCACCATTTGAACCCAAAACCCATGTATTTGTTGAAATAGCTTCAACATTATTCCAAATATCATCTACTTTACCATCAATAACAGGAGTACCATATATAGCTGTTGCGATTTGTGCAGATTTTGACAATACAATATCACCAAAATACGATGTATTAGTATCTTGACTGTTGGTATAATCATTCCAAACTGTTATTGCATCTATATTACCACTGCCTTCATCATCATTTATTCTAATATCAAATCCAATTTTATCATTAAGTGCAGGATTAATATCTTCAATTGGAATGGCTAGCTGAACTACATATCCATAATTATTAGATGTTACATATTTTGTAATATTTGAACTCCCTGTACCATCCCTCTTAATTGTATAATGTTCATCATCAGTTTCATAAGAAGTAGATTTGTTATCATTCTTGTCTACAAAAATCTCTATACCATCATTATTAGATGGAGTATTGTCTGAAACTTGTACTAACAAATACAAGTTTTTAGTATCCCACATAAACTTAACAGTAGCAGTTGCACCAACAATCCCTTTCACATAAGTATTTGCATACAATGGTTTTACAAGTTTCCAAAAACTATCAATATTTGCACCAATCGTCGGTGATCCTTCTAAAGCTTTTGCAGATTGAATATCGGGTATAGCTTTACTTGTATCTACAATTGCCCAATACGCCGGCTTTGCCTGCAACTTTGAATCAAAAAGTAACGGAGCATTTGGCTTACTAAGCCAACTTACATCATCTGAAACTCCCCAAAAAACTACAGCAGTTATATATTGTTTTTCTGCTTTAAACAAGTCAAATAATTGTTTATACAATCTCGCTTGCTTAAGCAATGCTTCGTTAGATACATCACCATTCATATTCATATCTAATTCAGTTACCTGTATTTCCACACCTAATGATGCAAGTTTTTCTATAGAAGCTTTTATATTGTCTATATTAGAATTTATATTTATGTGCATTTGCATGCCTATTCCATCTATTGGCACACCTTCACTCTTTAATTTTTTCACTAAGTCATACATAGCTTGAGTTTTAACACCATTATTTTCGATGTTGTAATCATTAATAAACAATTTCATAGATGGATCTGCTTCATGTGCATATTCAAAAGCTTTTTCTATATAATCAGGTCCTATAATTTGTAACCACTTAGAATTTCTTAAATTGCCATTATCATCAAGAACCTCATTTACAACATCCCATCCGATTATTGGATTTTGAGAACCATATTTTGTTTTAAAATGGTCTAACACAGTTGTTATGTGTGTTTTTAATCTTTCAAGCAGTAAATCTCTTGAAGCTGGTTTAGACGGATCAGATGGGTCCTGGAAAAACCAATCCGGAACCTGATTATGCCAAAGTAAAGTATGACCTCTCATCTTCATATTATGTGCTATTACATAATCAACAATCTTATCAGCATTATCAAAAGTAAAGTTTCCCTCTGTAGGCTGTAAACTTTCCGGTTTCATGGCGTTTTCTGCAACAAACATATTAAAATGTTTAGCCGTCAATTGAGCATGCGGATCAGTATCATTTAATCTACTTGGATCAACCGCAACACCGATTGGGAAATAATCTTTAAATACTGAATATAAATCCGGAATATCATTTTGTATTGTAATTTGATTATTTGAAATTTCACCTATTACAGAAAAATCATCAATGTAAAAATCCACTGTTGGATTTGGTGACTCAACATAGATACTTATTGCACTGTAATCTGCAATAGGAAGAGTAAAACTGCCTTTTATTTCTGTCCATTCACCTTTACTTACATCTGCAAAATCATTAACTTGTATATAATTGTCTTTGTCAGAAGTCGCTTTAACAGTAGCCTTAATTTGCTCTGTATCATTACCATCAATAAATTTCACCCAAAAATCAACATTATATTGCTGTCCGGGAACTATTTTGCCAGTCAAATCATAACTAGGACCATTCCAATTTGCTGTTCTCCCTGTCGTCAATAAGCTATAATCTCCGCTATGAGCATCACCATATACTGCCTTAACGACAGATGAACCTGTTCCAGCCCATCCAGAAGTATTTCCATTTTCAAAAGTTCCATTGGAAACTAAATTAGTGCTGGTGCTGTCCGCAAACACTTTTACATGTGGCATATACATTGACGTCCCTAAAATCATTATAAAAACTGTAATAAATGATACAATTTTATTTATTTTTAAGCTCATTTTTTTACCTCCCGGTAATTAAATTAATATTAAAATTTAAACTGCTATTCAAATAACAAATTCTAACCCTTCACGCTGCCAATGGTTAAACCCTTTACAAAGTACTTTTGCAAAAACGGATATACCATCATAATTGGAACTACTGCTACTATTGTCATCGCAGCTCTTATGCTTTCAGGAGTTACTGAGTTAGTATTGCTTTTCAACCCCATATCAAAAGATGCTTGTTGTGTAAACTGCTGAGTCGACTGCAAAACTTTCTGCAATTCATACTGTAATGTGCTTAAATTTGGATTTGTTGAACAAAAAAGCATTGTATCAAACCATGAATTCCACTGTCCTACAGCTACAAAAAGCGTTATCGTCGCTAATACTGGCACACTAAGTGGAAATATAATTGAAAATATTATCCTCAGTTCGCTAGCTCCATCTAATTTAGCTGATTCAATTAGGCTGGCAGGCAAACCATCAATATAGCTTCTCACAACCATTATATTCCACGCACTTACTATCCCTGGCAATATGTAAACTAAGAAATTGTTCATAAGATGTAAGTCTCTGATTAACAGGTAATATGGAATTAAACCACTTGTAAAATACATAGAATAAGTAAATATTTTTGAAACTATACCTCTTAACACAAAATCCCTTCTGCTTATGGCATAAGCAACTATTATACTAGCAATTACATTTAATACTGAACCTATAATTGCTCTCAATGCCGAAATTATTGTCGCATTGTAAATTTCCGGATCGCTCAAAATTGAAACATAATTAAAAGTCGTAAATTTTCTTGGAAATAAATATATTCCACCTCTCACTGTATCTATAGCATCATTAAAAGAAACCGCTAGTACGTGTATAAATGGATACAGCGTAACTATTATTACAATTGTAAGAATAATATAATTAATTGTATCAAATACTATATCTTCTGTGGTCAACCTTCTTCTCTTATTTTTAGCCACTTTATAACCCCCTGAGAATTTGTAAATTTAAATTAGAATTAAAATGCACTTTCACCACTAAGTGCTTTTGATATTCTATTTGCTAGTGTAACCATCGCTAATGAAACAACAGAATTAAATACACCGGCTGCTGTCGCAAACGAAAATCTCCCCATCGGTATACCATAATTGTATACATACAATTCCAATGTCTGTGAATAATCTATAACCATTGGATTTGATAATAGAAAAACTTGTTCAAAACCAGCATTTAATATCCAGCCTGCATTTAATATTAAAAGTATTTTTATAGTTGGCACTATTGACGGCAGAGTTATAGAAAAAATTTTTCTTATCCTACCGGCCCCATCAATACTTGCTGCCTCATACAACTCATTATCTATAGCAGTCATTGCCGCCAGATAAATAATTGAATTCCAGCCCACTTCTTTCCACATATCGGAAAGTGCCATTAACGGCCAGAAAAGATGAGGTACTCCTATGAAATTAATCGACTGCTTTATAGTGTGAAATTTTAAAAGCAGTTGATTTATCGCTCCATCTGGTGATAAAACATCAAGAACAATACTAGCTGCAACAACCCACGAAACAAAATGTGGTAAATATGAAATGGTCTGTACCGTCTTTTTAAACTTCATATTTCTAACTTCATTAATTAAAACTGCCAACGTTATAGAGGAAAAAAATCCTAAAAAATATTTTAAAATGCTAATTCCTAATGTATTCCTAATTGACTGATAAAAAGTTGGATCTTCAAAAAGCATTTTGAAGTTTTCCAATCCAACCCATGGAGAATTGCTAATTCCCAATGCAGGATTAAAATTTTTAAATGCTATTATCCAGCCCCATAGCGGAACATAACTAAATATCAGCAACAATATTAGAAATGGCAAAACTATCAAAACCAATTCTTTTTGTTGGCTCAATTTTTTAAAAAATTTTTTCCTTCTATCTTTTCTATCTTTTATCATTTTTTCTCTGGATAAAGTTTCTGCACTTGCGTTTATAACAGTCATAATCAATCCTCCAAAAAAAATTAAAATATTTTAAGTGTAATGAAGTACGAAAATCGTACTTCATTACAAAAACACCGTAATTAGTTTACTTTGTCCCCCAATGCTGAATTCTCCAGTCTATTTGTTGCTGTATATATGGTACTTCAAGATCATATTTAGCTTTTTGCATTTCTGATACATATTGTTTCCATATGCTTTCAAATTGGTCTGGTTTTGCAGGTATCATTTGTGCTACATATTTTCTCGTAAGGTCAGATGCCTTTTGATTTGCAATCTTAATCTGCTGCTCACTATCAGGTATGCTTATATCGTATACAAATCCATATGGTGTATCTAATGGCGGTGCCATCATTTCTGACAAATTCGTTAAATGATAAGCATCTAATACTTCTTTTTCATATGGTTTATATACACTTGCTACATATTCTGGGCTGTCTTGAGGTGATGCAAAGTTCCCATCAGCAAGTTTTGCTCCAGCATCTGGATGTGGAAATTCCCAATATAGCCCTACGCCTTCTTTTTGTGTGTAGCTGCTGTTTTTATATTGATTTAATTGTTCTGGTGTCATATACATTTTGCCATCTTTAACAGTATAATCTTTGCCTTCTATTCCCCAGTTCTCAAGCTTTAAAGCTTCATCGCTGCACATAGCATCTAAAAACTTCATTGCAGCAACAGGGTCTTTACAACTTTTTGTTATACTCATACCAGGTGTCGTACCTGTAATATTTATGCTATTATAATCTTCTTTTGTTACACCATCGAAAGTTACTGGCAAAGCAAAAGGTACCCTATCATAAAGTTTTTGCTGCTCAAGTGAATTAATCGCATCTTGAATGTCCCAACGCTGATCGTAAAAACCTAATAATCTGCCTGAAGCTATAAGTGCTTTATATGAATCATAATTCCTGGTAAACATCTGTTTATCGAGTATGCCTTTATTCCACTCTTCATTTAGCTTCTTATAGTAATCATGTGCCCATTGACTTATTGCAAAAGGATGAGCCTTATTGTTATCGTCTACCCAGACATCACCTGTGTTTGCATTTCCAGCTAAATAGCTTGGTGCACCAGTTAATGTAAATATTCTCCAGTTGTCAGTATCGGCAGTAAATCCTATTACCGGTTGACCATTATAAGTAGGATGTTTTTTTATATAATCTTCTATTATAGTAAAATACTGATCAAGCGTTAATTTTTTAGGCCAGCCTGCATCACGCAAAACTTCCAATGGCAAATAAAATCCTGAATAAGGATAATAATATGCGCTTTTTCTAGCAGGAGTTAAATAATATATATGGCCATCTTTAGGATCTCTCATCTTATTGAGATCTTGTGGGGAATACCATCTTTTTATATTTGTACCGTATTTATCTATCAAATCATCTAGTGGAATTAAGTCGTTTGCATTTCTAAATATTTGATAAGCATTATGTGTAACAACTATATCTGGTAAATCTCCTCCTGTAACCATAAGCGTTGCCTTAGTCTCTTCATCAGTACCAACTACATAACTTACTTGTAAATTGACACCCGTCAATTCCGCAAGCTTTTGACCTACAGGTGTTTTAGTAAAATCGATTGGACTTTGAGTAGAGTCACCTATGTAGAGTGATAGCGTCTTCATTTGCTTACTGTTTGTAGAAGTATTATTGCTGGGCGTATTTTTGTTAGAATCTTTGCTAGACGTTTTTGTAGTGCTACATCCTGACAAAAGTGCTGAGATAACCATTACAATTACAATCGTCAGAATTAAAATAAATAATTTTTTCCCTTTCATCTTTTCCCCTCCCATAAAAATGTTAAAAAATGTTAAAAATATGTTTTATAATACCACCTCCTCCATTAGCATTAAATATTATATATATGAGTAGAAAAATATTTTTAAATATCAAACAAGTGTTTAAATAACTTTAATATATCTACCCATATATACCATCATCTTACACTTAACGTTTACTAATGTTATTAAATAAAATAGTTCTGGATAAAAGAAATTTAAAAGAAATTAAATCAAATAAATCAATATAAAGGAATAAAAACATGTTATTACTAATACTTGTTTTAATTTCTAACTTTAATTTATGAGAATATTATAGCTCGAAATTTTTTTAATAAAATAGAAATTTTTTACCTGATTCTTTAATTTTTTTACTTTGTTCACCCAACAAATAAACTAGTTACATTTTCTTTTAATATGTGATAAAATATATGATAGATATTTTAATTTGTATAAATATCACAATAATAAAACTTAAAATATAGTTAAATTCATTGTTTCATGTATTTTACAAGGTAATGTCATTAATTCTAAAATATTACTCCAAAGGAGTTAATGCTATGTTAAAAAGATTTATTAAAAAATTCAGAGATCTAAATATATCATCCAAAATAGTATTGTACTATTTGTTTGTTTTAATCGTTTCAATCTCTTTTCTTTCGATCACTTATAATGAGATAAATAATAATATAACTAACAGCAAAGTCATGCAAGTTTCTAATGAAATTGTTTCAAATATTAATTCCAGTATAGAATCATTAATAAATACCGTTGACAATCAGTCAAAAATTTTAATATCAAGTCAAATACTGCAATCAGCTTTGTCAAACGGAAATGCAGGTAATTACGCTTCCTATATACAGCCTATGAGCAAATATTTGGCTGATTTTTTAAACTTTAATGATTTTATTTCGTCTATATATATATTTGACAACAGAGGAAACGAATACTTTGTAGATAATGTTTCTTATAAAAATATTAATTTATCTGTGCTAAAATCGGCTGATTGGTACGATAAATTGATAAGTTTAAGAGGTGCTTATATATTAATAGCTAATAGTGGTAGTTTGATAAATGATAGTAAAGGAAACCAAGGATATGTATCTTTCATAAGAGTGATAAACGATATAAATAGCCAAAAGCCAGCAGGATTTATGATAATAAATATTTCTAAATCTTACTTGTATAAGTATATAAATAGCTCAATAAATACTTATACATCTGGTATCATAATAAAAGACGAGAAAGGTAACAGTATAATAGAGCCAACTAATATAAGTAAAAGTTTAAATGACGAGATATTCAATTATATAAAGCCCAATAATTCAACTATAAAGAAGATTGACGGAAAAGTGTACATTATTTCGGATCTTAAAAATAATTTTGGCTGGAATATAATAAGCGTCACACCATTTAATGAGCTTAACAGTCAGTTTTGGATATACAATTTAATACTTCTATTAGTAATAATCATAAATATTGTATTGCTTATTTTAGGTCTATTATTTATATCTCTATTTATCACACAGCCTATAATAAAGCTGGTAAACTCTATGAAGGGAATAAAGGATGGAAAATTTGAAAAGGTAAATATTATAACCGGCAATGATGAGATAGGGATGCTAAAAGATGTTTATAACAAGATGATCGATGAAATCAAAAAATTGATTGGCGATATCATTAACGAGCAAAAGATGAAAAGGAAATTGGAACTGGATGTAATGCAATCGCAGATAAAGCCCCATTTTCTATTTAACTCTTTTGACGCAATAAGCGCCTTGATTTTAATGAATGACACGAAAAACGCCAGTAAAATTGTGAAAGCTCTAGGAAAGTTTTATAGATCTTTTTTGATGAATGGCAATGAGGAAATCACCATAAAAGAAGAGCTTGACATAATAAAAAACTATCTTACAATACAAAAAATAAGGTTTGGAGATAAATTTAATGTTGTAATAAATATTGATGAGCGAACATTAAGCTATAGAATACCAAAGCTTATATTGCAGCCATTAGTCGAAAATGCCTTGAACCACGGCGTGAGAAATAAAGACGGTCAGGGAATCATTTCAATAAAAGCTTTATATGACAACGATCAAATAAAACTCATAGTAGAAGACAATGGAAAAGGCATGAATGAAGAAAAGATAAGAGAAATCGAAAGTAGCATGTCTAAAGGTGTTGGCCTTAGATCGACAATTGAAAGGTTGAAGATATATTACAATTCTGCAGATGTAGTAAAAATTTACAGCAAAATAGATGAAGGAACAAAGATTGAAATAACTATCCCGATAAATAAGGAGGATCAGAATGATGAATGATAAAATAAAAGTGCTCATTATTGACGATGAGTATCTTGAAAGAAATCTATTAAAAGGTTGTATTGATTGGAACACGCTCGGAATGGAAATAGCAGGCGAAGCATCAAATGCGGAGGAAGGATTTAAACTAATAGATGAACTTAAACCAGATGTAGTCTTTACAGACATAAAAATGCCAGGAATTGACGGCATAAAATTCAGCGAATCTATTTTACAAAAATATCCTACAATAAAAATTGTCATCCTAACTGGTTACAATGACTTTAATTACGCTCAAAAGTCCGTAAAAATAGGGATATCTGATTTTTTGCTTAAACCGATAGATGAAGATGAAGTCTTAAATACTGCATCTAAGCTAAAAGCAGTCATAGAAAGTGAAAGGAAGGAAAAGAAAGAATTTGAAGAATTAAAAAGACAGCTTTACGATAATCTGCCTTATTTAAGAGAGCGGTTTTTAAATGAGCTTATTAGTGGCAATTTAGATGACAATTTGATAAATGGAAAGTTAGAATTTTTCGATATATCTCTGGATGGCAGCATTTATCAAGTTGCCGCTTTAGAGATTATCAATTCAAATGATGTAAACGAAGAATCTCGTCTGATAAAAAATTTTAAAGTGACTAATTACGTAAAAAACTATTTTAAAGATTTGAAAAGGATCATTGTTTTCACTAACTCAATGAATAGAATTATCATCTTAAACAACGATGAAAAATTAGATTTGTATAAAATTTGTATAAGGTTGAAAAATAAAATCATCAAAGATGTTGACTGCATTGTAAATATAGGGATCGGAAATATAAAAGGAGAGGTAAGCGACATAAAAGTATCGTACATTGAAGCAATAGATGCATTAAACTATCGCATAGCAGTTGGCAACAACAATGTCATACATTATAGAGATGTACAATTTACAGAAAGCAAAACTGGGCTTGACACCAATCATCTGTTTAACGAATTGAGATTTTACATGAAATCAGGCTTAGAAAACGATGCAATAAATATTGTAAAAGATGTGTTTTCTAATATAGATCTTAAAAGCGAAAATGTAATTAAGTTAATCCGCGTTACAGCATTAAACATTATATCAATTTGCTTTTCTGTGTCATTAGAACTAAAAGAAAACTTTGATGATATATATTTGTCTGAGGTAGAGTCTTACAACAAAATCATAAATATAGAGACGCTGCCTGACATGATTGAATATGTATCAACAACTGTAAAAAATACGATTAAGGCGGTAAACAAAGAGCAGATAAGCAATATCAACAATTTGATTGATAATGTTAAAAAATTCATAGATGAAAATATTAGCAATAGCAATCTTTCACTGTCATACGTCGCTAAGCACTTTTACCTAAATCCCAGCTATTTAAGCAGGACATTTAAAAAAGAAACAGGCATAAACTTCATAGAATACCTTACAAATAAGCGAATGGAAAAAGCAATAAATTTGATAAAAGAAAAAAATATGAAATCATTTGAAATCGCTAATGCAGTCGGCATACAAGACCCAAATTACTTCTCATCCTGCTTTAAAAAGTATACAGGTTTAAATGTAAGTGAATACAAAAAATTGATAAAAAATATTGTATGAGGAGATCTGACTATATCAAATCTCCTCATACTTTTAACGTTTAAAGCTCCAGTAAAAATTGCATAGCTAAATCATCAAATCCCCTCATAGGCTCATGGCCGTAATCAGGATATACTTTTATATCCTTCTTTGATTTTATATTGTTATACGCTGCAAAAACAGTTGATGGCGGACAAACTTGATCCATCAATCCGACACACATCAACACATCGCCTTTTATTCTCTTCGCCAGATTCTTAACATCTATATAGCCAAGCTTAGTAAACACCTCATTTTCTCTTTCATGTCTAGGATCAAAAAGCCTAAAATAGTCTGTAATCTCTTGGTATGCGTTTTTTGCAAGGTCTAAATCCCATACCCTCTTATAATCAGATAAGAAAGGATATTCAGATACGACTTTGCGTATACGGGGTTCTAATGATGCGCACGCCAATGCTAAACCTCCGCCTTGTGATGGCCCCATGACTCCAACTCTATTTTCATCAACTTCAGGCATATTCATTACTATTCCTGCCAATTGTGCAGTATCTAGAAAAATATGCCTGAATAACAAGTTGTCAACGTCGTCGTCTAATCCTCTGATTATATGTCCATTTAGAGTATTTCCTTTTACGCCGCCAACATCTTCAGAAAGCCCCCCTTGGCCTCTTGCATCCATCGCCACAACTGTAAAACCTGCCGCCACGTAATTTAATTTGTCATTCCAGTCCCCTGAATTTGATGAATATCCATGAAATCTTATTAGTGCAGGATGCTTCACATCTGTTTTAGGCTTTATATACTTTGCATGTATCCTTGCGCCTCGCACGCCGGTAAAGTACAAGTCATAGCATTCTGCAAACGGCACTTGAAAGCTGCTGGGATTAAGTTCAATTTTGGGATCAACTGATCTCATCTCATTTAAAGCCCTGTCCCAATACTCATTAAAATCTTTCGGACATGGGTTTGTACCAGTGTATTCCTTAAGTTTTTGTAATGGCATATCAAAAAGTCCCATTTTTACCCTCCTAAATCACATCAATATCCGTTTATTTTGCTATCATCAAGTCCTATATACGTGTTTGATTCATCCATTACTTCAGTCAATTCAAACAATACCACAGCATTTTTCCCCAATCTAAATTTCAAATTTACATAGCCATCATCTGATGTAGCTCTACTTGTTTTGATCTGTGGCCTCGCAATATCTCTTAAAGTTTTAATTTGCTCTTTGTTTGGAAACCTCGGCCTTCCCATGTGTATCCAGGCACCCCAAGGATTGCCGTGATCCTCATCTATCATCTGCTTCTTTATAAAGACATCTTTGAATCCTACAGGTATTTCCAGTTCATATTCCTTATCTGGATTTTCCGTCTTTTCCATTATCTCGTTCCAAGCGATAAGCGCAACTGATCCGTCATTTCTTCTTGTCACAAGCATACGGTTATCCCTGTAAAGCACCTCTTCTCCCATAGCATTGAAAAATTTAAACATGTGAAAAGTCGGCTTTGGTATCTTATTCAATGCAACTAGTCCAAATCCTCCATGAAACTGCGACCTTGGAACATCCTTCTCCTCAAACACATCGCTGAATGTCCAATAAGAAAATGAATCAACATAATCGCCGCCTTCACTTAAAATCCTCGCAAGATACGCCGCATTAAAAGGCGTATCATGTACAGGATTTAATGGACTGTAAGATGTATTGTACTCTGTTATGTGAAAAGGAAGATTTGGGAAAGGTGAATTCCTTATAATCTCCCTGACACTTTTAAATTCGTTAAGCATGTATTCAGATGGCATGATCTCTTGATATATAAGATGCGGAGTATACTCTCCCTGTTTAGATGTATACGCATGGCGGGACACGAAGTCAACAGGCACATTCTCCTCATTACAGAAATTCAAAAAGTCTTCTATCCAGTAGTCAGATCCGCCGCATATAGCTGGACCTCCAACTTGTAGATTTTCATTCACTTCTTTAATCGCCTTTGCAGTAACCTTGTACAGCTTAAAATACTCCTTTTGATCTGCATCTTTCCAAAATTCTTTTAAGTTAGGTTCATTCCATATCTCAAATGGCCACTTCAAGACTTCATCTATGCCGTATCTAGATATAAAGTGTGTAACAACTGCTTTTACAAGGTTACTCCACTTATTATAATCTTTAGGAGGGGTTACGTTTCCCTCCCAATAAAATACTGTCTGTGTGCCTGACGCTAATTTTTTAGGCATAAATCCAACTTCGACGAAAGGCCTTATCCCTAATTCCAAAAATGAATCAAAGATTCTATCTATATACGTGAAATTGTAAAAGGGTCTTATGTCGTTACCTACTATGTCTTCACGGTAAATACCCACATCGTCGCACAAAAGTCCATGACCACGGATGTATTTAAAATCGATGTTCTCTTTTACGTATTTTAATGTATCAATGTACTCTTTCTGTAGGGCCAGCCCTAATCTCCCTGTCCCTACACAATATCTCCATCTACTGGTGAATTTTTTGCCATCAGAATTTTTTGGTATCTTTATTTTTACCATGTTAAGCCCCCCGAAATTATGTTAGATAATTTAATAATTTATTTCATCCACAGTATGCTGGTTACAAGTCTCGGATAGAGACGGCTTCCTCTAGGTGTACCTGTGTCGCTGTTAACCTGGTCTGTAGCACAATCTTCACTGCAAGACACCTGTTGCCACATTGCGTGTACCCTATCCCACTCAATCTCTTTATCTCCAAAGTCTATATTAAGCACATCTTTTATCACATATTGGCACAAGAATATCTTGCTGTTCCATGTATTCTTGCTCGTTGAGGAAAGCTTCCAGCCACCAGATACTTCATCTATGCATATGCCCGGTTTCATAATCGTCATAACATGCTTCTTCAATACCTTTATAAGCTCACCAAAAACTCCTACCTCGCTTACAAAGTCAGTATATCCTACAACGTACGGATAAACCAACGCCTCAACAGCAGGTATTATCCTAGATGTATTTCCATTTTCAAATACAGCAGGGATATACTGATTTTCTGTATCAAACTTGCCAACAATTGTATTTGCAGCCTCTTTCGCCTTTTCTAGCGCTTTTTTCGCCTTTTCTTCCAATCCATTTTCTTTAAATAGTCCATGAAGTACTCCATACGCTGCCCACGTCTTTACGCCAAGGTATAAATTATTTCTTGCCTGACCAAGGCTTTCATCAAGGCTGTCATAAGTAGTTATCTCTGAGCCATTTTGACATCTTGAACTGTCCACATCCATTATCCCGTCGTTATTCTTATCCCTTGCAATGATGGAATCAAAGCATTCAGAAAAAACATCCATATTCTTATTAAGCCATTCTTTGTCGTTCATTTTTATGGCATAGACAGAACCTGTCAGCACCCAGTTTAAAAGCTCCTCATGAGTCATATAGCTGAAGCATCCTGTAAGGTTAGGAAGTTCATAAGAAGAATACCCTTTTTTAGAAAAGCCATTTGCAACACCCATATCATGTGTAAATGCAAGACCTGCTTGATCCTTGTAGCTGTAATTTTCCACGTACAAGTCTAGTGTATTTGTAATAGTCCACGGGTGAAATCTTATTTCCCAGAAGACATGATCAACCGTCAAATCAAATGTGTTTATCATTATATATTCGCCTTCATTTACAACCCATAAAGGCGTACCATCAGTTCTTTTCAGAAGCTCAGTGCTGGCATAATAGCTGTGAGCAGCATGAGCTAGCAAAAACTGCCTGTATTCATTGAGTCCGCTTTTCCTAAGCTCTTCATCCCTTTCTCTAGCCAAATTTATATAATAATCAACATTGTCAAGACCAAACGCAAGGACATCCTCTAGCGACTTAAACACAGAAGTATAGTAAAACTCAGTATCAATTCCTGTCGTTATAATTCCACTTTGATAAGTTGCTAATGCGATAGTAAATGTTCTCTTGGCACCTGCAGGAACTTTAAATATCAAAGAAGGTGCTCTGCCAAGACCGTGGTTTTGATAATTGCCATTTGCCCATGACGTCAAAATATCAAGTCTTGACAGTTCTCTTACATCATCACTTTTTTTGATGGCAAAACCGTATTTTCTTTCAAAGGCACCACCTAAGTATTTTCCATCTGTAAGCTCAGATAATATCCTTTTTGGTCCTTCAAAGCCAAATATCATCTCAGCATCCTTATCGTTGTCAGTGTTGTCCATCGTCAACTGCACAAATATAACAGGAGCCAGTACGAGTTTTTTCTCATTTTCATCCATCACTGCAGGATTTTTGACGTATCCAAATGGAGTAAGTATTGAAAATCTAAAGTTTCCAGCAGTCCATGTGTCTGATGCCCATCCCATTTCCCTTTCTATTTCATCTTCTTTGAAAACTTTTATATTTTTTCCTCTATTGCTGTTAGAAACTTCTCCTGTAAACTCTTCCTCAGCATTTTTTGTATCATCTTTAATAAATGGAAGTAGGTTTATCACTCCATCTCTTTTGTACCCGATGTAGATATTGTTTTCAGGCGGTCTAACATCATTTAATACGACGCCACCACCCTTACCGCATTTTCCAATCACAAAACTTGAAAAAGCTCCAAATGCGCTGTGATGCGCATAAAAAGATTTACTTATCATGTGAAACACCTCTTCTCAAGATTATAAATTTCATTCTACCTTTATTGCATTTGTTTGAGCCTCTAATGCTAGCTCTATAGCTTTAAATATATGCTCTTGTGTCATAGCATTTTCTGTCCTGTTTATTGAGTCCAGTATTAATTCACCAAAGAAAGGAAATCCGACTTTCCCCTTTACATCCATATGATATTCGCCATCTTTATTTGCTAGGTACACGTGGTCTGTCGTATTTTCTCTAGCAACATCGATATACTTTCTAAGTTCTATATATCCATCTGTTCCTAATATAAATAGCCTTCCGTCTCCCCATGTGCCAAGGCCATCTGGAGTAAACCAGTCAAGCCTAAAATAGCCTGTTGCGCCATTATCGCCAACTAGTGTCACATCGCCAAAGTCCTCAAAAGTAGGATACTGTTTATGATTGTAATTTGCTACTTTTGCCGATTGGACCCTAGCATCTTTTGCACCTGTGAAAAACAAAAACTGTTCTATCTGATGGCTTCCTATATCGCACAGTATTCCTCCAAATTTGTCCTTTTCGTAGAACCAGTCAGGCCGTCCTTTTCCTTCTCTATGTGGTCCCATGCCAATGACTTGTATTACTCGTCCTATTGCCCCTTTTTCTGCTAATTGTCCTGCATAGACAGATGCTTCATTGTGAAGCCTTTCACCATAGTAGACTGCATATTTTCTTTTCGTCTTTTTCACTTTGTCTTTAGCCTGCTCCAGTTGCTCTCTGGTTGTCATAGGTGGCTTGTCTGCAAAGTAGTCTTTGCCAGCATCCATGGCTTTTAAGCCTATAGCGCACCTTTCTGATGGTATTGCTGCACTTGCTACCAATTTAACTGAGTTATCCATCAGTATCTCATCTTCGTCTCTGGCCTTTTTTGCAGTAGGAAATGCTTTTATGAATCTTTCAACTTTCTCTGGGTCCTTGTCATATACCCATTTTACTTCAGCACCTGCTTCTATCAGTCCTTTTGTCATTCCATATATGTGCCCATGATCCAGTCCAATTGCTGCAAATTCAAAATCTCCTTCACCGCAGACTTTTTTAGCCCTGCTTTCAGGCATATAGTACATACCGTTTTCTCTGCTCATTTGGTATTCCTCCTTATTTTTACTTAATATCTCTTCCAAATGTTATGCGCTCATCATTGAAATTTTCTACAAACGTTTTTTTCTCATAAAAATGAGGTACACTTGACATTATGCCATCTACTGTATAAAATGGGTCATCCTTTTTAAGTGGAAGCTTTACAACTTCCCTTGTTGTTGCAGCTTTGTAGATAACCGTTATAAGCTCTAAGGCATTCCTTCCGTCACTGCCACCTACCAAGATTTCATGTTCTGATTCTAATGCCTTTAATACATCATCTATTTGTGGAGTATGACCGCTGTACTTTGTTTTTTCCAAGCTGTCATAGTAGTCTTGTATCTTCTTTTCTAGTTCTTCATCTCTGCCTGATGGAAAACCATTGCTGGATGCTGTAGATGCATGTACTTTCCATGGAACAGATATCCTCGCCTTTTTCCCTTGAAGTATTATCTGCTGCTCCTCGCCGTGGTGCACAACTGAACTTGTTATCTGTGCTAACGCACCACTTTTATACTTAAGTATCGCTATCGATATGTCTTCAACTTCGGCGTTGTCGTGTGCTACATTGTTCATAACAGCCTGTACTTCTTCAGGCATTCCTAAAAGCCATATAAGCATGTCTATATGGTGTATTGCATGATTTAATGTGCATCCTCCACCTTCTTTTTCCCATGTACCTCTCCACCACAGATCGTAGTAGGAATGACCTCTCCACCAAAATGAGTCTACTTGTGCATGTACTATACGTCCTGCTAGGCCTGACTCGACGATCTTTTTTAATTTCATAAATTGAGTCCTGAAGCGATTCTGCGCTATTACCGACAAGAGTTTTTTGTTTTTCCTTGACGCTTCTATCATTCTGTCGCACTCTTCTAATGATGCTGCCATTGGCTTTTCTACGATTACATTCTTTCCATCATTTAAACTTTCCACTGCAATGTCTGCATGTGTGTAAGGCGGCGTGCATATGTCCACCAAATCAACATCTTCTCTTTTTAATATCTCTCTGTAATCGCTGTACACAGTGGCATCATCTAAATCAAACCGCCTTTTCTTTTCTTCTGCCTTATCCTTGTAGATGTCTGATATTGCTACGATTTTGCACCTATCTTTAAATTCCAAAAAGCCCTGTATGTGGGCAGGTGAAATATTACCTGCCCCAATTATGGCTATATTAATCATAATAAACTTCCTCCAATCAATCAACTAACTTTATAATCCAAATTTTTAGATTTTTACCGTATTTCTATCTCAAGCTTCGCCTAAGACGGTTATTCATAAATTTTCCTTCCATATTCATCTTTTATGCCTGTCTTTCTGTAAAAATAGGTATTTACAACATCTCTCCACTCTTTAGCATCAACAACCTGTATGTCTAATCTTTCTAACACGGCTTTAAATATCCCATCGTCTATTTTTCCTTTTAGTTTCATCCAAGATTCCCTTAGTTTTTCTGCCCTTTCCACTCCCTCAAAATGGGTGTCGTATATATGCTGAATCACAGTTTTCCCTGATTTCAATTTGTGGTCATAAGGCACATGATGGAAGAAAAGCAAAAGCTCATCAGGACATGTATCGATATTTTCGTACATTTTCGCAACAGGTTCTTTGTACTGCGCCGTATAACCTGTCCCAGTCGCGACAGTGCGATCAACGCCTATCCCTCTAAAATCGGCGTAGTGATACGTTCCCCAATGGGAATATTCATAGCCATCAACATTAGGTCCGTAATGGTGGCCTGGGTTTACCATCCATCCTATCCCAAGAGGACTTGTATACTCCTCATATATCTCCCTGGATTGCAGCAGCATTGGTACAACCGTCTCCAAAACCTCTTTATCGCACCCAAATGTAAGTTTAACCCATTCCTCTGCTATCTCTCTTGACGAAAGGTCTGAATTCCATGCAAGCCTTCCGAAACTGAAGAGATTTGATTGTGCAAGAGGATGTCCTGTCCATGACTTACTATCCCCTATGTTTGCTACAGCGACAATTCCGCCGTATTTTGCTCCAAATAGGCTGCCATTTACCACTTTCTTTACAAACGAGCCTTCGCCTTTCGCAAATGTATCAAAGTCTAAAGCTTCCTTCCAAAGGGGCACAAGGTAGCATAAATGCTTCTGCTGTCCTGTGTACTCTTGAGTGATCTGAAACTCCATAAAAACATTTGTCTTCTCCATTGCGCCAAATAATGGCGTAATAGGTTCTCTTATCTGAAAATCCATCGGGCCATTTTTTATTTGCAAGACAACATTATCCATGAATTTTCCATCTAGCGGCTTGAAATTGTCATAAGCTGCTTTTGCTCTATCTGTAGAGCGGTCTCTCCAGTCTACCATGCAGTTATATACAAAAGTCCTCCAGATAACAATACCGCCATATGGCTTTAATGCTTCAGCCAGCATATTTGCACCATCTGCATGATTGCGTCCGTATGTGAATGGTCCAGGTCTAAACTCTGAATCTGCTTTTACTAAAAATCCACCGAAGTCTGGAATGTAGCTGTATATTTTTGATGCTACATCTTTCCACCAATTCTTAACTTCATCGTCAAGCGGGTCTGCAGTAGAAAGACCACCTATTTCAACAGGTGATGCAAAATTTATGCTTAGATATGTCTTTATACCGTAATCTCTAAAGACATCTGCAATCCTTTTTACATCAGGCAAAAATTCATCTGTAATAAGCTTAGTTTCTTGCTGATGGACGTTGACATTATTTATTACAACGCCATTTATTGCAATAGAAGCAAGTAGCCTTGCATAATCTTTTATCCTCGAAAGATCTTGGACTATGCGATTATCTTTAAAGAAGATAGATTTTCCCGCATATCCTCTTTCAATATTCCCGTCCATATTGTCCCAATGATTTAATATCCTAAAAGCATTTTGAGGATTATCGATGCACAATGCATCTTTCAAAGTTTTACCACTAAATATAGACCTTATCAGGTGAAAAGCACCATATAGTACGCCTTTTTCGCTTCCGCCAATTACCACCAACACACTGTGACCTTTTTTTTCTACTATCTTTAATACATAGCCTTCACTTTTAAGTTCATCTTCCAAATCAATATCAAATCCTTCTGCCTTAAAATCATCTGGAGTGCCTACAAAAATGCAATTAGACTCCGGTATATTTTCGACTATTTCTATATCAACATCTTTAATATTCGATAAAGCTTTTTTTAGCTCATTGACCGCATTGCTAATAATCCTATCATTGCTTTTAACTACAATATAATTAAAATAATCCTTATATCCATCAAGAACTTTTTCATCGCAAAGTTCATACCTAAGCCAGCAGTCGTACATTCTGTTAACAACTTTTTTATTATTCATCATAATATTATCACTCTCCATAAGCATATATACTACATGACTATATTATCATTTTATACCTTTAAAGAAAAATATCTCCTCCTAACATTTTTCCCTTTGAAGGCAGAAGCCCTCAAAGGGAATCATCAACAATTTAATACCACTATTATTTTATTTCATTTTGTCCTTTGTACTTTTATATACATCATTTGTAAGCTTCACTAGCTGGTCAACACCTTTTGAATTAACCTGTTGTACATAGCTATTCCAATCCTTATCAATTGATGCAACACCCGTTATAAACTTCAGCATCATTTGTTCTACATAATCACCTATTGGCTGGCTTAACATATTAGCCTGTTCTCTTTGACTTTCAGTAAATGGTACAGGTGGTGCTATAGGTAACAGTTTTCTTTGAGTATTCACTTGATTTTCAAAGTTTGCTACTTCTGGTGTCATCATTGATTCAGCAAGATCTTTTGGTCCGCCATATAACAGACAGAATACACCACCAGAGAATCCATAATCCTTCTGCAAGTTCTTTGTGCCGCTTGGGTTAAGATTCATGTAGTTTACATCAGGCATAAGCTGGAATTTGCCATTGACTTTCTGATAAGTCACACCTTCAACGCCCCACTTTGTAAGCGTCAGGCCTGCTTCGCTGTACCACAGCCAGTCGACAAACTTAAGAAGTTGTGGGAAGTTTGGATCATCTTTAGCCTTAGCAGATATCATTATACCGTTTTCAAGATGGCTGCCTGCAATTACTCCACCTTTTGGACCTGCAAGAGGCAAAATCTGTGTAACTTTGAAATTACCTTGACCTAGTGTCTCATTCATTCTGTTTATCATGTTTTGTATTTCCTGAGTATTTGTCATAATGACAAATGATTTACCAGTTACAAATTTCTGTACTGCTTGGTCATCTGTCTGTGTGAAGCTTGCTGGATCAAGAAGACCTTCTTTTACAAGCCTGTTAAAGTATGTTAACATATCTTTGTATTCCTGTGATGTTGGATAAAATTCCCAATCATCTTTTGAACTGTTATACAATACTGTTGATGTCTGTGTCCAATCAAACAAACCGTCACTGCCAGATACAGGCACACCAAATGTCGGCAATGCTTCACCAATTAAAGCTTTCCCTTGCCATCTGTCTGACATTGGTATAGAATTAGGATAGAGTTCTTTTAATTTCTTTAATGCCGATTCCAACTCATCCCATGTGTTTGGAACCGGTATATTGTTTTTATCGAATATATCTTGTCTTATAGCCAGTGAATACTGCATTGTATAATCTTGATGTAACATAGGTAACACATAAAATTTACCATCTGCTTGTTTTAGAGAATCTATCTCCTTTTGAAGTCCCCACTCTTTTATTTCTCTTGAGAAGTTAGGCATCTGATCTATATAGTCACTTACTGGAAGTATGGCACCGGATGAAACAAACGGTATTTCCGAACCTGGGTATGTCTTTGGTATTATCTCTGGCGCCTGACCTGAGCTAATTAAAAGGCTCCTCTTCTGATTATAATCGCTCATAGGCACTATTGTAAGTTTCAACGTAACATTTGTAGCATCTTTTATAGCCTTCCACAAAAGCCAATCTTCCTTGTATGGATAATTTGGGTGATCACTGTACAGCATTGTAAATTCTAATGGCTTATCTGATTTAAAATGTAAGTTCTGCGGGTCTTTACTATTTGTTGCTGTCTGCTCCTGCTTGCTAGTATTTGTGTTACTGTTAGATTCCGTGTTTTTATTGCCACAACCTGCCAGTAAAACACCGACTGCCAACACAACAACTAATAAAAATGACAGCAATTTTTTTGCATTTCTACTCATACAAATATCCTCCTCTTTATTAATCAAATATTTAAATATAGCAGAAAATTTGGTTTTTTTATTTTTAACCATCACCTCCTTAAAAGAATACGAAAGCTTCACCTTCTTTCATTTCTTTGATATTTAGATACTGTTAATCAACCTTTCAGTGAGCCAATCATGACGCCTTGAACGAAGTACTTCTGTATAAATGGATATACCATCATAATTGGTATTGATGTTAGTATGACGCTGGCTGACTTTAAAGTAGCTGATATCTGTGCTAGTTCACTTTGGTCTGAGGTACTGCTAACCGCTGTCTGCTGTGCACCTGCTAAAATATTTCTTAAGTAAAGTGCAACTGGAAATTTTGAGCTGTCATCAAGATATATAAATGGTCCAAACCAGTTGTTCCATACACCTACCGCATAGAAAAGCGCCATAACGTACATAATAGGTTTTGAAAGCGGAAGTACTATTTTAAGCAATATTCCATAAGTGCTCATTCCATCAACTTGTGCAGCTTCTTCCAGCTCAGTTGGTATACCTTCAAAGAAAGTCTTCATAACCATTACATTGAATGTACTGACAGCACCAGGAAGCACAACGCCCCATATTGTATTTCTCATCCCTAATGCATTAACTAATAAGTAAGTCGGTATCAATCCACCGCTAAAAAACATGGTAAATACTACAAATCCAAGTATTATTCCTCTTCCTTTAAGACGCTTTTTTGAGAGAGGATATGCTAAAAGCGTCGATAAAAACAATGATATAAGAGTCCCTACAATCGTATATATTATCGTGTTTTTGTAGGTGGTCCAGAATTCTTTCTCTGCCAAAAGAACCTGATAAGTTTTAAGCGTAAGACCTTTAGGATATAATGATACTAAGCCTGCATATACGTATTTTTCACTGCTTAATGATAAACTTACAAGATACCAAAATGGATAAAGCGTCACTAAAATTACAATTATCATTATTATTGTGTTTACTACTTTAAATATCTTATATTGCTTTGTTTCTTTCATTTATCATCACTTCCTTTACCATAGACTTGACTCTGTAAATTTTCTCGACAAGTAGTTTGCTGTGTAAACCAATGTAAGACCTATTACTGCTTCAAACATACCGATTGCAGCCGCATAACTGAAGTTATTTGATACAAGTCCCATTCTATATAGATATGTCGATATGACATCTGCCGTAGAATATGTCAATGGATTATACAGAAGCAATATCTTTTCAAAACCTACGGCTAAAAGACTACCTATATTTAATATCAAAAGAATCATAATCGTTGGCATCATGCCTGGAATAGTTACATATATCGTTTGTTGCCATCTGCTAGCACCATCAATAATAGCTGCTTCATATAATTCTGGATTGATATTTGTAAGTGCTGCAAGGTAAAGTATAGCGCCCCATCCCATGCCTTGCCAAATACCTGAAACTATATAAATCGTCCTAAACCATTGCGGTTCTGCTAAAAAGTTTATAGTATGACCAGTGTAGTGTTTTACAATCATGTTTATAACTCCTGATGATGGATCAAGTATCTGCATTATCATATCTGCCACAACAACCGTTGATATGAAGTATGGCAAGTATGATACTGTCTGTGTAAATCTCTTAAACCACGTGCTTTTAATCTCATTTAAAAGCAGTGCAAAAATTATTGGAAATGGAAAGCTTATTACCAAATATTCTACGCTTAAAATTATCGTATTTCTAAAAACCTGCCAGAACGATGGATCGTGTATAAACATATTAAAATATCTAAGTCCAACCCATTCTGTGCCATACACAGGACCACCAGGCACAAATCTTCTAAAAGCTATAATATTTCCATACATAGGTATATATCTAAAGATGATATAGTACGCTATAGGAAGTATAAGAAGGCTATACAGCTGCCAGTCTTTTTTTATAGCTTTTAACGTGTTTTTGAAATTGCTGTTTTTCTTCGTTTTGGTCTTTTCATTGCTTCTGTCTTTATTCATTAAAACCGAATCCATCTGCTTATCCCCTTTCTCTAATGTTTGACTAAGCAAACATCTTAAAATACAAATAAAATATTATGCGATTTGTAATAGTTGGCAACGATTTCTATATAGTCACAAACTTAAATAGTATGACAATCACAATACTAAATACAAGTTTATCTCAAGACATCTTTTGAATTGCCTCCCATAAACCATTTAAATATGCTACACCTAAGGCCCTGTCATAAAGCCCATATCCTGGTCTAGCTTTTTCACCCCATATCATCCTTCCATGGTCCGGCCTTATATATCCTTCAAACCCTATATCATAGTAAGCTTTCATTATCTCAAACATATCAAATGACCCTTCACTTGATAGATGTGATGTCTCATAAAACTTACCATCACCTGTAAATTTTATATTCCTTACATGGCCAAAATGGATTCTTCCCATCTTTCCAAAATGCTTTACAAGCTCTGGTATATTGTTTTTAGGGTTTGAGCCTAGTGAACCGCTGCAAAGTGTCAATCCATTATACGGGCTATCTACAAGGTTTACAATCCTTTCAAGGTTCTCCTTGCAGGTCACAATCCTCGGCAGTCCAAATAATGACCATGGCGGATCATCTGGGTGTATAGCCATCTTTACATCGTATTCTTCACATGTAGGCATGATATTTTCTAAAAAGTACTTAAGATTATCAAATAATTTTTCCTCATCTACATCCTTATACATATCAAATAGCATTCTTAATTCTTTTAGGCGGTCAAGTTCCCAACCAGGTAGTATAAAACCATTTGAGCCATTATCCATGTCTTCAATAAGCTTAAGCGGATCTTTCCCCCTTAACATATCTTCATCGTAAGACATCACATATGAACCATCAGGCAATTTTTCATTTAAATTCGTTCTTATCCAGTCAAATACAGGCATGAAGTTGTAGCACACAACTTTAATACCAAGTTTGCCCAGATTCTTGATGGTCTCCTTGTAGTTTTCAATGTATCTATCTCTCGTTGGAAGTCCAAGCTTAATATCTTCGTGAACATTTACACTTTCTATAACCTCCAACTCTAGACCATATGATTCAACTTTTTTCTTCAAATCAAGAATTTTTTCAATCGGCCATACTTCTCCAACAGGTACATCGTATAAAGCCCCTACAATTCCATAAACACCTGGTATTTGGCGAATCTGCTGAAGCGTAACACTGTCATCTTTTTCGCCAAACCATCTGAAAGTCATCTTCATATATCCTACTCCCTTATTGTAGATTTTTAGTGCAACATTTTTTATTGTTTGAAATATTCTGAGTACTTTTCTTTGAGAAGAATTACATCTCTATCTATCATTGTTAAGTGATCACTGATTATTTTTAGTCCTCTTTCCTCATCCTTGTCTTTTATCGATTCGATAAGCTGCTTGTGATCATCAATTATTGCATTCCAGTCAGTATCAGACGACAATCTTAAAGTCCTTATTCTGTCATAATCACCGCTTATAAACCTTATGGCCGACCATATCCTATCCATTTTGCATCCCCTGTATATAAGCTCATGCATCTCGTTGTCCAGATCAAATATGGTTATATAATTTTCTTTCATGACACAGAATTCTTGCTGGTTTATATTCGCTTCAAGCTGAAATAAGATGTCATCTGGAAATTCCCTGCAAGCCTGCTTTACGATTTCTCTCTCAAGATTTACCCTCATGAATTTTGCTTCTTGAGCACGCTTTATATCTATCAAAGAAACAAACGTGCCTTTTTGTGGGTAGATTTCAATCAGTTCTTCATTTGCCAGCCTCGTAAATGCTTCTCTAATAGGCGTCCTACTGGTTTCAAAGGCATTAGCTATATCATTTTCAGATATAACTTCGCCAGGCTTTAAATTGATGTCGATTATGTTCTTTCTGATCATCCTGTAGATGTAGTCTTTTTTAGACTCGTACGTATTGTTTTCTAAAAGTTCCAATGCCATCGCTTCACATCCCCTATCTTAATACTTGTATTCTTGTATACTAGCATATTAATATTCATACTTCTATATATTCGACATAATTTTTAAAATTCCTTCTTTTTTATTTGATTTTTTCTTCTGCTTAAAAATATTTCATAGGGGACATAAAGCGTAATGTGTTAAGTAATAATCACTTTAGTTTTTAAACTTGTATACTAGTATATTAATATGTCGTTTTATATTATAATATATTCTACGCAAATTTCAAAAATCCTTCTTGTTTTTAAAAATTTTTTTCTAGAAAAATAAAACATGAATGAGTGCTAAAAAATAAGGCACAAGATAGTTTTCACTTGTGCCTTGAAAAAGTATGTATAAAAGTCTATTTGTTGTTTTTTTCAATCATTTCTTCTACTTCCTTTGCTCCTTCTTCATACAGCTTTTCTTCGTCTGGAGATAATTCCTTCAAAAGCCTCAAAAATTCTCCAGCATGCACTCTTTCTTCGTTTGCTATATCTACTAAAACGTCTTTTGCTAATTTGTTATCTGTTGACTCTGCTAGCTGCATGTATAACTGTATAGCCTCATACTCTGCCGCCACCATAAATCGTATAGCTCTTATAAGCTCCTCATGTGTAATCTTGTTTTTATTTGCAAGCCCAGCAAATGGAGTACCAAAACCAGGCATATTGTAGCCCCCTTTTATATTATATTCGATTACACATCCATTATATCATAAGAATAGCAATTTACCTAATTTTATCAATTTTACTCAAGAGCCTTTTCTAGTTGAATCTATAACAAGCTTACATCTTCTCCTTTAATAACTCTATTCATGTTTCTTACAGCGCACATATTTCCGCACATTGTACATGTTTCACTGTCATGTGGTAGAGATTCACTTCTATACCTCTGTGCTTTTTCAGGATCTATTGCTAATCTAAACATTTCATCCCAATCAAGCTTTTTTCTTGCATAAGCCATATCATTATCCCATTTTTCTGCATTGCGTATACCTTTTGCCAGATCTGCTGCATGGGCAGCTATTTTAGAAGCAATGATGCCTTCCTTCATATCTTCAATCGTTGGAAGCCTCAGATGTTCCGCAGGTGTAACATAACACAGGAAATCCGCCCCACTTGCTGCAGCAATGGCACCGCCAATTGCACTTGTAATGTGATCATATCCAGGGGCAATATCTGTTACGATTGGTCCCAATACATAAAACGGCGCACCATGACATAGCTTTTTCTCCAGCAAAACATTTGCTTCGATTTCATTTAGCCTCATATGACCAGGTCCCTCAATTATCACTTGAACATTCTTTTCATAAGCTCTTTTTGCAAGTTCGCCCAGGGTTATAAGCTCTTTTATTTGGCATGCATCTGTCGAATCACTTATACAACCTGGCCTTAATGCATCGCCAAGGCTTATGGTTACATCGTACTCAGCACATATGTCAAGAATATCATCAAAATACTCATAAAAAGGATTTTCATTATCATTTAATTCCATCCACGTATATAACAAAGAGCCTCCGCGTGAAACGATATTAAGAAGTCTTTCATTTCTTTTAAAAATTTCCGCTGTCTCTCTATTTATGCCTGCATGGATGGTCATAAAATCAACGCCATCTTGTGCATGCCTTTCAACGATTTTTATAAATTCTGAAGGAGTTATGTCTTTTAAATCTTTGTCGTAATATCCTACAGCATCATATACTGGAACAGTACCTATCATGGCTGTAGAAATACCTATCAATCTGTTTCTAAATTCAAAAGTTTTACCATATGAACTTAAATCCATGATTGACTCTGCTTTCATTTCTATTGCTTTTTTTGCCTTTTCTAATTCTGCATCTACATTGTTGCAGTCCCTTGATACACCTAGGTTTACATTTATTTTTGTTCTAAGGCCTGCCCCTACACCTTCTGGACTAAGTGCTTCATGGTTTTTATTCGCAGGTATAACTACTTCACCAGAAGCTATCTTACTCATCAATAAATCAACTTCAATATCTTCTTTAGCTGCCACAACATTCATCTCTTCTGTAATAATTCCTTTTTTTGCTGCGTCTAACTGTGTAGTATAATTCATCATGGTCATCCTTTCATAAATTATTTTTTTGATACTTGTAAAATGAAGGGGAGAAAGAAGGTAGTATTTAATGTCATAATAATAAAAAAGCCTTACCGCATGGTAAAGCTTTATAATAACAGACATTTGCTTCCCTACGGTAGTATTAACTACATCAGGTTCTAAGGGTCAGGTTTTACCTTCTCAACCAAAATGGTTCCCCCGCAAACTAATTTCACAAGTATTAAATTTAATCTAATTATACTTTAAAACAGTAAATTTGTAAAGGTAAAAAATTATATCCATAGTATTTTAAGTAAAAGCAATTAGAGCTTGTAAGCCTCAAATCACTCCTCTATCATGATAGATTGCATGTCTTCTATAAACTGTACTACATCCCTTCTTAAATTATCAACAGTATGGGGGAAAATATCTAGTAGTCTTTCTATGCGTTCTGATACTAGGTTAAATCCATAAACATTACGAAATACATGACAAAATCCCCTAAATTCATTAAGCAAAAACTTTGAATTAGAACTAATAAAAGCCGGCCTTTCTCCTTCTATAGGAGTCGACATTTGTTCAAGTAATTCTAGATGCCATTCAGAGCTTGAAGGGATCAAATTATCTATATTTCTACCCACAATTTTAAACATATTCTCAACGGAAGTATAAAAATCATGAAAAATAGAGCCAACAGCCCTTAGCATGAAATCATCAGCCAATTTCTCTCTTCTGTTTTTACTATCTAATAAGCCTCTCTCATTTAAAGTATCATATAATTTCTGTATATTCTCAAGTTCTAACTGTAGTCTTGCTAATGTGACTTTAATTTTATTAATATCCGTCACTCTATAATCTTCCCTTCTCTTAATATTTCATTTAGCAGAGATTTATAAGCTTCTTTTTGCGTAACTATGCTTATTTTATAAGGCTTTGCAACATTTTCAACATCAATCAACATTGTCCAATAGTTAAATTTACTATCATCCCATCCATCAATAAAAATATCAATATCAGATAGATTATAAAAACGGTCATCTCTTGCAAGTGAACCATACAATATAACCTTATCAACAAAATACTTTTCTTTTAATATCTTTGCAATTTTATATACTCTATCAAAAGCTTCTTTTTTTCTATACGTTTCTATTTCTCTATCTTTCTTGACTTTTATACGCCATGTTTCACGTATATTTTTTCTCTCTTGATCCGAAAGCGGCACAATATCACCACCTAAAATTTATACGGCTTAATTTTATCATTTTACATCAAAATAATCAATTCACTTAAAATATATAATAAACCATCAAAAAAGTGAAGGGGGTTCCTTCACTTTTAATTTAACATTCACAAACAGGCTTAACATTTATATTTGACCTGTATTCAGTTTCTGCCCAAAATATTCTATCTGCAACCATAGCTTCAGGGTTTAATTCTACACCCTTTAATATAAGCTCTTTAAATTTATTGTATCCAGCTCTGTCTATCAAGTGACCTCCATGGAGATATACTGGTTTATGATTCAATACTTCCGCAGAGAAATCTTGCCAATTTTTAAGTATGCCCAGCACTACATCTTCTGTTACCCAATTCAAGAAAATCTTTCCCATCCGAGGTGTCTGTTTTCCGGTTCTACCACCAATGAGGACTCTGTAGAATTTCTTAGGATTTCTAGACCAAGCGCCTGTAGGACATACAAGTGCACACTCACCACAACCAACACAACAGCATGAATCTTTCTCGATTTTTCCATTTACCATGTATAAAACACCTGTAGCATGTTGTTTACAAGCCTCGATACATTTCTTGCATCCTATACAGCGATCATAATCATATTCTGTTTTAGTGATGCCGATAATTCCAAAATCGTTGAAATGAGCCTTTGCACAGTCATTAGGACATCCGGCTATGCTGACTTTTATATGATAATCACTTGGAAAGACGATTTTTTCAATTTTCCTTGCAAGTGATGTTGTGTCGATATTTGCCTTTATGCAGTGTTTATTTCCTATGCAAGCCATGATGTTTCTAGAACCTATCGTTGGATATCCATTGTCATCTACTTCCATGTCAACACCACAAAGCTCTACTTCTATCTCTTTAATGAACGTCTTTATATACTTATTGACTTCATCGATATTTTCGTACTTTATTCCAGGAATTGATAAAGTTTGTCTAACGCCAAGATGAAATTGTCCATTCCCCCATGTTTTTGCAATATGCTCTACATATGACAGATATTTAGCATCCATTACACCGCCTGGAACGCGCATCTGCAGCATGAATTCACCGCGGACTTTCGATTGCCTGTAACAATTTCTGCGGACTTTTTTTACATCTATATCATAGTTCATTACATACACCTCCACATTTAATCAAGTAAATCCTTTGCTTTTGTGTAATTAAACACAGGACCTTCGAGGCAAACATACGTCTCGTTTATCTTGCAGTGACCGCATTTTCCAACTCCGCAAGACATCTTTCTCTCAAAGGAAACCCAAATTTTATCTTCTGGTACCCCATTTTTCAATAATTCTAATGCTGTAAAATGCATCATCACTGGCGGACCAACGACAATGACATTGTAATCATCAAAGCTATCAAATGGTATTTTACTTATATGCTCTGTCACCAAGCCAACTTCAAATCCATCGACTTTTTTCTTATCAAGAGTATATATGGTGTTAAATTTTGTCTTAAAATTATTTAAATCTTCTTTAAACAAGACGCTATTTTCATCTTTAAAACCTGCTATAAAGTATAGTGATTTTATTTCTTCCGAATTATCATAAAAATACTTAAGTAAGCTTCTAACAGGCGATACACCTGTACCACCAGCTATAATGACTAGATCTTTCCCTTTATATTTGTCAACTGGGAATGAATTACCATAAGGTCCTCTCATGAATATCTTATCGCCAGGAGATAAGTTAAATATCTCATTTGTTACTTTTCCAACTTTTCTTATAGTAAATTCCATCCAATTGTCACCCATAGCGCTTATCGATATAGGTGCTTCACCTATCTTTGGAATGGAAATTTGAAAGAACTGCCCATGTTCTGCTTTTACATCAACTTCAACTCTAAATGTGTATTCCAAATTCGTCTCATGAACTATTTCAAGTATCTTATATGGCTTAGGCATGAAAATATTATTCATTTATGCTGCCTCCTTTACCCGACTTCAACTTTTCAACTTCATCGTATAAGCGATTTATCGTTGTTGAAAAAGATATTAACTCTGGACATCTTTCATCACAGCGACCGCAACCGACACACATGTTTTCCGTTTTAAAGCGAGCTTTATAATCATATACTTTATGAAGTGTACGGAATCTCATCCTTTCACCGGCAGTTTTTCTAAATACATGACCACCCGCCATCTCTGTAAAATCCTTGTGCATACAGCTTGCCTGCACTCTTCTTCTTTCGCCGACATTTGCATTTTCACTGTAAATTAAATCTACTGTATTAAAACAGCTACATGTTATGCAAGCAGCAGTACAAGCACCGCAGCTTATACAGCGGGAATTAAAGCTTTCCCACATATCAAGATCATATACTTTTTTGAGTAGTTCTGTATTGTCTATTTCTGGGACATGGACAACCTTCGGATTTGATTTTACGAATTCAGGCTTAAAATCTATTTCTTCCTTATCTTTAAATATATCTAAAAATTCGTCATCTTTAACTTCTATCATAATGTTGTCATCATTAAACCTTACTGCAAGACTGTAATCGTCTGTTTTATTGGAGTTCATAGAAACACAGAAACATGTATCCCAGCCATCTTTACATTCCATCAAAACGAATTTTACTTTTTCACGGAGTCTTTTGTAATAAATATCTTCTGTACCACCATTTTGAAGGAAAATCGTATCAAGTCTTTTTATGCCATTTATATCACAAGCTCTTACAAATAATAGTATTTTTTTATCAAATACCTTGCTTTCTCTGTACTCATCCTCTGTGAAATAAAACAAAGCTTGTGTTATTGGATATATAACTTCTTTTGGTGAAAAATCGGATTTTTCATCGTATACAATGTCCTTCAAAGATTTTATCTCATCATATCTTATAAGATCTGTGTCAGAATACCGGCCACGCTTTTCAAAGCGCTTCGGTGCATAAATTTTATAATCTTTTTTCAGCACATTTAAAATATCGTCAAAATCTTTATTCTCAATTAGATATCCCAAGTTCTCTCCTCCTTTGAAAGTTGAAAATTATTTAACATATTTTGATATAATTATAACATCAAATATTTAACAAGTATAATAATAAAAATTTATAGAAACCATAACAGAAACTTATATATTGAATATCTTTTTATTGCTTCAAAGCTTGCCTCTATTGTTTTATTATCATCAATATTTTCATCTGTATGTACAGCCGATAGAAAGAATACTTAATCAAAGATGAGAAGTGAACCATTGCTTATTAAATGTACCCTTCGCTCTACTGAAATTTTCACCGTACTTGCATCCACAATAGAATAGTAGTATTATTATCTTGTACCCCATCATAGAGGGGTGGGTATATATTATTTCATTTTTAGGAGTGATAGTATGGCTATAGGGGTTAAATTAGTTAGCAATGAAGAGGCAAGTCCAGAAGTAAAGCAATTATTTGAGCAAATAGAAAAGCAGATGGGATTTATTCCTCCAACAATGCGTGCAATGGCAAATAAGCCAGAATATCTTAAACTCTTTCTTGAAAAATCACGTGTTGTAATGGGATCTGGCAAGATAGACGGAAAAACAAAGCTTTTTGTTGCATTGACCGTATCAATTTTAAATAATTGCGAGATGTGCATTACTACATACACCAACAAATTAAAAGAAGCGGGCGTAACTGATGAAGAAATAGTTGAGCTTTTATCAGTTATCGATCTAGTCGGTGGTTTAAACCACTTCAACAATGGACTTGTGATAAAACCAACCGAATAAATAAAGTACACTTTCACTAAAAAAGGCTTTCCTTATCCTATAATAAAAGGAAAGCCTTTTACACAATATTACGGCCTGTAAAATATAACCTTAAATAATTCTGCTTCTTTATCTTCAATAAATTCAGGTTCTTTGATACCTGCTTTACTACATTCTGCAATCATTCTTCTTATGCCAGAGCCAATTCCTCTGTATGGGATTTTTAATTTCGGCAAATATGATAGCAATATAGGATTCCTTGCAATCTGTATTCCTCTTTTTATATTCTCTATGTTTGCAGTATTAGGTAATTTACCCGGACTTATTATTTCTACTCTGTCATCAAACACAAACACTCTAATGCTGCTTTCGATAAAATAATCTCTGTGTACAATTGCATTAATAACTGCTTCTTCGAGAGCAATTTCGGGAATCTCTATTATTCCTTGCAGATTTACATTCTGTCCTTTCTGGATTTTTCTTAAATTTCTCTTTAAAAAGGCAATAGTATTTTTATACTGCTCAAAAATAGTACCTTCTATATTTTCATTGTCAAGATACTCAGTTCCGCTTACGTCATTCCCTATAAAGCTTACCGCTTTAATTATAAATTGCGGTTTTAAGCGTTCTGGCCTTTTGCCAAACAATAATAATCCAGCCAATGTCAAACTGCTGTCTTTCATGAGTTTTAAATTATTTAAAAGCCGCTCCACGGGTATTCCATTTTCTTCAATTGCAGAGCCATATTCTTTTTCATAAAAATCCCTAAATGCATACATATCAATATCTTCAATTGAAGTATTGGGCACTACCATCTCATCTGCATAAATATTTCCGGATGATTGCATAAGCCGTCTCAATTCTTCCCTTGTTGCTCTTCTTTTGTCAGCACCAACCTTTATCCAATAATCGGTCCTATTTGCGGCATAAGGTTTATTATCACCTTTTGGCACATCTATAATTACAACCAATTTATCATCAAAAATTATATTTTGAGTCAGAACACTTATAGGAGGCTCAATTTTCTGTGATGCAACATTTGATATTATCTGATTTAAATAATTAATATCACTAACCCCGATAATTTCTCCATCATCCGAAACACCTACAACAATTTTTCCACCATCAGTATTTGCAAATGCACAAATTTCAGATGCCAATGCATCCGGACTATTTATCATGCTTTTAAATTGAGTGTAGGAATCTTCTCCTTTTTTAATCAGTCTAATAAGTTCATCAACATTAAAAATTTCCATAATAACACCACCAAATATATGTATGGTTTTAATCTATGCTATATATTATAATTATATCAAATATTAGCTAAAGTTCTCAAATACATATACAATAATGCAGGTGCTTCCCGTAAAAAGCCGTATACTTCTTCATAAAAATACCTTTTTACAAATACTCCTGAATAGCTTGCATTTATGCCTGCTTCTTTCGCTATTATGCTTGCCCTTTTCAGGTGAAATTTGTTTGATACAATTATTGCTGTCTTTAGCGATTTTTCATCCATAATTTTCTTAGAATTTTTGAGGTTTTGCAACGTTGAATACGACTTGTCGTCTTTTAATATAGTATTATCAGGTATACCATTTTTCAAAAGATATTCCTTCCCCGCTTCTGCCTCAGATATATCCTCACCAGGTCCTTCACCGCCAGATACAATAATGTACTTACCAAGTCCCTCTTTATAAAGTTTTATAGCTTCATTTAACCTTTCCTTAAAAAAAGGACTCGGATTTTTCTCGTAAACTGCACAGCCGAGGACAATAATAGCATCAGATTTTACCGGTTTTGCATTATATGCAAATGTGATCACCTGTAACTCTGCTATGATATTTAAAAGCACGATAAAAGTTATTAGCAATGCAGTAATTTTTATAAGAAGTTTCATTATAACCCCCAAAATTTCTTTTAATTTTAATAGAATACTATATTGAATTTAAAAATCCTTAAAAAAATGGCTCTTGGAGCAATTATGCACCAGATTTCAGATATTGTATTTGCTGTTTTAAGAGACGAAAAGCCTTTTGTATTAAAAATATATTTTAATTTACTTAACGTGTTTCACCTTAATTTCCTGTAGCGCCAAAATGGCTGCTCCCAAAGCTCCTACCATCTGTGGTTCCGCAGGAATATGTACTTTGTCCCCTATTCGCTGCTCTATTGCCTCTACCACACCTCTATTTTTTGCCACTCCACCTGTCATCATATAGGCACCCTTCCTGCCAAGCCTGTCAAGCAAGCCAATTGTTTTGCTGGCCACTGAATTGTGCAATCCCTTTATTATATCTGCCCTTTTTTATTCTGTGCAATAAGAGATATAACCTCCGACTCTGCAAAAACCGTGCATATGCTTGTAATATTTATGTCTTCCGTCGCCTTTTCAGCTTCTTCTCCCATCTTTTCCAGTGGAATTTCAAGGGCCTTTGCCATAACTTCCAAAAATCGTCCCGTACCTGCCGAACACCTATCATTCATTACAAAATCCACCACATTGCCATCTTCATCCAGTCTTATAACCTTACTATCCTGACCGCCTATATCAATGATAGTCCTTATATTGCTATTTAAGAAATAGGCCCCCTTGCCGTGGCAAGTTATCTCTGTTACCTGTTTATTGGCAAAAGGGATATTAATGCGCCCATATCCAGTAGATACGATGAACGAAACATCTTGTGGAGCAATTCCAGCTCTTTTAAGAGATTGTGAAAAGGCCTTGTTGGCACTATCCACTATAGATGCACCAGTTGGTACAATGCTATATGACAGTATATTACAGTCTTCATCCAGTATAACAACGTCGGTGGACAAAGACCCGCTGTCTATGCCGGCTACTATAGTTTTCCTAGTTCCATGTGAAGGTCTCTCCACCTTATTATTGCTACCCTTCAATGATTCCACAAAGGCACCAATCCTTGTTATAAGTTGTCCTTCACTGCCATGGGTAAAATCGGTCTCTATCTTTAAGATGGGAAAGCGACAATTATCCTTTATATATGAATACTCATATGAATAGAACTCACAAAATTTTATAGTATGATACACTATGCCATTGGCGTTTGCCATTATATCCTTCAACATATCACGTCTTCTATCAATATCTGCCATGCGCATGCACGGGATTGAACGGATAAGGCTTCCAGCATACCACTCTATTATGTCCTGCTCACCTGCTGAGAAATCAGGAAGCGGCATATAATTTAATAAATCCCCAGTACATGTATAATTTAACACCTCATCTACCCCTGCCTTTTTAAGCAAATCAATAAGAGATGAATTGCATCTGGCCCCCATTATAGCCAGCCTTATACCATCGTTTCCCTTGGGCATATTAAATTGCCCGGCATTTTCCTGCTCTGTCGATATATATCTTATAAAATCCTGGACATTGAATTTTTTCCCATAGAAATCTGTAAATGTCTGTATAAGTTTTTTTATTTCGGAGGCATACATGGCCACTGACTGGTCTCCGCTTTTCCTCGGTAAATCCAGCATATATATCATTTTGCCATTTTCTGCGTTTTTCAGGACATCATACAACCGCCTTACGCTATCACAGCAGTTTACAAGGATAATGCCATCATATCCCCCCTTAAATACTTCTGTCAGCACTCCCTTTACGTATGTACACACATTGGGATGCATATGGGCTTCGGCTATACCATTATCAATATATGATGGCTCAATGCGCACGCATTCAATACCCATGCTCTCCAAAATCTTTATAGGTGTATATTTACATATATATCCTATGATCATAAGCATCTCCCTTACTTATCTAACATCTCCAAAAAAGCTTCCAGCCTGGTATTTATCTGTCCTTCATGATGGTTGCGCCGATCCGCTCCATCGCCATCCAAAGCAAGAAAAGGTATGCCCCTTTCATCCAGTGCCTTTTTAAGCAGCATCATTCCTCCTACAGACTGCTTACATCCCCACTGACAAAAATGTATTATACCGTCAGGTTGCAGCCTGTCAACTATGCTCATTATGCTGTCCACTTTCCTTTGATAAGGCCCATTGTTATTATTAAGAAGCATTTTTCTGGCCAATGCCCTGTACGGGTTTTCATAATCCATCTCCTCTAAATAATCAAAATTCAGGTCAAGTCCCAAAATTTCATACTTATGGCTGTAATTAAAATACTGCTTTAATGCATATGGATAAAAAGGCACGATGTGCACCCAAAATACCCTCTTTGCTCTGCTGTGGGGAAAGCTATCCAGCTCATTTGTCAACATCTCATAAAAATTCAATGTTGGTTGAGTACCCATAAATGTATGATTGATAAACAACATATACATCTCTAACGTCAAGGTGGTAGGATGGCATTTATACCTCAAAGCATCAATATATCTATTCATATGTGCGTGAATCTTATTCTCCCTTTTTATTACATCCTTCAGTTTATCCTCATCCATCTTTTTACCTGTTGCCTCTTCCAGCATTTTCACCATTTCCCTAAGCTGTTTTTCCAAATAATTAACACTTTGTTGGCTATATTCAAGCGGCACATCTATGGAATACATGGGTATATGGTGATACCATGAAAGATATCTAAATGTGCTTATATTGGCATCGCACAGCATTGATGATGTAATCATAAACTTAGGTTTAGGTAAAAGGCCGGTTAAAGCAGCTCCTATAAATCCCTTATGATAACTACAAAGGGTATCGGATATCCCGGACCGTTGGGCATAGTCTACATATACATCTTCACAGTGAAAACCAACAAGGAAAGAAGAAAGTGCCTCTATACACAAAGGGTATATGTCCATAGCATGAAGTATTTCGGTGGGAGCAAACAAATTGACCCATGCTGACTGATCTCTATATATCAAAGGATTTAATATAAACTCCACACCTATCTTATTTAGGTAGTTAAACGACCTTGGCACTTGCTTGTCTCTAAATAGAGAAAAGTAGGCATGCTCTGCCTTCAAACCCAATATAATAAGCTTTCTGACCATCTCTGGGTTATCCACATTCTTCTTTATCCATCTTGCATAGGTATCTACTAAATCCATTTGACGACACCCCTATATACCTTCAATTAATTCTCAATAAACTAATTATCATAAAATGTACGTACTTATTCCTTCTTCTATTACCTTCTTTCATGTCTTTTAATCCTTCTATTATTTTTTTGTAAAGTTTGACATCATGCTCTCAGCATCCATACTTCATATATTATTTATTGCGGATTTTGAAAGCCTGTGTAACTTCTGAAAAAACTTTAATAAGTGCCAAGATCTTTAAAAGTCTTTCTTTAATTACTAAGAGGAGAACATCGTCTTTATAATATTAATCTATTAATATTATAACCCAACCCTCCGGCTTCACCAATTTTTTCTCATGCCTCGCTTCTCAAAAATAAAATTAGACAAGATAATGGATAATATCCTGTTAAAATGTTTAAATAATTATTTATAAAGTTTAAATCTTCAATTCCATTCTTCTATTTCTTGTCGTCATACCTAAACTTTCGTAAAACTTTATCGCATCGCTGTTGAACTCCCATACAGTTAATTCAAGAGCATCTGCACCTGATTTTTTTGCATAATCAACAATATGCTTAAATAACATTCTCCCCACGCCTTTTCTTCTATGATTTGAGCTAACACATAAATCATCTATATAGACAAATTTTCTCTCTTTAAGAATTGGAATATTTCTCGCAATCATTATTTCTATAATGCTGTAAGCGATTATTTCATTATTACTATTTTCAGCGACAAAAATCTTTGTTTTATCGTCATCTAATATCTTATTAAATCTTTCTTCCGTAAAAGGATTCTCCACATCCGCATACACATCCGGCCTATTTTTAACATGTAGACTATGTACTTCTTTAACAAGAGTACTTATTGATTTATAATCATTCAATTCTGCTTCTCTTATTTTTATGTTCACTAGATTTCTCACCACTTTTATTTCACTATTATTGTTACTTTCAATAATTTTCAGCAATCAACTTGTTAATGCTTTTCGTCATAATTCACATCCAAAACATTTTCCAATATAAACCATAATTTATCGATTAATTGATATATTTCGCCTTTTATTTTAAAATTCCTGCAACAAATCCTCAATCTTCACCGAAGTATTCAAACCAATCAAAATAAGCTTCACCATTTATACAGTAGATTCCAATATATGTACCAGTAAATGTCATTAAATAAGTTCCTTCTGTGCATAAACCCGCAGTCATCCCCTTACCAACGGTTTTCCATTCATCTTCAGAAAGCTTATAATCAAAATAATAGTATTTTCTATCGGAGCGAATTCTAAGTTGGAGTTTTCCTTCATATTCTATTTTTACACAATCAGTTATTACTTCAATATCATGAATTCTTTTTCTAAGACATATATAATAATCATTATTTTTCTTTGTAATGAAAACCTCATAATGATAGCTATCATTGTAATAGGCAGCAATACCGGCTTCCGAGTTATCTCCTATAGGGTCAAATAAAATTTTTGTAGTAACTGTACAATTAAAATGCTGTTGTTTTCGCCCAATAAATGCAGGAGATCCTTTGCTTTCAGATAATGTTTCTTCACCACCACTAATCTTTAACCAACTACTCTTTGAAGACAAATCATATCTAGCTTGATTAAAATTACGAATAAAATTCCAGTGTACATCCAGCTTATTATTCTCAAAATCATCATAAAAGATATTTTCATCAGGTAATGCCTCACTTAGAAGTGGTCCATCCATTTCTATTGCGATAGTACCGTTATTGCCTGCTATAGGCCAACCATTTTTATCCCATATAACAGGAGCGAGAAAAGTTTCTCTACCTAAATTATGCAATAATAAATTACCAATAGGTCTTACACCCAAACATACTAGCCACCAATTTCTATTTTGATCTTCCACCAAATCCGCATGACCTACACATTGTATCGGGTTTTCTCCTTTATTTCTATGAGTAAGTATTGGATTATGCGGACATACCTCATATGGCCCCCATGGAGATTTGCTCCTAAAAATTGTCTCCATATGCCCATATTCAGTGCCTCCTTCAGCCAACATTAAATAGTACCATTCATTTATCTTATAAATATGTGGTCCTTCGGGATAGCGCCCACCACTTCCTTCGCTTATTTGCTTTATAGAAGATAACCTTTTACCAGTTAATGGATTTATTTCAGAAAGCATTATTTTATTGTTATTAGTTGTACTATAATAAACCGTCCCGTCGTCATCAAAAAATAATGATGGATCTATTCCATTTTGATCCACCCAAATAGGTTCAGACCATCGCCCACTTGGATCTTTTGAATAAACAATAAAATTTCCTCCATGATATACATTCGTTGCCGTTACATAAAAAATGCCATTATTGTAACGGATAGTAGGTGCATAAATACCACTAGATGCTTTTGCTCCAGATAACTCAAGCTGTGAATCTCTTGAAAGGCAATAACCTAATAATTGCCAATTAACAAGATTCTTACTATGGTATACCGGTATACCTGGAAAGAATTCAAAACTAGAATTAACTATATAATAATCATTGCCTACTCTGCATATACTAGGATCAGGGTTAAATCCACGAATTATTGGATTCTTATATTTCATTAACATCACCTTTCCCAAATAATAATAAATCATCCTTTAATACCTGTCATAGTAATACCTTGCACAAAATACTTTTGTGCAGCAAAGAAAAGAATAAGTACAGGTATGATCGTTATAAAAGAAACAGCCATTAACATTGGTATTTGTGTTGATCCATATGATGTACGAAAGAATTGGAGACCTATGGCTAATGTAAAATTTTTGTCACTATTAAGATAAACTAATGGTAGGAAAAAATCATTCCAATTATAAGTAATAGACATGACAGCTACAGCAGTTAATGCTGGCTTAATCATTGGCAATAATATTTTATAAAAAATTTGGAATGAGCTAGCTCCATCAATTTATGCGGCCTCATCAAAATCCTTGGGTATCGTTTTAAAAAATTGTCTGAGTAAAAATATGTTAAATGCCCCACCTCCAAAAAATGAAGGAACTATAAGTGGAAGAAATGTATTTATCCATCCTAATTTAGAAAAAAGAATATATGTAGGTATGAGTAAAACTTGACTTGGTAACATCATTGTAGCAAGAACTATAGAAAATAGCAAATTACTAAAACGTGATTTAAATCTAGCAAAGCCATAAGCTACAAGAGCTGAGGAGAATATTGCACCCACAGTTGCTGTTATTGCTATTATTACTGTATTTATTGTATAACGAGTAAAATTAGCATATTGCCATCCCTGTATAAAGTTATCTAGGGTTATAGTTTTTGATACAAACTTTGGGGGGAAAAGTATATACTTCATTTGGCAATTTTAAAGAAGTAGAAACCATCCAAACAAATGGAAAAATAAATACAATTGTCAATATACCTAGCAAAACATAGCTTAAGACATATCTTAAATTTTTTAATACATTTTTATTTCTATGCATATTCAACACCTCCAAATCTTAATTTTCATAATAAACCCAATACTTCGATGTATAGTTTACTATTAATGTAAGTATCATTATGATAATAAAAAGTATCCATGCAAGGGTAGAAGCATATCCAATCTCATTATATTTGAACGCATAATTATATAAATGAAGTACATATGTATATGTCGCATAATTTGGTCCACCCTGGGTTAAAACATATGGCTGCGTGAATATCTGAAATGCACCTATTATGCCAATTATCAGGTTGAAAAATAACGTAGGTGTTATAAGTGGTATGGTAATTCTAGTTGTAATTGTAAAACGATTAGCACCATCTAACTCAGCACTTTCATATAGTTGAGTTGGTATATCCTGAAGTCCAGCAAGTGTTATAATAATTGTATTGCCAATAGACCAAAGACTCATTATAATAATAGCAGGCATTGCCCACCTTTCATCGTTTAACCAATTTGGCCCTTTGACACCAAAAACAGATAATATATAGTTGATAAGCCCAACGTCAGGGTTAAAAAGCCACCCCCATAGCATTGTAACAGCAACACCTGAAGTTATATAAGGTATATAAAAGCTAGTTCTAAATATACTTATTCCCTTTAGCTTTTGATTGAGTAAAAGCGCAATTAAAAAAGCAAATATTAAACTTAAAGGGACAAAAACGAACGAATAGTATAATGTATTCTCAAGTGCTTTTAAAAAAAGTGGGTCCTTGCTAAATACTTTTATTATGTTATTAATACCTATAAATTTCCCATTTCCCGTTAAATCAGCATTAGTAAAAATCAACAAAAATGAATATACTATAGGATACAGAGTAAAAATTAGAAAACCTAGTAACCATGGGGAAATATATAGATAAAATTTTGTAGCTTCAATTCTTTCAAGTTTATTTTTTCTTGTCTTCATTTTTTCACCTCATTAATCATTTTATTATTATTAGGATAAATGGGGAGAAAATGATAATTAATAAATTCTCCCCTTTTTATATTTACTTTTCACTTTTTAATTCATTTAAAGCTGATTGTATTCTAGGAGCAAATTCTTTAACAGCATCAGAAGCCGGTTTATGCAACGTTGTAATCTGCTGCCACATTTGGCTGTACTGGTCTCCAGCTTTAGCAAGAGCTCCTCCCCAAGGGTTCAAAATTGCAACTTCTAAACCTTTTTCAAACTTTTCTGTTGATATTTGAGTATTGCCAATTTTTGAAGATTTAAAAGTAGTTTCAGCAGATTCTTTAAGTGAAGGTATATCTACTTGGCAATATAAATCAGCAATCTCTTTATTGGTAGACATTGTCTTTATATATGCCCAAGCTGCTGCCTTATTTTTTGAACTTTTATTCATAGCAAAACCTGTAAGATAACTTACATCGGTATTCTTACCATTTAGATCTTTAGGTGGTAACACTATATCCCATTTAAAATTATTTCCAATTTCGGTTGCTATTTGTTTTGCTTCAAATAATCCCATCGGATAGATTGCTGCTTTTCCTGCTGCAAACATTTGATCCATAGGCATAGCACTAGATGCCGCACTACTTGGTATTACATTTTTAGCAAATAAATCACCAAACATCTGTAATCCTTTTAACGAATTTGAATCATCAACCAATTCTTTCGTCCAATCGTCGTTATACATCTTTCCACCATATGCAATAGTAGCAAAGTTTGGAAGAACCCAATGAGAAACAGTACCATAAATCCTATTAACGCCTGAACCTGAAGATACTTTTTCACAAATATTCTTAAAATCATCCCATGTCCAATTATCTGTAGGATATGAAATACCAGCTTTATCAAAAATGTCTTTATTGTATGCAAAGACAAAAGATGAAGCTGTTACAGGCAAACCTTCTCGTTTTCCATCTTTATCTACATATCCTACATCAATACCAGGAGTATAAATACTTTGTAAATCCAAATGATCTTTCTGCACATATGGTGTTAAATCTTCAAACCACTTCGAGCGAAGGCCGTACCAATCAGGTGACATCATAATAACATCACCAGCATTTCCAGCTGCTAATGCAGCATCAAGTTTTTGATCAATGCTATCCGAAGGAAGCCAAATTTCATTTACTTTCACATTTGGATATAATTTTCTAAATATTTGTGTAGCTTCTTTACGAACCTTCAGTTCTTCACCAGAGCCCCATCCAAACATGGTTTACTTGTCCTACTGAACTATATTTCATATCATTTTACAAAAATTTAACACCTCCATTAATTATTTAGATTTTAGTTTGCAAAACCCAAAAAACTTTAAAATATTAAGGTTTCGCATATTTCAAAGGACTTCCTCCAATTTCATAGAATTATCATAATATAACTGACATTATGCCAAAAATGGAGGCATCCTTATAAAACTAAGTTTAAACTATTAAACGTTATTAGTGCCTTGTATGACATTCAATTTACTTAATTTTCGCAGCAATTGGTATCATTTACATTGCCTAAAATAAAGATTCTTATCCGCATATTTTTGCTGACAGTATTTTAAGCATAGTACGACTTGCATAGAAGCTTTACAACTTTTTTCAACCTCATTTAATCTTCCACAACATCTTCTCTCACCTATTTTCTGTTTTCGATAAGTTCGTTTAGGTCAATCTCTGGAAATGCATTTTTTAGACCTGTTATGAATTTATTCCCTGGACGCGATTCGCCTTTTTTAATGCGTATTAGTTGTCGTTGGCTTATGTATACTTTTTGTGATAATTGTTTTTGAGTTAGACCATATTTTATAAGTATCTCATTAATAACATTTACCATAGTTATCCTCCTCGTAATAATCTATTTGATTATTTTAATTATAGTATATAATCATTTAGATGTCAACTATTTTGCTATTAATTTTTATAATTAATCTCTATATAGATGATGTATATATAACTTTTTTCTACATGGTTACTAATTTTAAATTAGTTGTCACTTTATTGTTGACATTCATGTCACTTTATTGCTATAATTGGAAATTGAAAGGCGATTTTTAAAGGAAGTGTTACGATGAGGAATAAAAAAACAATTGGTGATGTAATAAGAGAATTAAGACAAAATAAGAATATATCTCAAAGAGAGTTAGCAAATATATTAGGGGTTAGTAATACTGCAATATATAAAATAGAAAATAATAAAAATAAATATTTTGATCCTGAAATGCTTTCTAAAATTGCTATAGCACTTGATACAACATCTGATGAAATTATGCGCCAAGTTAATGAAAGTAATAATATTGAAGGTCAAAATACTTCTTCAGATTATAAAGATATACCTATTGAAGATATTGAACAGTTTTTAGATGGTCGCAAAATGTTAGCTTTTAAAGGACAAATTTTGTCAGAAGAGCAATTAAGGTATGTATATGCTTTTTTAGTTACTGCTGATGAAATGTATAAAAAACAGCAAGAAAAACTTGCCAAAGATCCTGAATATAGAAAGGATTTTGAATAAAATTACGTAAAAAGTTATAAAAGAATCTATGTATGAAGATGACAGTAACAAAAAATAGGTGAATTTATATCTATATAATGATTGAATTTTTCTTCATCATTTGATGTGATTACAAAAAAGTATTGTTATGTGGAAATAACTATTGAATGCATTGGAGTATTCTCCACTTGATAAATACACTTACCGAATCTATGTTTAAATATATTGTATTAATAAGCCCGAAGAGGTGTTTAAATAAAAACTTTTTGCAGTAGAATCATAAGATGTAATATTTGCCGAAAAGCATAAATTTGTTTTCAATTATGCAAGTAAAAACACTATCCAAGCTTTACAACATAGAATGTTAAAGCCATAAGAGGTTTTGTAAATCCTATTATGGCTTTAACGTCATTAATTTACAGTTTTAATCTATGTTTTTTACAACATTACATTATTCATAAAGTAATATTTTAATTATCAACTTTTTAAGAAATCTAAATAATTATATACACCCTATTTATAGAATTTGACTTTATCAGCATCATTGAACAAATCAATCTTATGGTATATAACTTCTTTCATAGCTTTAATACATGGCGGATAAATTTCATTTGGTTCACGGATAACAGGATCCTGTAAAACTTCACGACATTTTCGATAGAATGCTTCTTTAATATCACTGGAAATGTTTATTTTAGAAATACCTATTTTTACAGATTCCGCGATCTCGTCGTCCGGATTAGAAGAACCGCCATGTAATACCAACGGAATGTTTATTGTATCTCTTAAAACCTTTAACAAGTCTAATCTTAATTTTGGTTTCATATTTTTAGGATAGATACCATGAGCTGTTCCTATAGCTATTGCCAATGTATCTACGCCAGTTTTTTCAACAAATTCTTTTGCTAGTGCTGGATCTGTATAAATAATCTTATCAGCTGAGGGTTCTGCATCGTTACCTGTCTTACCAATTGTTCCAAATTCTGCTTCTACAGAAACATTTACAGCATGCGCAGCCTCAACTACTTTTTTTGTAATTGCGGCATTATCTTCAAATGGCATTTGGGAAGCATCAATCATAACGGATGTGAATCCACATCTTATTGCATGAACTATCTGTTCAAAGGTTGCGCCATGATCTAAGTGGATAGCAACTGGTACATCAGATTTATAAGCTTCTTCTATGACACTAGCTACAAAACTGTCTCCTACAAATGACAATTCATCTGGATGTATTGCTATAATAACTGGAGCTTGTTTTTCATGGCACGCTTCCATCACACCTTTTAATATCATATTACTGCTTGTGTTGAAAGCTGGTACTGCAAAGTGATTTTCCTGAGCTACTTTTAGTAACTGTTTCATGTTCATTAACATAATCTTTTCTCCTTTTTAATTTTTATTTTGAGAGCCGGACAGTTTGATATAATATCTTACTAAATTTATACTGTCCTGCTCAACTTGGTGCATTAATACATAATAATTAATATCTGGATTTTCCTTCAGCCTTGCTTTAATTGCTGCAATATTAGCATTCATGAAATCACATCCCACATTAATTTTATTGATACCATATTTAACAGATTTCAATATATTATCTTCACCAGAGCCCGAACCTCCATGAAGTACTAATGGCATTTTAGTTAATTCTTTAATGATTTTTAATCGTTCAAAATCAAACTTTGGAACCATGCCATTAGGATAATTACCATGGGATGAACCAATTGAGATAGCGAGAGCGTCAATTCCTGTCTCTTTCACAAAACGTAATACTTCCTTAGGATTTGTATACATATCATTTACCGTAAAATTAGCTCCTTCAGTAGCTCCCATACACCCAATTTCACCCTCTACGCTTACTCCTTTGGGATGTGCATATTGTACAATTTCTTTTGTCATGGCAATATTTCCTTCCAAGCCAAAGCGAGATGCATCTACCATTACCGAAGAAAATCCATCGTCAATTGCTTTCTTAAGTAAAAGAACGTCTTGCCCGTGGTCAAAATTTAAAGCAACTTTTATATTGGTTCTGCTAGCCAGTTTTTTTACAATGGGGGTTATTAATTCACTATCACAATGGTTTAACAAATGCTCTTGAACCACATTGATAATAATAGGAGAATTTTCTAATTCGGCGGCTTTTATAACAGCTCTCGCTGTTTCTAAATTAAAACAGTTAATTGCCATTACAGCATAATTATTCTGGTTAGCTTTTTTCAACATTTCTGTCATTGAAACATACATAACAATTCTCCTTTAAACGGTATCACAAAATGCAGTAGATGTACTCTATGATAGTTATAAAATTAATTTATTTTAATGCTTGATAAATCAAGTTCTTCTTCATCTTCATCTTCCTTAGTATCTTCTTCTATTGCATCCTTTTTTAAAAATACCAAAAGAATTGCAGTAATTATTGAACCTACACTTAAAGCGATTAAGAAACCAAGTGGGTTATGCATAGCAGGAACAATAAACATACCACCTGAAGGAACAGGAGAACCGACTCCTAATAGCATAATCAAGATACCACCGATTGCTGCGCCGAAAGAACAAGAGAAAATGACACGTATTGGATCAACTGCCGCAATTGGAATAACACCTTCTGTAATCATACAAATACCCATTGGGAATGCAATTTTGATGTTCTCAGCTTCCTGTTTACTGTATCTTGATTTTTTTATCAACCATGATAATGTCACACCAAATGGAGGAATCATTGAAGCACAAATCTTAATTGCTTCTGGTCCATAAATACCCTCTGCTAACAAACCATCTGCAAACAATGATGCAACTTTGTTAACAGGGCCGCCAAAATCAAATGCAGCCATAGCACCCATAATAGCACCAAATATTACTTTAGAGCCTCCATTCATAGAACGTAGGAAGTTTGTCAAGCTTCTTGAAGCTGACGCAATAGGTCCACCGATTACAAAAAACATCAATAAACCGATTACAATTGAAGAAAGTAATGGAATAATCATCATTGGCATTAACCCTTGTGCCCATTTTGGAAGTTTTAGATTGTTTTTTAAAAAATTCACAAAATAGCCAGCAAGGTATCCACCAAGCATGCCACCAAGGAAACCAGCACCAATAGCATTAGCAATCATACCCATCAATAAGCCAGGTGCAATGCCAGGACGATCAGCAATAGAATAAGCAATTGCTGCACTCATTACTGCTGGAATTAACCCCATACCAAATACACCAAGTGATACAGCTGCCTGCCAAATCGTATAGGAGTCTTTGTAATCTTTAATTATAGATGGATTTCCTCCCGCTAGATTGCCAATTGCAATTAATAAGCCAGATGCCACAACTAGTGGAAGCATAAATGAAACACCCGTTAACGCATGTTTCTTTAACTGTAAGTTTTTTAACATATTAGATCTTCTCCCCTCTGTTTTTAATAATTTTTTATAATCCTAATTCCTGTTGGATTTTATTAATCAGTGCTTTTGGAGACTTAATTGCAACTTCAGTAGGAACATCAATGACTTTTTTGCCTGAAAAGCGTTCTCTGCCCTTTACTTTGATATCAGCTGCGATGATTACAACATCAGCTTCTGCAATATCACTTACTTTAAGTTCATCTTCTGTTCCAATAGTTCCTTGAGTTTCAATGTGAATTTCATGTCCCAAACTTTGTGCAGCGCGCACCAATTTTTCTTTTGCTATATAAGTATGCGCAATTCCAGATGTACAAGCTGCAATTCCTACAATCTTCATAAATCTTCCTCCTTTCTATATTTATTCTCCTGCAAAGATTTGATAAATTTCTTCAGGTGTTTTCACTTTTTGTAGCCTTTCACATACTTCATCATCTGCTAATTTTGTCGCCACTTGTGAAAGTAAACGAATATGAGCACTATCCCTGTTCTCCTCTTTCACAGCAAACAAAATAATAAAGCGTACCGGTTTATTATCTAATGTTTCCCATTCAATGTCTGTTTTAGTTCTACCTATAGCTAATGATGTTTTACTAACAAATTTTGATTTTCCATGAGGAATTGCTATCCCATTGCCAATACCTGTAGAACCCAAACGTTCTCTGTAATATACATCATCCAAGAAAGCTTCCTTGTCTGATAAAGCTCCTGCATTATATAGTAATGTCGTTAATTCCCGTAATACTTCATCTTTTGTTTTTGCTTCCATATCAAGTTTGATTGTTTCAATTTTAATTACTTTTGCTAAATCAGTTGCCATAATCTTCATTTCTCCTTCATTCAATTCAAAATAACTCTTTACATCTTTTCTATTCATACATTTTTTTAAATAGTACATGGACCCTTCAAAGGTATGAAGATGATATATTTCTGATAATAAATGAGTTATTATATCAGTATTATCCATTGCTATATAGAATACGATTTGCTTCTTCAGTTTCTTGATATCATTCAATGCAATTGCTAAAATAGGTTGCTTGCTATAGAATGCCATTTCCACTTTTATGTCATCACCAAGTGAAATTTCGTGAAAATTGATATTGGTATGGTATTTTTTATTTAATTGTTCAACAACCTCATCATGCTGCTTATTGAAATAAATATTTTCCTCTGTAAGATATTGGTTAATATATAACGTCCCTATTTTTTTTCTATCAGTTTTCACAGGTTTTTCTACTAAAAGTTTGGATATATTTTTAATATCCTGATCATTTAAAAACGTAGATACAAGGATATAAGGTTTTTCTTTAATATCTATTGGTACTGTTGATACAATAAAATCAATATCATCCATGTTACGTTCTTTTAACATGCTAACTGATAAAATATCTACAATTTCCCAATCCGGAAAAGCCCTCCGGATCCTTGTACTTAACAATTGTGATGTTCCATAACCACTTTGGCATACAACCAAGATACGTCTTTTAACAATTGATCGTTCTAATGCTAGTTGATAATATAATGCCAAATATCCTATCTCATCCATCGGAATCGTTTTTAACTTTAAATCATATGTTGCCATTAATACAGCTGCTTTACATATATTCAAAATGTCCGGATATTCTTCTATAATGTCTCCTATTACTGGATTTGATATTTGAATATCGTAGTCGAGTCGGTTCAACATAGGACGTATATGCATCAATAACCCTTCCATTACGATTTCATCATTTAAAATATTTATATTCATAATTTTTTCCATAAAAGATGTCACTTTTTTTGCAAATATATTCGCCCTTTGATTTAATTCATTTAAAACCTCATTAGCATTCTCACTCATATTTTTCACTAATCCAGAAGAGATAAAATATTGATATAAATAGTAAATTTCTGATTCTCCTAATTGTGTCTGAAAATCTTTGTTAATTTGATTAACAATATTTTTCGCCTCTTCATAAGCTTTTTCATATTTCAAATTATCAGACTTTTTTGCAACATCTACCTCTATTTGCTTTCCTTCCAGCCCCCTTGTCAATGAAATCAAAATATGAGTTAAAATGTTGATGTAATAAGGATCATTCAAGAGGCAATTATATTTCTTTTCCAATTTAACAAGAAGTTCATTAACATAAATAATCTTATCTTTTTCAAAAATTTCTAATAATGCATTTAATGTAGATGCATCAATGCGCGCTGACAGCTCTTCAATAGTCCAATCTTTATCCACTTCCTTCGAATATTCAATTAGGAGAGATTCAATAGCTCTTCGAATATCATTTTCTGTTCCTACTATCCTAGTCCCTTTTTTGTTTTTCTCCAGTTTGAGGTTAAATTGTGATATCCATTTTTCAATATAATTCAAATCATTTACTATGCTCGTCTTACTAACGTAGTACATATCGGAAAGTTTTTGTATAGAAGTACTCATATGTGAACTAATCAACAAGTTTTTAATAATTTCAATCCTGCGTTCTTTGATTGAAATATTTTCATGCTTTCTTTCTTGTCTCTCAAGATCGTTAAGTAAAAGCCATTTGGCATTTTTTGCATTTACAATCATAATGCCTGTACCTCGTTTACGGTCTAATATAATATTAAATTTATTCAGATATTTCTCTATCACCCTTAGATCCTTTTGAATGGTTTTATTGGAAGCATTTAATAAATCAGCAAAGCTTTTAATTGTTTTATAATTTGTTTCTTCCAATAATAACTTTATAAATTCTATCTGGCGTTTAGTAAGACTAATCAACGTTTACCTCCTTTCTTTTATTCTCCCTCTGCCCCACAAGTATAGGATATCATATTGTTCAAATATGTAAAATAACAAATAAGTTCCTTTAAAAAAGGAACTTATATAACAACTCTCTATTAAATGCAACTGCGTGTTTTTTTATTTATAAAAAATAAGCCACTGTGCAATTTACACAGTACTTTTTGTTTAGTTATAGTTTATTATTTTGATTTTTTATAAAACATTCAAAATGAAATTATGGCATCTTATTAAAATAGAGGCAATTGTTTAATTTTATTTTCTTTTGTATTTTATCGTTTCTCACATCAATAATTAGTATTTCTGCATTTTTTGTAAACGGCAAGTACTTTCAGATAAATTTCGGAAAATAACTTTCCTGAATTTTTTCCATATGTCCATTCAAAAATGATTGCCTGTACTCAAGCCTATAACTTTTACCTGTTATTTTAAAAAGCTCACATCTGTAAACTTCTGTATCCTTTTTATCTACAATTTTCACCTTAGTTTTATTGATTTTATAATAAAATATACTATTGTAACAAAAATTATTATCAATAAAATAGCAATAGACCCGATTCCAAGTTCTTTAAACTTCCCTAAAGCTATATATATATCTTTATATAAGATAAACGAAAGCAAAAAAATAACCTCTACCTTTAAACAAGTCATAAGCGTACGCGCATTTCTATATTGGCGCTCTGCATTTTCCTCAGTAATTTCAGGAATATAATTAAGTATATGAGGAAATCTACTTATATATGAAAACATAAAATATAATAAAATGCTCACTATAGGTATTAAAAAAAGAGTTCCTTTGCTACCCCAAGAATATGGATTACCAGATAAACTATAATGTATTGGAACTTTATTTGGAAGATATGGCCAATACCTAATAAATAGTAATAATTCTAAAATGAGATTAATTATTACTATTATTTCGATAACTTTTTCAAATGTTGAAAATTTTAACTTTAAAATAGACCTATTTTTATACATTTAATTTTCATTCCTTTCATAAATTTTTAGTTAATCTGAGCCGTTGTTAATGTTCTTTTCTCTATTCAATACCTTTTTATTATTCCTATCTATTTAATAAACTGTAATGCCCTTGTACATCTTCATTTTATAGCGCTGTTTTTCCAATGTCTACTATATCTTTGTATAGTTTTGACATAAAAAGCAAAAAACTATACAAAAGTATAATCTTAAAATTTAATCTATATCTATTAAATTTAATTTAACCGCTTTTGTAACTGCTTTCTGAATGCTTTTTACGCATAGCTTCTCAATTATTTTCCTCTTATGATATTTTACAGTAACTGGTTTAATTTCAATCTCTCTTGATATGGCCAATTCTTTATAACCCTTTGCAAGCATTAGCAATATCTCTATCTGATTATCAGTTAAATTTATATTGCAGTTATTTAGTTATTGCTCTTTTATATTGGTTTTATATTCATCGGCAATTTTATCTGCAAGCAATTCTAAAACTATAGTCATTTCATCTGCCATGACATATTCTATCGTCGATACATCAAAATATCCTATTATCTTTTCATCTACAATGATAGGCGCTCAATACAATACCATTTTTTCAAAATGTCACAGAAATGATGCTGAGGTTCTAAATAAACTAATCTTCTTAATTGCATCGCCATTGAAATAGCATTTGTTCCTACGGCTTCTTCTTTAAAAGACATACCTATTCTAAAACCTGATTTATCTATGCTGTTATACAGCAAATTATTTCAATATAAAAAGCACCATAAAAAGCAAAATAATTTAACCTTATCCATTATGTAAAGTTAATTAATTTTCATATTCATGTATAAGATTGGTTAATCTTGCCTACAATTATAGAAAAATAATGGGGCGGTAAAATTAATTACCACCCCAAGAAAGGTATCACAATGATAATTATAGCCTTTCCAGTTAAAAATATACATGAATATATCGAAAATGAATCATATTTGTACATAGATACACCATCTGGATGTCCTAATTGCAATTACAACGGTAAATTGTATAGGCACGGTTATTACTGCAGGGGTGTCTTTATTGACAATAATTGCATAGATATTACCATAGCAAGAGTTATTTGTCCTGTATGCCATAAGACACATGCTTTAATACCGGATTTCCTTGTGCCATATTTTATCTATCCTTTATCTGTTATTCTAACTTCTTTGAAAAAAATATTTATCGATGGACATGGCACTACATATGTTGCTGATGAAATCATTAAAGAGTTTAATTTGTTTTTCGTAAAACAGCAAAATATCAGTTATTTCAAAATGAGATTTCTCTCGATTTTGAATTATGTTCACAGCTTTTTTGCTAATTTTCGAGAATACATTGAAACAATGAACAGTTTATCACCTAGAACTTTGATAAGCAATATTTGTAAATATACAAAAGAAAAGCTAAAGTTTAATTTACACTATTTTGATTTGATGAAAGTACATTTTTTCAAAAAAGCTTAAACTTAATTTTTGGTAGAATTTTTTTGCTTTTTTTACAAAAGCCATGTTTTTATCATAATTTACCGATGTTTTTGTCTGTATAATTATTTTAATTCGATTAAAAATGTTTAATCTGAATTTGTCTATGTAAATTTATTTAATTTGCATTTTATTTCTCCACATAACCTTTGTGAATGTACCATCATTATCCAGTCAATAATACTGATAATTAAATCGAGGATGTTTTTAGGCATGGATAATGATGTTAAACAAAAAATTGCTTACTTTAAATTTTCTTTGATAGCACCGCTTATCAATGAAAATTACACTCAGGAAACTGCAAAAGAATATATGGAGGTTATTACTTCTAAAGTTTATGATGTGCCTTCATTAGGTAAAAGAGAATTCTCTCCTAATACAATTAAGACATGGCTTTACTGTTACAGAAAATATGGATTTGAAGGTTTATATCCTAAAAGTAGATGCGACAAAGGTGCTTCAAGAGTTTTAACTGATGATGTTAAAGCCTATATTAAGAATCTAAAACTTGATAATCCAAGAAGATCAGCTAAATCAATCTATCAGGAACTTTTGGTTAAAAAGTTTATTGAGCTTGATAAAGTATCCTTATCTACAGTTCAAAGATATCTTCGAAAAACTAAAATATCTACATCAGCATTAAACACAAAAGACAGGAGAGCTTTTGAAATGGAGTATCCTAATGACTGCTGGCAATCTGACATATCCATGGGTCCATACTTAGTTATCAACGACAAGAAGATTAAAACATACCTTATTGCTTTTCTAGATGATTCATCAAGGTTAATAACACATGCAGAATTTTATGATACAGATAATGTAATATCACTTATTGATGCGTTCAAAAAAGCCATTTCGAAAAGAGGTGTTCCTAAAAAACTATTTGTTGATAACGGCAAAGTATTCCAAAGCGAACAATTGCATTTAATATGTGCATCATTGGGAACGTCTTTATGTTATGCTGAACCGTATTCGCCAGAATCAAAAGGTTATGCTAAGTATATGATAATGTAAAGTAATACGATAAACACAGCATATATAAAGAAAAATATAAAGCTTTACTTTACATTATCATTCCTCTATAGTTGATATTGGCGACAGCCAAATTAAAAATAGGGGGAATTCAAATGAATGAAACAAAACAAATAATTTCGTTTGAAAAATCAGCAACAGAGTTTTTGCTATATCTGCGACAGATTCCATTTTCACAATCACGAATTAACTTATATGAAAGGGGAATTAATCAGATTTCCGAGTTCATCAAACAGTATCAGGCAACAGCATATTCAGCTGATATATGCAATAAATATATCGATGCAATACTCGATGGACGAAAATATGATTCAATCAGTCGCTTAGAAAAGGATTATATTAGGGTTGCTACAGCATTACTTCAGCATAAGACAACTGGAGCAATTTCATACAGAATTAAACGGCAGAAATATGAACTGACTGGGGAAATTGGTGATACCATCTATAAATTTGTGGAATATCGTAGAAAGAGGAACTTTTCTGAAGATACTATTGCCGGCAGCTTGATCTACTTATCGCGATTCTATGAGCATTTAAGACGTCAAGGAGTCCAAACCATTTCTGAATTGAATCAACAAGTGCTAATTTCCTTTGTAAATAGTCTTGGCTTTTATTCAAAAGCAACCATTCATTGTACATTATGCGCTTTACGAGTATTTCTGCGGTATCTTTATAATGAGCATCTTTTTGGAAAAGATCTCTCCTATCTGATTTCAAAGGATGGCTACAGAAAGGAGGCTAAGCTTCCTACAAGCTATACTAAAGAAGAAGTGGAGCATTTGCTGGCATCCGTTGATCGCGGTAATCCTAAGGGGAAACGCGACTATGTAATGTTACTTTTGGCTGCCAGATTAGGGCTTAGAGCTTCAGACATTTGCGGACTCAAGTTTGCAAACATCATATGGGATCAAAACCTTATTGTTTTGATTCAACAGAAAACTAAGAAGCGAATAGAGCTACCTATTCTTCAGGAAGTTGGAAATGCAATTATTGATTATATGAAGTATGGTAGGCCTATTTCTGACTCACCTTTTATATTCTTAAAATTGTATCCACCTTATGATAGATTGGCTGAGCCTACACTTCACAGCATAGTAAGTACCTATCTGAATAAAGCCGGAATTAAAAATATTTCCATTAAAAAGCATGGCCTTCATGCTTTACGTCACAGCCTTGCAGGAATTCTACTTGAAAAAAAGACACCTCTTCCAGTAATTTCAGAAGTTTTAGGCCATGAAAGCACAGAAAGCACTAAATCTTATCTAAGAATTGATATGCCGGCACTTCGTCAGTGTGCCTTGGAAGTGCCACCACTAAACAAGAGCTTTTATGGAACGGAGGTATCTAAATGATAGAATTCTGTGGAATTTATGCGCCTTATATCAAGGATTATATTGAATTCAAACGTAGCTTAGGTTATTGCTTTTCGATGGAATACCTTTTTAAGGATTTTGACAGTTTCACATTGGAGCAAGAATGCAGTACTGTTGGTCTGACCAAAGAGCTTTGTGATCTGTGGGGAACCAGAAGACCGAACGAGACTGAAGTTAACTGCTACAAAAGGATAAACGACATCAGGAACTTTTCTATATATCTTAATAGCCTCGGTTACAAGTCGTATGTTTCTGTTCACAATGCTAAACATCAATCTACGTTCGTTCCATACATTTTCACTAAAGCTGAGATACAGAAATTTTTCTATGCTTGTGATAGTCTTCCAATTACAGGATACTCAGTAATCACGCAAACTCTTCCTGCAGTTTTCCGTCTTATCTACGGATGTGGTCTTCGTGTAAATGAAGCACTCTTTCTTAAATGTGATGATGTTAATCTAGAAGAGCAGTACATAGTTATACGGAAGACAAAAAACGACTGTGATCGCATACTACCATTTACCGATTCTGTTGCAGATGCATTGAAGAAATACATGCAATACCGGAAACAGCTTCAATTCACAAGCGAGTATTTTTTTGTGAAAAAGGATGGCGATCAATGCTCTAGCGATTCTGTATATAGGTGGTTCCGCAGAATTCTTTACCATGCTGGGATATCACATGGAGGTAAGGGTAAAGGCCCGCGTGTTCATGATTTGCGGCATAGTTTCAGTGTACATACATTGGCTGCTATGGCAGAAAATGGCCTAGATCTATATTATTCATTGCCTATCATTTCAAAATATCTAGGACACAATTCCCTTGAGGCTACTGACAAATATGTGCGTCTGACAGCTAATATGTACCCAGGAATACTGAATAAAATGAACAGCATCTGTTCCTATGTTTTTCCGGAGGTGAATAACTATGAAACCGAATGATTTTGCTTACTACCTGACTGGGTTTTTAACCAAATACCTACCTAACGAAACCGGTGCCAGTGTAAATACAATTTCATCATACCGAGATACATTTACGTTACTTCTGGAATTCATGCGGGATAAAAAGCATGTTGCAGTTGAAAAGATAACTTTGGTTAAGATAAAGAAAGAGATCATCGAAGAATTTCTTGATTGGATTGAGATTGAAAGAAACTGTAGCACATCTACCAGAAACGTACGTTTAGCAGCATTACATTCGTTTTTTAAATATTTACAATATGAGAATCCAGACTACCTTTTGGAGTGGCAGAGGATTTTGTCTATTCCGATTAAAAAATGTGAAAAGGGAATTATGACATACATGACGGTTGATGGTATTAAACTTCTACTAGAAATGCCAGATGTAAGTACTCGAGATGGAAGGCGAGACCTTGCATTGATATCGTTGATGTATGATACCGGCGCACGTGTACAAGAAATTGTTGATCTCATTCCTTCATGCATTCGCTTTGAACATCCTTGTACGATAAAACTGACCGGTAAAGGTAACAAAGCCAGAATTGTACCTTTAATGGAAAAAGAAACACATATCCTGAAAAGGTATATGGAAGAAGAAAGACTTTTGACTCCTGCTGCTGGTCAATACCCCCTCTTCTTTAATAGACGAAAAGAGAAGCTTACACGGGCTGGCATCGGATATATTCTTGATAAATACGTAAAAATGGCTCGAAATATGAACAATGCTTTGGTTCCAGAAAAGTTTACCTGTCATTGCCTTCGTCACAGCAAAGCAATGCATTTGCTGCAAGCGGGGGTTAATTTAGTATATATTCGTGACATTCTTGGCCATTCTTCTGTACAGACAACGGAAATATATGCCCGTGCCGATTCCAAACAAAAGCGTGAAGCTATTGAGCGAGCATATACCGATGTAACACCGATAGAGTTACCTATTTGGCAGACCAACAACAATCTTCTGGAATGGTTGAAAAACTTCAATCGTTGAGCGTCTTTTGTATTGTTATGATAATGTAAAGTAAATTCACTAAGAATGTAGCGTTAATACTATATTTCACGATATTACTTTACATTATCATATACTTAGCATAACCTTTTTTATGTGAAGCTTCACATAAAAAAGGAAAAATTGAAAGGTTTTTTAGGACATTAAAAGATCAATGGATGTATGGATTTGATTGGCAGAAAATATCTTCCATAGACGAATTGAATGAGAACTTGAATAAATATATTGAAGGAATATATCATCAAACAGTACATTCATCAATAAATATGAAGCCTATAGAGAAATTCATTAAATACACAGACACGATGAAATTCATAAATTCTAAGGAAGATCTTGATAACATATTTCTCTATAGAGTCAAAAGGCGTGTAATTAAAGATGCCACAGTATCAATAGAAAAAATTAAATTTGAAGTACCAATGCAATATATCGGAGATTATGTAAATATACGATATTATCCAAAATCACTTGATAAAGCATATATTTTTAGCGAAGACGGTAAACTCTTACAAACAATACATCCAGTAAACAAAATTGATAATTCTAAGATAAGAAGAAAAGAAATAGACTTTTCTTTGTAAATGAAGAAAGAAGGAAAAACAATGTTCAATGTATATTATGGATTAACATTTAATCCATTTTCTAAAGACTGTGATGTGAAATATCACTACAAATCACAGGATTATATACAAGCAATGAGCAGATTAGAATTTTTAAAAGATAAAAAAGGATTTGGGTTAATAACAGGAGATCCTGGATCTGGTAAGTCATATACACTAAAATGTTTTGTAACTTCTTTAAATCCTAATATGTACAAGGTTGTGTACATACCAATATCAACACTTACCGTTATGGATTTTTACAGGTATTTATCCGACGGTCTAGGATTAATACCGAAGCATAGAAAATGTGATATGTTTCGCCAGATACAAGATGTAATATTAAGTTATCATTCAAAGAACATAACTCCCGTTATCATCGTTGATGAGGCCCAGTTTATAAGCAACTCAATCCTTGATGATTTGCGCATTATATTTAATTTTGACATGGACACAAAAAATTATGCATTACTTATATTATCAGGACAAACACAATTAATTATACAGTTGAATAGACAAGCACATGAAGCATTAAGGCAGCGAATAGTTTTAAATTATTCATTTAAGGGTTTAAACAAAGATGAAACAAAAGAATATATAACATCCAGATTAAAATGTGCAGGATGCAATGAAACAATATTTACTGATGACGCAATTGAATTAATATATTCAAGCACAAATGGATATTTAAGAAAAATTAATTTACTTGCAGAAATGTCAATGATATTAGGAGCTAAAGAAAGTCAAAAAACTATAAATGGTGAGCTAGTATTTAGAGCTCAAAGTGATATAAATATTACAGAATAATTGTATATATGAATGTATCTTCTTCTCCGAGGGGATAGGGAAATGCAGGGGTGCAACCTGAGCACTTCGGAGAGGGTTGGTGCCATAAAACAACTTTCTACCGGTTCAATCCGGGGGAGAAGGTACATTCAAGATGGCATTTACCCAAAAAGCGTAAAACCCAAAAATGGATATACTTGAAGACATATGTATATGATTTTAGAATTATACAATCTTGTGATTGTATAATGTGAATTTTTGAGTAAAAACAATGTTTAGTGATTGTTTAATCTTTATACTTTTTAGGATAAGTCAGCTTATTTAATCTCTATTTTTCAGGATGTGATATCTTGCTGTTTAACACCTAATTTTATCTTTACTCCTTTTTCTATCCTATCATGCCGCCCTATCTCTAATGCATCATCTACTAAATATGTATATCTTTCATCTTCTTTAGATTTGTAATATATCCTCTCATATTCAATATCCCCAAGGATTGTTGTTAATCTCTTTTTGTCTTTCCTCTCAACTACCCATTTTTCTTTCCTTCTCTTATCTTCTTTTATTATCTTATCTAATTCTTCAATTATTGCTCCTATCGATGGATTCTCTGCCCAGTTTGTCTGTTGTCTCTTTCATTCTTGCTACAAGTTCTGTAATATTCATCCCTTTGTTTAGTAAATCACTAAAAATTTTTACTACTTCCTTAGTGAAATTTAGAGCATTTTGTAGTATAATATCTTCAAAACTATTTTTTTTCACAAGAGACACCCCTTTCTGTGATATTTTGTTTCCAAATTCTATTTTATCACAGGGGTTGTCTCTTGTTTTTTTATTTAAAATATCCTACGATAATTTTACACTATGTAAAACAAGTCGAAGTGGCAATAATTAAGCAGATACTGCTTAAGGATGTAGGGAATAGGTGTGCAAGTCTTTACTGGCGTAGCACTTATTCCCTTTTTCTTAATCAATTTTTAGCTGCTATTTTTTTGCCCTTTAATGTTATAATTATGGTGAATAATTCAAAAGGAAGGATATATATGGAAACAGATAAAAAAAGTATTATACTCAATTTATACTGTGATGAAATAAAAGAATACCCTCTTAAAATACCTTTTATTAACACTTTTGAAAAATGGACATATATAGGAATGCTTATTGTACCAGAATTTATATCTGATAAGCTCTACAAAGATTTGATAAACTTACGGTGTCTTTCACAACCACCTAAACCGTGGGGTAGTTGCTCAGAGCCTTGTCCTTACCACAATTTAAATAATACAGAAATCCATTATCAAAACACGGATGATTCAATAAAATATAAGATAGCTTCCAATTGGGTAAAGTATTGGCTTGACGACAGGGAAAATATCTACTTTTACATACTCGGTATTAACCTTACAAAATTAGATCTGGATAAATTCGGCCCCAAAAAACAAAAAGATAAACACTCAACTATTTACAATAGATTTTTTAGAACTGCACTAAAAAGGGCTTTGAAAACTTATTTTAGAGATTATGATAACATAATCGTCAAAAATATTTTTCATGATAAAGGCAATGCTGAATACCATGAATATTTCCCATGGCACTCTATTTATAAGTTACAATCCGAAGAAGATAAAATTTATTTTGCCAACAACCATATAAAATTCATTAATTCCGACCACCGCAAACCCGACGGAGATCCTGTGCATTCACAGTTTATCCAATTTATTGATATAATTCTTGGATGTTTTGCAAATAGTCTTCATTTAAATGCGACCAGTAAAAATAAATATTCTCTAACAGTTAGTGCTTTTCCTATTATAAGTCGAATTATTAAAAATCCTAATAACCCTAACAGCAGATATAACTACTATAAAAGACAAATGGTACAGTTTTTCCCCAAGGAAGATTTAAAAGGTATGGATGAACAAAGCCTTGAATACAGATATAAAAAGTTAAATCAATTCTATACTAATAGAGAATTACCAATAGAAAGAAAAATAAACGGACAATTATCCATATTTGATTTTTAAAATATTACTCTTATAAACAAAATCATTTTTCTTTACATTAAGAAAGCAATAAATTACTTATTATAGGCTAAAATCTCCCATATAAAAATTATTATACAATACAAACTTCTTCTCTTATCTCATCTATTAATATGGCTTTTCCTGCAACATAAAATTTTATAAATATTCTATGCTCCTCATCAACAATCACACCTTTAGACCCATCAGTAATCTTATTTATGTAGTCAACTGATTTATTAATAATATTTTTCACCCATTGTTTTATAGTCTGTTCATCTGAAAACCCGCTTTCTCTCAAGCAGTCCTCGGCAAAAATTATTTTTCTTGGCAATTATAATCCCTCCTTACCACAACTTAACTGAATATATCAAAGACTCATTATCCTTGTAAAGATATCGTTAAAGCTTTTTTTAGTTATTTGGAAAAACTTTTTCCCTTTTTGGAACGACTTTATTTTTCACGGAAAAACCTCCGCTAAAAACAATTTCTAAACTTGATCCTTATCTCCTTTTTCCTTGCCCCTAACTATGTTAATTTAAAAAAAACCCTTTCCATTTCCCATCGCTCAAACCCGCATAAAATCTACATGGCATTTTCTGGGAGGTAATAAAGTTTTTCCGTGAAGCAGTAATATTGTATACACATAAAAAACTCATGTCAAAACCCCACCCCCCTCAACCCCTTATCCCTTCTCGCCTTGAACCTATTTTCCTATTTCTTTCCAGATAAAAAAGTCATGTCAAAAATCGCCCTATTCTCATGTATTTATCGCCTAATATTTTCCTATTTTCCCTCTCATTTTAGATAAAAAAGTCGTGTCAAGAATAGGGATAAGGTTCAAGGGAAAAGGGAAAAGTTTTAATCAATATCTTTTATCAATACTCCCTTCAAATCCTTTAAAATCAATACTTTATTCTTATCCCTTACTCCTTAACCCTAATAATCCTAACAAAAAATCATGGCTCCAATAAGGTTTTCTACCCTATTTTCACCATGACTTTTAACATGACTCTTTTATTTTTAACACGACTTTTTTATTCGTGACACGAGTTTTTTTGGGGTATACATAGTAGGGATATGTAAAAAGGGATAAGGAGCAAGGTTTTTTATTTGTTGATAGATGTTCATTTGATATTCTTAAAAAATTCATCTAAATTATACTCACGGGTTGTCCTAACTTCTGGTTTTTTCATAACAGGATTCATTAATATATCATCTTTTACAACATTATATAGTTGATTATAAACATCAATTATATGGTTATAATAATCAATCATTTCTTCTATTACTTCATCTATACTGCAAAGGGCTGTTAAATCTAATAAGTCTTTGCCATAAAATTTCTCCCCTGATAAATACTCTATATCGACTATTAAATCATCTTTATATTTCAAAATAATTTTCCCACAATCATTCCCAGTTTCCTCATCATAAAAATTAGTACATATTTCAGCCCCAAGATTTCTTTCTTTTAAATTAACATTTACTCCATTCATATTTAAATTGAAGTTGTAAGGTTCATAAAATTCCCTTAACTTAATGTTATGTCTATGTTTTAATTGATTTGCTAATTCTCTAACTGTATAAGATTTATGTTCATTGAACCTAAACTCTTTATTAAAGTTTTCAAAACTATTAGCCAACGATTTAAGTTTAATATCTTCACAATCATTAAGATATTTTAAAACTTTATCATAATCACAACTTTTTTCAGCCTTATTTACCCATCCTTTACTATTTCTAATAATATCATATTTTCTTTTATGAGTTTTCGAGTTACAGTACTTTCCGCCAGTATTGTATTCCTTCCAGATTCTATAATGAAACCAAGGTACTTGGAGTAAAATATCAAAGCAGTTATTTAAATCAATAATAGCATGTCTTGTATGTATTCTTCTAATTATGTTTAATAATCTATTATCTACATTATGATATTCTTCCTTGTTGGAATATATAAGTGATACTGCTGAGTCTCCTAAAGTTTCAATAAAATCATTAATCTTACTCACGCTTAACCTGACATCTTTATTTTCATATTCCATATAATATTCAGGACCTAATAGTTTTTTGGGTATATCCTTTAAATTCACCTTATCCCTCCAAGACCTAAATTAGTTAAAATATTTTTTATAAAAAACAAGTTAATCTTCTATAACAATACTTTTATACTTTTCTAAAATTTCGTCCTTTAACATCTTAATGAATTGATTCGATTCTTTTTGATACCTTTTCCTCAAAAAGTTATATAAAAAATTAGGTATAGGAATATTGGTTTTTCTGTATTCAAATATTTTTCTTTGTATAGCAATTGATTCATTATAAAGGTACTGATTATCCATATCTTCTAATTTCTCAGAAATGTATGTATAAACCCTATTCATTCTATCTTCTAATTCATCACAAATTTTTACTATAGCATTATTATGCTTTATTAACTTTATAATTTCAATACTTATTGGTACAGCATATATTAAATTAAAAATTGCATGTCCAGAATAATACTTTACTAACAAATAAACATATGTACTTACTGCAGTGATAATGAGAAAATATAATATCTTATTGTAATCTCTTCTAAGTTTATTTTCCCAATGGCAGTTTTCATTTTGACAAAATATCCTTGCAATTTCAATAGGTAAATTTGATACATCGCTATACCAATTATAAACAGTTTCTTTGGCATTAGGTTTAACTTTTTCATTAAATTCTTTATTGTGTTTTATTTTTAAATCTATTGCGCATCTTCTTAACTTATCTAGATTACTTATAATATCGTTATTTATTGGAAACTCAAACAAACTTCTATCAATATATTCTTGATATTCAGCAGCCATCAACTTTGTCGATACACTTCTATCATTAAGGATTTGGGATATTACTATCCATGCTACAGTTGCTACATTATAATAATAATCAAATTTACTTTTAACAATAGGTAAAAGTCCTAATATGTAAATTGCAACTCCTATCCAAAATAGCAGTAGATTAATTTTTTTTGCTTTTGAGTATAACTTCCTTTGAGTAAAAAAATATAATAAAATTTCTTCCTTATTTTGTTTTACATTAATATCATTCAAATATATCACCAGCCAGTTTACTCATTTCTTAAAAAAGCATCGACATCAGTTTTTAATATGACACTATTCTCATCTAAATCAAGAAATCTTTCCTTAATTCTATTTAATTTCTGCAAGCATGCATCATAGTTAATGTCTGATATAAGATTAATACTGTTATCCCTCATATCAGGAATTTTTTTATTTTGTACAAGCGTTATAAAATGATTCAAAATATTGATAAAATCATATTTATAATCATCATAGAAATAGTTTTTTCTTTCAAAGTCTATATGGGCTGATTCAACCGCATAAGATGATATCTTTACGTTATAACTTTCTTTAAAAATATATTTAAATAGTCTAATACTATTTTTAAATTGTTTATACTTTGAGCCAGTTTGATTAACAATTTCCTTATCAACTCTTGGATTTGTTATAATCCATCCCCCATCTGCATCCCCTTTTGGTATCGTGTAAAATATCTCGTTAGAGCCAACTTTTCTAAAAATACCTCCAGGAACAAAGTCAATGGAGATATCCTTACTTTTAATATATGCTGTAATTGCTTGTCCGTTTTTCTCACCTGGTTCACAACCATAAGGTTCTAATACTTCATCAATAATATCCTTTAACCAATTCATTATCTTCCTTGGGCTTACAGATTCAGGGTCGTTGTCTTTCCTATATTTTTGAAAGTATTTAGGGTTAGGGTCTATAATACCAATTCCTTCGCCCGTTTGAATACCTCCTTGCTTAAACACCCCACCATTCGAATCAACAATAAGCATAATATCAAATTCATCGACGTCTGAAACTTTTGTTCCTTTAAAATAACTTCCAAAAGTTAAATATTTTTGACCATTTTCTTTATATAATTGTGGACAATCTGATTTTTCCTTTATTTTTCGAATTATATTGTTTATAAGCCATTCTCTACTTTTGACTTTTGTAGTAATATCCTTCTGTGACAAAGCCAAATATTCTTTTATATATCTATTAAACTCGCTATTAATAGACATGTACTTAACCCCCTTAAATCAAAAGGTATGTAGAATACTACCTTCCAATCAAAAAATATACCTATTTTATTATTCTATACTTATCTCTATTTTCCCTTCTAAGAATGTCAGGTTTTATTAGAACTGGTTGAATTTTATCAAACTTATTTTTATATCATCAATAATACTATTAACATACTCCTTCCTAATTCCAGCCTTCCTAAGTATTCTCCATTCTTTCAACTCTTGTCCCTCTTTTTCTAACTCTTGGATAGCCCACTTTATCCGTCTAATCCTGAAATCTTTATCGCTTTCTTTAACAGAATCTAAGTAAGCCCTCGTTCTCGGAAGTTTGTCCAAATGCTTTTCCAATAAAGCCCTAATTCCTAGTTTGCCCCCTATCCTACTTATGCTAATTCGCTCAGGCTTCTCTTTTGAGTTTAACATGTCTTTTACTACGCCTTCCACCTTGGGTAGTATCTCTTTATCTCTACTATCCCAGTCTACTCGAATATACCCATTGTTTACTCTCTTTTTAGCAGGAGAGTTGTTGTTTAGCCATTCCCTGTCGTTTCTGTAGAGCCATGTAAATAAAACCTTATCCATTTGGCGCAATTCTGTTTTCCCTTTGCCTGGATTATTCTTTAGTAAACTTAACCATTCATTTCTATAGATATCCCTTTTATTGTAATCATTACCAGAAGCCCCTTTAGAATAATTGACTAAACTTTCAAAGCCTGTAATAGCGTTATAGTGATATATTTTACAGGCTCATTTAAAAAAAGATATTATTTTATATGGTCATATCCCACTACAGACTAAATAAAGATTTTAATACAAAAATATAATTTTTTACAGATTAGAACTCCCTTTTTCGATAGAATTTCAAAGAAAACACATATGAGATAATAAGTAACAAAATCATTATAGCAAATATTTCAACTGCTATCTGCATATCCGATTGGTTGCTTAAAAACTGAATAGCCCCTTGAATAAATGCTTTGTTTTTATTTTCTATCAATTCAGGCAAAAGTATTCCGCCTCCAATGAATACCCCAAAAAATAAAACAAAATTAACAATTTTAGATTTTATGTATCCCACTTTAAAAAATATAGGAAAATATATCCCACTAACTAAAATTAAAGCAAATAGAGTTCCTATAATGCCTTCAAGCGATACAGGATATACTTTAAAAGGCAGTTCCAATATTTTTATGATACCTGTGAGTAAAATATAATATACAACCGCAATTGCTGCAAAAATAAATGTTGAAATATATCTTGCAATTACTATAGTATTTCTGTTTAACGGCAGGCTGTTTAATAGAATATCTGATTTATTTTTGTCATCATAAGCACAGGCCGACTGAACCATAATATATGAAAACGCAGTAACACTTGCTGAAAACATAGGACTTCCAGATTGTTGAAAAGACAATATCATAATCAATATATAGACTATCCCCAAAAGGAAAGTCCTTTTTTGTATTAATATATCTTTTAGAATTAGATTAAACACTTTGTACCCCACTTGCATAATAGAGCATTATATCATCAAGAGACGGTTTATCAATAATAATCCTGTCTCTTAGCATCCTTTTTACCTGCTGCCTGTTTTCTGTAAGTCCCTCAAATCCAAACTGGTTTTCTTTTATTCCAATAAAATACTTCCTTACATCGGCATTAAGTATTTCTTTTGGTCCTTTGACCAATCCGTGCTTTTCAAGGATATCATCTTTGGGACAAGAAAACACAATACTTCCATTGTTGATAAATGTTATGTAATCCGCTATCTTATCCAGGTCGGATGTAATATGGGTTGAGAAAAATACGCTCTTATTTTCATCTTGTATAAGCAAGGTTAGTATATCCAACAGTTCACTCCGTATAATGGGGTCAAGCCCTGAAGTTGGCTCATCCATTATTAGCAACTCTGCATCATGCGATAATGCAACGGCAATGGAAAATTTCATTTTCATTCCTTTGGATAATTCCTTTATCTTTTTTTTAGAAGGCAGGTAAAACTCCTTAATGTATTTATTGAATAAACTATCATTCCAGTTTTTGTAGAAAGGGGCTATTACTCTTTTCATTTCCATAACAGTTAGTTCTTCATAAAAATAGTTTTCATCAAATACAAATCCGATTCTGTTTTTCACTTCTTTCTCATGCTTAATATTATCCAGTCCAAATATTTTAATTTCCCCATCATCTTTTTTAAGCAAATTCATAATAAGTTTTATGGTTGTACTCTTTCCTGCCCCATTTGGGCCAATAAAACCCATAATATATCCTTTTTCCAAAGTAAAATTTATATTTTTTAAAGTAAAATCTTTAAACTTCTTTTTTAAATTCTTTACTTCTAAAACAGGTGCCATGCTATACCTCCTCATAAAGTATTTTTAACATTTTCTGCATTTCCTCGAGAGACAACTCAATAGACCTGCCCGCATCAACTGCTTCTGCCAATTTTTCTTCAACAATTTTTAAGCGCATTTCTTTTAGCAGTTCTTTGTTTTGAGCCGCCACGAAAGAACCTTTGCCTTGTACTGTTACTATGTAGCCGTCATTCTCCAATTCTTCATATGCTTTTTTTGTGGTAATGACACTTATCTGCAGGTCTTTGGCCAGACTCCGTATAGAAGGAAGCATCTCATTCTCTGCAAGTTCTCCTCTGATAATCATATTTTTAATCTGTTTGACAATCTGTTCATAAATCGGCTCCTGTGAAGAGTTAGAAATAATAATATTCATCTATGGTCTCTTATCCCTCCCGCATATAAACTATGTATAAATATTATGGTGTATATATACATCATATACACTTATGTTATTTTTGTCAATACAAATGATAAATTAAAAATCATGTCATACTGCCAACCATCTTAAAATCTTACCTTCCTTACCTCAGCCCTATTGCTATAGTTACTTCCACATAAAAAAATGAACCCATAAAGTGTTTAACACCTATATTTTACAGGCTCATTTATAAATAATCCCATTATTTTCACTTTTGCTATCTCTTAAACAAATATTTATTTACTTGTCTGCCATGAACATGTCCAGATAAAACTAATACTTCCTTACTTATTTCACCATATAATATATAAAAAGACCGCTTGATAGAAATTAATCCTTTTTCTCAAGACCTATAAGAGAAATTAATAAGCCTGAAAGCGCTATTAAATATTCAATACCACCAAGATTAGAATTAGGGTCAAATGCAATTATTCCTCCAAATAAAGTTATATTTATTCCTAAAAGCATTACTTTAAAACCTGAAGCACCCTTCTTTAATCCATGAATAATAAAACCTACAATCAAACCTAATACAACTAAAAATATCGTTGTCAATAGAACATATTTCATTTCTCAAAAACTCCTTCCTATAATTTAATTTATAATATACTACTAGCGGGTATGAATTACTATCATAATTGCACTGAATTATTATGATATATTTTTTTAAAAAACTTAATCTTATATAGAAATGAACCTATTGCTACAAAACTATAACTATTATTAATTACAGTTTTTGTTCATACTGATTTGAAAATATGATAAATAAAACTCCCTGAGTTATTATTAAAGCAACCATTGAAAGAACAACATACAAACTAACATCCATAAAATTAAAGATAATTGTTAAAATTAGCAAAAGATAATTCATTATCTGATTCGTTTTAGAACCTGCTTTGTCCCTTATAATTGTATTTCTTTCATCATTTATTTCAATTTCTATGTGTCGCTTTATATCAGGATATTTTTTCTCTACAGCCCACCCTTCTGCTTTTCGGCCAAAAATTATAAAGATTCCAAGCCCTAAACCCATAAACAATCCATAAATATATTTTTCTGCATTATTTTTCATCAAAATTACTCCAATTAAAAACAGTATCATTCCTATTAATGCCAACATACAGTAATTCAATGATTTATTTTTCATCATCATTTTCCTCCTCATATATAAAAATTTCTTCAATAGAAACACCAAATAAATTGGCAATTCTAAATGCCAGTAATATTGACGGATTATACCTTCCGTTTTCAAGTGAACCGATGGTCTGTCTTGAAACTTTAAGTTTTTCAGCAAGTTCCTCTTGAGTCAGTCCATGCAGTTTTCTGAATTCTTCAAGCCTGTTTTTCAAATTATTTACCACCTCCGCAAAATGTCAAGCATACTTTACATGTGATATATTATCATGGGTAACTGTAAATGTCAAGTTTGCTTTCCATTTTGTACGAAAATATTCTTATACCCCATTAATATTGTATCTACTGTTGTATTCACATAAAAAAATCATGGGAAAACCTAATATCTCTAAAACCTTGCATCTTCTCGCATTAACCATTTTTACCTAACTGTTTCCAAAAAAACAAGCCACGGTTTTAATAAGGTTTTTACTCTTATTTTACCGTGACTTTTATTAATTCTTTAATTTTTGATAAGTTTGTATGGCATAAGATTATTATTGTACAACTATACCTTATAAATATTATCTAATTGAGGATATTTATTTACAAATACTTTATTTGCAGCCTGGAGTTTTTCAAAAAACTCCCGATATGAGTCGCTCAATATTTTTAAATTTTCAATAAATATATCGTAATATCCGCTCTCTTGCTGAAATTTCAATAATAATTGCTGTATTTTACAGGCAGGTGATTTTTTATATTCATCTGAGTTTCTGAATTCTAAATATTTCTCAATATCTTCTTTATTTTCTTCTAAATACATATCTATATTGTTTACTGAATCTATTATAGATGAATTAATTCTCTGCATATCTGCTTCTTCCTTCTGTCCAAGACCCTGCTGCAAAAATTCTTCCAGTTCTTTGGGAAATTCTGTTTCTTGAATTTTATCCAAATAATCAACAATTTTATTATATGCCCTTTCTTTTTCCTCAGTATCAATTCTCCCATTAAGAAACTGTCCAAAATGTACGCACAAATACATTCCATATCCTCCTGGAAACGCTTGCAACAGTTTTTCTTTAATTGTGAAATGCTTCTCAATGTCTTCTTCAATATAGGTAATTGCTTGCTCAATATTATAATCTTTCATCAACTGTTCTAAACATTTTTTCTTAGCCATTGATTTTTCAACTTCTAAATCCATCTTGTATTTACATTTTGCCAGAGCAGTGGCTTTATTGGTACTTGCAAGAATATTCTTGATATCAGCAATGCTGATATCTAATTTCCTTAGTACTCCAATTTCTTTTAATACAGAAATATCATTATCGCTATAATTTCGATAACCGTTATCCTCAATCATTGGAGAAATCAATCCCTGCTGCTCATAATATTCAACTGCTTTTTTCGTCATTTTACATTTTTTACAAACATCTTTAATTAACATTCATATCACCTCATAAATTATCATAGGCTAATCCCTAAGGTGATAGTCAATACCTATTTTGTATAAAGTTCAAAAATATACGCAATGTACAGAGTACTTTTTTATCCGATAAATCCTCACATTTGCTTTATCAACTTTCAATATCTTATCAGTAAATACTGCTTATATTCCATAGTGAATTAAATATTTATCCTTTTTTATCGCATCAGTTATCATTTCAATAAGGGCTTGAAGTTCTTGGGATTGATATTGACTATTTGCCTTGATAATAACATCTCTAAATTGTATAAGTGACTTTGGCGGGATGAGCGTTACCCCATAATAATCCAAGCCGTTTCCTGGCTGAGTTGTAACCTGAAAATATGTTTTTATTGCCATTAATTCTTCATTATACTTTTTAATTAATTCTTCTATTAAATCATCATTGACAGAAATACAATTATATTTTTTAGGTTCATAATCGCTATACCACTTGTTTTCCTCAAAGGAATCTATTATTCCAAACTCATGTTTTGCCACGGTATCACCTCTACTTAAATCCATTTTTATACAATATTATTTTAAATGCTATCCTGCTCCCTAACTCTATTAACTGCCCAGACATTTCCACTCCTGCTTATTTTAATTGCTTTTTTAATTCTTTACCTTTGTTTGGCATATCACTTGATTTAGCCATTTTGTCTATATTCCTTGTTACTTGTAATACTCTTTTTAAAAAACTATTTTTTAGTACAAATTTATATTCAAAATACAATTTCTGGTTCATCGTTAACATATTTTCCCTTATCCCTGGTTAATTTAACACCCTTTTTATCCTGTTTAAAAGTAAACAGCGCCTTTAGGACAACTTTTCACACATTCCATGCATAAAATGCACTCTGTTCCATTTTCCCTGCTTCTTTTGCTGTCTAAAATATCTACATTCATGGGACATACTCTTTTGCATTTTCCGCAAGAAATACACTTTTTGCTGTCTGCTTTTACCCTGAGCAGTGAAAAATAACTTGCTGGTTTTAAAAATACGGTTATAGGACATATGTATTTACAAAACGCCCTGTTGTCTTTCAGTATTAAAGCCATTATTATTCCAACTGCATAGTATATGATATTCCCAGCAATAAAACTCCAAAACATTACAACTTCAATGCCAGGATTATTTAATAGAAACAAAACGCCTACAAATAGTATAGAACCTGAAAACATGATATACCGTATAAAGGAAAGTTTTTTTATGCGTGGATTTTCAGGCATCCTGTAAGGCAGCAAATCTAAAACTGCAGCCGTCCAGCAGGCATATCCGCACCATCCTCTTCCAAATAACAGCGGGCCAATAATTTTGGCTACAGCATAATGTATTACTGCTGCTTGAAATACCCCCATGAACAAGTAGTACCAGAAACCTTCAATCTGCATATTCTCACGGCATATAAGCCCAAGATAGACAAGCATATATAATCCCACGCCAAACTGCACAACCTGTCTTGAATATTTGTATTTTTTTATTAGCAAGAAGATACCTAAAGACACAATGATGCCTATATACATGAAATTGAAGAGATAGAAAACATTATCAGACCAAATCCACAGCCCAATTGATATGCAAATAAATATCAGAAGCATATATATCGGTATTTTAAATTTCCCCAACCTGTCCACCTCACTGTACATCTTTTTCATTTCCCCCGTTAACCTGTTCACCACTAAAAAGCAAATTACCTGTTTCTTTGATAGCACTATTTCATAAGTATGTTTAACATCTTCTGCGTATTGTTTAAGAAACTTCTCATTATCTGGTAATGTTCCGTTTCTTCATATTTGACCACTTTAATACCTTCTTTTATTTCATATATAATTGCATCTGGATATGCCATTAAAACAGGGGAATGTGTTGCTATTATAAACTGGGAGTCCTTCCTAACCAACTGATGAATCCTGCTAATCATCGACATTTGCCTTGTAGGTGACAATGCTGCCTCAGGCTCATCTAATATGTAAAGCCAGTTTCCCCTAAACCTGTTCATAAATACGGCAAAAAAGGATTCTCCGTGGGACTGCTCATGAAGTGAATGTCCACCATACGAGTCAATAATTCTTGCACCTCTCCCGCTTTTATCCAGTTCTTCAATTGCGGTTGCAAGGTTGTAAAAACTTTCTGCACGCAGAAAAAACCCGTCTTTAGGTCTTCTGATTCCTTTAATTATCCTGATATAATTATATAATTCAGAATGAGACGCTCTTGATGAAAAGTGGAAATTCCTGCTCCCACCTTCAGGATTAAACCCGCAGGCTACAGCGATAGCCTCTAAAATGGTTGACTTTCCTGTTCCATTCTCTCCCACAATAAATGTCACTTTAGGGTGCAGGTCAAGAATTGATAATCCCCGAATAACTGGCAGAGAGAATGGATATTTTTCAAAAGATTCCACCCTTTTTCTGTCAAGTTCTATTTGCCTTATAAATTGGTTATTCTCTAACATTTCTAATATCAGCACCCCCGTTATCCCAAAACACTTTCTCTTCTGCTTCACATCTTAATTGATAGAAATAACGCACAAGTTTACTTTTATTTTCAATGGAATTTTTAATGGTACTAAGAGTTCTTTTTCCTACTCTTCTATCAATTAGTGCCAATACATTGATAATTGCATTATCCGATTCCAATGACTCTTCAATAGGAGAATTCAAGAATTTTTCTACAGCCTCAAAGAAGTCGTATTGTGCGAAGATATCTTGTCTTTCTACTTCTTTATGTACCATATCATTGATACTTCTATTTCTGGCTACTTCTGATAATATCTTTTCAGGAAAGTCTTCCCTTCTTAACAACTCATATATCCTGTTTTGTTTAAAATCATCTTGTTTAAAAATATCTTCATTATTGTTCTTTAATTCTTTTTCTGCATTTAATACGGCAATTTCCTTCTTGATAGTACACATATTTATAACTTCTTTCCCATCTACCGTTATATATGCCCTGCCCATCTGGTCATGAGCCTTTCTATAATTTGTTACCCAAAATTCTACCCTGCCTCTTAAGCAAGGACAAATAAAATCCTCTAATTGTTTCTTTAATTTACTCCATCTCATACTTATCCTCCATAACTTTTATATCTCTTATATGAAGCCTGCATTCCCTTGCCATATCTCTATAAATATTTAACCCATCACTGTCCACAAAGAACATTGGAAAAGATAAATCAAAATTGCCACAGATACACACAGGAACTTGTATGAAATGAAATATAGCAAAGATTAATTCCCTCGTTGATAATTTGGTTAATAAAGTTATGATTTCTTCATCTTCCACTAAAAACATATGTGAATCACCGTTTAAATATCTAATCTGGTCAATAAAAAGTAATTTATCTTTATAGTCCAGACAGAATAAAATATTTAGCACCTCAACGCTGCTTAATTCATTTAGGTTAAGTTCTACAACAACTGGCTGACTTTTATTCATTTTATAAACTGCTTGCATAAATTCTACAAATCTATCTTCGTATTTAAGATTATGTTCTTCAAAGGAATTCATTAATTTATCTGCTTCTTCAGAAGTTAAACAGTGGTCATACACATCTAAAAATCCATGAGTATATTTCTTAAAACAGCCTTCTATTTCTTCATGATTTACAGGTATTTTTCTTATTCCATTAAATTCATCTTTCGTTATTGATTTTAATAGTTTCATTTTTATAATCATTCCTTTCGCTTCGCTCAAGGCACAAAACGTAATGAAATGTGCCACTTCGAGCTAATTTTGTTCTATAATTATGTCATAGGGATACCAGTAAACTACAAATCACGGGGAGGTGAGTGGTTTGCTACACTTACGTAGTGACCGCATTTTTATATGTGTAGATTGTCTTTCCAAGCACAAATAAGTGTGCTACTGAGCACGTAACCTTATCTTTGTTTAAACATTCTCGTTTAATGCTAGACAATCAGTCAATGCTGTCTATCCCTTTAATTTTTAGAACCTATCGGTTTAGAAAGGAGTTCCCTATGGCTTTAAAAATCGTGTATAAAATCTGTTGTGGAATTGATGTACACAAAACCTTTGTGGTTGCATGTATTGCTTCCACTAATTCTAATGGAATTACCACCTATAAAAGCCATCGCTTTTCTACCTACACGAAGGGTTTAAGAGAGCTGTTACAATGGCTTTTGGACAATAACTGCAAGGATGTTTGCATGGAATCTACCGGGAAATACTGGATTCCTGTGTTTAATATATTAGAAAGCTCCTGCAACATCATACTTGCACATCCTAAATATGTTAAGGCTATTCGTGGTAAAAAAACTGACAAGAAAGATGCAAAATGGATTGCTGACCTGTTTAAGCATGATCTTGTTGCCGCTAGCTTTATACCTCCCGCTGATATTAGACAACTTCGTGACTTAATGCGCTATCGCTTTAAGCTTATTTGCTTTATGTCTAGCGAAAAGAACAGACTCCAAAATTGTCTCACGGTTTCTAACATACAGTTAGGAAACATTGTTTCAGATACTTTCGGTAAAAGTTCTCAAAAGATAATTGATAAGCTTCTAGAAAATCCTCTTGATACTTCCTTTGATATTGGATCTTTAATTCATGGTTCTATGCTAAAAAAACTCCCTGAGCTGGAACTCGCTGTTGATGGTTATATTACACCTGAACAAGCTGGAAAATTAAAGATCATCAAAGGACATTTTGAAGATTTGGAATCCCGGAAAGCAGAGTTAGAAAAACTAATTCTTGCGCTCGCTGCGCCTTATCAACAAGAACTAGACATAATTCTAACCGCTCCATCGTTTAAAAATATTTTCTCGGCTATTACTGTAATATCTGAAATCGGCGTAAATATGGAGGCTTTTCCTTCAGCGAAACACTTATGCTCATGGGCTGGACTCACTCCAACTAACAATGAGAGTGCAGGCAAGAAAAAATCTGTCCGGGTTTCCAAAGCAGGATGTTACATTAAGCCGCTTCTTGTGCAGTGTGCTAACTCTGTAGTTAAAAGCGAGAAACATCCTGAAATTCGTAACCGCTATTTGCGCATCAAAAAGCGTCGCGGCCACAAGAAAGCAATCATTGCTATTGCAAGAATGCTTCTTACAGCATTATACAACATGTTGAAGAAGAAAGAACCATATAATGCTGAATTATATAAAAAATCTGATGCTTTTCCCGCAAAACGCGAGATTACGGTTGAGCAAGCTATACTATTAGCTCAACTTCAAGGCTATAAAATAAAGCCAGCTATTTAGCATTAACACTTACTTCGATATTTAATTTTTAAAAAGTCATCAAAAGATGGCTTGTTTGCTATGCCATTTTATTCTTATTGCAATTTGTACTTTTAATTTCAACCTTATACCTTCCTTCTCTATTCTATATTTTCATCTTTCTTACTGCATTTTTCTTCCAGCAGCCACGGCAGCATAACTTCAAATTCCAATTGAATAACTGGTTTTGGAAAATTATCTGGTACAAGGTTTAACTTATCAGTAAATGTAAACTTCACATTATCAATTTTGATAATATTTAAATCATCCCACTTCCTAGTTCCAGCATCAGGTCTTTTAACTATTTCCCCCACCAAATGATAAAAACCCATATATAAATGCTTACCTGTATCAGTTTCAAACTCCATAAATTCCCCTTCTTTTTGAGGGTTAATCCCTAACATTGTATAAAAGTCCAGCACTTCTTGCGAAAATGTTTTACAATTCTTTATATAATTTCTACAGTAATCACAGTTACAGCCTTCTTCAACTGTTATGCTATCATAATATTCTTTTGTTTTTTCAACATCTATTTTAAGTATCCAGTCTTGCAAGCAAACTTTCTTCATCATAATATTTATTCCTTTAAGCCTCCTTTAGTCTTATTAATTTTTATACATTGCATATTTCTTTTATAATCCACCAATTATATATGACAACACATCAAATTTACTGAGTAATACTGATGTTAATATTGTAAATATCAATACCTTTAAATATTGATATTTGTTTTTCGGTAAAGTGCAAAACAGTATGATAGCAGCAATCAAATAAAATCCTGAAACTGGGGAAAATGTATAAAGAAAGTTATACCCTTCTGAAACCAGCATCCCAATAGGAAGAGCAGCACACAGTGCTGCAAGCCATCCACTCCCCCTGCTAAACCAGACAACATAGGCAGCCAGCGGGGATGCAAAGGCAATTAATCCCCAACGGACAAAATAATATACGGGAAAGAAGTTAAATAACTTCATTGAATATATGTAATAAGCCAGCAGCATTCCCACAAAAAAGGTAAAAACATGAATTGCTCCCACTTTAGGTGTTCTGCTCCATGCAGCAATAATAGCAGCAATAAAAACCCATATTCCAATTCTTGAACTTATATTGCTAATTATGTTAATTAAACTGCCAACTGCACCATTAGAAGGTATAGTATCAACATATTTTGCCAGGAATCCAGAAAAGATTCCTAAAATAAAAAATAATATAATTCGGATTGCTTTTCCCTTGATATTTGGCATGGCATCATTCCCCATTTTCTATTTTATTTTCTTGTTTTATATATCTTATCGTAGTAGTTTTTAAAAGCCAAAACATCCTCATAAAATCCTGTTTTAAATACCAAAATGCTTACTGCTGTAATAATTATGACTGGGACAACTAAATATAAAGCACCGCCATAAGCATCTAAAATATTTAGCATACGCAGCAGTCCCAAGACCAAATGAACAGGCAGTAAACCAAAGATAAAAATATAAACTCCTGACAGCAAAAACATAGTTACTTTAAACGCTATTCTATTGCCCTTGTAATACAAAAATATGTTAAATAAAATCATTCCGCTAATAAAGATTTTTCCTGTTAATCCTTTAGTACCGTTAGATACTAAACTTAAAGTAAAATCTGCGAGTAAAAGAAGAATTAAAATAATTGTACCAGTATTTACAATTTTCTTGCCTCTATTAACCTGTTCACTGCTAAAAAGCAAAATTATCTATCCCTTCTAATAAACTGAATTGTAGAATTACTTAATCCCATATCATCATTTGTAATCAATAAATCTTAAAAAACTTCCAATATTTATTGCTTGACATTTAACGATAAATAAAATGCTTTTAATTCATCCTTAATATCCTGTGATAAGTAATGCCATCTTATATTCCGAATGGCACCTTCTAAAGCATATAACCTGTTTATGCAAGCACTACTTCAATAATGTATATCAACTCATTATAATCTCTGAATCAAAAAATCGTTCTTGGAACTCCACCAGCGCTTGTATTTGTTCTTTGCTGTATTTGTGTGGATGCTTTGATACTACCAATTTATCTTCAATATCATTTTTTCTATGAATTATTGCTATTACAACACCCTCAAATTCTTCTAGAGGCTGAAACTCTCCTATAATATAAGCATCAACTTCTTCACCATCTTCAGAGATTGTGTTAGGTATATATCCGTAATTTAGGAGATAATATATTTCATGCTCTGGGTGTTTTGAGCATAACGGCCTATCAACAATGACTTTAACCTTTTTATTCAAATATTCACGCATTATACTCTCTCCTTTTCTATAATATAATAAATGATTAATTGAATCATTAAATATAATTTGTATATCATTTTTATACTTGTTTACTATTTTACTTATATATCTTATATCTTCATAATTTAACATTAGAACATCTTTATTATTTAAAGCTCTTCCTAATGGTAATATAACTCTTATACCAATTTTTTTAAAATTATTTTTTATCATTAATATTACAAATTCTTCAAAATTTATTATATTAACTTTATTAATGGTTATTGTAGGTTCAAAATCAATTATTTTAAGATTATTAAGTAACATTAAATTTTTAAATGTTTCAGTAAACGCAAAATTATCCCCTCTTAAATAATTATGTACATATTTATTTGGTCCATCTAAACTTATACTAATTTCTCTAACGCCTGATATTGCAAGTTCATAAATCACTTCTTTATTTAGAAGCATCCCGTTACTCGCCAAACTTACCCTTACATTATTTTGCTTTAATATTCTTGTACAATTTATTAATTCGGTTTTTTTTAAAAGTGGTTCACCTCCAGAAAAACATACATTATAAGGTTTTAGTTGAGATATATTCATTATAAGTTTATATAACTCTTTTTCTGTTATATCGTCATCATTACCACTATTATTGAAACAATGAAGACATCTTAAATTACATTTGTTAGTTATATTAATAACAAATTGTAATGGAGCTGACAGATACATTGCGTTAATTATAATTAATCCCTCCCACATATTTATATACCGACATTGTCAAGATAAACATTTTATAAAGTAAAATTTAGATTTTCATTTCTTTAGATTCATTATTGATAACATTATTTTCACCACTTGCGTTATAGCAATGTAAACATCGTAAATTGCAGTTATTTGTTATATCAAAAGCAAGTTCATGCGGACCTACTAAAATATTCCCATGACTATTAAAATCAGAGTATATATCCATTGCAAATCCACTTTCTTAGTATTAGAACCACAAATATTTTTAATGGATTTATCCAAAATCTTTTTATTTTTTCTATTTATTTAATCATGCCTTTATACATTTTTATTTTATATTGATATATTTCCAATGTCTACTATATCTTTGTATAGTTTTTACATAAAAAGCAAAAAAACTATACAAAAGTATAGTCTTAAAATTTAATCTATATCTATTAAATTTAATTTAACCGCTTTTGTAACTGCTTCCTGAATGCTTTTTACACATAGCTTCTCAATTATTTTCCTCTTATGATATTTTACAGTAACTGGTTTAATTCCAAGCTCTATCGATATGGCCAATTCTTTATAACCCTTTGCAAGCATTAGCAATATCTCTATCTGATTATCAGTTAAATTTATATTGCAGTTATTTAGTTATTGCTCTTTTATATTGGTTTTATATTCATCGGCAATTTTATCTGCAAGCAATTCTAAAACTATAGTCATTTCATCTGCCATGCCATATTCTATCGTCGATACATCAAGATATCCTATTATCTTTTCATCTATAATGATAGGCGCTGCAATACAATACCACTTTTTCAAAATGTCACAGTAATGTTGCTGAGGTTCTAAATATACTAATCTTTTTAATTGCATCGCCATTGATATGGCATTTGTCCCTACGGCTTCTTCTTTAAAAGACGTACCTATTCTAAAACCCGATTTATCTATGCAACTACGTGTTTTCTTATTACATCTTATATTTAGAAGATAACCATCGTCATCAGTTAATAAAAATATGTATTCTCCTTTAGTCAGATTTAAAATATTATCAACACAATTGTGAAATACATTGATAAGTCCTATGTTTTTATTTAATCTGATTTGTAAATCTTCTTCTTTTAAAGTTATAACAGGAGACGGTATTGAGCTTATAAGGCCTATCTCCATACATCTTTTATATGAAGAAAGTATTTCATTATATATTTGTAATTCTTCCACAAAAACTCACCTCATTAAATACTCACACACGTTACAATACAATTTATTATTTCTACAAAATATTTCATATTCCTTCTATGTTTTTGAAAAAATTAGTATTATTTGCAAAGTCTTTTATTTGTAAAAAAATAAGCTACTGTACAATCTATACAGTGCTTTTTGTTTAGTTATAGTTTACTATTCTTGTTTCAAAAATTGTCGACCCGTTGCCTACAATCTTAATTCTGCTTGTACCGTTTCTGGCTTCTATCGTCTTTGTTCCTTTTTCACTTTGTTCAAGTTTTGCAAGCGTCACAAATTATTTCAGATTTTGGTCTCTGGAAATTGGATATACCTATTGAGATTATTTGTTAAAACTCTCATAATTATTATAGTCCTCACTTTAACTCCAAACGTTCAAAAGTAAAATTTGCAAATAGCAGAAATATTCCCGACATCAAAAACATTGCAATGTCTGCTGATAAAACTCCTATCGTCATACTCTTAGTTACAATGCCTAATGGAACAGATATAGCACCTACAGGTACAAGAACAATAACAAAAGCAAATAATTTGAAAAGTGGCAATACCGCTTTTAAATCAGCTTTTGAAGGTAAAAGCGTATTTAAAAACGAACTCGAAAAATTAGCTAAAGTTGTAAAACCTAATATAAAGAGTATTGCTGTTAAAGCATTTAATATACCACATTTTATAAGTATTGAAGCAGGTGCTATAAGAAGCAATGCTGTTATAAATGACTTTAATATAGGTACAGCATTTACAGCTATCAATTTCTCTATTCCCTCTCCCGGAATTATGTAAATGTACATTTTATTTAATTCTCTACTTATTGTGGATATAAAGCTTGTCAGCCAGCCAATGTATGCATAAATAAAAGCTAATGCAAATATTTTCATCGGATCATTTTTGGGAAGGAAATATCCAAGAGCAATTGATACAACTAAAATTGCAAGATTATAATAATTAAAATAAATAGATCCCATTTCTCTCTTGTTTTCTACCATTTTAAGCCATATGTAAGCCCACGGACCTTTTGGTGCAAAATTCACGTCAATTTTTTTCTTTTTCTTTACAAGCTGTTTTTCCGTATAATCCGCGTGATAATCTTCTATTTTAGCCTTAGTTTTTATCGATATAAACTTCTCTGTATAGAATATCGCTTCTTCATAATAATCTGTTGCAAAATACACCGAAATTAAAGTAATAACAGCTATTGCAACTATTTGTATAACTATAAATTCAATATTATATTGGGTAACTCCAGTAAAATAAGAGAGTATTAACTGCTTCGAAGGTCCTATAATCGGAACATAATTCCATGTATTTGAATTAAAATAATTAAATAAACCAAATATCGATTCCTCTTTATACATAAAGTACATGCCAAATCCAGCAATTAAAGCAACTAACCCATTTAAAAAATATTTTATCTTTTTCTTTGCATTAAACTTCATTGAAATTGAGTATGCCAAAAAGCCTATCGGTGTTAATGTAAGATAATATGTAAATATTCCTATATATCCAAAAATTAAATTATTTGAATGTTTATTGACTTCCATAGAAACACTTAAAAAGGGAATAAAAAGACTAAATAAAAGCGCATAGAATAAATTCTTAAAGCTTGCTCTTATTATATACCAAAGAAATATGACCCTCTCTTTTATGGGTGATGACAAAAGTAATGCATTGTCACCTTCTCCCAAAATGATACCCGGTTGCTTTAATGAACTATATAATGTTAAAAGCACAGTCAAAAGCATAAAAGCGATTATACCGCTATTTAGATACGAAAATTTTATCGAACTTATTTCACTAAATGTTTTACCACTGTTTGCAAAAACAGGTATAAGTATAAATAAAAACCACACAAACTGCAGTAAATATATAAAAATTTTTGTAGGCTTTTTTATTATATCTTTTATAAAGTTTTTTAATTTTAACATATCAAGTACAAACAGTGCTTTTATATCGCTCATTTTGTAACCTCCAAAAACACATCTTCAAGTGTACCGCCAGGGCCGGCTTTTTCCATCAATTCATCAAGAATGCCTTCGTAGATAAGCTTTCCCGTTTTTAAAATAAGCACTCTATCGCCAAGATTTTGTACAGAATCTAACATATGTGTACTTAAAAGGACAGCCTTTCCTTCTTTTTTTAGTTCAACAATAGTATCCTTAAGTTCTCTTATAGCTTTAGGGTCAAGTCCTACAAAAGGTTCGTCAAACAACATGACTTCTGGCCTATGTAAAAGGCCGCATATGACCATAACCTTTTGCCTCATCCCTTTTGATAAACTGCCGCCAAGTTCATCCTTTTTATCAAGAAGGTCATATGCCTCAAGATACTTCAATGCATCATTTTCCCAATTATCAATATTATATGCAAGCCCTATAAATTTAAGGTGTTCCCACACCGTAAGCAAAGGATATATGTCTGGCGTTTCAGGTATGTATGCAAGTTTTCTTTTAGCCTGCGGGTCTCTATTGTCATATCCGCAAACATTTATATCCCCTTCAGTTTTTTTTAAGAGCCCCATTATAGTCTTCAATGTCGTGCTTTTGCCAGCGCCATTTGGGCCTATCAACCCTACAACTTCTCCGGGGTATATTTCAAAGGATATACCGTCTACAGCCTTAACTTTGCCATAATATTTTTTTACATTTTTAAGAGATAAAACACTTTTCATCATGAACCTCCATTATCATTTTCTCTTAATTTTTAATATTACTATAAATTTTTTTAAATTTCCACTATACTTTTGTATAGGGTTTATGTTAAATGCTGCTATGGCTGCACCTCTTGCGCCATCTTCTACCTTCTCATATAGTTCTATTATACATCATAAGCAAAATCCTTTTATAAATTATTTCTACAAAGAATTTTAAATACCTTTGTGAATGTCAATACAAAATTTTATTTACATCCGTGTCTCTACGACCATCTTTCTTCCTGTTTTTATTTTCGTGCTTTGAAAAGGAAGATTGCATTTCCATCAGTTACAAGATTTTTACTGAAGCCTGGTAATATTTCTTCAAGTTTATTTACTAATTTACTAAATATTCCATTAACTAAATTTTCTTTTTCAAAAACTTTTTGAAAAATCTTGAATATTATTTGCTCTGGGAACGTCTTTTTGGCTATTAAATCCACACATAAATCTTAGTTGTCCATTTCTTGGTAATTCCCATCTTAAACTTTCAATGGAGTTATATTGATAAACAATACCGGCAAGTATTGAGTTTCACATAACTCTAATCGGACAATCTCTACCTTTTTATTTTCTCTTTTTCGAGTTACTACATAAGTTCTTCATCTGGTATATGTTTTTCAACTTCACTTCATTGTTATGGTATAATAGTCATAGTGATACTCCCTTGTAGTTTTTTAGTTTTTGTTCTAATTACTTTTATACATTACAAAATTTAGCGGGTTTCATATCTTTTTTTAATTTTTTATTCTTTTTAATGTTTTTTATATTTCTGAGAAGGTATCAACAATAAGCAAGTTGAGAAATTTGAAGCGATAATACAAAATGGATTGCCCTTTGGAATAAATAATTTTATTTATCAGGAATTACTACATTTACTGCATAGTGATATACGTTTTTATTTAAACATCAATAATATTTCGTCAATTATTTACAATCATAACCACCCGTAAAACGGGTGGTTTGCTCTGAGGCTATAAGCCTCTATTACTAGCCAGCGTCTAAAGGCGCTGGCTTTCACTTTGTTCAAGCCACCATGCATTTGTCACTTTTGCTCGTCCCTAAAGGGACAAATGTACTACGGGCTACCCCTTAAAGGGGTCCTCATATTCTTTTACACTTAATTTGTCCAACATAATATCTCGCTTTTCTTGTTCCTGAATGTATTTCTTTATTGTTGCCTCATTTAGTCCTACAGTGCTTACATAATATCCTTCCGCCCAAAAATGTCTATTGCCAAATTTATACTTTAGATTTGCATGCCTGTCAAATATCATCAATGCACTCTTCCCTTTTAAGTATCCCATAAAACTAGATACACTAATTTTTGGTGGTATACTCACTAACATGTGTACATGATCCGGCATTAGATGTCCTTCTATTATTTCCACTCCTTTGTATTTACATAGTTCTTTTAATATATCCCTTATACTTTCTTTGTATTGATTATATATTATTTTTCGTCTATACTTAGGAGTGAACACAATGTGGTATTTGCACATCCATTTTGTGCGTGCCATTTCATCTCGTTTATTAGCCATTAAATCACCTTTCCTTTTGTTATATATAGTAGCTTGAACAACTCTATTATAACGGAAAGGTGATTTTTTGTATAACTTCTGTCGCGCACCCGCATAGCGGGTGGTTTTTTGTTTCGCTCGCTTTGCGAGCTCAACAGGCTAAAGCCCAATCGAATAAAAAAAACAGGAATAATCCTGTTTTACTCTTTCAAAAGCCTTAAAAACTCTCCTGCATGTACTCTTTCTTCATCTGTTATATTTGCCAAAGGTATTATAGCACAACAGAACCGTCCTCTTGTATCATTGTGTTATAGGAGTGGCTTTATATCCATTTCATTTAATGTCTCTACTAACTGCTTTATAGTACCTTCTCTATCTCTAAAATATTGGCTGCCACGGATTCTGAAGAATTTCCATCCTAAGCGCTCCAAAATAAGTTGTCTGTTCCAATCATCCTCCCATCTTTCTGGACCATGATATGCGTCACCATCGCACTCTATTGCAAGTTTTTCATTCATTCCAAACACAACAAAATCTATACGTTTATAACCTACTCTATACTGCGGTTTAACAGAATATCCTAAGCTAATAAGGTCTTTCAATACCTTGCGTTCAAATTCTGACTCACATGCATCCTCCAGTTTTTCATATTGCTCCACAAATCTGTGCGGATTCATACAATACCTTATTAAGCGTGATCTTACATCTTCTGGATGGAATTCGTCAGGATCAATAGAATAAAATAAAAACAATTGACTTCTAGCCCTACTTACTGCAACATTGAAGCGGCGCCGGTCATCCTCTTTATTTAAAACAGCTAATCTATGCTCCCCTTTAGCTTCTACCAATGATAAAAACATTATATCCCTTTCATCGCCTTGGAAATAATAAGCATCACCACAGCGTATCTTTCTTTTTCGCATCTCTTCCGGCCCTAGGCTATCTAAAAGCTTTGTTTCTATAAATTCCGCTTGCTCTTTTCCCAAAAGCGATATTACTCCCATCGACATATCCTTGTATCTTGGATCATTGCAACATGCCAAAATTTTTTCGACCAACATTTCAGCTTCTGGCTCATTTATCTTGGTTCCCGGTATTCTATATCCATTATCCACTTTTATAGGAACTATTGGTTGCCAATCTTCACCTAACTTTGCCTCTCTTTCTCTAAGTGGCAATATTTCACCTTGGTACATGAGATCATTGCTAAACTGAATTATCTCTGGTAAACACCTAAAATGTTCTTTCAGCATGATAGTTCCTGGGAATATCTGTTTAGCTAAATCGTATAGACTGTATTGAGGCTCATAAAGCTCTTTATGAGGCACTCCATCTAGATATCCATCCATGAGATCATGTATTTCACCTAGGTTAATGCCGACTCCTTGCGGACTTATCTGTTTATCGTCTCCAACAATCAACGCCTTTTTAGCTCTAAACATAGCCAATATTCCAAAAATATCTACTTGGCTGCTTTCATCAACTATAACAACGTCAAATGGTTTATCCCACGGTAAAAAATTCTCTATCACTTTATTAATAGGCATAATCCATACAGGGACGGCATTCCTCGCCTTTTGCATTTCTGCTTGAGCAATTTGTTTACGGCGTAAAGCATATTTTCCTGTACCCTTTCCTATTCTCTTCATTTGCTGTTGCCATGCTATAAGGCTTCTGCGTTGCTCTTCCGTAACATTTATTGACAAGTTGAGCCATGTTAAATTAGTAACTAAATCAACAATGATTCTGCTCTCATCATTTTTTAGACTTTCTAACTTTTTTGTTAAACTGACGACATCATCAGACAATAATTTTCTAAGCCACGTTTCTGCCTTGCGCCATTTCCAAGCATCCATTACATTATCAGGTAATGTTAGCGGTGTCCCATTGCCACCATCTTTTAAAATCTTTTCTACCCATCGAGGTGCAACACCGTCAAGTTTTTCTTTTAATTTTTTAAATTCATCTTCTAGCACTTCAACTTTTTTTAACCTTCTAATATTGTCAAGTATAGAATCCCATTTAGACCAGTCTTCGTCTTTTAATGCTTTAAATAACTCTCTCCACAAATAAGAAACATCCGCATTTGACTCGATCTCTTCTTCTAAATATTTTTCAATAACATTGTACTTTTCACTGAAATCTTTGTAGTACAAATAATTTAAGATGTTTGTTAATTGATTTATAACCACTTCTATAGAAGCAAGGCTGTTGTCTTTAAAGCTTAAACCTACTTCTTCAACACAAGATTTTAAAAGTTTCCATTTGTTTTGATGCCAATCAAAAACATCTTTAATAAGTTTTAAGTAATCATGTAACAAAACTTCAAATCTTGGATTGGCAGTATCCAATTCTGGCCCATCTAAAACTGTAACAAACTTCTTCCATTCATTCGATATATTATTTTTTATTATACGTTGTTCGATTTCCGCTAGTAATACTGACGTATCCTCTTTAGTTGTTATAAAAGCATTATTTAGGCGGCAACTATTTATAATTTTCTTAAACTTTGGATTAAACAATTTTGCAATAAAATTTATCTTCTTTGATTTCTCAAGATAATTTTGCATATCTTCTACATCATTTTTCAATTCAGTTAAAACACAATCCGAAGGCAATACTATTTCATACTTACTTGTGTATTGCTTAAGCTTTATTAGTTCCTCAATTTGACTTGTCATTCGCTCATAAAAATTTGCCCAACTTTCATAGAGATAATCGCCTTTACCCACATCTTGAAAAATTAAATTCATCCATGGATTGCTTGAAAATTTTTTTGCTTCTTCATATGCAAAAGTACATTCTTTTAGTAAACTATTTATCCTTTCAATGCTCAAATTTGAAGGCATATTGTATGACTTCAAAAAATCAGGATCTATTTTTTCTTTATAATAATTAATTTTCTCTTTTATCTCCCTAATGCTCATGCTATAAGGCAATTTCTCAATATCTGGCAGTTTGTAATTTAACATCTCTCTATCTTTGTTTAAAATTATACCTGCCAGTTCATATAGCCTTTTTAGCTCTTGCAAAGAAAGAGGAAGTTCTGCATCTTTATCCAGTTCATCAGGAATATAGTCATACTCCTCTTCATTTTCAGCAAGCCATTTGCCAAGTTCTGATAAAGAATATTCTTTTCCAAATATTGAATAAGTAATCGTCTCTCTTTTTGAAATCTCTTTAATGCGCTGTTTTAAATTTGAGATCTCCATCCTAATCTTTCTTAATTTATCCTTTAATTCTTTGATAGTACTTTTAGCAGCAGGCTTATCAAGTGAAATAACATTTTCTGTCATCGTCATTACAGCCTGTTCTAACTCGGTAAAAGAACCAGCATCATCAGTTAATAAAGTAATACAAAGTGGTCGTATATTCTCAGGAATTTTTTCACGGAGCACCTTAAGAGGTCTTTCTGCTTTTGCTGTTACAAGGACTCTTTTTCCAAGTGCCAATAGATGAGATATAAGATTTGCTATTGTATAACTTTTACCTGTTCCTGGTGGTCCCTGTACAGTGACTCCCACGTGTGATGCCAATCTTTCTACTACCTGAAACTGTTCGTTATTCGATGGCAGCGGAAGTAATATCTCATCACTAGATGTATAATCTGTTTCACTATTATTCTCATCAAAAGTATCATCTATTTCTACTATGCTCCTTATAGGTGCGGGTACCTTATTACCGTTTTTGAGCCCTTCTAAAATAGTCTCAATATCTTGAACATATCCCATTTTTCTTCTTCTTATAAAGATCACAGGCTCATATGTTATGACCGCATTTGTATTAATAGAAAGATCATTTGCATCAAAAAGTACTTTTCCTTCAGAGCTCAATTGATTTACAATTCGGGTAAAAAATTCTGTACATGCCCCTTTATCCCATGGATTTATAGGGTCCTGTGAAAGCTGTTCTTGCATTTTCATAAACAACCTGACATACTGTGGATCTGTTCCCTGCAAGAAATTAACTTCTAATGTGGTTGGCAACATCCCTGGAGATACTTTTATTACACCATGCAAATCGTCAAAATCAATAAAAACTCTTGTTGTAAGAAGAGGATGACGGATTAGGTAGCCATTCAAATTCCAATAGAGCATGCCATGTCCCCATACAAGTTCCAAATCCTCTTGTTCTCTCTCTAAACGCTGACTTAATAAAAACAATTTATTATATAGTTTTTTAATCTTAACTTTTGGTTGCGCTTTTAGAGACCAAGGAATCCACTTTTTGTTGAGCCATAAGTTCCATATATTAACACGTTCTGTATCATCCTCAAATTTTTCTACTTTATTTTTATCTGCTTTTTCTTTATGCTCTTCATCGATTTCTTTCTCTATAATTACTTTAGATTCTCTAACTTTTGGTTCTGTAAAAGGATCGTCCCATCGCCCATCGAGCCATTCTCTGACCTCTTCAGGCGGGTCTGGCGGATTAGGTATATCCTGCTTTTTTACTATTAACCAGGAATCATGATCATCACCAAGAACAAAGCAGCCATCTCCTATAGGTAAATCTTTATACCAAGTTACTACTTCTTCATAATTTGATATATTTCTAACAGGTTCCTCCATTTTTGAGCGATATGCTTTAAGAAATTCAAAGAGTTTAATAAGCTTTGAATTAGTATCTTTATCTGCTTCTGGATGATTCAAAGAAACATTATCCTTTTTACCATTACCTTTTTCCAAATTGTCTTTCCTTTTAATATTCTTTATCTCTTTTTCGAACAATTGTTCTACTGTCCTTGTTGTAACAGTCTCAGCTATATCTGGTTTAAAATCTGATAAATAATCTAAAAATTCTTCTAAATTTGGTTCATCTTGAACTTTATTGCGTAAATAATTCTGAATTAATTCTACTACTCTATCAGTAATGGATGACTGTTCTTTTGCTCCTTTTCCCTGTGTGGTTTCCTTCAAAACCTCCCTCAATCTTCTCCGCTCCTCTCATATTTTCATCACATTATATTTTATATAATATTTATTACATTGTTAACCATATTCACATTATTCTCAAAAATTATATTTTATATTTCCACATTGCATTCTTAAATTCCTTCAATATTATAAAAAAATTTTGCATGATAAAATATAAATACATAATAATAGTTCAAGTGTCATAAGCAACACTAATATTTTTGTAAAAATAAATCTAAATTTGATTTCATTATGCTAATTCAAACTCACTTTGTATTACATCTGGTACTTTCCAAATTAGAGATGTTGTTATCTTAATTATAATCTATTGGAATATTATTGTTGTTGTTTTGCCCTGTTGGTCTGTCAATTCGTTTTTCAACTTTACATTCAATAATTCCATTGGTCCCATTCCACTTGTACCACCTTATAATTTTATCTGAATACACCATTGATTGATCAGAAGAATTAGGATCGATTTCCATGCCAGAAAACTCTAAAATGCCATCATTATCTATGTCTTTAATCTCCGTTGGATATACGCCATATAATTTTTCAAAATCTATATCATCAATAGCAAACGTTAAATTATTATCATTTAATATATAAACATAAGCTTGTCCTCCGTGTGCCCCATTCAAGCCTTCCATTACAATACCAGTTTTGTTTTTTGCAATTTTACCTATTACTATTTTAATACAATGCTCCGGTATATATTTTCCTTTATAAGAAGAAATTAAAGTATAATTATCTTTATTATAGCAATATATATCTATGCTGTTTTTGTTAGAAGTTAAATCATCTAGTGTATATCGATCATTAAATATAGCTATCTCAGGTTTACTGTCATCATTGAGATCTCCTATAGCAATTTGGTCATCTAATTGTTTATCATCCATTGATTTATTATTTTTATATAGCACAGTTTTTGCATATTTCATCAATTCGCTGCCAAACTCATTGTCATTTAATAGATCATATCCAAGGCTATTTGCTTTAAAGTAATATCGTATAGACTCATTAATATCCGAACTATAAAGCTCCTTTGCTTTCTTTAAATAACTATCTATTTCTTCATTTTTATCAGCTTCATGCGATATACTTGGGTCGTTTGCAGATTTTTCAGTGTAAGTGACAGCGTTATTTAGATTATTAGGTTTATTATCTTTACAACTAGTGAAAAAAATAATAAAAAACAATAATATTATCAATGAAATAAAACGAATATTTTTTATGTGATTTAACACAGCAACTCCTCCCATATTAAATTTATTTTTTGATATCCCCTTAGAACCAAAAATACATTTAAATCAATATATGAGATTTGCAAAGCAAATTGTCATATATTATTGACAATTAAATTTTCCTTACATATCACAGTTAATTTTTACATCCTAACTTTTATTTTATAATATGTTATGGACATGATGTGACACTTTATTTATAAAAAGAATTTAAAATCAGCAGATCATCACCAGTTATTATATAATTTGCATTTCCATAAACAGCTTCCTCAAGTATCATATTATCCTTTTCGTCTCTTACAATCAGTTATCTTATCGTATATAATACCTCTTCCCTCTAACATCCTCTACTTCTTTTGTTATGTCCTCTAAAGATATTGGGTCCATATCAGCTCTTTCATTAATCTTATCATATCATTTATTTATTGTGCTATTATTGTTACTTTCAATAATTTTCATCAATCCACTTGTTAATATAATCTATATACTTGACAAAGTCATCCAAATGATTTTTCAATATATCAACAATTATTTTTTCCTCAACTTTCATATAATCATGTACAAGTATATTCCTGAAAGAAACCATATTTGATACATTTCTTGCAAATGTTTGCGGCAAAACACCAACTTTACTCAATGCTAAAATACTTTCTTTATATGTATCTGGTTTTTCGATACCGAGAGCAGATATTATAATATTTGCAATATCAATAACACACTCAATTGATATTTGAATTCCTCTTTCTATTCCCCAATATTTAATCATATCTACTTTTATGTTTTCTTCACTAACATCTTGTGCCACTGATTTCAGCAATATTAAATTTTTTTGAAGCTCTTTTATTTTATTATTAATTGTTTCCAATATGCTTTTTGTCATAATCTCCCTCCAAAACATTCTCTATCCACTCTTTGACGAACTCCATCTGAGTCCTCCTGAAAGGTTCCATATCCATATATTCTCTTAAGGTTTTCACTTCAAATTCAACTTTTATATCTTCATTTTCTTCAAAAATAAGTTTACCAAATTTAATTATCTGATGCCTCAATACCGGATTCGCAGAATTTAATACTACCAAATCTATATCATCTCTTTTAAATATAGAAATTAAATCTCCAATCAAATTAAGCTTATCCATATAATCATAATCATTGCCAAAAAGCACGGCAATATCTAGATCACTGTTCTTTGTGTTATTGCCCTTTGCATATGATCCAAATACATAAATCAGTTTTATATCATAATTTTTTCTAAGTTCATCCAATACACTCTTAAATTTTTTTTCGACTTCATCAATATCCTTCTGTAACACTTTAATACACCTCTGAAAATATATCCTCAATAAACTCGTTTAATGTAAGTTCCTACTGACTATGCTTATGCTACAAGACTTTGCAATTTCATATACTCTATCCAGTGCTTCCCTTTCTCTATCTCTCTCTTTATACGCCATGTTGTGCGTATGTTTTTATATCTTGATCCAAAACCCTACAAACTGTAATTTGATTCTAGCATTTCCCCTCAAAATAATCAATTTGTTTAAATAATCTAATAAAAACATCTTTAAATCTACAATTTCATTCTTCTATTTTTTGTCATCATACCTAAACTTTCATAATCATTAAATAATGCTTCTCTTATTTTTATGTTCACTAGATTTCTCCACCTTCTAGTACGCATTAAAGAGATCAAAATTTCTGTTCTGCATAACTTAATTCTGTATTAATAAATCAATCATTAATGATTGTTTATCAATTTTGTATTGTATAAAATCATAATCTTCTATTCTATTACTTTGTTTAGGATCATTTATAAATTTTATTTCATCCGGTTCATAGTCAAAAATCGCATAGATGTAAATCTGATCATCCCTTTGATCATAAACAATTCTATAGTTGTTATTTCCATCATCATACACCTTATGCTTAATTTTTAAACCTTTTATTTCGGTTTTCTCATCGCGTATATTATCTTCACTTAAAAACTTGACTACTTTCTGTGCAAGAATTTTGTTGTTTTTAATTTTTTCTATAACATTTTTCGTTGCAAAGAATATGTTATATCTACTTTTGTAATTTCCCCACAAAATCTCACCAATAGGTGATAAACATGCTATATTATCAGCAATTTCAATGCATGATCTAGCTTTATTAACGAACTCATAATGGTTTTCTCTCCACTTACTATAATTGTCAATACATGAACTCAACTCTGTAAATTCTCTGTTATATTTTTCAAACATCTCAATATCAATAGTTATTGGTGCAGCGGGTATACTTATAAGTTCCTCAGTATCTTCAAAAATATAATAAGTATCACATCCATTTATCTGAGCCATCATTGTAAAATATGGTATGATAGCCTTATAACCTCCCGATATATTAAAAGCTGCATTTCCGTAATATTCTTCTTTTAATATTTCATTAATCCTTTTAATTAAATTACTCAATCCTTCACTTATAAATTGTTCTTTATTTTTTACCTGCAAACCTTTAATAATATCAATATTAGGATTAAATTTTACTATGAAACCATCATCTTCTAAAAATTTTTTTATAATGTCAGCAGCAACAGATGAAACAATAGTATCAGTAGCAATCAAATATACGTCTATATCTTCTTTCAAATACTCACTAATTTTTTTTACACTTTTTATCTCCGCTGAAATATCCTCCGAGCGGTTCTTGCTGTAGAAATTCAAAATTGCTCTTTTTACTTTTTCTATCGGATTAAAATATTCCTCATATTCTCTATAATTTTTGTCCTTTATCTGCTTATAATACGTCTTTATATCTTCTTTCTCTTTTAAGTAATTCTCAAAAAGCGATGTTCCAACAGTTGTTATTAACTTAATCACACTATCCCTCCTAATAAAGACACACCAAATCCTTCATTGGATCTGCTATCTGAAATACCATTGTTATATACCTTTTCTATTAAATCATCAATCGGACCGTCTAATATCTTATAGTAATAAACACTACCAGCTGGTACTGTTTTGGACATAACCTTAGGCTTTTTGTTCTCTAAGTCCCAGCCTCCTATTCTAATCGGTTTACCAACAGCGGCAGCAATGAGTTTTACACGAGTCTTTAAATCAGAAAAATCCGGTTTCCATCCACTCTTAAATATAGCAGGATTTATTAATATTAATTTAAACATTTTAGTTTTTTCAATAATTTCTTTTATTTCTTCAACAAAAGTTTCATCTAAAAATTTGGGCAACTCATTTATTTTACTAACATTTGCAACTCTACATTCTCCACCTAATTTTATTAATCCACTGTCTGGAAATGAAAAGCCTCTACATTCAACATCCACGGCGAAATCCAAAAAATTTTTTACGTCTTTGGCCATTCTTATATAATTTATTCTATACAAATAGCTTTCTTTCACTGAACATTTTCTATCGTCTATTTTTATCCCTATTTTATCTTCTGCTTTAACAAAGTCTTTAAAGGGTATGAAAGTTATACATTCCTTCTTACCTTTTAGGTAATAGCTCATAGCCTCATCGTCAATTAAACCCTTCACGTTATCAACCTTGTCAACAGAATACAACAAATCCATCTGCTCGTCTTCTAAGTCAGTCTTTACTATAGGTTTACACATTTGTAAAAATTCAACTTCATTTTCCTCTTTATTTTTCGCGTCTTCGCCTATTACAAGATCCATAGGTACCAATGTATACCATGCTCCACCAATCTTGTAATACAACCCTTTTACTCGCAAATTTTCTTTAACAAAAGCTATATTTTGGGAATTCATCCCATTCAATGAAAGATAATAAGTAGCAAATGCACCATAAAAAACCGAAGGCGATGGTGGAAATATACTTTTACCTATGCTTTCAAATCCAGCACTAAAAGGCATACCACTGCCAAAATATACATTGTCCAAAGGAGACACTTTAAATAACATAATTTACTTTTCCCCTCCCCGATTTATAAAAGTAAGTATAAATAAAAGACCAATAAAGTTATCATTATCAAGTTCTTTATAAAGCAAGCTTAACAAGTTATGCAAATCATTTACAATTTTTTCTTTTTCATTGCTATTTAAGTTTTTGTTTAATGACCGTATAATATTTCTTCTCACTTCACTGTCAAAAATGCCATGTGGAAGATCACCCAAATTTAATTTATCTAAAGAATCTTTTAATTTTTCAACAAAAGAAGTACTTACTTTTTCATTTGCAAAAAACGAAAGTATATTTTTTAATATACCTATTGTTCCTTCTCTGTCACTAATATCATTATAATTCCACTTTGCAGTGGCAATATAATTTTCACCCGAATGTAAGATAAGCTTTATTGAAAATGCATTTTTCCCATCCACCATTTTCGCACATTCTTCTGCTTGGCTTACAGATTCTACAACATTTCTTAAATCTTCCTTGTAGTGAGCTATGGCTACACCCATTGACGCTGTAACTTTATAACCCATAAGTATATCGATTCTATCTTTATAATCTATAAATCCCGTATCAATTGTAAAATCTGGCTTTATCCCATTTTCAACATTTAAGTGTCCGCTAAAAGCTGCTCTAAGTCTTATCATTACATCAATTAATGAATTCAGATTTACAATAGCAAGTACATCATCCCCACCGGAATATATAACTTTTCCCGCTCCTGATTCTTCTACTATTTTCCTCACATACTTTACAGAATAATTTTTTAGAGCCTTGCTTATAGAAGAGTGAACATCTGGTGTCATTAATCGTCTTTTATTTTTTATTATCTGCTTAAAATCATCTGGCAAATTGTTTTGAATTTTGCTATGATACATATCCAACATATCGGGCGCCTTTACTCCAGATAACCATTTCCCCATATCATCGCCATCAAATTTGATAATGGCATAGTATTTCTTTTTGTTTAACTTAAGATTATTAATCATATCATCGATACACTTTAATAGTTTTTTAAGTTCTGGCAATTTATCTGAGGGGAAATTATACTTCTCAAAATAAGCCTCATTGAGGTTTTCCTCATATAAAAGCTCATAATCAAAGTTGATTCCGCAGCTTTTAACCATATCTATGTAATCACAAATCATTGATTTAAGTTTATCATCTGGATTATTTATTATATCCAATAATGCTATCTCTGCAGTTGACGGAAAGTTCCATTCTACATTGTTATCGCCAATAATTGATTTAAAGTAAAGTTCTGAAGCTCTTTTTGCCAAGCATATGCCACACAACCCCTCACCTTGTGATATATATTTATATGGAATGCCTTTATCGTCGCTTTTTCTGATTATTGCATTCTGTTTCCTAAGAATCTTGATTTTATGGCTTTCTCTTCCTTTTTTAATATTTCTATCTTCATCATTTGTGCACCTGTAGACTATAACATTGCGTTCACCGCATATGGAACATTTACGACCTTCTTCTTCATATTGGCTAAAATTCCTTATGGCTTTTCTTGCACCTATCATCTTTTCCATAAAAGAATAAAGTAAACCATAGATATTCCCAATATTAGGTTTATACTCCCCATTGTTCTCAACAAATTGTAGCAACTTTTCTATCTCTTCAATTTCATCATCAGCAAAGTAATTTCGAATCATATCAATTTGTACTTTCCAGTCAGCTTTATCTACATTACCATTTTCCAGAGGTAACGCCACCCAATACACATCTAGAAAATCCTTTAATTGATTTCTAAATATTTCCTTTTGAATATCATCACAAATCAAAAGACTGTTTATGACGTAATCTCCTATCTTTATAAATTCATCTCTTACTACTTTTTCAAGGTTTAATGATCTAATCTCTTGAATATCTTTTGTCGGCAATATGACAAAAAATCTATTAGGAATGCTTGGCGTTTTAAGATCTCCAACATCAGTTTTTTCGTCATTAAATAACTTCTCTATCCAAAAATCGCACAACGGTTGTTCCATAAGATCAGGAAAAATTATAGAATCTGGGCCATATACCTCTATGACTTTTTCTATTGCTACCCATGTTAGATATGACAAGATGTAACTTCCCCAATACAAATCTTGAGTTTTCCTTGCCTGTGCTATATATTCTTGTACTGGTCCTATAGTAAAAATAAACAATGTCATGTTGTTTAAGTTAATTTTATTGTATAAATCAGCATTCATTGAAGATGTTACTTTTAAATGTTCAAAAATAGTATGATTAGGAAATCTGGTATCAGCCGGAACTATATCCCAATATTTTCTATATTCAATAGGTGTATATTTTTTCAGATATTCGTTTAAATAGCGCCATATATACACAAATTTTTCAAAATTATTATTAAAATTTTTTTGTGATAATTCCCATGTAGCATCGTCTACAGCTTTTTTAAATACATCCTTTCGAATGTTTAAAAAGCCACTATATTTTTTACCCGAAAGTGGATGAACAAATTCCGGTTCATTTTGAAATGCGACCTGTAACTCTTTGTTTCTGCTAGCATTTTTTGGTAGATAATACCTTTCCATTGAAGATGCAACAATATCAGAACCTTTACTATCGTCATATACAATTCCTAATTTTTCACATATCTCATGTGCACGCATTTCATGATTTTCACCTGTTAGTAAAATAAATGGCTTATCTGGAGAATCATGAAAAAAGGCTTTGAGTTTTCTTTCAAATAGCTTTTCTCGCATACTCATAGATTCTCACCTCGTATATTAAAGCGATAATCACCATCATTGTTTTTCTTTATTTCATCCCAAAATTTATCTAGTAAAGCATAACTCGGTTTTGCATTCTCTAAAGCCGTTATTTCCTTCCGTCCATTGATTTCTTCTTCCTTAACAAACGCCAAATACATATCTTCTTGCAAAAAAGATCCTCCTAGTTTTAATGCCATCCAATGATATTTGCCATTGCACTCTAGGACTTTAAATAATAGTGGAGATGATCTTCTATTTATTATATATTTGTCATATTTATCGCTCTTTCCTATTACTCTATTTTTATTGGAATGTACAACTGGAAGTCCAAAAATACCATTCTGTATGTTATTTCTCATTCCATTTCTAAAATTCATGTACATCTCACCAATATCCGATAATGCATCATGCCATGTATTGTAACTTTCTTTTGATACAATAAACGATGAAGAAATAATATTAGTATAATCATTACAATCAATATTTATTGGCCCTATAATATCAGATGCTTTGCTAACATTCTCTAAAATCCACTGTGCTAACTCTTGACTATTGTTACCTTTCGGCACAAAATCCAGACCATAAGTATCACCCACAACACTAACAACAGTTAGGGAGCCTGCACCCCTTCTAGCCCTTGAGCCAAACCCACCTAAATTGGCAGCACACCAAAAAGCTGCCACGGTATTCTTTAAAGCTTCCTCTTCCCTACTGTATAAAATAAACTTAAAAGTAATTCCAGGTTTAAAATATTTTTTTCTAACCACAGAATACAACAAATAACCTATGCCTCTGTCTTTTCCAATTAGGACTTTATTTTCACTGTCGTAACGCCAATTAAGTCTATAGTCGTTTTTTAAATCACTACCGATGTTCCTATCAATTCTCGAATCTTTTATCATAATTCTAACTTCACTTTTTCTAGCTTTAACAGATGTACCACCGAAAATTTCTTCTTCCTTTTCTTTTAATTTGCTTACGTTTTTGCAGCATTTCAATGCTCTCCACCAAAAGCGAATCATCCCCTTGAATTCCGGTGTTTTTAATTCGAGATAATTTGGCTCCGCTCCAAACATATAAAGAGGTGTCAATAACTTAAGATCAAATTCAACCGTATACATATCACATATTTCCTCCAATTAAAGTTAATTGGCCTGTCCCATAGCCTAAAGATGTCTTTGCTCCAACTCCTCCATATTTAAAAGCCTCTATCATCCATTCTTCAAGCGTTTTCCCCGCAATTTTTAAATATCTTATGTCCTTTTTCAAATAAATCAAGTAAATGTTAAAAACAACTCTTTCAAGAGTTAAAAAGAAAATAGGATTAGGATCCTGCCAATCAGTCGGATAAAAGTCCTTTTTTGTATAATAATCTGTATAGTGCGGATTCATTATATCTTTCCTTATATAAAAACTGTTATTTTCAGGATATGAATCTAAAAAAATAACTTTGCCTTTATTATCCTCATCTCCAAAAATCAATTTAAAATTCTCATCATCTTCTCCGCCTTCTGAAATGATCCAGTTGGACACTACACCTTTTACAGCTTGTCCAGGAATGTATGGAATTCCGTATATCCAGTGAAGCGTCATAGAAACCTCTCTCACCGATTCTTGCCCCAGTCCCACCACAATCCTGCCATCAGGCCTGAATATATAAGTATCCACATCATATCCTTGAGATTTGTATCTCTCAATTAAATATCTTTGTTTTTTTATAAATTGAATACAACTGCTAAATTTACTGCTATCTATCTCTGGTAAATTTCTTGTCATATTGTCTTCAAATTCCGCGTATTTGTTTAACAATAAGTTGAAATTCTCAATATCATAAATATTTTGATTTTTAAAAAAAGAACAAGTATCAGATGGCAATTTAATTTTTTGAATCTGAGTCATCAATTATCATCCCTTCAGCAAATCTCCTAACCCAATTTATAAATTCCATGACTTCTTTTGTTATGATGCGGTAGTAATAACTATCAAAAGATACTACTCTTTCTACCATATCTTTTTCTTGGTACTTGTTATATAAAGCGTTAACAGGGCAATCAGGGGATTTGAGCCAATTATCAATATCCCCATATAATAGATTATAAGCCTCGCCAGCCTCGCCGTTACTTTTGTTCTTAGATGATTTCATAAAAGCCAATGTCATCGCAAGGCCATTTGTCTTTATCAAAGCCATTAACCTTTTAGAATTTGATTTATAATAACTTCCGACTTTTTTGTCTTTGTTTTCTTTCACATTTTTTACACACTCATATGCAAATTTTGCTCTCTTATTTACTGTAGCTTTTATAGACTCTATTTCAGGCATTATCATTGCCTCCTTCTGGTGTAACAATTCTAACAATACCTTTGCCAATTGTAGCATTGCCACCTATTTGAATTATATCGTACTTTTCTATACCGCTAAAGAAATAATCTAGTATAAAATCCTCATCGGTTTTATCGATTTTCTTTATGGATTCTTTCTCCTTCTCATCAACAAATAGAGCAGAAGCTAAAGCTAACGAATAAAATACAGTATTCTCAGGAATATATTCTTCATTAAAGAGGGCTCCATCCTCAACCGTACCTTTTTCAGTATTGATTTTGGTTCTCGTTATAACCTCTGTCGACATATCTGTAAAATCCCTAAAATCATCATCGGAAAGAACCACAATATCTTTTTGCATCTTTTCTCTAAATATGCGATAAACATCTCCTGATGAATTTTGCAACTTTGGAAATATTATATCCGATAACCACTCTGAAAACTTTTTAAGTTTATCATCCTTTTGAACTTTAAAAGAATATTCCTCAAGTATAACCACATCATTATCTTCCAGCTTAAGATTTGAATTCTCAACTATAGAATAAGGCTTGATAGTTTCAATACCATCTAATTTTTCTAAATTTACTCCTTCGCACAAGCTCATTTCCTCTTTAAACCTGGAAATGACATATGGACATGTAACCCAGCCAAAAATACCTTTTACAGATTTTATAGGAAATAACAAGATACGTCCATCTAAAAAACCTAATCCTCCTGCATGATCATCACCATTTTCTGGTCCAAATATATATTTTACTTTATCCTTAAGTTGGGGATCTGAGTTAAATACACTCCTAAAAGAACCTTTTAAACCTGATGCTTCAATTTTGGGGAAATTGGAGTGCTTTTCCCTCTGAATCGGGAGATCGACATACCCTAATTCCGAACCACTCCCTACGTGAGTCGGAGTTTCAGTGTAAATAAAAAATGGTTTAGCTTTTTTAAACATACATATTCATCCTTTCTTTTTAAGATAATAAAATAAATTTATAGTTGCCACAAACGCTTTTAAAATTTATACTTTCAAGGTCACAAAAACGGATAAAAATTTTTCTTACTATTTCATGAAATTTATCAAAGTCATTATTTGAAAGGATTCCAAATCCATGGGCAAATATGGATTTATTTCTTAATTTCACATTTGAATATATCATTCCGATATTTATCCCTTCAATCAATTCATCTTCAATCGCTTTTAGTATAACGTACGCATCAAAAAGTGCTATGCTGTTATTAGGTAACTCAGCATAAGTTTTAAAATTCTTAAAATGCTTTATATTTTCATTCATTCTCGATAATAGCTCATGTTTATCAATATTAAAAACCGAATAATCGGGCAACGAAACATTAAACCCATTTTTTGCTAATCTAACCTGGGCTATCAGCTCTAAAACACGATACAGCAATAAGATAGCAACATCATTTTTTCCCTCTTCACTTCTCCTTAATGCATTTGTATATATTGAAAACATAAGAGGTATATAAAGCTCTTTATTAGTAATATATTCCCATTCTTCATTTTTATCGTTAAGATTAATCGATTCTAACGGTTTGATGAGCCTATACTGATTATACAAAGTTTCATAATATTTATATGCGGCTAAGTCTTTTTCAACATATCTCCAAGCTTTTATAATACTGAACAATTTTTCGAATTCTTTAATGCATTCATTAAAATATAAACAATCCCATAATCTGTAAATATTAGATAACAATTTATAGAATATATAATCTCTATCAGCGACTCTTTCCTCCAAATCTGAAAAAATATTATATGCCGATACAAATTCATTTTTGTTAAAAAGTGCTATTGCTTTATCTTTTTCTAAATCGCCAAAAACATGGTATGGATCTTCTACAAATTTTAGCTCTTCTGTCCCTGGTTTTGGCTTTCTCATTTTACTGTTGTATTCGCTAGCCACATAAATCAAATCAATTTTAAAATAAGCACCTGCCATAGCAATACCAGCAGACATCGATTTAGTACCGCCCGTAAAATCAATAGCCGTTTTGCCAGGAGAACCCCATCTGTCAACATATACCTTTTTTAATACTCGATAAATATCAACAGGATCATCTTTAACTATTTCTTCAGCAACATATTGTGATGGCAGCAAATTTGTCCATTTTATTACTTCGTCTAAATTTTTCAAAGAATCCTCTGTGTATAAAAACAATACCCTTTTAGGCTTTAATGCTTTAATAGTTAAAACTAACGGTTCAAATGACATACCTAAAGATAATATTAGATTTTCGTACTTACCGTAGAACTCATTATTGATGCTTAAGTGAAACTTATTTACTACCAGTGGAAATATTTCGTCATAATAATATTCTTCAGCTCTTTTTGCTTGCATTGTCTCCCAAATTTTTGCTTTTTCATTTAGCAAACTTTCAATTTTGTCATTACTTAACTTTAATTCCTCTTTCAATCTTAACCCTCCTCGTATAATTATTATTAAAGACAATAAATTTGTCTCACATCACAGGCCGCCACATCTTTTATTTTATGACCTTTATATTTACTTTTGAGATAACCCCTGTATGTAACATTATTATACTGTAAAGTTAATATGGGACAGGCTTTTGTCCTCCATGCAGTTTTTCCGCTCTTTTAAGTATGGTCCTTAAAGCAAGTTTGCCTTTTCTTACACAATCTCTTTATCATATATAAATTCTTGCCAGCAAAAGGATTCAGGTTTATATACTAATCTCTTATAAGTTTTTTAAATGATCTGGGATAGTATACGCATTTAGAGTCACTAGTTTACCTTTTAGTTTTCTCCCCTTCTTTGCTTCTTCCATATAAACAAAACTAATCAAATATATAATCACATTTCTAATTATTTGTGTAATCTGGATTGTTTTATCAACCAAATACTCTTCATTCATATTTTCAAAACTGTATTTTCCCATCCAATATACATTTAAAAAGCGATGCGTCAAAGCATTTCTAATTTCCCTTAAATCTTTATATTCACCATTTTTAAATTCCAAATGTATATTAAAAAGTGCATTTAAAGCATAATTTTTTGTTTTTATAATTTTATTGTTAATATTAAATTTATTTTGTTCTTTCTTTTCATACCAGATATTATTAAAATCAATGTTTTCAACTTTTTTACCAAGCTCAAGATATTCATTTAAGAATATTGAGACTTTATCTAAAATATCATACATATTTCTAAAAGCAAATTTCAATAGCTGGATAAAAATATTATGTTCTACATAATCTAAAGTATCTATAATAGCAACATTTTTGTCAGCAAAACTTAAGTCATTATCTCTATAAACGGATTGTACAAGTAAAAATCTTGCAGCAATGTAATTTTCTTTTATTTCATTCAAAAACGATGATAATTTCAGATATGTATCGTCTTCTGATGATTTTGCTATATCAACTATCATATTTTTAATGACAATGTCATCCCCTAAAGAAAGCTGGCATTTTTGACAAAAGTTACATAAATTTAAATATAGTTTATGTTTTATGCAAAATTCAACTAAAAACTTTTCAAAATCTGATTGAGTATCCATTTTTGGCTTCTCTAAATCACTTAGTTCAACATTATTTACATATTTTTTTATTTCATGTAAGTTTCTCAAAAATTCCTTTTTAGCTTCACTATGTACGCCATACTTTAAGCCAAGGTTAATAAAGTTATAAGCTTCTATATAGTACATCCTCCAGTGTTCTCCTGTTATTCCCGCATAATATTTCAACGCCAACCCTTTGTTAGCCAAGGCCATTCCAAAATACGGATTTATTGCCAAAGCTTTGTCATAATAATAAAGAGCTTCTAAATTTCTTCCAATAGAATCAAACGTATTTCCTAAATTGACATAAGTTTGCACTGTTATGTCAGTTAACTTCTTTCTACATTCTAAGGACTTTTTATAATATTTTATTGCCTTATGTGCTTCAGTATCAGTTTTCATAAATCCATACGTTAAGTTATTTATTCGCTTCAAATTAAACAGTGCAGAATATCCATTAGCTAAATTGTAATATACACTTTGCAATATATTTTCTTGTTGTTCATATTCATTTAGGTTTTCTAATATAAGGCCAATACCTTTATTAACCAAATCCTCATCATGTTTTATTGAACCGATATCTATATAAATGCCGCTTAAAATATAGCTTTTATATTTTGGATCTACTTCTGCTACTTCTAGTAAAGCAATTTTCTCCATGGCCTTATCAAATTCACCATTATCGATATGATTACATATTTCTTTATGTAATTCATATAATTCCATAGTTTTTATCTCCTATACTTTTATACTTATAATTTTATCACTTTTCTCCCTCTTTGAGCCTAATTTTAGGGAGTCTTTTCCTTAGCTTTCTCTGTATAATTCTTAATTTTCAAAATCTGAGTTCCTATATATCCTAGTAATACTAAATCCATAATTTTACCTATCATAAATTGGAAAACAGTTATTTTACATAATGTATCTTGAGATGGAAATTCAAAAAAACCTCTTATACCCATCTTTGCTACTATCATAATCTCAGACCATATATTATCAGTATTATTAAGATTATTAAGCTGAGATATTAGTTCAGAAAATTTTATCGGATAATTATTCCAGTAAAATTCACCAAAAGCAATTGATCCAAAGAAAAGTATTACGAAATATGCAAATATTACAACAAAAAATGCCATCTTTTTGTAATAATATTTAATTGCTACAAAAACACAAAAAAATACCATGCTAAGGAACATTATAAATGCGCCCACAATTTCTTGTAAGCCTATTTTGGATTTGCTAAATAAAATAACCGGTATTAACGCAAAAGAAAGTACGAATACTGCCAATATTAGAAACGACTGAATTTTTGATAATATAGAATCTTCCTTCGCTAGCTTTACCGTAACCAATATCATTCCAATTAAATATATAAGTACAAGAATATTCTTTATAATGCTTTTAACACTTGTGGGAATAATTTTTAATTTCATAATTTGTAGCAAAAACAAAAATAATATTATACCATCTATTATTAAAAGATATTTAGGTTTATGAATAATTTTTTCAATATAGAAATCAAATACTGTCAATATCTTTTTTAACTTAATACGATAGTTTCTTATGCCACAAAACTTTTTGAATAACTCATTATGAGTTTGCTCTTTGAAACTCATTAATAGTTCCAGAAACCCCACCTTAATTTCTTTAATAATTTCAGAGATTATTATATATAAATGATGTAAAAGTACACAAGATAGTAAAACAAACAATAAACCAAAAAAAATCGCACGTGCTAATAATACTATTTCCATAGACCCACTCACTCCTTTACAATAACTAACTATTTTAGAATAATTCTTTGACCATTTTATTAAATTACCGCACTGTATAGATTATAATGATTTAAAACCTTAATTTTATTCTGCTTATTTTATATAAACTTGTAAACTGTACCCATAATTACATGCATGAAAATATGTCTGAACATCTAACTTTTCTACCTTTCATTGATCTCTATGTTATAGAAAGGAAAGAAAACATGAACCTGCCCGTTATACATTTTCAATCTGATATTTGCTTATTCCTAATATAATTGTGAGTTGTTTTATTGTTACACTCTCTATTGTTTTAGATAGTGTTAGTATATAAGTGTGGGCACAAAAAGTTTAACACAATAGAAATAATTTAAAGAAATGTGAGTGTTAAACAGTATCCAAAAATGGTATTCGATTTTCGAAAGAATTTAAGCAGCAGGTTATTGAGTTATATCGCTTAGGTCAGCCGGTACTTAACTTGAGTCAGTCGTGAGTATGGCTAAAGCAGTAACAATATATAAGTGGATAAAACAGTTTTCTCCTTTACTGCTACCAGATAATGAAGAAATAGCTACTAAAGAATATCAGGTTATATTATTGGCAACATATTTCGTTAAAAAATATATACAAATACTCCGCCTTCTTCTTTTTAAGCTCCTGTAGTACCTCTTTCACATTCTGTGCCCTATCCTTTGAACATATTTATAAGTGCGTCTTCTGTGTCTACTGTTATAACATATTCTGTGACAAGCATTGCGATGAGTTTATTGCTGCCTTTAATACTTCCAAATATGTTTCTTCATCTTTTATAATGTGGTCAAACGAAACAACAACCATGATAGAATATTTTGATAACTTTTCTGTAAAAAATCCATCATAGATATATAACTTTATCCTCCATTTCTTTAGCAATTAATAATTACAAGAAATTGCTGATTTATTCCATGACATAGCAAATACTACTTCAATAACGCAACAGAACAGTCTACTTGTGCTTTTATCTTATTTATTTAAAAGTTCTTTGATAAAGTCTATTACATAGATCCTCTTTAATTTGTCATGGCAATACTGATTCGTATAGTTGCGTAAGCATCCATAGCAGCTTGTATCAGCTCTTTCTCCACCACATTCGCAATTTAAAACAAGATCTAATGTCCTATTTAAGACTCTTATAAAGCTTTCTCTATTGGCAATCCTTTTTACTTGTCCGGCTCCGCCTGGGACATCATCAAATAACACAATAGCAGGACTAAAAGGATCTTTAGAATATGCATATAAAGTACCATCAATATCTTGGCGCTCAATCTCCAGTTCTCGACAAGCTCCTTCAATCAAACCATACAATAATGACTCCCAAAATCCTTCTTGTGAATTAGAATAACCTATGATCTTTAGCATTAATATATCCGTTTTAAATTCATATCCAAGAGAATAACGCGATAATTTGCCTTTGCAATTTTTGCCCATTGGAGTTTTATGTGACTTTATAGGACTGCCAGTATTAATTTCTGCATAGCCGCAACTTTCGCATACCTTAAAACCTCTCTTACCTGCGCTGTTTATCACTGCTAGCTTCCCATCACCAGCTTTTACATTAATATGAAAACCACCTATCTCATAATCATAATTTTCCTCTATTTTTTCACCTTCATCTGCAAAGTACTTCCTTGTACTGTATGTCCTTTCAGGTTTTACCAATGTTGGCTTTTGAGGTTTTCCTGCTATAAAACCAAACTCTGGTGTGATAAATATTCCACGGTTATTTCCAATCTTATGCCCACAAACTTTGCAAGTATCAAGATCATTTTGATTATCTGCAATATTGCTATAATAATTTCCACAATAATCACAAATAGCATAATTATATTTGACTGGTTCTCTATCTGGCAATTTTTTAATGTATCTACTAGTCCACAATTTTCCTCCAGCGACAATCTGACTTTCTGGAGCATACTCCGACAGAGCTATTTTTAAATCCCTAGTAAGTTCCAATCCTTTTGCTTCATCACCATGATGATCGACTTTCAGTTCCACAACATCCACAGGAAATCCATACTTAGGAATAACATTATTTTGCGATAAATAATTGAGAATATATCTTCGTTCTAAAGTATTTATCATTCTGTTAATTTCCGATGCCTTTGAATAATCTTTAGCATTTACGCATTCCTTTTCAATATTTCTCAATTCATTAAGATCATTTAATAAATTTGCCTCTGCTTTTTTCAATACGCCTTCTTTATCATCAAGCAAACCATAAACCCATTTCCAATCATTTATGCCAAGTACATCATGTAAATCAGCCGGCACAATTCTCAAAAGGCTTTCTTTCAATTCTATTGGTTTTTTCGCCAAAAAATTACTTATTATCGTCGTAATAGGCGTTCCATCTTCTACAAAAAATTTATTAACTTCCCCAAAAAAATTTCGATTTGATTTCCAAAACATTGCCAATGCCACGGCATAAATGTGTCTTTTTATAATCTTTTCATTTTTAATCTCAATGTGAGGCGTTTGAACCTTCCCATTGACAATATTTAACGGATCTAAATAATAGGTGAAATCATGCGATCGCCTTTGTGCAAACGTAAGTACAAATGCTGTCGCACTAGTCCTCCTGCCTGCACGTCCTGCTCTCTGCACATAATTAGCAGGCGTCGGAGGTACATTTCTCATAAACACCGTCTCTAAATCTCCTACATCAACGCCTAATTCAAATGTAGTAGAACTACTTAAAACATTGATCTCACCTTTTTCAAATTTTCTTTGAATTTCTGCTGCTGTCTCGGTGGTAAGCTGTGCAGTATGCTCACTTGTCTTTAGTCTCAACGGAAGTATATCTGTATAAAGCTTCCTATAGTGATTATCCTTAAATATATTCTTTGGATCGCACTCAATTAAATGACCATCACACCGATAGGTGGGACAAACTCCTAAAACATTGTGTAACGTAAGCCTATTGCATTTAGTACATCTGTACCATTTTATTGACTCATCTATTATAGAAGGTGCGATTTTCCAATAATCTAAATTTAACCTATATACTTGTCCAACACCATTACGCTCAAAATGACTTGATAGATATTTACTCCAAAGCGATTTATTATTTGCCAATAATTTCTCCCAAAGTATTTTCAAAAATTCTTCTATTTCATCGCGGTTAATATCCTTCCCCTTTGCTTTAAAAAAGCGCATCAGAAAATCAAGGCGCGTATTATTCCTTATAGCATTGTTTTTTCCTTTAGAATAAGGTATCCAGCTATATATATAACCAGGTACCGCATAATTATTTTTAAAATAAAATTCTCTATTTAATGGTGCAAAAAATTGGTCTTTGGGGCTTACACTGTCAGGAAAGCAAATAGCGCCGTTTTTCCTTATGCTATCTAAAAGAACCATCATCAAACCAGACATCTCATCATCCGTTAGGTTCCATGGATCAGTTTTATATCCTCTTGCAAAATGTATATCGGGTGGTACGTCAGGGGTAAACCCTAAAAGTCCAAGGGGCTCCAAACTGGTTGAACCGCCCCTTCCCATAAACTCGTAAAGCACCCATTTCCAAGCTTCTTCTTCCAATTGTTGTTGACTTAAATCAAAAATCTTTAAATCACTTAAAAATCTTTTTAAATATAGAGCTAAATCCTCTATCCTCCATTCATTATTAATAACTTTGTCCTTATATTTTTCCAATGTCATAATGATAAGGCGTCTTTGTAAAATTTGATTATAAGACGTTTGTAAATACGTAGAAAAAAACGCTGCATCCTGTCTACTATCAGAGAATATAAGCATTCTACGATTGCTCTCAGTTACATCACTTTCTGATATATCATCATCCCACAATGAATCTTCATTTTTATCGCTATCTTTTTTATCAACATCTTCATCCGGAATCTCTTGGTAAAGAGCCGTTGATAAAACACTTGTAGCAGCTTCACTTCCAATGACAAATCTTCTTGCTACCGAGCCTATCGTATTCATCATTCCACAAGCTGGGCATTTATGCAACAAACCTTTTTTGCCATCGCTTTTTACAACACGAACTTCATATTCTTTACCACAATGACAAAAATCACCTGTTTCATTTATCTCTCTTATAGCTCCACATTTACCGCAAAGCACATATTCTTTTTCTGAAAAATCTACATCTTCACCAGATGAAACTATCTCATCTTCGTTTTCCGGTACAAGTTCTTTGTTTTCAACCAGTAAAAAATATTCTAGATTGCTATTATCTTCTAAATAATGATATCCAGATTGTTTTAAAAATTTCATGTTGTCTTTTCTATCAATTTCGCCTATTAAATATATAGAATTACACTGAGAACAAGTTGCAATTTCAAAAACTCTGTATTCATGTCCTTTTTCATCTTCTATCCATTCACGCCTTTCTAAATATAAATGTCTTTCAGGAAAAAGAGAAATAAAGCCTCCTTCAAGGGCGCGCACAAAAAAATGATACCTTGCAGGAAGTAAAGGCTGTTCATTTATACCCATTTTTGCGTTATTTGCCAAGTGGACTAACGAAACTAAAAGTTGCTGCCTATTGCTTTCATCTTCAAACAAGATATCAGCAATTTTCGATAAATACTGAGGCTTTTCTTCTAACTTAGTTTGCAGTGTAATCAATCGACTATCGGAACTTAATGCAATATAAATGAACTTTCTCCAATCTCCATCTGATTTTTCCTTAGCCTCATCTAAAACATCAACAGGTATACCTGCCTTCATCCCTTCTTCAATTAATCTTTCAATTTTATTTGCATCATTTCCTTCAACTATTTCAGACCATATATTGTAAATATTAGAATCAGGTTTATATCGACTTTCTTTAGAAATAACAAGTCTCTTTTTAGTTCCTATCACAACATCTTGACGTTTTGGATCACCTTTAATCCACTGAAACTCCTCTCCAAATAGTCTTTCTGCAAATTCTGTAACACCCTTATAGTCATTTTCACTCTCACCAACAAGTGTTGCACTTGTGCCTATACACTTTAGCACACCATGTTGGCTCTTTACTACCCTATCTTTAAGTCGTCTTAAGAGCATAGCCAGCTCAATACCTTTTGCTCCAGAATATATATGTATTTCATCGATAACAATAAATTTCCACCTATTTGCATATTCCCCATCAAAAAACACATTATCGTTAGGCCTAAGGAGCAAATACTCCAGCATAGCATAGTTAGTAAGTAAAATATTTGGCGGTGTATTCTGCATCCTTTCCCTTGACAATATTTCATTTGGCAACAATTCTTCTTCTGAATACAACTTTTTAAATTGTTCTACAGCACGTTTTTCTTCTATTTCAGTTTCACCTGTATAACTTCCAAATGTAATGTCGGGGTAATTTTTGAGAAGTCTGCGCAGCCTCTTTAATTGATCATTTGCAAGGGCGTTCATGGGATATAATAGTAAAGCTCTAACTCCTGGCCCTAACTCTCCATTTTCTTTTTCTCTAAATAAATGATTTAGAATAGGTATTAAAAAAGTCTCAGTTTTACCACTTCCTGTACCCGTTGCAACGATTAGATTTCTTTTGTCGTTAACTAATTTATAAATTGCATTTTTCTGATGTAAATACAAATTGCGATCTAATGGAAGCTCATCAGTACAAAGTTTCCTAAATTCACTTGTTAAAACATCTTCTTTAATTAAATCTTCTATAGAGCTGCCACTTTCAAAAGGTGGTGTCGCTTCTAATATTGGTCCTTTCGAAAATTTATCTATTTTTCTTAGCTCTTCCTTCAATTGTTTTTGTAAATTTGCATCATTAAATGAAAATGTAGTCCCAAGATAACTCAAATATCTATTTACAATTCTTTCAGTTGCAGAAAGCGGGTCTAGTCTTGCCACCTTATCATACCCTCCTTATATTTACAAAAATACCATCTGGTAGTATCACATTGTCTTTGCATTCAAGATGGGCTATCTCCGAAAACAATACTTTACACCTTTTACAATACGTATATCCATCTTTATCTTTATCTATCAAAAAAGGAAGTTTTGTAAAATATTTTGGATCCAATATAAAATAAAAACTTGCTGGATTGTACTCAACAGAAATAATGTTACCATTATCATCAAATGTATATATATTTCCCGTAAGCCTTTCCTCACCTTCAAATTCAGAATACATCTTAATGTCATCAATCCAATATTTTCTTTCAGATATGATCTTCTCTCCACCAACATCAAATGCGATTATATCTAACCCATTTTTTATAACATTTTGCAATATCTCATCTTTGTCACCTAATATCACATCTAAGCAATTCTCATGGTCTTTATTTGGCAATAAAACCTCATTATCATCGCTCCAAGGATCATCAACATCAAATTGTAATCTATATAAACCAGCCGGAAGATTTTTTATATCATCAGATATTTCTATTTGTGATGTACCATTTGCAATATTATACTGAATCATGCCTCTATCTTCCTCACTTAAAGGCCATAATCGAATAACTCTGTTGGATTCTCTTCCGAGGTCACTCCACTTTATCTTAATTATCCTTCTACCATTGTATATCATGGCATTGAATGTAACATCTTTTACCTGCCAATACAGACGAATACGACAAATCAAAATTGGAGAAATATCTTTGTCTTCAAATGAAATTACCAAATCCTGAAGTATTTTATTTAAACTTCTTATGCTGTCACTTAACTTACGCAAATCAAATATTATTTCACCTTTTCTCACATTTGGTGCAATTGTTTGAACATTGTCATCTAATATTAATTTAGCTTTCGGAAAAATTGATTGAGGTATCTTTATATACAAATCTCCGATATCTTCAAACCATATTTCTCCAATACTACTTTGCCACTTTTCGCCACTGTTAGTTCTCCAATAAACCTTTGGAATATCAATAGATAAATAAATATCGATTTTTGTATCTAAAAAATATTGCAATAACAAATCTATTTTTTCATTTGATGTATCAAATTCTACGTCAATTTTCTCGCCTTCGCTTTTAAAACTGATATCCGCATAATTAAGAACTTTCAATGGGTATTTTGAACTTAAGTATAAGATGCCTAATTGTCTTTTTCCGCTTTCATAAGGAGGATACAATTTTTTATCAAACAATATGTTTAAATCAGGTAAAACGACAATATCATCAGTCCAAATAACATTTTCCTTATAAATCAGCGACACTTTACACTTGCCGTAAACATCATGGCAAATAGCACTTAAATTAATTAAAACAGCACTCCCATTCCCTGTAATATCTAAACCTTCAAGTGACTTAAAAGTGGTATTACCTTGATAATCAAATCGTAAGCCGTAATAAGATATATCATCAATTGCAGAAAAAACTAAATCAGGCAATTCACCATTACACACCATAATCCCTTCAGAATATACACCATCTATCACATTTCCATTCAAAAGATGCGGATTTATATTAATTTTTTTCTTATAAATATACTGCCTTCCTTTACTTTCAATGACAAACGCATCGTTTTCTTCTAAATCAATATAGACAAATTCATACGATGACCAATCACCGCTCATTCTTTCCCTTTCTTTTACAATCTCATTCGGAATGAACTTGCATTCTTTTGGAGCAACAACAAATAATCCGTCATCAGGTAGATACAAAAGATTTTCTATAAGATACTTTTCATTTGTAAAAAACATAAACTTATCATCATCTACACCATTTACTTTCCACTCAAAGATTTTGTCGTCAATTGACAATTCAAAATTATAATATTTAAAAGGTCCAACGTTAAAACGAGCTGGCAAAGTACAATACTGCTTGTCATTAATCTTTCTTATATCCAACTTCACTTCTATTCTTTTATCATTTTCTTCACATAAAGTAAAAATAGCATTTTCATGATTTTCAATTGATTGTTGCGGTACACAAACTGTAATCCCTCTATTAATGGTATCTAATTCTACTAACGGTTTATGTATCGGTACTCTAGTAACTTCTCTTTCTTTTCTTTTCCTTTCATCTGTAAGTAAAGCCTTGCCACTTTCATGCCACCAATCAATCATAGATTTCTTTATTCTAGTTGGTAACAAGATATCAATGGTATCTTCTTTTCCGTTTTCCAAATTTTGAATCAGTAAAAGAGACTCAAATATAAACTGATCTGCTACATCTCCTCCTTGACAAATAAAGACACGTGAAGATTCATTTATAAAATATAAAGGATTTGTATAATTTTTAGATTTATCTTCAATTTTTTTCTTCTTCTCACGAACTTTTTCTAGCTCTTTTTCTACTTCGTCTACATTGAGATACTTCAATTTAAGTGGCAAATTTTTTAATAGCATTTTTACATCGTAATAAGAGACAATTTCAGATTTAATTGACTTTATCTTATTCCTTAAATTTCTCTGCTTATCTAATTCCTCTTTTCCATCCTCTAATCTACCCTTCCCTAAAATGACCAAATTCTTCTTATACGTTGCAATCTCATTGTTCACTTCTTCTAATTTTTTTTCTAACTCTGTTACAACATTATCTGTAGAGACATCACTTATTGATGCTGCAGCTTCTCTTTCCGTCTCAACTATTTCTTTAAAAGTAGCCTCAAAAATTTTTTTCTTTTTTAAAAGATCTTGAAGATAAACTAATCTATCGATATATCTCTCATCTAAGGTTTTAAAAAAATCATCCTTTATTGAAAGGTTTTTAAACATATTAGCTAATCTTCTTTTATTGTCATTCATCATCATATACTCTTTATGCATAAAAATTCTAAAAATAAGTCCTATAAAGCCCAAAAATTTCTTTTCATTATTTTTAATGCTTCTAACAAGATTTCTTACATCATCAAAAGAAATATTTAAAACAGCATTTGTAGATTTATCATCAAAATAATCAAATAATTCATTTTCTATAATATTTATTTGATTATCTAATTCTTTACATTTATTTTCCAAATCAATGCGTTTTTTATATATGCTACGGAGTTCATCCAATTTCATTGTTAATCTTTTTCTTTCAGCTTCTTTTTCATCAAGCCATCCATCGGGAATTTGCAACAGATCCTTTATATCCTGTGATTTTTTTATCAATCTTCTTAATTTAATGAGATCATAAAGCTTTTTAAAATTTAAAAACACATCCTTTGCAATCAGCAATTCTTCTTCCTTTTCATCAAGGCTGCGGATCATATCTTCTTTTTCTACATACAACGTATATTCTTTTCTCCAATTTGAAACAATGTGCCTAATTTCATCAAAATTAATATTTAAACCTGCTTCTTTTCTTTCTCTGTATATCCGAAGTACGATATTTGAAAAATAGTCGTTAAGATAATAATTTGGAATAAAGCCATGAGCCAGTATTGGCATAATATAGCGAAGTTTATCCTTAAAAGCTATCAACTTATATTTTTTGACAGTCTTTAGAAAAATCTCACCTAGACATTTCTGTAACTGGATTTTATCTGATGATATATTTAAAATATCATAAACATGTGACCAAAAATCGCCATCTTTATAGTATAAAATCCCCATCCAAACTAGAAAAATTGATACAGTTAATGACTCTGAATTCTCAAAGGAAGACTTGATTACTTCTTTTGATATTAAATCAGCTATATGACTTATCTCATCATTATTAAGCTCAATATATCCTAAAATGCCTTTTACTGAAGACTGATTAAGCAAATTTTCAAAATATCTATCGCTTTCTTCAAGAGAAGCACAGTCAATCACCCCATACATCACACCTCCCATAATTAAAAAGTTATAGATTAATAAATTTTATTATTGACAATATTCCGACATATTTCGTTAAAAAATATATCACAAATACTCGCTCTTTTTCTCCTTTAGCTCCTTCAATACTTCTTTCACATTTTGCGCTTTATTTTTTGAGCATATTAAAAGTGCGTCTTCTGTGTCTACGATTATTACATCTTCTATGCCAAGTGTTGCGATGAGTTTATCGCTTCCTGTTATGATGCATTTCTTTGTGTCTATGCTTACGACATTACCTTTTATGACATTGCCATACTCGTCTTTTTCGTACAATCTCTCTATCGATGTCCAGCTTCTTACATCATCCCAGCTGAAATCTCCTGGCACTACATACACATTCTTGGCTTTTTCCATTATGCCGTAAATTCCACAAATAGGTTATAACTTTTATTAAAACAAGAATAAAATCTAATAATAATGCAAAATATAATAAAAAAATAAGGAATGATTATATGCTTAAACATAAATTTTACGTTGGTCTTATAAACGGAATAATACTAAGTATATTACTATGGACTCTAATTATTATCACAATTAAAATTATCAATATGCTCCATCTTTTTTAAGTACAGCAGGTATAGTCTTAAAGAGAATATTTAAGTCAAGCCATAAATTCCAATTCATAATATACTGCATATCCATTTTTATTCTTTCTTCATAATCCACGTTATTCCTGCCGCTAACCTGCCACAATCCTGTTACACCAGGCAGTACACGCAAAAGATACTTTCCATGTTCTTTATACATATTTATTTCCTCTAAAACAATTGGTCTTGGTCCAACTAAGCTCATATCACCTTTTATGACATTAAAAAGCTGTGGCAATTCATCAAGACTCGTTTTCCTAAGAATCTTCCCTATTTTCGTCATTCTTGGATCATCTTTTAGTTTAAATGTCTCTTCATATTCCTTTTTTAAATCGGGATGCTCAGATAAAATTTTTTCTAATACTTCCTGTGCATTTACTACCATAGTTCTAAATTTATAAACATCAATTAATTTTCCGTTCAATCCAAGCCTCTTATGCTTAAAAAGTATAGGCCCAGGCGAAGTTATTTTTATCAAAATAGAAATCAAAACTAATAATGGTGATAAAATTATTATTAAAAACAATGAAAGCATAAAATCAATTAGTCTCTTCAACCTTGCAGTTGTCCCACTGATTAAAACATCTTTTATTTTTAATATAGGAGTATCTTCTATAAATACAATTTCCACTGGATAGTTCATCAAATCAACCGCATTTCCTAAAGTGTAAATACTTATATATTTTAAAAGACAATAATCAATAATTTCTTCAACATTATCAACTTTGGAAGTAATAATTATCGATTTAACATTATATTCATTAATAATTTTTTTAAAATCTCTAATATCTCCAACACAATTCAAAAAACTGCTATTCTCGACATGTTTAGATAAAACGCCTAATATTTTAAGTCCAAATACATGTTTTGTATCTATTTCTTTTATTAAATTTTCACTAAAAGGTTGAATCTCGCCAATTACAATTGTGTTGACTAATCCTTTTCCTTTGCTATATTCTTTCTTTATAAGATATAAGATAAAATATTTACCAATAACTTGAAATACAAACGATAATATGATAAAATACCCTAAAGTTAATCTTGAAAATATAGTATTCTTAATGGAATATGACATTATAATATATAAAGATGTAGAATATATTAACCCTTCAAATATAATACTTACTTGTTCAAATACATTACTAAAATTTTTTTCATACAATCCTTTAAAATATAGCACTAACAAATCTGTAACCATAATAATTAAGAAAGAATATATATACCATTCAATATCAATATTTTTAAAAATAAAACTAAAGCGTAAAAATAAAGAAAAAACAAAGGAAAGTAATAGAGCAAACGCATCTATTACTATATTAAAAGATTTATATCTCATAATATTATACACCTTCACTTTAAGCTAATAATTCAAGATAACTCCTTAATCCATCTTCCCAATTTCTTAACTCATAGTTAAATCTCAATTTTAAAACATAATTATTAAGAACAGAATATTTCGGTCTTAATGCCGGTGCATTATATTCTTCTGTCGTTATAGGTTCCACATTAATATTCACATTGGCTATTTCAAATATCTTTTTAGCAAATTCATACCAAGTCGTTTCTCCGCTGTTTGTCATGTGATATGTTCCGTATGCATCTGTTTTTACAAGGAAATATAATCCTTCTGCAAGATCTTTTGTAAAAGTAGGTACCCCATGCTGATCATTGACTACTTTTAACATATTTCTATCTTTAGATAATCTTAACATTGTTTTTACAAAGTTATTGCCATTTATGCCATATAACCATGACGTCCTTACAACATAATGTTTGTCCAATATTTCTTTTACCAAGTTTTCTCCTGCCAGTTTACTCTTGCCATAAACATTTAAAGGATTTGGTGTATCAAATTCTGTATATGGTATGTTTTTACTCCCATCAAAAACATAATCTGTCGATATATACACCATTTTAGCATTTATGTCACTGCATATAGAGGCAATATTACCTGCACCTAAAGCATTTACATTATAAGCCAAATCAATATTTCTTTCACAATCATCTACTTTTGTATATGCTGCACAATGTATCACTATATCAGGTAGATATTCTTTTACAAATTTATGCGTAGCATCTATATTGGTTATATCAAATTCATCTCTTCCTGCTAATATAATATCTTCACTGCCTTTTAAAAGCTCATATAAATCATATCCAAGCTGACCTGTTTTACCCGTTACTAATATTTTCAATTGCGTCACCTACCTGTTTTTATACATCTTTTCATAGTAGTCCTTATATTCTCCAGATATTATCTTTTCCCACCATTCTTCATTATCTAAATACCATCTTATCGTTTTTTTCATACCTTCGTCAAAATTATATGTAGGTTTCCAACCAAGTTCATTTTGTATTTTTGATGAATCTATAGCATAGCGCCTATCATGTCCTGGCCTATCTTTCACATATTTAATTAATGATTCAGGCTTATCAAGTTCTTTTAATATAAGTCTCACAATCTCTATATTTGCTTTCTCATTGTTTCCACCTATATTATATACTTCACCAATTTTTCCTTTGTGCAGTACCAAATCAATTGCTCTACAATGATCTTCCACATATAACCAATCTCTTACATTTAATCCATCACCATATACCGGCAGCTCTTTGCCATGCAATGCATTTATTATCATAAGAGGTATTAATTTTTCAGGAAATTGATATGGTCCATAATTATTTGAGCATCTTGTTATATTTACAGGTATTCCAAACGTATGATGATAAGCTCGAACAAGCAAATCTGCCGATGCTTTACTTGCAGAATAAGGGCTGTTCGGTGATAATGATGTTTGTTCGGTAAAATACCCTGTTTCTCCAAGTGAACCGTATACCTCATCAGTAGATACCTGTAAATACTTCTTAACGCCATACTTTTTTGCTGCATCCAATAAAACCTGTGTACCTAAAACATTAGTTTTTAAAAATATACCTGGATCTTCTATACTTCTGTCAACATGAGACTCTGCAGCAAAGTTTACAACATAATCTATGCCATCCGAAAATATTTTTTCAACTATATCTCTGTCTGTTATATCGCCTTTAATAAATACATAATTAGAGTTATTTTCTACATCTTTTAAGTTTTCAAGATTTCCTGCATATGTAAGTTTATCAAGATTTATTACTTTATAATCTTTATGTTCTTTAAGCATGTATTTTATAAAATTACTTCCTATGAACCCTGCTCCACCTGTTACCAATACCTTCATCTTAACACCTCACCTGTTTTTTGTAGTCCAATCAAACCCTATTGTCGGATCATCCCATGGTATCCTATATTCATCAGGATTTTTAGGATTATATGACATTGTAGTAAAATAAGTTATTATTACAGGTTCATTTCCCAAAACTCTATATCCATGTGCAACACCTGCAGGTATTAATAATAAAATTGGATTATGCTCACCCATATAAAATACATTTGTCATACCTTTTGTAGGCGAATCATCTCTCATATCATGCAGTACAACCTGTGCATTGCCTTTTGGGAAAAACCACAAATCATCCTGTAATTTGTGGTAGTGAAATGCCTTTATTACACCAGGATACGTTAAAGACATAGAAGCCTGTCCAAATTTTTTTAAGAGGTTATCATCATCTCTTAATATCTCCATGAAAAAACCTCTATCATCAACATGTTTTATGAGTTTTTTTACTTCTACCCCTTGTATTAATTCTTCCATTGCTAATCCCCCATTTCTTTTGTAGCTGCTGCATATTCTAAAGCGTCATTAAAATTAAGCTCTATATTATACGATAATTCATTCGCTCTTTTTAATGATTCAAACGTACCTGCATCTGTCCATGAACCCTCAAGTATGTCATACGTTAACGTACCATCTTTTATGTATGCATTATTTACGTCTGTTATTTCAAGTTCTCCTCTTCCAGACGGCTTTAGTGTTTTGATTATATCAAAAACTCTGCTGTCATACATGTATATCCCTGTTACACAGTAATTGCTTTTCGGATTTTTAGGCTTTTCTTCAATTGATATTATTTTATCTCCCTTTAACTCTGCAACACCAAATCTTTCTGGATCTGGAACTTCTTTTAATAAAACTTTCGCGCCTTTTTCTTGTTTTTTAAAGCTTGACACAAATGAATTGATATTATCTTCAAATATGTTATCACCAAGTATTACAACACATTTATCACCATTTACAAAATGCTCGGCTAATCCCAAAGCTTGCGCTATACCACCAGGCTGATCCTGAATTTTATATGTAAATTCTACACCGAGCTCATAACCGCTGCCAAGAAGATTTACAACACTGCCCATATGCTCTTTCCCAGTCACAATAAGTATTTCTGTAATTCCTGCTTCAATTAACCTATAAATAGGATAATAAATCATTGGATACTTACCTACAGGTAGCAAATGCTTGTTGGTCACTTTTGTCAATGGAAACAACCTTGAACCTGTTCCACCAGCTAATATTACACCTTTCAAAATCAAGATCCCCTTTCTTCATTCAACCAATAATTTTGATTTATACTTATTCTTTTTTTTATAAACAATGGAATAAATCTATGCCTTAAACCGCACTGATACCCAGAATATCTGAATATAGCATCAACCATTGCATAAACTATCCATTTTTTATCACTATGCCATAAAAACTTAATCTCATCTTTCAAAAATTTAATTCCTTCACCATCTGCTTTACCATATTTTAAAATCCAACTATTTTGTGAAAAAAACACACCGATATCAAAATTTCTTCTAAATTGTTTTATTGGACTATAATTATGATAATGAATGACTTTTGCGTTTGGAGCATATACTATCTTATATCCATTTAATATAAGCTTCGATGCAATAATCATATCTTCATTCATAATAGTCCTATCCGGAAATCTCCCAACCTGCTCAAATTCTTTTCTCCTTATTGCAGAACACACATTTGAGAAAAAAAATGCTTTAATCTTTAATTCATTAATATTTTCTTTGCTTTTTATAAATCCTTTTTCCGGATAGTTAAAAAGTCTCGCAAACTTCTCAGTTGGTATAGCTTTTTCATCTGCTATTTGCCTTCCATATACTGCAGCAACATCACTATTTTTTAATGGTGTAATGATGTTTTCAATAAAATGCTCATCATATGGAAGTGCATCCTGTGTTAAAAAAATAATAATATCCCCTATAGAATTTTCTACAGCAAAATTTCTCGTGCCACCATGGTCAAAATCCCGTCGTTTTATTTTTAAAACTTTAGCTCCTTCTTTTTCTGCAATCTCTACAGTATTGTCATTAGATTCAGAATCCACTACTATTACTTCATCGGCTTTTTGCGTCTGATTCTTTAACCTTTTTAAAATATTTTCAATCGTTTTTTCACAATTTAGAGTTGGAATTATCACCGAAACTTTCATTTGCAATCACCTTTTCTCTTACTCGGTATAAGCATGACAATCATAAACCCGAGATTTCGCAAAAAGCCATATTTGAAAAATTTATACTTAAATATACGATAAATCCTTTTAAGCCTACCTACTTCAAAAAGTGTAATAAAATTATAAACAATATCTTTTTGTTCTTTTTCAAGCATATTTCCATATATTGAATAAAACTCTTTGCCTTGGTTAATAAGTTTATTATTTGATTTTAACAATTTCTTTAATTTAAATGCTAAAGATAAAATAAAATTTAAAGAATATTTTTTAGCTCCTACATTGTTTTCCCCATGCTGTCTATATAATACTGTTGATTTATATATATAATCTACTGTTCCAAATGTTGATGCAATAAGATTAATCCACCAATCGTGCATTATTGCATTACTTGGTACTATATTTAACAGTTCCTTAAGCTTTTGATTAATCATTATAGTACAACCTGTAACATTGTTTTGTACTAACGTTTTATTTATATCCTTAATTTCAGAATTTAACTTTTGATATTTCCAAAATGAATGTGAGATTAAATTCAAATCTTTATCAACAATTTTTAAATCAGTATGAACTAAAATTGGTTTATTTTTATATATCTCCTCCATACTTTTCATTTTTTTATATGTTAATTCAATTTTATCAGGAAGCCATACATCATCCTGATCACAAAACATAATATAGTCGCCTGTAACATTTTTTACAAGTTCTAAATAGCTTCGGCAAGGACCGAGGTTATTTTCACCAATCTCTAACAAAACTATTTTTTCAGGAAATTTGTTTACATATTCTTTAATAATTTTTGTAGTTTTATCAGATGAACAATCATCTCTAATAAATAGCTTCCAATCAGTATAGCTTTGTTTTAAAATTGAATTTATTTGATCCTTTATATGTCTTTCCCCATTATATGTTGAAAGAAGTATACATATCATAAAAGTCATATCCTTATTGAAAAATCCTCTCTTTTTAAAGTTAGATTTTGATTATAATATGGATCACCACTTTCAAGAATATCTCCCCACTTCTTCTTAAATAATTCAATTTCCTTGTTAAACCTTTCTTGCTTCTCTGGAGTATCCTCGTATCCACGAGTTTCTGACTCATAATGATAAAGTTCTGCATAAGGAGTCCATACTACTAAATATCCATTTTTTCTTATTTTTAAACAAACATCAACATCATTAAATACTAATGGGAATCCCTTGTCAAATCCTCCAATTTCATTGAAAACCTCTTTTCGTATCATTAAACATGCACCTGTTACTGCAGACAAGTTTTGTACAATCTTCAATCTTCCAAAATAACCATTAGACATTGCTGGATAATTTTTATGAGAATGACCTGCTATACCTAATATACCAAGTATAACACCTGCATGTTGAATTGTATCATTTGGATAATATAATTTTGCCCCTACAGCTCCTACATCTTTTCTTTGAACATGCATAATCATTTCTTCTAACCAATTTTTATTTATAACTTCCACATCATTATTTAAAAAAAGAAGTATCTCACCATTAGCGTGATATGCTGCAAAATTATTAACAGCAGAATAATTAAATACATCATTCCATGATAAAATTTCAATAAAATTATATCGTTTCATAACATCGTTATAATAGTCAAAAACTAATTGTTCTGTACTACCATTTTCAACAATAATAATTTCGTAATTTTTATACGTTGATTTATTTATAATAGAATTAATGCACCTTTCAAGATCATTTTTATGATCTTTATTAGGTATAATAATTGATACTTTTGGCAATTCAACAATATCATAATCTATTTTATATGAACTTAGAAAAAGACCGTCTGATACCTTTCCTTTAAATCCTATTCTATTAATATGATCAGCTAATGCTTTTTTTGCAGCATCGTAAGCATATAACTTTGCAGCAGGATTTCCAGCAGTTGAATTTTCATGAAATCTCCAGTGATAAAGTATTTTAGGAATATGTACAACATTTAGTGCTTTTTCTGTACACCTTAATATTAAATCATAATCTTGACTTCCTTCATAACCTTCTTTAAACCATCCAACTTCATCTAAAAGTTCTTTTTTTATAACTGATAAATGTGTAATATAATTATAACTTTTTAATGTATCAGGACTCCAATCCGGTTTAAAATGCGGATCAAATCTTTTACCGCCATCTTCAGATATTTTGTCTTCGTCAGAATATATAAAATCCGCATCAGGATTTTCATTTATTGCTTTTACAATTTCAAACAGAGCAAAAGGAGCTAATGTATCATCATGGTCTAAAAGTACGATATAATCACCTGTTGCTAATCCTAAAGCCTCATTTGAATTTCCAACAATTCCTTTATTTTCATTAAGATACTTTACTTTTATTCTTTTATCTTTAGTTACATACGCTTCTATACATTCTCTTACATGTTCTTCATTGCTTGCACCATCTGCAATACATAGCTCCCAATATGAATACGTTTGGTTTAAAACAGATTCTATCATATCCGTCAAAAACCTTTTTGGTGTATTCCAAACAGGTACAATAATACTTATTTTAGGTTTATAATTAAAGATAAACAATTTTTGTCTTTCTAATTCTTCATTATTAGGTTCATTATTTTTTATCCAAATACTATACAAACTTTCATTCATCTCTGATGAATAAATTTTGCAATTAATACTTCCTCCTATGTTCAATTTTATTTCATCAAAAGATTCATCAGAATTATGCCAAATTGCAGGATAAGGTTCACCCAGACCCTCTAGTATAAATTCATACTTTTTATTTTTTGAATCATTAATTGGCTGAAACTCAAATACTGAATAATTGTTATCTTTTATTTTAGCCCCAGATAGCATTACTTTTCTAACTATTCTTCGCTCATCTGTATCAACAAGAATCAATTTTATGCCAGATGTTCTTGTTTTGCAATTTACAGTTAAAATTTCTATCCTATTTAATCCGTTTATTGGAAATTTAAATATTCCCTTAACTGACTTATCAAGTCTAAAAGGCCGTTGTGTTCTGTAAGCTAACATATTTGTTTCTATAACCGGCACATTGCTTAATAATATATAATTTTCAGCTAATTCTCTTTTGACTTTAAATAAAAAAGCTTTTAAACCATTATTTTTAATATAATATATACTTTTTATTATATTAATTTTATTTATAAATTGTGTTAGTTTTAATATAGCTTTAAAAGCTCTTCCTATTCTAATAGTCATTATTCAATACAGTCTCCTTAACTATTAAAAAAATATTTTTAATCTCCCATTATATATAGATTCATTAATACCAAAATAATTATATGGTTCTTGTTTTATAATATAATTACATAATCTTTAATATTTTTCTTTAGAAGCAATTATGCTGTTAATAATCTTCCCTATTTTCTAACTTTTTCTGTTCTGCTTACATCATTAATGAACTTCTACTAATTTACCTTAGTCAAAGTTTACTATCTTTTGCAAGTAAAAACTACATCCATAACACAAAACCATGTATTTTTCCATGAATAACCTATTTACACAAACCCCAAAGCGGATAGGATACGTTCCCTTTGATTGAACCAAGCATATTTAGCACGTGCATCCTCATAACTACGTTCAGCCATTTCTTTATACTCGCTAATGTTCTTTACTGCCAATCTCATAATATTTTCCCATTCATGTACCTGGGATAAATACCCATTGTCTCCATGTCGAATAGCATTAGCGTACGTATATGTAGGCGAGGCAATGCTAATGGTGCCAACGATAGCAGCTTCGAAGTATTTGAGCTCTGATTTACAGTTCGTAAACACATTAAATTGTAAAGGCATTAGGTTGAACTCGACCGAACCTATAAGTCGTTGCAGATTTATAAAATCATGGAATGAAATACGTTTTACACGAGAGCCAAATCGCTCTAGTGCAGGGCTTACTTCGATATACCCCACTACTACGACACCAAGACGATGATCCTCTTCAAGTAACGCCTCTAATGCTTGGGAAACAATAGCAAAATCTCTGTTGTGGGAAGGTGAACCGCTAAAATATCCAAAGTGAATCAAACCATCCTCTCCCGGTTTTAGCAATCGCTTTGCTGAAAAAATACGCTCCGAAATATCCAGTTGCTCACGGTTCAAAAAGTTAGGAATGACTGACACAGGTATATCTGCAAACTCACGAATTTGCCTGGCAAGAAAATCATTTGTTGTTATAGCGCCATCACATAGTTTCAGCGTGGCACCAAGTCGACTTATATATGAAAACCAATAATCCCATACGTGAGGATCCGAAGGATTCATATCTAATGTAGACAAAATCATATGTGCATAATCTGTATTGAAGACAAAATCATCAATATCGAACAGCACTCGCTTGCGACGCTGTCGAAATGTACCAATAAGTCGATTAATCCGATTGTCATATCTAGTTCGGCAAATCACAAGAATATCAGCAATATCTGCAATCTCGTTCATCCAATCCAAATCATCCAGAAAAAAATATGAAGCTGACACATCTTTGCCATTTGCATTAAGTACTTGTACCATGTTATAAATGCGGTATCGAAATGTGCTATTGTCAGCCTTCTCATAAAAATAGGCCACACGCCTCCTGCCGGTCGCAAGCATACGTAATCTTTCAGGCAGGCTTTTACTCCAAGGATCTACATACTTAACTTCGGGTACTGCACTAAGCATAATCATAAGCAAACCTCCATAAAATGCTCGATAACATCTGAAAAAGCTAATTTCCAGTCTGACCCAAGCATGTTTGAATGATAATTTTCAGATCGTTCCGCAGTATTCATAGCCAAGCGAACACCTTCCGATAAAGCCTTAATCATAGATTCCAAATCAAGATTACCACATACAATATTTTTCGAATAATTGCTCAGATCACGTTTATTCCCAAATCGATTGGTTACAACGACTGCGCCACTTGCTACTATATCAAAAGGTGGATAGCTAGGATGTGGCGTATACATTAGGCAGAGGCCAAGATCAACTTTCCCAATTAGCTCGGCATATTCCATCCAACTGAGGTTTTCATACTTTTTCGGTGTATATCCATTAAAAAAAGCTACCTGCGGTATGTCCTTGCCGATCAACAAGATGTCCCACTGCGTTAGATCAATAATACCCCTTATGATAGCCTCATCGATTAATCTAATACCGAAATAGAATAGGTTTCGTAAATTGTTAGGCCGTGCATAGAAAACCAATATTCGCTTATTAGGATTCTTTCTTGCTCGTGGATAAAATACATCCTTGGAAAAAGCCGGCTCGAACCAAATACCTCTACGTGCAATATTATCAAAACCAGCAATTAAAAAATGATCAAAAAGTAAACGAGTATTGACAACAAAATGAATATTTTCGCTGCTCAAAACCTCTGTACAACGAAGATGGTCATCTCCATACGGATAGAACATTCTTTCATCCTCCTGCAAAAGGTAAATAATTGATTCGTGCTTCACGCTTGCCATTGTTGCAGCCGTTGTCCACCATGATGTTGTTATGAACAATTCATTACTGAAAACGTCAATTTCGTACGAAGAATCATTAAATGGTGCAAACGCGAATTCTACATCATTCGAAAGATGAATACCATGTATAGAAAGGATATGATCCAGATTTCTTGTATAGGCACGCTCAGTCCTTGTAACAACTCTTAACCGCGCTTTTTTAGCCTCTGCAAGCAAGGCACCCATGATTATTGCCGTTCCAACACCTCCATAAAGGCTTCCACTGTTGATACTATCAGTAATGATGCTGACTCGTGGAAGCTTTTCGTTAGGAATTGAGTAAATCCTAAGTGGAGTACACACCCCAAAGCGAGAACTAATTATAGCTCTCACATTAACTTCAAGGCCCTCATTAATATTAGCACTTTCATTCAGCTGCACTTTGGAGTTTTGTATATTTGTGTTACCACTTAATTTTGATTTAATTTTTCTTAAAAAAGCTTTTAACCCATACATTCTAATATAAGAAATACCTTTTCTTATATTACTTTTATTAAATAATCGCGGTAATTTTAATACAACTTTAAAAAGTCTTCTTCTTCTACTATTTCCTGGTAAAATAGCATCCCTAATTTTATAATATCTCAACAACATCTTCCATCCGTGCGAATTATAAATATGTGCTAACTGATTGTTAATCTCATTGTATCTACTTTCAATATCTTTTATATATGATTCTTTGTTGTTTAAAGCTAACTGTAAATTTTCAATTTCAGCATCTTTTTCTTTTGTTAAATTCTCAATTACCTGCTCTCTATTTTTAATTTCTTTATCATAATTCTCTTTAAAAGTTACCATCTCTAAATTTAAATTTTCTATTGCCTGTTCTCTACTCTTAATTTCTTTATCATACTTCTCTTTAAGAGTTACCATCTCTAAATTTAAATCTTCTATTTCTTTCTTTTTACTGTCTATTTCTCCAGAAATAATTTGAAAAATATCAGGATAATTTATGCTGGTTATCAAATCTTCTAACCCATAAGTATTAGCGAAATTATTAACCTTTGTTAATGCAAATATATTTTGAAGAATTTCAAGATCCTGATTATTGTTCAAAATCATCTTATATAATTCTGAATATTCGTTTTTAATATTATCTAAGAATTCTGAAATATATTTTGTGCTCCCTAAATATCTAACATCAAATTTAAATCCTTTAATTTTATACAATTCATTAGCTGATCTTATCCATTCAATAAAAGATTTTTTTGTAAAAAACCTCAAATGCGTATTGTCTAAAATACCAAGCTCTGAATAGTTAAATTTACCTTCCAATAAATTTAAGATTATATCCATATGCGCAATATTTGGAATGCTAATTAAAACTTGTCCCCCTAACTTCAACTTTGAAACAATAAACTCCAAAGCTTCTGTAGGCTGTTTTAAATGCTCCAAGACATCAGCACAAATTACAAAATCAAATATATCTTCTAAATCTGCAAATCTGTCAAATTCATCATCTTTTGTTTTTTCAGGATAGTCAAGGTCAAGATTGAATACATCCTTATAGTATCCTCTTTCCTTTACATATTCAACAGCTTCTTTATCTATATCTATCCCCCATACTTGACAGTTTTTATTCTTAACCAACCATTCTCCTAAATAACCATATGAACAGCCAACATCAAGTACTGTAGAGTTATCAGTTATAGCTTTGATAATATATGAAAGTGAATTGTTTTCAACTTTCGGATTTATATCATCTGCAGTTATAAAATATCTTTTCTCATTATTTATCGTAAATAGTCTGTTTTCTTCTGCATTTCCGAGATTCAAGTTACTTCCTCCTATCTGACTTCAATTTTTATTTTTTCATCTGGCACATACACAACTTTATTGCCCTTCTTCAGATTTAACTCTATATAATAAGCCCCCTTCACATTTGGAGCAGTTATTGGTACATATACATCTACAAAATATTTATAATAAATTTCACCTGGAATGACTATATTTCCCAAATCTGATTTTACAGCTTTTAAATTACTGTCCAGAATATTATAAGATAACAATACAGGTTGAGGTTCAGAACTATTCCATACATACGAACCTTCATTTACAAGTCTTAACTTTAAGATTGCGTTTTGCCCCGGTGAAAATTTTAAATTATTCACTTTATTTACAATATTTACCTTATACTTTACAGGGACTTCATCTGTAAATCTCGTATAAAATCCGCTTGATATATGTGCATTAGCAAGTAAAAATAATATCGATAACATAAGAAAAAATACTAATATAAAGTTTTTTTTATTTTCAGCCAAATTCATCACCTACTATAATATTTGCCATTCATGGTCTAATCTGAATATCCCAACTTCTTTTATAAGTGAATACATATTGAAGGTCAATACTGATTTTTTGTAGTCATAAAGTTCTCCATTAATTCTATGACATGAAATATCAAGAAAATATTCACCATCGAGAAGATTTAATTCTTTTATCCGAAATAATACTTCACCTTCACTTTTCAATTCTTCAATATTTATATTATCAAGGTGCGTATTTGTGCCAAAACAGTTTAATCCATTATTATTGTATACTGCCATCCCAAATACCACATCATTCCCTACGTCCGAATTACGTTTGTAAGATATTTTAATTATAGCTTCATCACCTGTTACAAATGTATTTTTTTCTTCTCCGGTTGCATCCAAAAGTTTGACATCTGTAATTCTAATTTCTCCTGTTCCAATTGCATGTTCTTGTTTTATATCGGCTTTACTGCTTTTTTCTTTATCATTCAAAGCTTTTTTGTTATCCCTCTCTGCAAGAAAGTCAAGATATGACCTTATAACATCTCGGGGTGTTCCTTCTTCTTTTACAATACCTTTATCTATCCAAACAGCTTTATCACATAATCTTTCAATTGCTCCAATATCATGTGATACAATGACAATGGTAATACCTTTTTTTTTAAATTCACTTAACTTATTAAAGCATTTTTTTTGGAAATGTTCATCTCCAACAGCCAATATTTCATCAATCAATAGTATATCCGGATCGATGTTTATAGCAACTGAGAATGCAAGCCTCATATACATACCAGATGAGTATGTTCTTACAGGGGTATCAATAAATTCCTCTAATTCAGAAAATGATATAATATCATCGATTTTTTTATCAATTTCTTTCTTTGTAAAACCAAAAATAGATGCATTAACATATATATTTTCTCTCCCTGTAAAATCAGGATGAAAACCTGCCCCCAATTCAATAAGACTTGACACTTTACCTTTTGTTATGATTTCACCTTTATCAGGATATATAATCTTAGAAATCAGCTTAAGAAGTGTACTTTTGCCTGAACCATTTTCTCCAATTATGCCAATCGATTCTCCTTTTTCTACTTTTAAAGAGACATTGTTTAAAGGTATAAATTCATCTACTAAGTTTCTATTTCTTAAAATAAGCCTGTCTTTTAACGTGGTTGGCTTTCCCCTATGAATTTTATAAATTTTTGTTACGTCATTTACTTCTATAGCATACATAGTCATATTTCCTCCGCAAATCTTCTCTGTAGTCTATCAAACAAAATAAATGCAAATACATCAAAACATATAGACATCAAAAATATTAAAAGCAATGATTTTTTACTTGGCCAAAGTCCATAATAGAGAATATCTCTATACGGTAAAATAATTGATGTCATTGGATTTAAAAAGAATAATTTAAAATATCTTTCAGGTACTAAATTGATAGGAAAAACAATAGGCGTTAAATAAAACCATGCCATTGTCACAATTCCCAATATGTGTTCAAGATCTCTGAAAAAAACATTTAAGGCAGAAAAAATAACACTTAATCCTATTACAAACACTAATTCGTTTATCATCACAATTGGCAATAATACTATAGAATATGAAAGATGAATTTTAAAAATAAAAAGTGCAATAAACACGATTATAAAGCCAAATAACATATTTATAAATCCAGTAAGTGCAACAGATATAGGCAATATTATTCTTGGAAAATATATCTTTTTGACAAGATTGCTATTTGCCATAACAATAGTAGTGCTTTGTGTAATTGAAGTAGAAAAAAATATCCATGGTAAAAGCGCTACAAACAAAAACATAGCAAAATTATATATATTCATCCTCATAATAGTCGAAAAAACTATTGAATAAACAACAAGTTGCAGCAAAGGATTAATAAACGTCCACAAAAAGCCTAAAAAAGAGCCTCTATATCTCGTCCTTAGATCTTTCTTTACCATACTAAAAAGCATTTCTCTATATTCATACAGTTCTCTCAATGTTGTCATATCTGAAACCTCACTTTATCAAATTTAAGTTGAGAATGAACTCCTATTATCCGAAATTATGATTTCGTATAATTCTCTTTTAAAATTTTTATAAAAAAATAAAAGGCTTAATTACCTTTATCGATCTAATTATCATTAAAGTATTTATCTAAGTCTTCTATCTTTTTTATATCAAATATATTCTCACCTATCTTTTCTAATTTATCTATATTTAATTCGTACATTCTTTTTACATACAACTCCGGTATTTTGTTAAATTTTTTATTTAAAAGTTTAATAATCAATTCAGCCTTACCTTCAACTTTACCTTCAGCTTTACCTTCAGCCTTACCTTCAGCTTTACCTTCTTGTATCAACATTTCGGCTATCTTAGTCATTCTTATCACCCCTTTCAATTTATTTTTATATTCCTCGGTCAGAAATTTATCACTTATTCCTATCAATGCACCAATTATATATGTCTTTTCATCTTCATCTTCTATCTTTTTCGCAAGTTCTACTGCATCTATTGCCATCTCATCACTGCCTTTTTTGCTTCCCATAAGTGGTAAAAATATCAAGTTCAATTTATCTATATCTGTTAGTTGTAATTTCCTATCAATTTTTTCGTTCAATTCTTCATATATTTTGTCACCATCATATTTCACTAAAAATACTTGTTCTACATTATATATTATTGATCCAATGTCTAATCTACTAATCGCTTCTTCTATTTTGCCAGAATATATTACAACAGTTCTTATTGTTCTCTCATATTTACTATAAAGTCTCGTGTCATACTGCAAAAATCTTTTTATATCGGCTTTTTTATTTGTCGTTTGAAATTCCATATGCAACAATGAGTCATCTTCCAAAAGAAATATAAAATCCAGCCTATCTTCCTTAACTTCAATTGACGGCAAGTTCGCTGGTATAACTGTTACTATTTTAGGTACATTTATCCCATAAAACTTAAGTGATTTATCTTTAAACTCTTGTGCCATTGATTTTAATATTATATCGTTATTCTGATAAGATATGTCTAAATTATTATCCTTCACTCTTTTTCTCCTCTTATTAATAATGTTAATTTACAATATATTTCTCCAAATCTTCTATCTTATTAATTTCAAATATACTATCTGCTATTTGAAGTAATGTTTTTTCATCCGCATCTTCAATTAACTTTATATATTTTTCAGGTATATCACTGAATTTCTTCTTCAACAATCTTATAACGAGATTTTCCATACCTTTTTCCATACCTTTTTCCATACCTTTTTCCATACCTTTTTCCATACTCTTTTTTAATTCTTCCTCAGTATAAATTTTAAAGTTTGCTTCCTTTAAGTTGTTTATTACATATTTCATCTGTTCTTCATTTAATCTGTCTGCATACATCTTAATCACCTCCGAAACTATACCTGGATCTATTCTAAATGCCGCTTCAATTAACCTTATTTTATTGTCGTATTCTTTTGCTTCATTTATACTGGAGAATACTTTTTCTATTGCATTTCTAAAGTACATGTTATTTGATAAAACCATCAATGGATAATTTTCCTCTACATTATCTAACTCAGACAATACTATTATCTGCACCGGTATCCATTCATTATCTATATAATAAATGCCATTATCAGAATTGTCTAACTTAATCTTATGTTCTACTAAAAATGATATGAGTTTTTTCGGAAGATTGCTACATACAAATGTCAATGTTAATTCATCTATCTTTATGTCATCAACTTCTTTTCGTGATTTATCGTAAGCATTCATTATTGATTTATATAGATATACATAACCTAAACCTTTGAAATAATCATCTATTGATATATAATCATCTGGAGATTTGTACTCTATTATATTGTATCTTTTAAATATTTGTCCTACTCTCTTATTTATTTTTACATCTTTTTCTTTTTTTATTATTATGACATCTATTCTTAAAGGCTCTTTTGATAGATATTCTTCTTGTTTTATTTCAACTTTTTCATCTTTTAGCTCTTCTTTTATGGCTGTTACAAAATCGCTGTGCCAATCATTCATTTTATTTCTTTCTCCTTAAATTATATCACATTTCCCTCAAAATAGGTATAGCTTCGCCATACGGACACCAGTGAATAAATTCACCGCCTCCGCTTATACAAGGAAATATTACCACCATTAACATTCACGGGCGCCGAAACAGCCTCATGAATATTTCTGGATAATATTACTACTTTAATGTATTCGACATAAAATTTAAAAATCCTTCTTTTACTATCAAATTTTTTAACATTTGCGACAAGACATGATCCGTTCCACTTAGTATCGTCAAAGTTTTTTCTAAACCCATCATCTTGCCATGAGTATTCATGCATAAAAAAATAAAGGGTTTAATTACCTTTTTATCGATCTAATTATCATTAAAGTATTTATCTAGATCCTCTATCTTTTTTATATCAAATATATTCTCACCTATCTTTTCTAATTTATCTACATTTAATTCGTACATTCTTTTTACATACAATTCTGGTATTTTGTTAAATCTTTTTTTCAATTGTTTTATTATTAATTCAGCTTTACCTTCAGCCTTTCCTTCGGCTTTTCCTTCTTGTATCAACATTTCGGCTATCTTAGTCATTCTTATCGCTCCTTTTAATTTATTTTTATATTCTTCGGTCAGAAATTTATCACTTATTCCTATCAATGTACCAATTATATATGTTTTTTCATCTTCATTTTCTATCTTTTTCGCCAGTTCTACTGCATCTATTGCCATCTCATCACTGCTTTTTTATTTCCCATAAGTGGTAAAAATAAAAGGGGTAAAGAACAATTTAACTAACAATGTATTTCTCTATATCTTCAATCTCGTTAATTTCAAATATGTTGTCTGCTATCCTAAGCAAAGTTTTCTCATCTGCATCTTCGATTAACTTGATATATTTTTCAGGTATATCACTGAATTTCTTCTTCAACAATCTTATAACGAGATTTTCCATACCTTTTTCTATACCTTTTTCCATGCCCTCTTCCATACTCTTTTTTAATTCTTCTTCAGTATATATCTTAAAGTTCGCTTCTTTTAAATTGTTTATTACATATTTCTTCTGTTCTTCATTTAATTTGTCTGCATACATCTTAGTCACCTCCGAGGCTTTAATTGGATCTACTCTAAAAGCTGCCCCGATTAATATAGTTTTATTATCATACTCTTTCATTTCATCCATATTAGCAAATAACCTTTCTAATACATTTTTTGTGTATTTTTGAAATACATGTTACTATTCGACATAAAATTTAAAAATCCTTCTTTTACTATCAAAATTTTTAATAAAATCTTAAAGTATGCAAAATATAAACTAAGGCTGCATTTACTGCAGCCCTAAAAAATATTTGTAAAAGCTTAAGTCGTTGGTCAGTTCTGGATGAAACGAAGTCGCAAAAAGGTTGCCTTCCCTCGCTGCCACTATTTTACCATTGTATCTAGATAGCACCTTTACATTTTCTCCTACATCCTCAATATAAGGCGCTCTTATAAACACTGCATCTACTTCCTCTTTTGATACGTCAGGCATACTAAGCTTTGTTGTAAAGCTATCAAGCTGACTGCCATACGCATTTCTCCGCACCTTTATGTCCATTATGCCCAGATGAACTTTATCATCATTCACGATATGTTTAGCCATCAATATCATACCTGCACACGTTCCCCATATAGGCGCACCAGATCTGTAAAGATCTATAATTACATCTTTTAAGTCAAAATCATTAAGCATTTTTCCTATGGCAGTGCTTTCCCCGCCAGGTAATATAAGTGCATCTATGCTTTTTAAAGTCTCTTTATCTTTTGCTTCTACAGGTGTTATACCATCTAATCTTTTTAGTTTATCTATATGTTCTTCTACAGAACCTTGTATCGCAAGAACACCAACACGCATTTTACCAGCCCCTATTGGCATATAAATCTTTTTCTGAAAGATCCCTTATATCGATGCTATTCATTGCTTCGCCCAATCCTTCTGATACTTCTGCTATTATCTCTGGTTTGTCATAATATGTCGTAGCTTTTACAATTGCTTGAGCACGCTTTTCGGGGTTTTCTGATTTAAATATGCCTGAACCTACAAAGACTCCATCTGCTCCAAGCTGCATCATCAGTGCAGCATCTGCCGGTGTTGCAATACCTCCCGCTGCAAAATTTACAACTGGCAGTCTCCCGTTTTCTGCGACATATTTTACTAATTCATAAGGAGCCTGCAATTCCTTTGCTGCTGTCATAAGTTCTTCATCGCTTAAAGTTGTAAGTCTTTTTATCTCTGCTGTTATAGTTCTCATATGTCTTACTGCTTCAACTACATTTCCTGTACCTGCTTCACCTTTAGTCCTTATCATTGAGGCACCTTCGCCAATTCTCCTTAATGCTTCCCCTAAGTTTCGCGCACCGCAAACAAATGGAACTTTAAACTGCCACTTGTTTATGTGGTATGATTCATCTGCAGGTGTCAGCACTTCACTCTCATCAATATAATCTATCTTCAAAGCTTCTAAAACCTGTGCTTCCACAAAATGTCCTATCCTGACTTTTGCCATGACAGGTATTGACACAGCTTCTTTTATCGCTTTTATTATCTTTGGATCTGACATCCTTGCAACGCCGCCATGCGCTCTTATATCGGCAGGTACCCTTTCAAGTGCCATTACCGCAACTGCACCTGCTTTTTCTGCAATAACAGCCTGTTCAGGTGTTGTAACATCCATTATGACTCCACCTTTTAGCATCTGAGCCAGGTTTTTATTTAACTCATATCTTTCATTCATTGTACTTATTCCCCCTATTTATTGTATAACAATTTTATTATTTTAAATCAATTGTATCTATTTAATGCGAACATGTCAATCAGTACAATATGGGTACAAAAAAAAGGATACATCACTGTATCCCTTTTAACGCTTCTTTAGAATTTTCTACTATTTTCTTCATTGTATCTGTCATAGGTTTCGGTTCTTCTGATTTAGAATTGGCTTCATTAAACAAATTCTCCACATCGACAGCTTTTTCAAGATACTCTTTCGCTTTCACTTTATCGTTGTTTTGCAGGTAAAACATGCCAACTTTGTTATACGCATCTGCCAGCTGTTGATAGTTCTCTGGCCTTAAAGGCTGGACTTCAACAGCTTTTTTGACATACTGTATTCCTTTATCTATCTGTCCATGAGCAAGGTAAAAAGCTCCAAGCTGCGCCGATAATTGAGAATTAAAGGGTTCTAGATCTACTGCTTTCTGCTCTTCATTCATTGCCTCCTGAAGCGTCGCTGCGTCCTTTGTCTGATCTGCTATGCTAGCCAATGTCTGCCCGTAAGACATCCTGTACTTTGCATTCCACGGATCATATGATACAGCACTTTTGTAGTATTGCATAGCTTGACCAATATTGTTTGTCTTCACCAAACTGTCACCTTTTTCAGCGTATCTCAACGCAGCCGAAAGAGAGAATGATATAAACATGACGACTATTCCAACTATTAAAACTCCATAGTTGTAATATCCATTGTACAATTTTTTGCCTTTTATAATTGGTGTTGTTGACTCTTTCCTGCTTATACTCATGCTGTTTATTATGCCAATAAGGGCGTACAGCGCTATCGTTACAGCAGATAAAGAAAGGTCAAAATCCATTGCAGCATGGGCATAAAGGCTTAATATGCCTGTTGCAGCAGATGCCAGCAGTATGCGCTCATATCTATCCATTTCTGCTTTATAGAGCTTAAATATTGATAATATGAGAGCAATTAAGAAGAATATGATTGCTGCTGCTCCAACTACACCTGTATCAAGCAAAACCTGCATGAAGTAATTATGTGTCTGCGTAGTCCAATAGAGGTAAGACTGATACTTGAAGTAAAGGGATGCCCATGCCCCTCCACCTGCTCCAAACAGCGGATAATCTTTAAAAATCTTAAATCCATCTTTGTAAAACTGCATGCGCTCTGAACTGCTGTGGCTACTTAGGCTAATATCCTGTATTCTAGACGCCACATTTTCAGGCAGATACTTGTATTTCAGCATAATGTTTTGTACGTCTTTTGGGTTGTTTTTTGGATATATATACGCTTTTTCAAATGTTACAGACGTACCTTTAAAATTGTTTATAAAAGTTATAGCCAACCTCTTGGTGTCCTTTAACGTAGAAAATTCAATAGTTTTTTCTCCGCTGAAACTTTCTTTGTCGTACACATCTTTAATTTTTGTAGGCTGATCTAAATCATTTCTGCTGTCTATCGTGATTCCATACGCCCAATCCCTGTTTTCGCTATTTTGCGATTTAACCACATATTTAAGAACATAAATCCTGTCAGCATCAACATTGACAAATCTCGTCACGCTTTTTAAGCTGTCGGCCTCATTTTGACCATGACTTAATGTAAGCGGCATTTGCGATGTCAATACCATGTATCCACCTATTGATGAAAGAATGCCCACAATAACAATTATCGATATACCTACTTTTAAGCTTATCTTATTTACAGTATCAACTATGAAACTTATCAGATATGTGAAAATGGCTGATAGCAAAGCTCCTACAAATATCCACATAAGCAAATTGTGTGGTTTAGGGCCATTCACGATAGAATTAAATTTCGCTATAGGCAGTGACGATGCTACGACTATACCTATTAAGTAGATGAAAGGCTCCACCTTTTTACCTTTTGGCATCATTATGATAAGGAACAGAAACAAAAACGGAAACATTACCCATGCACCACGGGACAATGTAAATATGTAGGCATAAAGCTGTACAAATACTTCTATCCCATATAGTGCTTTTAGATATTTATTTTCTGTATATGATATAAGGGCAAAGTTCACAAACAAAAATGCCATCAAAAACGATGCAGCAGTATTGGCATATTGAAATGTGGAATTAATCCTTCCTCCTACCCATGACCCGTTGTAGTTTATGTATCCTGCAGCAGATAAAAGCCCTACTGCGGCCACTCCAAATGAACTTAAAACAAGTACATTTAAAAGGATCCATATCTTTTTCTTGTCGCTTAAAAGCCTGCTTGCCATTAAGTATATAAAAACATAATCAATATACTTCAATGTCTCCCCTATCGCAGATCTTATATTTACAGCAAAAAATGTCGATATGAGATATGCACCAACAAGGGATAATACAGCATAGTCAAGTCTCTCAGTAATTATGGGTTCTTTTTTAAATATCTTTATAAGTGACCAAATCACCACCACAATGGATGTAATCCCGATAGTAGGCAGAAGTTCATTGTCGAAGTACATGCCTCTAAAATACGGTGGTAATGCCACTAATAAAAGCAATGATATGTAAAATACGATATCGATTGTAAAAATAGTGTTTATACTTCTTTTTTCCTTCACATTGACTTTTCCTTTTTTTTCTGCTTTTTGTGCCATATTTATTCTCCTTTGTACATGTTATAAAAAATACACAAATAATTTAATTCGACAAAAATATTTAATTTCCTTCTTCTGTAATCATTTAACAAATCATTTAATTTAAAAACTGCATTTTACATTCAATCACCATTTACAATTGATAGAATATAATAAACTGAAATCTAAATAAATGGGAGGTATATTCATGAGAAAGCCTAGGAAATTACTTATTTTTACGCTTATACTTACATTGATACTTACATCTGTTTTGTTTACAGGATGTAAAGCAAAAGATAAACAGCTTACAAAGATAAATTTTATTGAGACAGTTCACTCGATTTTTTATGCACCATACTACGCAGCAGTAAATAAGGGATTTTTTAAAGAAGAAGGACTTCAATTGGAGATAACAACCGCACAAGGTTCTGACAAAGCCGCAACAGCAGTTGTATCAGGTCAAGCCGACATAGGACTGCAAGGTCCAGAGACTACTGTCTACGTGTATAAAGAAGGGAAAGAAGATTACCTTGTAAATTTTGCACAGCTTACAAAAAAAGACGGCTCATTCTTAGTAGGCAAAAAGCCGGAACCGAATTTCAAGTGGGAAAACCTGAAAGGGAAAAAGATAATAGGCGGAAGGCCTGGTGGAATGCCTGAAATGACTCTTGAATATGTACTGAAAGAGCACGGCATAGATCCTAAAAAAGATGTAAATCTTGTGACAAATCTGCAATTTACAGCAACTGCCGGTGCATTCATGAGATCCGATGCAGACTACGTCGCGCTATTTGAACCGACGGCATCACAGGTAGAGAGTGAAAAAGGCGGATATATCGTAGCATCTGTCGGTGCTGCCGGACATGATGTGCCGTATACGACATTTAACGCTAGAAAAAACTATATAAAAGAACATCCTGATATTATACAGCATTTTACGAATGCAGTTTACAAAGGCATGCTTTACGTTCAATCCCATTCATCAAAGCAGGTTGCTGAAGATATCAAGTCATTCTTCCCTGATACAGATATTGATATCATAGCAAAGGTTATCGACAGGTATAAAAGCATAGATGCATGGGGTACAACACCGCAAATGAAGTCGGCTGATTTTGACGCACTTCAAAATGTGTTGTTAAACGCCGGTGAAATAGACAGCAAAGTTGACTCCAACGTACTTATAGACAATACTTTTTCCAATAAAGCAGTGGAATCAATAAAGAAATAATGTTGCGGGGACAATGTAAAGATTGTCCCCTGTAAATATACTTAAATATTGTGCAGGAGGTGCGCCTTGTGGATAAAGTCATGGTAGAACTTAAAAATGTCTCTTTAAACTATCATACTGTAAAGGGCGAAACAGAAGCAATAAAAAATGTCTCTTTTGATGTATATGAAGGGGAATTCGTAGGAGTCATAGGTCCTTCTGGATGTGGCAAATCCACACTTTTATCTATTATAGCAGGCCTTTTGAAGCCATCAGGCGGAAACGTAAAAGTAAACGGCAAAGTTGGATACATGCTACAAAAAGATCACCTTTTTGAGTGGAGAAACATCATGCAGAATGTTCTTCTGGGCCTTGAGATACAAAATGCTGTCAATGATGTATCCATAAGGCATGTAGAGGGACTATTAGATAGATACGGTCTGGCAGAGTTTAAATACCATTATCCTAATCAGATATCAGGAGGAATGAGGCAAAGAGCAGCATTAATCAGGACTCTAGCTTTAAATCCTGACATTATGCTATTGGATGAGGCTTTTTCAGCCCTTGATTACCAGACAAGGCTTGCAATATCTGATGAGGTGTGGAACATATTGAAAAATGTAAAAAAGACAGCTATTATAGTTACCCACGATATATCTGAAGCAATAGCGATGTGCGACAGGATCGTGGTTTTGTCTAATAGGCCGGCAATTGTAAAAAGCATACATGAGATACATCTCACATGCGATACACCCTCACCCATTGGATGCCGAAAAGCCCCAGAATTCAGAGATTATTTCAATGAGATATGGAAGGAGCTTGATGTTCATGTATGATGCAACGTTAAAAATGTCAAAAGAGCACAGAGAATTCTTAAAAAAAGTCAAAAGAAAAGAAATAGCTGTAAGAATTACTCAGGTTATAATATTGATTGCATTTTTTGCTGTTTGGGAAATAGCCGGAAGGCTTAAATTGATAGACCCGTTCTTATTTAGCCAGCCATCTCGCATGCTTAAAACAATCATAAATTTAAGTGAAGACGGCTCACTGTTTACACACATATGGGTTACACTAAGTGAGACATTGATAGGATTTGCACTTGGTACATTTATAGGCATAGCAATTGCAATCATGCTTTGGTGGTCTTCATTTGCATCAAAAGTAGCTGAACCATATCTAATAGTATTAAACAGCCTGCCAAAGATCGCATTAGGTCCTATATTCATCGTATGGATGGGAAATGGCGAAGCACCTATAATAACGATGGGACTGGCTATATCTTTAATCGTCACAATAATAAGTTTAGAGACAGGCTTTATGCAAGTAGATGAGGATAAGATAAAACTTTTAAAGACATTTGGCGCTACAAAGTATCAAATACTTACAAAGTGCATTTTGCCAGCCAGTATCCCAACTATCATGTCTGCCATAAAAATCAACATGGGGCTATCTTGGGTTGGCGTAATAACAGGCGAATTCTTAGTATCTAAAGCTGGTCTAGGATATCTCATCGTGTATGGCGGACAGATATTCAAGCTTGACATAGTCATGTCCAGTGTCCTAATTTTATCTGTGCTGGCTGCATTGATGTACGTACTTTTAGTATACATTGAAAAGAAAATAATCAAATGGCAGTAGTTTATGTAATATACTGCACCGCATTATGCTGGTGTATTTTTTTTCATTATGTGCTAAAATATCTTTATGAAAATATTTCGAGGTGAGATTTATGAAGATAGCATTAGCACAGCTGAATCCAACTGTGGGCGACATTAAAAATAATTGTGAAAAAATAATTAAGTATATAAAAGAAGCAAAAAAAGCTAACATGGATCTTATAGTATTTCCAGAGCTTTCCATCATTGGATATCCTCCTAAGGATTTACTTTATAACCCTGATTTTTTGGAAACATCATATAGTGCTTTAAATGAGCTTATATTACCTGAAACAAATGGTATTGGCGTCATAGTAGGTATAGCCACAAAAGATAAAGAAAAAGACTATATGCTTCATAACTCAGCACTACTTCTATACAACGGTAAAATAATCGGACAAGCTGACAAAACCCTTTTGCCAAATTACGATGTATTTGATGAGCAAAGGTATTTTGAGCCAGCAAAAAGTAGGACTTGCTTTGATTTTAAAGGAATGCGCCTTGCAGTAAATATTTGCGAAGACATATGGAACGACAAGGACTTCTGGGAAAGACCAAGGTACGATATAGATGTTTTGGAAGAGCAGTACAAGCTAAATCCAGACATTTTTATAAATATTTCCGCATCGCCGTATAACCTTGGAAAGCAAGAATTAAGGACAAAGATGGTAAAGCAAATATCAAAGAAATATAAACTGCCTCTAATATATGTAAATCAAGTCGGTGGAAATGACGAGCTGATTTTTGATGGTAACAGTTTCGCAATAAATTCCAATGGCGACAGAGTCGTAAACTTAAGGTCATTTTCTGAGGATATTGCTTTTGTAGATACTGAAAATCTTGATGAACTAAAACCGCTTCAAGAAATCAAAGAAGATATTTCATGGGTTCATGATGCACTAATTTTAGGACTTAAAGATTATTTCAGAAAGACAGGCTTTAAAAAAGCAGTGGTAGGCTTAAGCGGCGGTATTGATTCTGCTGTCACATGTGCACTTGCAGTAAAAGCTCTAGGGCGTGAAAATGTACTGGGCGTATCTATGCCATCTCGCTATTCTTCAGAAGGCAGCAAAGATGATGCAAGGGATCTAGCACAAAATCTAGGCATACAGTACAGAGTAATACCTATTGAAGATGTTTTTAAAAGTTATATCTCTATTTTTAACAAAGATGGCGACGTTTTGGGAGATCTAGCAGAAGAAAATCTGCAGGCCAGGATAAGAGGCAACTATCTAATGTTCATATCAAACAGAGAAGGCTACATGGTCTTAACAACCGGAAACAAGTCAGAAATTGCTGTTGGATACTGCACACTGTATGGGGATATGAGTGGTGGACTTGCTGTAATATCCGATGTGCCAAAGACGATGGTATACGAACTTGCAAAGTATATAAATAGAGACAAAATCATAATACCGCTGTCAACCATTGAAAAGGCTCCATCTGCAGAGTTAAGGCCAAATCAGAAGGATACTGATTCACTGCCACCATATGAAATACTAGATGATATACTTAAGTTATATATAGAAGATGATAAATCAATAAGCGAGATCGTATCAGAAGGCTATGATGAAGACATTGTAAGAGATGTAATCAGAAAGGTCAACAATGCAGAATACAAGAGAAAACAGGCAGCACCGGGTCTTAAAGTTACAACAAAAGCATTCGGCGTCGGAAGGCGCATGCCAATTGCACAGAAATTTAGGCCATAATTTCAAATAGGGAGGCTTAAGGATTGACAAAAAAATTAAAAAGCGACATCATGTTAATCTTAGTCACAGTCATCTGGGGATCCACTTTTATAATAGTAAAAAATGCAACAAGCGTAATACCTGTGTACAATTTTCTGTTTTTAAGATTTATGCTTGCGTTCATAGTACTGGCAATCCTGTACGGCAAAAGGCTAATAAATATAGATAAAAGAACATTTATTGTTTCAGTCCTTGTTGGTACAATGTTATTTTTAGGCTATGCATTTCAAACATTGGGTCTAAAATACACTACAGCATCAAAGTCTGGTTTTATAAGTGGATTCAATGTAGTGCTTGTACCTATATTAGAAGCATTTTTCTTAAAAGCAAAACTGTCGAAAACATCGTGGATAAGCGTCATATTAGCAATGGTAGGGTTATTGCTTATAACAACAAATGTTGATTTAAAGATAAACTTTGGGGATTTCCTTACTTTTTTGTGTGCAGTATCATTTGCATTTCAGATCGTCTTAATTGCAAAATATGCACCATCTGTGGATACTATTTCATTTGCAATGATACAAATCCTGGTTGTTGCGATTCTAAGTGGGATTTTATCATTTATATATGAAAAACCAACTATACCGGCAAACAAAACTGTATGGTTTGCACTTATATTGACGGGTATTTTTGCAACAGCTTTTGCATTAACCGTTCAAAATACTATGCAAGCAAACACATCTGCTACACATGCAGCTATTATCTTTTCGCTGGAACCTGTCTTTTCCGCCATCACAGCATTTCTAGTGGCTGGTGAGGTTATGACATTGAAATCTATAATCGGCGGTTTTTTAATGCTTTTAAGCATGATTTTATCTGAAATACCGTCTAAAGATAAATTAAGGGCTTAAAAAAGCCCTTTTTAATATGGTTTTATTATTTCACCTGAAATGGCATCTATCAAGTTTGAATAAATAGGATCATCTACAGTGTAAACTGGTATTATATCTTTGCCTTCTGGTTTATAATATTTCAATGAGAAGTTTCCACTCGTTAAGTATTTATCTGTTACTTTATCCTGCGTCATGATGTTTGACGGCATCGGAATCGGTACGTCGTAATTTTTATAAGTATACGCTGATATATTTCCTTTTCCATCTACATCAATAGTTATACCATTATTTATAAATGGAATATTGTACTGTTTAAGCGGAAATACAAAGTGGTATCCGTAGATTGCTTCACGTGTATTGGTATCTAAATTGCTGTTAAAATCGAGATAAGGTACTACGTCTTTGAAATTATCCTTTATAAATGATTCCGCTTTTTTTAATGCATTTACCCGGGAAATTGATATACTTAAATCACTTTTGGTGCTTTTCAGCACATCTACGACATTACCTGTATTTGCATTAACTGCCACATGTAGATATCCTATTCCATTAACTTTATTCCATGCAAACGTCCAAACATTTAAATCAAGACATGCGTATTTTTCGATGTATGCTGTGTTTTTTAATTCGTAGTCTTTAGATGCATACTTCGATGCTATTTTATATGCTTCATCTTTTGTAACAGGCTTACTAGATTTATTGTAAAATTTGTCTAATGTAATTTTTTCTTCACCTGTCTTTTTTAATTCAACTTTAGTTCCATTTATATCAATTATATCACCTGTATATGCATTTATCATGTACTGAGGTGATGGTGAAAAATATACCAGTTTCACATCACCTTTATTTTTGTTATATATTACTGTGTACACTAATCTTGGTCTTAAATATTCTTTAAAAAGTTTCGTGGCCTCATTTATATCTATCACATTTTTAAGCGTAGGCAGGTCTCCGTCTGTCCAATCGTACGTGTAATGTGTAACATATCCCGTTTTTTTATCGACAGATACATTTATTGTGTCGTATAAAACTTTCACACCATTCTCTTCTCTTCTCCATTTAAAATTGTATTCCCTATAACTGTCATTTTCATACGTGCTGTCAAATTTATATTTGCTAAGATTTGTTGGCCTTACCTTGTTCAAAAATTCATCAGCTATTTTCTTTGCGTCATCTCTGTTTAAATTTTTGCTTCCATTATAATCAGATATATAATTATACCTTATAATATCTCCACTTTTCGCATTTAGAGTTATTGAAGTATTTTCAAAAATATCATTTTTAGTATAACTTAATATCCACACTGAATCTTTATTTGTAAACTCTCTGTATTGGACGTTTAAATTATCGTATTTTATATCTCCCAGCCTGTCTTTTACAATTGAGATAGCTTTTTCTTTTGTAATAATATTGTCACTTGGAGCAGCATAAACATTAAATGTCCCTGCCAATATTATGAACATCAATATTATAACTGTTACCTTTTTCATATAAAAACACCTCCACTATTTTCTCCTATTTAGATTTTAGTCTAAATAGGATGTTTTTATACACAATCGTGGAGGTATTTCTTACATCTTTTTGTATTTTTTTGCAATATTCATTCTGACGAGGGCACGCCGCAAAGCGGCTTTTGCAAGCAGATACTCATGCTGGCTTTTCTTCTGTCTTAACCTTTCTTCTGCTCTCTGTTTTGCTGCTTCTGCCCTCATAATATCTATCTCTTCAGGCCATTCGGCAGCATCTGCCAGTATTACTACATTATCCTGCTTGACTTCCATAAATCCGTTTGATATGCTGGCTTCTTTCCACTCATTGTCATTTTTTATCTTTAAAGTGCCAATGCCAAGAGCCACTGTCATAGGAATATGTCCTTTTTGTACACCGATTTCTCCAGCACTTGTTGTAACAATGATTTCCTCAACATCTCCATCGTAAAATTTGCGATGTGGTGTCAAAACTTCGAGGTGGTACTTACTCATATTATACACCTCACTTCATTTCTTCAGCTTTTTTATACACTTCATCAATATTTCCTACCATGAAAAATGCTGCTTCTGGTATATCGTCCATCTCACCATCTACTATCTTTTTAAATCCTTCTATCGTCTCTTTTAGCGGGACATATTTGCCTGGTATTCCAGTAAATGTCTCAGCAACGAAGAAAGGCTGTGATAAAAATCTCTGTATCTTCCTTGCTCTGTAGACCGTAAGCTTATCTTCATCTGATAATTCATCCATACCTAGAATAGCTATTATGTCCTGTAGTTCTTTATACTTTTGCAGTATCTCCTGTACACGCCTTGCTACATTGTAGTGTTCCTCACCTACAATGTTAGGCTCTAATATTCTTGATGTAGAATCAAGTGGATCAACCGCAGGATAAATACCCATTTCAACAATGCTTCTAGATAAAACTGTCGTCGCATCAAGGTGTGTAAATGTCGTTGCAGGCGCCGGATCTGTCAAGTCATCTGCAGGTACATATACCGCTTGAACAGATGTAATTGACCCGCTCTTTGTAGAAGTTATTCTCTCCTGCAATGCACCAAGCTCTGTAGCAAGTGTCGGCTGATAACCTACGGCAGATGGCATCCTGCCTAAGAGAGCAGATACTTCCGAGCCTGCTTGTATAAATCTGAATATATTATCAATAAATAGCAAAACGTCCTGATGCTTTTCATCCCTAAAATACTCTGCCATTGTAAGACCGGTGAGTCCAACTCTCATTCTAGCTCCTGGTGGCTCATTCATCTGACCGAAGACAAATGCTGTCTTGTCTAAAACACCAGACTCTTTCATCTCATGCCACAAATCGTTGCCTTCACGAGTTCTCTCTCCAACACCAGTAAAGATTGAGTATCCGCCATGCTCTGTCGCTATATTTCTGATTAACTCTTCTATTAAAACTGTCTTTCCAACACCTGCACCACCAAATAGTCCAATCTTGCCACCTTTTGCATATGGTGTTAAAAGATCTATGACTTTTATACCTGTCTCCAATACCTCAGTGACAGGGCTTTGTTCTTCAAAGCTTGGTGCATCTCTGTGTATAGACATATACTTATCTGCTTTCACTTCACCAAGTCCATCGACAGCTTTCCCCAGCACATTAAACATTCTGCCAAGTGTACCTTCGCCGACCGGTACCGAAATTGACCCACCTGTATCAAAACATTCCATCCCTCTCTTTAATCCATCGGTTGACGACATAGCAACACATCTTACTGTATTGTCACCTGTATGTTGAGATACTTCGACGACTATTTCATCATCCTTAAATGGTATCTTAATCGCATTGTTGATGGGTGGCAAATCTTCGTCAAAACGTATATCAACAACCGGACCTATTACCTGTGTTATATAACCCTTTTTCATATTAGCCTCCATTCACTATCTAAAATTTTATTTTTATAATTTAAATACTTTCAGTTCCAGCTAAACAGATGAACCTCCTATTATTTCAGAAAGCTCTTGCGTTATAGAAGCTTGCCTCAGCCTGTTATATTCCAAAGTGTATTTAGCTATCATCTTGTCTGCATTTGAAGTTGCACCATCCATAGCAACCATACGTGAAAAATGCTCTGATGCAAAAGCATTTACCAAGAAGCTGTACACTATGCCTTTAATATACTCAGGCACAAGTAAATTAAATACTTTAGTAGGGGATGGATCGTATATCATATCGCTTAAAATTTTTACATCCTTATTGCTGTCAAAATTTTTTATGTCCAGCGGCAATATTTTAATCGTCTTTACTATCTGCTTTAAACCGGCCATTTCAGTATATACTGCATAAATATCATCTATAATGCCTCTATCATATATATCTACCAATAAATCAGATATCTCACCAGCTGCAGATGTGGTAGGATTTTGTGCAGTGTATAGGAATTCTACGTCTACGTTGTAACCTTTATTCAAGAAATAGGTGCGTCCTACTTCACCTATCACCATGAGGTTTTGTGTATCGCCATCAATAACTTCTTCTGCTTGTTTTATGACGTTATGATTATATCCACCACACAAACCTTTATCGCCTGTAACAACTATGACGGCTTTTTTTCTTGCTCCTTTGGCTTCATGCTGTCTTTCAAAATAATGGGATGTAGCCTCACCGCTATGAATCAATATATCTTCCATTGTAGACTGTATTTTTTCATAATACGGTCTCACATTATCCAGCATCGCCTTTGCTTTTCTGAATTTTGCTGCCGATATGAGATTCATAGCTCTCGTTATTTTCCGCGTCTCTTTGATGCTTTTTATCCTTAATTGAATATCCCTTTTCCCCATTATGCATCACCTTTCGATGCGTATTTGCTCTTATACTCCTCGATAGCCGCCTTTAATTTTTCAATTATATCATCCTCTAACTTGCCTGTCTCTCTTATGGTTTTCTTAATATCCGGGTAGTTTATATCAATAAACTCAAGCAGATCTTTTACAAATTTTTTTACATCTTGAAGCTCAACATCTACCAAGTATTTGTTCATAACCGTGTATATCATTATGACCTGATCTTCCATCGAAATCGGCTGATATCTTGGTTGCTTCGTTATTTCTACTATCCTCTCGCCTTGCTTTAGTAAATCCAGTGTCGATTTATCAAGATCTGAGCCAAACTGTGCAAATACCTCCAGTTCCCTGTACTGGGAAAGCTCTAATCTCATTCTGCCAGATACTTTTTTCATGGCTTTTTTCTGCGCAGCACCACCGACACGTGATACTGATAGACCCACGTTTATAGCAGGTCTTATGCCTGAATAGAAAAGCTCAGATTCCAGATATATCTGTCCATCTGTTATAGATATAACATTTGTAGGAATGTATGCTGATATATCGCCTGCAAGTGTTTCTATTATTGGCAGTGCAGTAATTGAACCGCCGCCCATATCGTCAGAAAGCTTAGCAGAACGCTCTAAAAGCCTTGAATGGAGATAGAATACATCTCCAGGATATGCTTCTCTTCCTGGCGGTCTTCTTAAAAGGAGCGAAATCGTTCTGTATGCAACAGCGTGTTTTGAAAGATCATCATATACTATAAGGACATCCTTCTTGTTGTACATGAAATACTCTGCCATAGCACATCCAGCATATGGTGCTAAATACTGCAGTGCTGCAGAATCACTTGCTGTCGATGCTACAACCGTTGTGTATGACATTGCACCAAATTTTTCCAATGTATTCACAAGTCCCGCTATTGTCGAAGCTTTCTGACCTATTGCAACATATATGCAGTAAACATCTTTGTCTTTTTGGTTTATTATAGTATCAACTGCGATAGCTGTCTTTCCAGTCTGCCTATCTCCTATTATAAGCTCTCTCTGCCCTCTACCAATTGGAATCATAGCATCTATTGCTAAGATTCCGGTCTGTAGCGGAGTATCAACAGGTTTCCTCTTTATAATAGGTGGAGCTGGATATTCAACAGGCCTTGTTCCATCGTTTTTTATAGGTCCTTTACCGTCTAGAGGTTGACCTAGTGGATTAACGACTCTACCTAAAAGACCAGGACCTACAGGTACTTCAACTACTTTTCCAGTACGCTTTACAGTAGTACCTTCTTTAATTGCTTCAGGATCGCCAAGAATTATGGCACCAACATTATCTTCTTCAAGATTCATTACCATTCCATAGACGCCATTTTCAAATTCAACCATTTCTCCATACATTGCTTCATCAAGTCCATATATCTTGACAATGCCATCACCAGCAGTAATTACATAACCTATATCTTCTGTCTTAAGGGTAAAATCAAAATTTTTTATTTTATCTTCCAGAATTGATGTTATTTCTTCAGGTTTTATATCCATATATTCACCTTCTATTTTATAGAGTACTTTTTATTAACTTGCAGTTACAAGATTTTTAAGGAGTAGATCAAGTTTCCTTTTTATAGATCCATCGATAACTTTATTTCCTATTAATATCTTAAGCCCACCGAGTATAGACTCATCCACTGTTTGATTTATGCAAACTTTTTTATTAAAATTTGATTCCAGTCTATTTTTGATTTCTTCAAGGGTCTTTAAGTCCAATGGATGGGCCGAAATTAAAGTTGCATTTATAATTCCCTTGTAATCCATGTACAATTTCTCATACTCAATGAATATTTCATCAAAAATTGTCTCTCTATGCTTCGATATTATCAATTTTAAAAAGTTAATTATTTCTTTATCATACCCATCTAAAATCGCATCAACAAAGCTCATTTTTTGCCTGATGTACATTCCTCTATTTGTAATAATTTTATATATTTGCTTATTTTTTAACATATTTAAAATGCTTTTAAGTTCATCATAATACTTTTCGATATTGTTATTTTCTCTAGCTGTGTTAAAAAGAGCACGTGCATATTTTTTTGCTATTACTTGTTCCAAGATGCACCTGCCTCCTTAACCACCTCGTTGATTATTTTATCATCATCAATATTGATATTGCCGATAGCTTTTGAAGCAGCTTCTATTATGAGGTGTGACAAGCTAACTCTTAAATCATGCATTGCTTTAATTTTCTCTGTCTCTGCTTCTTCTTTTGCCCTTTCTATTATAGCCTTTGCTTCGATATTTGCCTGTTCTATTATCTTATCTGCTTTTTCTTTTGCATATTTTTCTGCTCTATCAATGATAGCCTTTCCTTCATCGTCAGCCTTTTTTAATATCTCTTCGTATTGTGCTTTTAATTCGTTAGCTTCATGAACTTTCCTATCAGCCTCTTCAAGTGAATTTTTAATTTTTTGTGATCTTTCTTCCATAAATTTTGTCACTGGTTTAAAGAGAAACTTTCTCAATATCAGATATAAAACAACGAGATTTATAATCGTAAAAATGAACGTATATGGATTTATAAGGCTCAAATTATTACCTTCTTTCGTATCATTATGGTTTCATGAAGAATATTATCAAAAATGCAACTAGCAATCCATATATAGCAGTTGCTTCAGACAAAGCACCACCTAAAAGTAAGAACTGCATTATACTGCCTCTTGCCTCCGGCTGCCTTGATACAGCTTCAACAGCCTTTCCTGTAGCTATACCTATACCAATTCCTGCACCAATACCTGAAATCGCAGCAATTCCTGCTCCTATTGCCAATAAATTCATCTTCATCTCTCCTTTTATTTTTTTATATTATTTTATACATAAATCTTTTTAATATCAATTTTTACCTTGAAAGACGGATTATTCTTATTCAACAGCTTCTTCAATATAAAGCGTTGTCAAAAATACAAAAACTACCATCTGAAGTGCACCATCAAACAAGTCGAAGTAGATGCTGAATATAGCTGGAACGACTATTGGTGCCACTTTACTTATTAAACCCATTATTATAAATGCAGCTATGATGTTGCCAAACAACCTGGCTGCAAGTGATAATGGTCTCGTAAACATATCAAGTATTTTCATTGGGAAAAAGAAGGGCATCGGTTCAAAAAATGATTTTGCATATCCTTTTATGCCTTTTGCTTTAATTGATGCTATTATAACAACTATAATAGACATTATAGCCATTGCAGATGTGGCACTTAAATCTTTTGTAGGAGGTGCTATTCCAAATAGATCGATAGTATTTGCTAATATTAAATATAACGCAATTGTTCCAAGATAAGGTGCAAATGATGACCAATACTCTCCAAGAGCATCTTTTGTAAATGAATTTAAGCCATCTACAATGGTTTCAACGAAATTCTGTACGCCGGTAGGAACAAGTTTCCAGCCTCTTGTAACGATAATAGACGCTATAGTAAGTACAGCCATTATTAACCATGTTACAACAACTGTTGTCGTCACAGGAATGCCACCTAAAATAGGGATTGTAAATACTACAGACTGTCCTATCTCCACTCGTATCACCCCTTTCTTGCTTTTGAATACAATTATAATACTTTACAATGTAAAATTCAAACACTATTTTCACAGAACCCTTAAAATTCAACAGTTGTCAGACTCTCATATATTAATCTTAACTGTTATTCAATTTATTTATACTATCAATCGACGCAATAACAAATAGGTTATCGCCTTCCATTATTATATCGTCAGCAGAAGGAGTAATTTTAATATTATTTTCTCTTTTTATTGCAATAATATTTAATCCAAACCTTTGTCTTAGTTTCAATTCATTTAAAGATTTGCCTATCCAATCTCTAAGAGCCATTATTTCAACAATATTGTACTCAGGTGAAAGCTCTATAAAATCAAGTATATTTGACGATGTAAGACTATGAGCCAATTTTATCCCTGCTTCTTTTTCTGGAAATATGACCCTATCTGCTCCGATTTTCAGCAATACTTTTGCATGAAGTTCATTTAAGGCCTTCGCTACAACTGTTTTTACACCAAGTTCTTTTACCATAAGCGTAACCATAAGGCTTGTTTGTATATCTGTTCCAGTACCTATTATTGCAACATCAAAATTCCTTACACCTAAAGATCTTAGTACTTTTTCATCTGTTGCATCAGCCTGCACTGCTCTAGTCACACTGTCTGATATCCTCTGGACTCTTTCTTCTGAACTGTCTATCGCCAACACATCACAACCTAGTGAATATAATGTCGTTGCAACACTTGATCCAAACCTTCCTAAACCTATTACTACAAATTGTTTTCCACTCATGATATATAATATATAACCTCCTAACCAATTAATACATTGTCTTCGGGATATTTTATTGCTGCATTTGAATTTGCATGTCTTCGCATAAGTGCGTATATTACTGTCAATGGTCCAACTCTCCCTGCATACATTGTCAATATTATTACCATTCTTCCAACTATGTCTAAGTGGGGTGTCAACCCCATCGTAAGGCCTACAGTACCAAATGCTGATACAACTTCGTAAAAAATTGATAAGAAGTCTGCTTTCTCAAATACAGATAAAAGTAAAACATCAAAAATAATTATAAATATACCTATACAAATTACTGAAAACGCTCTATAAACTTCGTCTTTTGGAATCCTTTTAGATAATACTTCGGTATCTTCTCTGCCTTTTACTACTGAAAACAGAGTCATTACGATAACTGCAAATGTTGATGTTTTAATACCGCCTCCTGTAGATCCAGGTGATGCACCTATAAACATCAATATGATTGTAAAGAAATTTGAAGCATCTGTCATCTTTGCAATATCAAGCGTGTTAAATCCAGCAGTCCTAGGCGTTATAGCTGCAAACAATGATGACAGCACCTTGCCTTTAAAAGAAAGGTATTTCATTGTTTCAGGATTGTCATGTTCTAATAAGAAAAACATTAAAGCACCAACCACGATTAAAATTGATGTTGTTATGATTACAATTTTTGAGTGAAGAGAAAATTTTTTAAATTGCCGTTTGTTGATAATATCATATTGAACTGTAAATCCCAACCCACCAAAAACGATTAATGTCATTATCACAAAATTTACAGAAAAACTTTCAGTGTACTGTATTAAGCTCTTAAAATTGCCAAAGACATCAAATCCGGCATTATTATAAGCAGATACTGCATGAAATATTCCTCTAAAAAGTCCCTCCCAAAAGCCAAACTGAGGGATAAACTTAAATGATAATAATACTGCTCCAATACCTTCAATTACAAATGTGCTTATAAGTGCATACCTAATAAGCCTAACTATCCCCTGCAGTGTAAGAGCATTCATAGCTTCCTGCATAACAAGTCTTTCTTTAAAAGTTATTTTTTTGCCCATTACCATAAATAAAAGAGTTGCAAATGACATAAACCCCAGTCCGCCAATTTGTATTAGAATCATAATAACTGTCTGGCCAAATCTAGACCAATATGTCCCTGTGTCAACTACTACTAAACCCGTAACACATGTAGCAGATGTTGCAGTAAATAAAGCTGTCGTAAAATCTGTCTCAGTGTTTGTACTCGATGATATTGGAAGCATAAGAATAAATGTTCCTATCAATATCACTGTAGCAAAACCTAAAGCAAGCACCTGTATCGGCGTTATACTGTTTAAAATATGCTGCACTTTTTGCCTTACAGTCATTTCTTCATCTCCAAAAATAATATCAAATATAAATATCTATGATTTCATCATAATAGTAGAAACAACGTATATTAATCATGTCTCATCTTTTTTTACAGCGTAATTTCCCCAAAAATATAAAAAAACCTGAAGTCCTCAAGTTTTTTAACTTCTCCTTAAAAGCCTACGGGGTTAGCTGACGGGCTAGGATCTAAGAAAGCTTAACCCTATTCTTTCGAATTTCGCCCCAGTTATTGGGTCCCCCGTTTCCATTGGAATTAGGCTTATTTTATTACGATAACTATAAAACCATTATACAACTGATACTTTTCAATAGCAAATGTCAATCAAACACCATATATTTTCATTTTTAATCAAATTAACTGATATTTAACGAATACATTTAATAATTCTCCATTATCGTCGTTAATCTTCGAATTTTTTGTTGTTCTCAAGAATAAAATCTAAACAGGTGTAGACATCATCTACACCAGTTTTCTTCAAAGATGAAAAAGGTACAATTTTATCTTTGTCGACTTCAAGTGTCTCGGATATGACATTCAGGGACCTTTGAATTTCCTGCCTATTCAGCTTATCCGATTTTGTAGCAACAACAACATAATTTAAATTTCTCTGTTTTAAATAATTCACCATTAGGACATCATCATCTGTAGGCCTATGCCTGATGTCTACAAGCATTATTGCACCTTGGAGATATTCTGAAACATTTAAGTAAGTCTCAATATTTATTGACCACTGTTTTTTCATCTCTTTTGAAACTTCAGCATAGCCATAGCCAGGAAGATCAACTAAGTAAAATGAATTATTTACAAGGTAAAAATTAATACCTTGCGTCTTTCCCGGCTTCTGGCTAACTCTTGCGAAATTTTTTCTGTTAACTATGGTATTTATAAAAGATGATTTGCCTACATTCGACCTGCCTATTACAGCAATTTGCATTAGCCCGTCATCTGGATATTGACTTTTATTATACGCAGAAACCTTAAGCTCTATTGATTTAATCTTCATATGAGTTCTCACCTACTAACGATATTTTTAAGACTTCATCGATATTTGAAACGAACTTAAATTCCATCTTTCTTTTAACACTTTGCGGTATCTCGTCTAAATCTCTTTTATTATCTGCTGGTGCAATTATCTTTAGTATACCAGCCCTATGGGCAGCTAAAACTTTTTCCTTTAAGCCTCCAATAGGCAATACTTTACCGGTCAGTGTGATTTCACCTGTCATGGCTATATCGCCTCTTACCGGTACCCTTTTGATAGCTGAAACCATTGCTGTGACCATTGTAATGCCTGCAGACGGTCCGTCTTTTGGTATTGCACCTTCTGGCACATGTATGTGTATGTCCAGATCCTTATAAAAATCCTCATCTATTCCAAGCAAATCAGCATTTGCCCTTATATAGCTGAAACCTGCTTGTGCAGATTCTTTCATGACATCTCCCAACTGCCCTGTAAGCGTAAGTTTTCCTGTTCCAGGCATTGTAGTTGCTTCAACCGTAAGTGTATCACCGCCAACTCTAGTCCATGCAAGGCCAGTAACCATACCTACTTTGTCTTGCAGATTTGCTTTATCGACTCTAAATAATGGCTTCCCAAGGTATTTTTGTAGATTTTGCTTTCCGACTTTTATTGAATTAGCTTTATCTTCCACTATAGTTTTGATAGACTTTCTTACTACTTTTGCTATATTCTGCTCTAACGCCCTTACGCCAGCTTCCCTTGTGTACTCTGATATTATGCCGATTATAGCTGAATCTTGTATTTTTATAACATCATTTGTTACACCATGTTCTTTTAATATTTTGGGAACCAAATGTTCTTTTGCTATTTGCAATTTTTCTTCCTCCGTATACCCAGATATATATATGACTTCCATTCTGTCAAGAAGCGGAGCTGGTATCGTGTCTAATGTATTAGCAGTTGTTATAAAAAGCACCTTTGATAAATCAAATGGCAAATCAATGTAATGGTCTCTGTATGTAGAGTTTTGCTCTGGATCCAAAACTTCCAGCATTGCTGATGCTGGATCGCCTCTGAAGTCAGAGCTCATCTTGTCTATCTCATCTAAAAGAAAAACTGGATTTTTGGAACCTGCAATCTTCAATGAATTAATTATGCCACCTGGTATTGCCCCTACATATGTCCTTCTATGTCCTCTTATCTCAGCTTCATCTCTAACTCCACCTAGTGACAACCTTACAAATTTTCTATTCATTGCCCTTGCGATAGATTTTCCAAGGGATGTCTTTCCGACGCCAGGAGGACCTACAAGGCATAGAATCGGACTTTTCATCTTTTCATGATAGCTTCTTACAGCCAAAAACTCTAAAATCCTCTCTTTTACTTTCTTTAATCCGTAATGATCTTCATTCAATATTTTTTCTGCTCTTTTTATATCCAGCACATCTTTAGTCTCTTCATTCCACGGAAGGTCCAAAAGCCAATCTATGTACGTCCTAACAACGGATCCTTCTGCAGAACCTAGTCCCATCCTGCTTAATCTTCTCAACTCTTCTCTAGCTTTTTCTTTAACATAATCAGGCAAATCTTTTGACTCGATTTTTTCTTCATATTCATCTATTTCCTGATCTATTTCATCAGATTCTCCAAGTTCGGCTTTAATAGCTTTCAATTGCTCTCTCAAATAATACTCCCTCTGGCTTTTGTCTATCTGCTTGTGGACCCGCATATTTATTTTTTTCTCTATTTCAAGTATATCAAGCTCTTTCAATATAAACCCTAATAGCTTCTCCAGTCTTTCCTTCGTGTCAAAGCACTCTAAAAGCTCTTGATTTTGGCTTTGATTTAAGCTTAAATGTTCTGTTATAACGTCAGCAAGCCTTCCCGGCTCTTCTATAGATACAACACTGTAAATACTGTCTAATGGTATTTTTGATGAAATACTTATATACTCCTCAAAAGCTGACGTTACGCTTCTCATTAAGGCTTCCAATTCGCTGTCTTTTTCTATCTCTGTATTATCTATTCTTTCTACAACTTCTACTTCAAAAAAACTTTCAGAACTTATCAGATTCTTTAATTCAGCCCTTGATATACCTTCAACAAGAACTCTCACAGCTTCGCCAGGAAGCTTCAGCATCTGTTTTACTTTCGTAATCGTGCCAACACTATATATATCATCTATTGTAGGTTCGTCAATATCAGCATGTTTTTGAGTAACCAAAAAGACAAGCTGATTTCTAAGCATTGCTTCTTCAATAGCTCTAACCGATTTTCCTCTTCCAACATCAAAATGCAAAACCATATACGGGAATACAGTTAAACCTCTCAATGGAACCATCGGCAGTATGTATTTCTTGTCCATAATGTCACCTCTTTTGTCTATTTGCCTATTAATAAGTATATTATACATTAAAATATTTCAATCTCAAAAACTAGAAAATCAAGCTTTTAAGTCCTCTTTGATTATTTTGCTTCTCCCATTTTTAAGAGCATTAAGTGCAACGTGCTGCAGTATTCTAACCGCATCTTCACCGCTTTTTGCTACACTTGCAATTTCATCACACACATCATCTTCTATATAGAATAAACCTTTATCAGCCGTTTTTTTAATTAACTCTTTCAACACACGTTTATCTTGTTTTTTAAAAGATACAATATCACAGATGGTTAACATATCTTCAGGTATCGACTTAATATCAATTACATTTACTGCTAAGCAAAAATCTGCTGGCAATCCTTCTGTTAAAAAACGTTTTAAATATCCTGGAGTTGCCTCTGAAATGCGTATTTTGCCAAACTTTACCTTCTTTTCATTTAAAACATCTACTAGCTTAAAAATAACATATTCCTTTACATTTTCTATATTATTTATATAAAGTATTCCTTTATTTGCTCGTGTAACAAGACCAATTTTTAGCCTCTGTAATTTCATTGAAGCACAATCAATTTCTTCTAAACGTCCAAATAATGTAGTATATATTAAATCATCACTGTAGTTTTTCTCAGGATAATATTCTATAAATTCCCCATTTTTAAAAAAACTGCTGCCTTCATATTGAACTTTTTTAAAACATGCTCTTAAGATGTCTTTCTTCCAGGTCCCTTCAGGACCTAGTAATACAATATTTTTCGGCCTATCCTTTCTTAAGTTATTTAATATTCTAAAGACAGCTTCATCTTGTCCTAAGATATCTTCTATTTGTCGTATGCGGCATTTTTCTTTTAGCGGTTCTGCCAAATGCTCTTGAATAAGCCTTTGTTTTAATTCATACGGCATCATAATATTTTGTATCATAAAAAACCTCCTTCTACATTTGATATTATGTGATAGAAGGAGGTTTTTATATACTTCTTATTACAAGCTTATTACAAGTTATGAAACTGATTCAGACTTTTTAGCTCTTTTTTTAGTCTTTTGAGACTCAGAATAAACAATCGTAGGTGGTGCATTGTTTAAGACTGTTTCTTCTGTTATAATGCATTTTTCTATGTTGTCACTTGAAGGAATCTCATACATTACATCCAGCATAAGTTCTTCAAGTATAGATCTCAATCCTCTAGCACCAGTCTTCCTGTCTATAGCCTTTTGCGCAATTGCATTTAACGCCTTCTTATCGAATTCAAGCTTTACACCGTCTAAATCAAACAGCTTTTCATATTGCTTCGTCAAAGCATTCTTTGGCTCCGTCAATATACGCACTAATGCATCTTTATCAAGTGAATCAAGTGTAACGACAATTGGCAGCCTTCCTATAAACTCAGGAATAAGGCCGAATTTTAACAAGTCCTCAGGCATTATATTCTTCAGGATTTCACCTATCTTCTTTTCCTGTTTACTTTGGACTTCTGAACCAAATCCTAATGATTTCTTACCTATCCTAGACTCTATTATTTTTTCTATTCCGTCAAATGCGCCGCCTACAATGAAAAGTATATTTGTCGTGTCAATCTGTATAAATTCTTGATGAGGATGCTTTCGCCCTCCCTGTGGTGGAACATTCGCAACTGTTCCTTCCAAAATTTTTAGCAGTGCTTGCTGTACACCCTCACCAGAAACATCCCTTGTAATGGATGGATTTTCTGATTTTCTAGCTATCTTATCCACTTCATCAATATAGACAATCCCTCTTTCAGCTTTTTCTATATCGTAATCTGCTGCTTGTATAAGCTTAAGAAGAATATTTTCTACATCTTCGCCGACGTATCCTGCCTCTGTAAGAGATGTCGCATCTGCTATAGCAAATGGAACATTAAGCATCCTAGCTAATGTCTGTGCAAGAAGCGTCTTACCAGAACCAGTAGGTCCTAACATGAGGATATTGCTTTTTTGTAGCTCCACATCGTCAGTCTTAACTCTACTGTTTATTCTTTTATAATGGTTGTAAACAGCCACTGCTAAAGCTTTTTTCGCTTTATCCTGACCTATTACGTATTGATCTAAAAATTCTTTTATCTCCTTTGGCTTCGGAAGTTCACCTATTTCCACATCGATGTTTTCTTCAAATTCTTCATCGATGATTTCCTGGCATAGCTCTATACACTCGTCACAGATATACACGCCGGGACCAGCAACTAATCTTTTTACCTGATCCTGTGACTTCCCGCAAAAAGAGCATTTTAATTGTTTTTGATTGTCATACTTAGCCATTTTTTCACCTCTTCCGGGGCCTATTTTCTTCTAACTAATATATCATCAATTAGCCCATAAGCTTTTGCTTCTTCTGGGTCCATGAAAAAGTCCCTTTCTGTATCTCTTTCTATTTTTTCTAGTGGTTGTCCAGTCCTTTCAGACAATATTTTGTTTAATTTTTGCTTCATCTTTATGATTCTTTCAGCATGTATCTTTATGTCTGTTGCCTGACCCTGTGTCCCGCCTAGTGGCTGATGTATCATTATCTCACTGTTTGGAAGCGAAAATCTCTTGCCCTTTGCGCCTGCAGCAAGTAAAAACGCACCTGCTGACGCAGCCATTCCAACACACATAGTGACAACATCAGGCTTTATATACTGCATTGTATCATATATTGCAAATGCAGACGTTATTGACCCACCTGGACTATTTATATAAAGCCAAATATCCTTATCTGGATCTTCTCCTTCTAGGAACAAAAGCTGTGCTACTACAAGGCTGGCTGAAACGTCATTTATCTCTTCACCTAAGAATACAATTCTATCTTTCAAAAGTCTTGAAAATATGTCGTAAGAGCGCTCACCTCTATTTGTTTGCTCAACTACGATAGGCACTAAACTCATAATATCACTCCTCTTTATCTACTATTTTACTATTCTCAAATATAAAGTCAATCGTCTTAAAGTAGACTATATCGTCTTTTATATTGTTTATCTGTGACTCATTCAATTCTTTCTTCAAATCTTCTACATTTATATTGTAATTTCTTGCCATTTCATTTAACCTATTTTCTACTTCTTCATCTGTAGCAGTAATATTCTCAACTTTGCCAATCTTATCTACCACAAGCTGTGTCTTTACCCTTAATGCAGCATCATCATGCATTTCTTTCCTTAAATCCTCTTTTGTCTTTCCTGTTATCTCTAAGTATTTATCAAGGTCTAATCCTTGATACCTGAGATTGTAATCAAGATCTCTTAAAGATATGTCTATTTGCCTGTCTATCAGAACTTCAGGTATTTCAACTTTTGAATTTACAACTACAGTTTTTACTGCATTTTCTTTCATTTCTTCTTCTGCGCTTCTATCGTACTGCTCTTTTAATTCCCTCTTTATGTCTTCTTTTAATTCATTTAATGTATCAAACTCACTTACATCTTTTGCAAAATCGTCGTTTAGCTCTGGTAACTCTTTGTACTTAATTGAAAGCAACTTAACTTTAAATACTGCATCTTTTCCTTTTAATTCTTCAACTCTGTAATCTTCAGGAAACTTAACATTGACATCAAATTCATCGTTTATGTTGTGTCCTACAATCTGCTCTTCAAAGCCAGGAATAAATGTCTTAGAGCCTAGCTCTAATGAGTAATTATCGCTTTTGCCACCTTCAAATGGTTGACCGTTTATGAATCCTTCAAAACTTATATCAACTATATCACCCATTTGAGCCGCTCTATCTTCTACAGGTACTACCCTGGCATTTCTTTGTCTCATCTGCTCTAATCTATTTTCAACATCCTCATCTTTTACATTATACTCTACTTTTTTGACTTCTATACCCTTATATTGTCCAAGCTCTACATCGGGCAATATTGGTACTACTGCTTCAATTATTAGATCTTTGCCTTTTCCGATCTGTACAATATCTATAGTAGGACTATCTATAGGCTCGATTTTCAAAGAATCAATTGCTTCTTGATATGCATCAGGAAACAAATGTTCAATAGCATCTTCATATAATACACCTTCACCGTAATATCTTTCTATAATAATCCTAGGAGCTTTTCCGCGCCTAAAGCCCGGTATGTTAAACCTACCTACATTTTTTTTGTATGAAAAGTTTAATCCTTCTTCAAATTTTTCCTTTGGAATATTTAATTCGATCGTTGCTACACTATTCTCTATTTTTTTAAGATTACTGCTCATTAAGTAAATCCTCCTATTCATATGTTTGCGTTAATAACTTCTATTTATTATATCATAAAAATTATTTTAAGCAAATGTCTATACTTTATTTTATCATTTTTTAACAAAAAGGAAACTATTTTTATATGATTTACTATAAAACTTTTATGAATTTTCAAAGTGTAATTCTTTTGTCATCAGATCTTGCCCAACTACGGTATTTTCAAACACGTCCTTCGCATATTTTATGTATTCAGAAGGATTTTTTAATGAAGGGCTAAAATGAGTAAGCCAAAGCTCTTTCACATTTGCCTTTTTTGCAACTAAAGCTGTTTCTATAAAAGTGGAATGGAGTTTTCTTATAGCTTTTTCTGTATCCAGTGGATCTCCATACATTCCTTCTCCTATAAAAATATCGCTATCTTCTACTAATCTTATAAGTTTTTCTGTTGGACGAGTGTCTGTACTATAACTTACTTTTAATCCCTTTCTGCTTTTACCTAACACCATTTCAGGCGTATAAATCACATTGCCGTCTTTAACTATGTTTTCTCCATGTTGAAGTATGTGCCAATACTCTACAGGAATATTGAGGGCCCTTGCCTTTTTTACATCAAAAACCGGCAGCCTCTTAACTTCAAAGCTGTATGCAAAGCATAACACCGTATGATCTACTAGGATATTTTTTACTGTAATATTCCCTATTTTTATGCTGTCTTCATCTTCTATCTCAATGTACTCTATAGGAAACGGCATATCCCCAAACAAAACATTTAAAAGATTTTTTACAATGCTCATTCCTTTAGGTCCAATTAACTTAAGTTCTTTTTCCCTGTCTTGATTTATCATCTGATATATTATGCCAGGAAGCCCCATGATATGGTCACCGTGATAGTGCGTAAAAAATATTGCATCAATATTTAAAAACCCCCATCCCAATTTTTGCAGTGGAACTTGTGTACCTTCACCACAATCTATCAATACTGATACTCCACCATACCTCAATATCAAAGAAGATAAATTTCTACCTGGTATAGGCATCATACCACCTGTGCCTAATAAGCATATGTCAAACATTTAAATATCCTCCAATTGTTTAGGAAATTTTACTCGCTGTAAAGACTTCTAATGAGCTTTATCTCTTCTGCATACCCTTGAAGGTCATTGGGGGTCTCTAAGATAAAAGGAAGATGTTTTAACATTGGATGATTTATAATCTTTGCCATCGCATCTATTCCTATATATCCTTCACCAATTTTTTCATGCCTATCTTTATGGCTTCCAAATGGATTTTTACTGTCATTTAGATGGACAGCGTATAGCTTATCAAGCCCAATGATTCTATCAAATTCTTCTAATACGCCGTCTAAGTCATTTACAATATCATATCCAGCATCATATACATGACACGTGTCAAAACATACCCCAATTTTTTCTTTCAGCTCTACCCTATCTAAAATCTTCCTCAATTCTTGAAATGTCTTTCCTATTTCTGAGCCTTTTCCTGCCATAGTCTCTAAAAGCACGATTGTTGACTGCTCCGGTTGTAGTATTTGATTTAACATATTTGCCGTATACTCTATCCCAGCATCAACGCCTTGCCTCACATGGCTTCCCGGATGAAAGTCGTAAAGATTATTAGGAAGATACTCCATCCTCATCAAATCGTCTGCCATAACTTCTATAGCAAATTCCCTCGTCCTTTCATCCGGCGAACATGGATTTAAAGTGTATGGTGCATGTGCTACTACCTTTGAAAAGTTATTTTTATTTGCAATTTCTATAAAAGATTCACAATCTTTTTTATCTATATCTTTCGCTTTGCTTCCCCTTGGATTTCTTGTAAAAAACTGCAGCGTATTGGCATCAAGTTTTAAAGCCTCTTCTGCCATGGCTTTATATCCATTTGAAACTGATAAGTGACATCCTATATATAACATAAATTGTCCTCCTAAAAATCATTCATAAAATTGAATCCTTTTCTACATTATAATATATGACTATAATTTCTCCAAACAAAAAGACTATCAAAAAGAGCTGCTTTCTCTACTTTATTGTTTTAACGTGTCATTAGAGTTATAATAATATCGTAATTATAAAATAAATTGAAAGGGGTAAATGAAATGGAAGAGGTTTTACAATTTCTGAAAGATAATCCAACATTCTATATTGCAACCGTTGATGGCGACACACCTAAGGTACGACCATTTGGCTTTGCAATGGAATATGAAGGCAAGCTATGCTTCTGCACCAATAACCAAAAGGACGTCTACAAACAGTTAAAAGCAAACCCAAAATTCGAAATAAGTGTTGCATCGAAAACTGGTGAATGGTTACGTTTAAAAGGTAAAGCTGTATTCATAACAAGCCGTGAATCGAAAAAAGCAGCACTAGATACCATGCCATCCCTTAGAAATTTGTACAACGAGGAGGACTCAATATTTGAAATCTTCTACGCAGACGAAGCAGAAGCAACATTTTATTGTATGAATGGTCCTGTAAAAACTGTAAAAATATAAAATCATAAGTACATTTTATCTCAATACAAAAAAACAGGGTTCTGGCATATTGGTGTACCAAAATATAATTAACCGTCATACCAAATATGACTTCCATCTCGTTATCGTCTGGAAAAACAAAATCTTGATCTATTATAAGTCCTGATGTGTTTTCTGCTAAAACATATAATCTCTCCATAACAGGAACATCATATTTTTTATCTCTTATAGCACCAGTCAAATAAGCTATATCGACTTCTATTTTACTTTTATTGGCTTCCTGCCGATTAATCCTTTCTATGAGCAATTCATCCTGTAAAACAAGCTGTGGATAGTCAGGCTCATGGCTTTAGCTCTTTTATTTTAAGAGCAATATCATATAATTCTTTCCATTCATCTAAAGTAGCTTCATTTCTTTTATAACTCATGCTCCTTCATAATTTTATTTTTAATTAACTTCTATTTCGTACTTTTTAAGCAGCACTTTAGCTTTATTTATTCCTGCATCAGTAATAGCAACAGATTTTGATCTATGTCCACTACTAATTAAGTCATCATCAGCAAGCTCATCTAATATGCCAAAGTCATATCCTTTCCAGCTTCTGCGGTATTTTATATCTAATAATTCCTCTTCCCACGATGTTAAGTACAGTAAAATCAATGTTAACTCTTTTATTTTCTCACGTAAGTCATTGTTCATAAAAGTGAACATCTCCTTTTTATTAATTTTCTGACTTTTTTAACTCTTTTTCTTTCTCAACCAACAATCTCTCATACACTTCAATTTTATAATTCAGACGCTCTAAGGTTTTATTCATATCTTCTATTTTTTTTATTAGATGATTACGTTGCTCAATTAAGAGTTCTTTTCTAGTCTCAATAGTTTCATCACCTTGCTCAACCAGCGCAATATATTCAATTAATACCTCAATTGAAAGACCTGCATTTCGCATACATTTAATAAATTCAACCCACTTACAGTCTTCTTCTGTATAATCCCTGTTTCCGCTTTTATTGCGGTTCACACGAGGAATTAATCCGATTCGTTCATAATAACGGAGCGTATCTTGTGATATATTAAATTTTTCACTTACTTCTGTAATCGTCATGGACTTTCACCTCCTGATATTCAATATTATAGCATATTATAATGTTTAAAGTCAGTCTATAAAAACATAAAAAATCTTTTATCTATTTCATATTTTTATAATATTGGACATCATACAATATACATCATTCATGAAATAATTAAATAATTTTTATTCGTCAATATATAAAAAAACAGGGTTATTCTTTATATCAACAAAGACATCTAAACATCTTCGTTAAATGGTGAATCACAGAAAAACCCTGCATACAAAAGTTTTTGATAACAATCTAACTATTTATAAATGTTATCAAGTAGCAAAGTCATTTTTTTATTTTATTTACAAGCCAAGATCTTTAATCCATGAAGCAAGCTCTACTCTGGACGGCTTGCCATTTAAAATCCTACCTTCCTTAATTTTTGCATCTGGTGAAACACTGCCTTTAAGTTTTTCCACCGTTTTCCCAAAACCGCTTCCTCCAGAAGTGGCAAATAGTATGATGGTCTTTCCTGAAAAATCATAGCTTTCCAAAAAGGTATTTATAATGTTTGGTGCCGTATACCACCATATGGGAAATCCAACAAAAATAACTTCATATGCCATCATGTTAGAAACTTTGCCCGCAATGGCAGGCCGTGACGACGGATCCTTCATTTCCACCGAACTACGGCTTTTCTTGTCCATCCAATTAAGGTCTGCGTCGGTATATGGCACCTCCGGCTTGATTTCATATAGGTCAGCTCCAACCACATCAGCGAGAATTTCCGCCACTCTTTTTGTTGTACCAGTACAGGAAAAATAAGCTACCAAAGCTTTTTTGTCCATTGTTGTTTTCCTCCTATCTTGTTCTGTTTTTACAGGCACATCCTGAAGATGTTCTCTACATCTTTTGGTGTCAAATGCTTAAATCCTTGTAACACATCGCCTCTGCAGGCTTTTTCCGCCATTACTTTAAAGTTTGTGTCATCAATGCCGATTTCTACAAAATTGTACATATTAATTTTCTTTTTAATTTTTTGAATAGACCAGCCAAAGGCCATTATCGCTTAGTCTTTTTGCTTCTTTTAACTTAAAAGATTTTGCCGAAGTGGTTTTGGCATCATATTTCCCTGTTTTAAAAAGAGGGATTTCACTTTCATTGCATTCGGCTGCAGGCACTACCACAAGGCTAATTTCATCGATCAGATCCTCCTGCAAAAATGACCCGTTAGCAATGCCTCCTCCCTCCAGCAGCAGTGTTTGAATGCCGAATAGTTTTTTGAGCTTTTGGACGGCAAGGGGAAGGTTCAGCTCGCTTTTGCCGGCAAATTAGACACTTTCAAATGTTTTTGCAACATCTTTGAGCAAATCTGAAATAGGCAGATGCTGCGGACACTGTCTTTCGCATTGTCTACATTTAATGCATTCAGAAGCCTTCCCGTAGGTTTTCGCATAATTGTTGTAATATACACCTTGTATTGAAAAGGCTGTATTCATAGCTTGTTTTTCTGCATTATACAAAGCAAAATACTTTGGAATAGGAATATTCTTAGGGCATCCATCAACGCAATAACCACAGGCAGTACATGGTATGGCAATGGAGTCATTGATTATATCAACAGCCTTTTTAACAATTCCAAATTCTTCTTCTGTCATAGGTCTAAAATCATACATATAGCTGATATTGTCAAGAAGCTGCTTTATATTGCTCATACCACTCAGCACAACCATGATGCCGTCATGACTTGCAGCAAAGCGTATTGCCCAAGAAGCAACTGACATATTTGGAGCGTAATCTTTAAACAGCTTTTCAGCTTTTTCTGGTATATTCGCAAGTGTACCTCCTTTTACAGGTTCCATTACAATGATGTCTTTATTATGTTTTCTTGCTACCTCATAACATTTTCGAGATTGGATGCTTTCGTTATCCCAATCCAAATAATTAATTTGAAGCTGTACCACATCAACCTCGGGATGTTCAGTTAATATTTTATCAAGCAAATCAGCATTATCATGATATGAAAAGCCGATTTTTCGGATTCTTCCTTCTTTTTTCTTATTTTGAATAAATTCAAAACTGTCAAGCTTCTGTGCTACCTCATAATGAGATACTCCAAGATTATGAAGCAAATAATAATCAAAATACTCAACGCCGCATTTTTCAAGCTGTTCATTAAAAATACGCTCCATATCTTGTTTTGTTTTTAGAAACATTGTCGGCATTTTTGTTGTCAAAGTAAAACTGTCACGAGAGTGCCTTTTTACAAGCGCCTCTCTGGCTGCTATTTCACTTTTGAAATTATGGTACATATATGCTGTATCAAAATAAGTAAATCCATTCTCAATAAAAGTATCTACCATATGTTTCATTTCTTCCATATTGATGCTTGCCTGATCGTTATTGTCTAATAGTGGCAGACGCATCAATCCAAAGCCTAATTTTTTCATAATATGTTATTCCCTCCTCTTTTTTAAGGCTTCAAATATATCTTCAATTATTTTTAAAGCTTGACTGGTAGCCGTACATTGCTGAAGTGCCAAGAGCTCTCACTTTTCCTGCCTTGACAAGACTGTCAAATGCCTCCATTGTTTCTGATTAGGACAAGTATTTTTAGGTTTTAAAAAAACATTATCATACTAAAGATGAACATTCGCTCTGCTGACATAAAATTCATTCATCACAAGCATTCCATCAAAATTTCATAAATTTCATCCCGACTCAGTTCACGTGGATTGCATTTTATGATATTGCAAGTATCGGCTACTTTGCGCAGCACATCCGGTGTAATCTCCACTTTAGATTTCAATTGCCCCATTTTTGTTGGCAATCCGCACTCCCTGATAAAGTCGGCCAAAGCGTCAATACCTGCCTTAGCATTATCAACATTAAACACGATCTTTGCAAACCGGGTAAATTTTTCCTCCGCATCTTTCACGATATGGCGATAGTAGGCAGGGTGAATAACAGCCAGCCCTTGACCATGGTTACAATCGGTAAAAGCTCCAAGCTGATGCTCAATCTGATGAACCTGAAAATCTGTAAGACGACCCACCTTGAGAATACCGTTTTCCGCCATAGCAGAATCCCACATCAGATTGCCACGTGCTTGCATATCATTGATGTCTATAAGCAGACGACGCATATTGACTACCGTATTCCGCATAATCGCCAATGCCACATCGTCGGACACATTGTCCCTGTCAGAGCGTCCAAAGTAGGTTTCCATGGCATGGCTCAGCGTATCAAAAGCGCCAGAAAACACCTGCATAGGTGGCACGGACTTGGTATATTCCGGGTCGAGGATTGCAAAGCGTGGTGGAGCGGAAAACAGTCCTGTTTTGATTTTCTTTTCTTGGTTGGTAATTACTGCACCGCCATTCATTTCTGCACCGGTACCGGAGGCAGTAACAATCGCTCCCATAGGAATCGGCTGGACGGAGGGAAGCTGGTGTCGCTCTATCTCCATTTCCCATAAGTCATCGTCTATCATTGCCTGTGCTGCGATAATCTTACAGCAGTCAATGACCGAGCCACCTCCAACAGCCAGAATGAAATCAATCTTTTCTTTTTTTGCCAGTGCAGCACCCTCCTGCACCTTTGTGTAAGTTGGATTCGGCATGATGCCGGAGAATTCTGTCACAGTTTTTCCAGCATCTTTCAGAATGCCTATCAGTTCTTCATAAATGCCGTTTTTCTTAATAGAACCGCCACCATAGACAAGCATGACATTTCTTCCGTAAGCTGAAAGTGCCTTTGCCAGATATTCTTTTGCAGCACCTTTGCCAAAATAAACCTTTGTTGCATACTCAAAAACAAAATTTTCCATCGATAATAACCTCCATCATTTAATCTTCCTATTAAATGCTAAACTCACTTTTGTCCATTTATATATTCTTACACCGCGATCACATTCATTTCTCTTTTAAATTTTTTCATCGAATAAAATTGGTAGCAATCCGCTGCTCTTTTTCTGGCAATCCAAACTTTTCTTTCCCTAATGCAATGCTCTTGATTAAAAAAGCCATATTTTTTCCTAGTGTGCGCATTGTTTGTAGTCCTTCTTCGTCTTTTCGAACATCATCTGGCGTATATCCATGAACACTGTTCCAATATTGACTTGAAGCAATTGGCATGCCTGAAATTGTAAAATATTTATTGATTTCATCAAAAGTTGCTGAGCATCCACCTCTCCTTGCCGATACAACCGCTGCTCCTACCTTCATGGTTTTATCAAACGGCACACTATAAAAAAGACGGTCTAAAAAAGATATAAGTGTTCCATTTGCCGAGGCATAATATACAGGCGATCCAATTACAATGCCATCCGCTTGCTCAAACTTAGGCGCTGTTTCATTTACAATATCATTAAAAACGCATTTGCCTACAGTTTTGCATCTGCGGCATCCGATACATCCTCTGATGTCCTTATTCCCCACATGGACAATTTCTGTTTCAATTCCTTGCTCTGTCAAAGTTTTTGCTACTTCACTCAAAGCCGTATATGTACATCCTTTATTGTTTGGACTTCCATTAATTAATAATACTTTCACATTATTTCCTCCTAATCCCAATTAATCTTTTTCGCTATAGCCTTTGTATTTACCGTGCATGAAAAATAAGCGATCAATATCTTTTTTTCTTTATCAGTCTTTATTGATTTATAAAATAAGAAACTTTATGATTTATTGTCAATATTTTTAGTTTCGTTTTATAATTACTCCATTTTTATTTATCAAATACTACTGTAAGAAAGCGATCTATAGCGAGAACCCATCCCCCACGATATCCAAAACCATGTGGCCCTTTTTCCAGCGCATGGGGTTTTATTGTAACGCCCACTTTCTTAAGGAGTAATCAATCTTGTAAATGAGAGTGAGGCTAACATCCAAGTATCGTTTTGTTTCACATACACTTCTGTGACAACAAAAGGATTGGTAACCTCATTACCGCCAACGACGGCTACTAAACGAATTTTACTCAAAAGGATCGCTGTTGTCTCTCCAATAAACGGTACTGATACTTCTTGAATGTCCACATCTTTGTAATGAATTCTGCCGCTTCGAATGACATCGAGTTCCTCTTCCTTGGACATGGTTGCGCCCATATGAACAAAGACAGCTTTTTCATGGAAGAGGGAGTTCAAGGAATCTACTTTACTTCTGACATCCAGTGCCATTTTTCATTAGAAAGAGAAATTAATTCTTGTTCAAATTTTTCGTTGTTCATAACTATCTATCTCCTTTGCAAATTATTATATTGGTGAAATTTAACGCGTAAAAGTAACTCAAAATCAAGGGATTTGTATGTATATTCGATGATGTGCATGGATATAGATACCATCCCAATTTTTTCATAAGCGTATACTTCTTATTCTGTCATATGTTTTTCCCAAAATTTTATAGCATCATTTATCCAGCCTTCTGCGACTGTTCCTTCCCCAAGCCCAAATCCATGTGAAAGTCCCTGAAAGACCTCTATTTCCGCATCGGTTCCATTTGCCTTAATCCTGTTGATTCTGTCTTCCATCGTTTTGTAAGATGCAATTCCGTCATTCGTTCCCACGCATGCAAATGTCGGGGGTTCCTTTCCCGTTACTTCCGACAAACCAGTATACTGCATAATGACAGCCGCAGGACGCGGATATCTCTTTTCTCCAAAGCTCTCAGTGCCGTAACTTCCAAGCCATGCTGCCATACGTGCTCCGGCAGATCCGCCCCATAGAGAATAGTCTTTCATGTCTATTCCGAGTTCATCGGCGTTCTCATACAGGAAAGCAATTGCCCTTGCGAGGTCCTCACAGGCAGTCTGCGCACCTGGACGATAAATTAAGGCAAATGCGTTATACCCCTTTTTGCTGAGTTCAAGAGCATGTGGAAAACTGTCCTGCATCGCACCAACATATACAAATCCCCCGCCTGCATTGATAATTGCTGTTTTTGCGCCTTTATTGCCGCGGAAAAAGAACAGCCCTGTATCCTCTTTGGTAGGGTCTTGCGCTTTTTCTTCATCAGAATAAATGTCATAGAAAATTGTATCTCCTGATTTGGCACGTTTTTTCAAGTAATTAACGATTTCCACTGTTTTATTCGGGTTAATGTTGCTATACCATGTCAGGTAAAGTTTTCCAAGAGTATCCCCACTGTAGTACCTATTATCTATCGGAAAGAGAAGCCTTCCAAAATTTCCGAAAGCTGGATCCTTAATCACATCTTCAATTCTTGTATCTGCAGTGAAAGCTTTATAGGATTGATCATTTCCCAAGACTGACTGAACCCCTTTCTGCTTCTCCTGTGTCTCCTCCTCACCGCTCCAGAATGCTTTCATCCCGTTATAGGTGTATTCCATCGCAGCGGTTCCGTCATGTGAATATCCATTTTTGACACGAAACGCAAAATTACCATCAGCTCTATCATCGACATCGATGAAATAAGGGGACGTTCTCATAAGATCCGTTCTGGCTTTATCGTAGCTGTACGCAAAGTCATTAGTTCCTGTCATCACAAAGACGAAATAATCATTCGGATCATGTCCTTCAGCTGCAGCAAAAATCTCTTTGTCATCCAGAGTTGTCCCACAGCTCATCGGCAGGAAATAGTGGAAGTAATCAAGTCCGTATTGGAATGTCCGCCAAGTTGCGACCGATCCCATGGAAAACCCGCCGAATCCACGGTGATCACGGGAAGCAATCAGATCTTCTGCAGATGTACTGGCAGCATAGGTGCTGTACGTTCCTTCCACTGCAGGAATCAAATCATTTAATAACTCGTTATGATAGTTCCTCGTCAGCTGCATTGCCAGAGAAAAGCTGGCGGAATCCAATCCATTCTCGTTTGTGTTGTTATAAGTCGGACATACTATGATCAGCGGTTTAATCTCGCCTGCAGCAATTGCATTGTCAATGACGTTTTTAAAGGAGGATGGTTTAGCCGGGGTTCCGAGCATCGTGGTTTCATCGCCCCAACCGCCATGCATCAGATAGAACACATCATATTTTTGATTCTTACTATAGCCATAGGGGAGATATACAACCGCATGTTTTTTAAGTGGTCTTGATTTTTTATCATAAGAAAAGGATTCATATGTTTCGTAATATAAATTCGTTAATGTTCCTGGCTGCTCTGATGCTTTAAAATACCCATCAGGAATTTTTTCGATCACTTTCGGAATCATGACATTCTGCTTTGTTTTCTGGGCATTTTTATCTTGTGTTTTTGTTATTACCGTATTTTCCGTTGCCACTTCACCCAAAGATTTTTTTGTAATGCTGCAGGCAGCAAGCAGTAACACCATGAGCATAACCAACCCTGTAATTACGATTTTTCTCATTTTCTCTCCTTCCTTCATTAATATACAGTTGAAAGGGCTCTTTTAAAGATCCTTTCAGCTGTACCAGTTAATAGCTTATCTCTTTAATGAACAAATCCATTTTACGACTTCAGGGTCCCTGTGTGAAAAGAATGCACTTTTTTTCGAATGGTTTGCGATGTCATGCACCGTATTGCTGATTTTTAAATGAGGTATCGACAATAGCACCTTTGTCAGCACAACCTTTAAAAAAAGAAAGTGAAAAACACAATAAGCCTATTAGGAAATTTAATTTCATTATAGAAACCTCAATAACATGTATCGCAAAACATGGCAGAATTCCCATCTTTGCTGAAGCTGGCAGTCAATATCAGCTTTTTGTATTATTTCCTTTTACTCATGTTCTCACTATTTCCATTGAGTCGGGTACCTCCGAATACCTCAGACATGGGAATGGTATCCAACGCGTCATCCAAAGCCCTAACCTCTGCGTCTGTCAGTTCTATATCAGCAGCGATTGCGTTTTCTTTCAGTCGTTCCACCTTGCGGGTGCCGGGAATCGGAACAATCCACGGCTTTTTGCATAACATCCACGCCAAAGCAATCTGGGCGGGTGTAGCATCTTTTTTTTCTGCCATCCGGTTTAACAGTTCCAGCAGTTCCTGATTTTTGTCAATAGCTTCATCGGTAAACTGCGGCATTTTGCTGCGATAATCATATTTCTTATCAAATTCAATTCCTTTTCCATATTTACCGCTTAGGAACCCGTTTGCCAACGGAGAGAAAGCAACAAATCCAACCCCCAGTTCCTCCAATACAGGGAACAAAAGCTCGTAGTGCCGGGCCATCATGGAATACCGGTTTTGTACCGCCGTCACCGGACATACTGCGTGAGCGCGGCGAAGATATTCCTCATTGGCCTCCGAAATTCCCCAATGCTTGATCTTGCCCTCGCGGATTAAGTCGGACATCACGCCGGCCACTTCTTCGGCGGGAATTTTTGGGTCGATTCGGTGCTGGTAATACAGGTCAATGCAATCGATCTTGAGCCGTTTCAAAGAACCCTCCACCGAAGCGCGGATGCACTCAGGGCGGGAATCCGGGATAATGGGATAAGGTACTTCACGACTGTTAGTATCAAACCGGATACCGAATTTTGTTGCGATAACCACCTGATCCCGGTAAGGTTTCAGTGCTTCTCCCACCAGCATTTCATTGTGGTGCGGGTTATCCGGTGTTCCATAAATCTCGGCTGTATCAAAGAATGTATAACCCATCTCCACCGCCTGCTGGATCAGACGGATGGCTTCATTTTTCTCGATTGGCGCTCCATAAGCATGAGATAATCCCATGCATCCTAATCCGACAGTGGAAACTTCCAGTCCACTTTTACCTAAAAATCTTTTTCTCATACGTAGACCTCCAATACCATTAATTATCTCTTTAATGAACAAATCCATTTTACGACTTCGGGGTCCCTGTGTGAAAAGAATGCACTTTCTTTCTTATCCAATGCTGCAATTTTATCCATATCTTCTGCAGAAAGTTCAAAATCAAATATGTTGAAATTTTCAATAATCCTTTCCTTACGCACTGATTTTGGAATTGCAACAACTCCCCTTTGTACAAGCCAACGCAATATAATTTGAGCAACCGATCTACCGTGCTTTTGGGCCAGCGATACCAGCACTTCATTTTGAAACATGTTGTTTCTGCCCTCGGCAAAAGGACCCCATGATTCTATTTGTACTTTGTATTCTTTCATTATTTTTTGACTGTCAATTTGCTGGCAGAATGGATGCGTTTCTACTTGATTTACCACAGGAAGTATTTCATTATTGAGGATTAAATCAACAAGCCTGTCTGGGTAAAAGTTGCTTACTCCAATTGCTCTGACTTTCCCCTCACGGCACAGCTCCTCCATAGCACGCCATGAGCCATAGACATCGCCAAACGGTTGATGAATCAAATAAAGGTCAAGATAATCAAGCTGAAGATTTTTAAGCGATTTTTCAAAAGCTTTTTTGGTTTTTTCATAACCAGCATCCTGAACCCAAAGTTTTGTAGTAATGAAAAGTTCTTCTCTCGGAACACCACTCTTTTTTATTGCTTTTCCTACAGCTTCTTCATTGCCGTATGATGCAGCAGTATCAATAAGACGATACCCTGCTTCAATTGCATCCAAAACACAACGTTCACACTCATTAGCATCATTTATTTGATAAACGCCAAATCCTAAGATCGGCATTTCTACACCATTATTTAAAACTACTTTTTGCATACAAATGCTCCTTTCACATACATTAATTTAAAATCGAGAATTAAAGCGCACCGACTATTTTGTGTGGAACATACAGTTCCTCAAGGTAGGCAATGTCATCATCCGTAAGTTTTACATTGAGAGCCCCTACAGCGTCGTCTAAATACTTTGCCTTTGTTACACCGATAATTGGCGCTGTAACTCCCTTAGCAAAATGCCATGCAAGAGAAATCTGCGTCATTGTAACACCATACTTCTTGGCAAGTTCATTTACGCGAAGTACTATTCCATAGTCTGTCTCTTGGGTACTATCGTACTTTGAAACTGCAATTTTATCTGTCTGGCTTCGTTTCGTATCTGCCTTCCATTCAAGACGTGAAAGCCTTCCAGCAGCAAGTGGGCTGTATGGGGTAAGTGCAACATTCATTTGCTTGCAAATCGGAATAAGTTCCCGCTCATCCTCACGGTAAAGCAGATTGTAGTGATTCTGCATTGAAACAAACTTTGTCCAACCGTTCTTCTCGGCAGCAAGCTGCATATTGTAAAACTGGTAGCCATACATTGCTGAAGCGCCGAGAGCTCTCACCTTTCCTGCCTTTACAAGACTGTCAAGTGCTTCCATCGTTTCCTCTATCGGTGTGTCATAATCGAATCGATGAATAATGTAAAGATCAACGTAATCTGTACCCAACCGTTTTAGTGAGCCATCGATCTCACGAAGTATCGCCTTTTTTGAAAGTTTGCCTTCGTTAAAATAAACTTTAGTAGCTATAACTACTTTATCACGAGCTATATTGTTCTTTATCGCACGGCCAAGATATTCTTCACTGGTACCGCCAGAATATACATTTGCAGTGTCAAAAAAATTTATACCAAGATCAAGAGCATGTTTGATTATTGCTTCACTATCTTCAGCGTTTAGTGTCCATGCATGAAAATTACTTGACGTGTCACCAAAGCTCATGCAACCTACGCAAATACGAGAAACAAGAATATCAGAATTTCCTAGTTTTGAATATTCCATTTTACTTTTCCTCCTCAAAATTATTTATGAATTTTTGCAGCCATTTCTCAATCTCAGGCTGAGCTGAATGTACATTGCTACCTTTTATAGCAAGCCCTTTTTCAAGCCTTGCATTTGGACAAGTCTTTCTTATATCGCTTTCGCTGTGTCCCAAACCACTTCCTTCATGTGTACAGACCGGAAGAATGGTTTTTTCGGTAAAGTCATATTTCTCAAGAAAAGTAAATACAGGCATAGGCATAGTTCCCCACCAATTGGGATAGCATAATATGATAATTTCATAGTCGTCAATATTATCAAGATATTCTGAAAGCTCAGGTCTTGCATTATCACGTAATTCTTGCTGAGCAACTTTTGTAGCTTCTGTATAATCATCAGGATATTTTTTTACCGTGTTAATGCGGAACAGTTCACCGCCGGTTATTTTCTGAATCATTTTAGCTACAACTTCCGTATTTCCAACCGACAAATTCACAATGCGACCACTGACATAATTGCCTCCTTCTCTTGAAAAATAGGCTATTAAAATTTTTTTGTCATTAAATTTATTCATTTCTACTCACCTCTTTAAATCAATACTTTAAGGGTATAATTATGTATTAATACCATGATAAGCCTTTGAGTTAACTCTAAGTCAAGAGGTTTTCAACAAATATTCTTTGAGTTATCATAAAAAAATAATTTTTATGATATGTTATATACCCAGTTTTTTGCGCATGCCCCACACTCATTGTAGGAAACATATCCAATGAAATTTTGATCACATATACTGTACGATTGTAAAAATAAAATTGTTCGCTTAGTGTATAATTTTAGTAGGCGGTAAAAAATAGAAAAAGGAAGGTATCCAAAAAATACCTTCCTTTCGCATGAATCATCCGCTATAATGTTTAAATAGAAAAAACAAAAAAAGCGTTATAGAGGTGATTACATGCTAGATATAAGTTTAAACGAAAATGAAATAAATTTCAAGGATTTAGAAGCGGAAATTTACAAATTAGTTTGCGAAGAAGCTTGTAAAATAATGGCTCAAATCCTCATGAAGATAGATGATATGTTACTAGAAAAAAGGGACAAAAAAGAATATAGATGTAAAGGTAAAAAGCATACAAACATAAAAACAATTATGGGCACTGTTGAATTTGATAAAAGAATTTATGAACATATAAATAGTGAAGGGAAAAAGGAATATGTTTATCTTTTAGATGAGTATTTAAAAATGGATACAATAGGGCATATATCAACAAATCTTATTGAAAAAGTTGTAGAAAATGTAACAGAAATGTCATATAGAGAAGCAGCGAAAAATATAGAATCATTAACAAATCAAAGCATAAGCCATACAACTGCATGGAATATAATACAAAAGGTTGGAGAAAAAATAGCAGAATTAGAAAAACAAGATATAAAACTATTCAAAGAAAACAAATTAAGAGGAGAAAAAGAAACAAAAATATTATTTCAAGAAATGGATGGATTATGGTTATCAATGCAAGGCAAAGACAGACCAAAAGGCAAAAAAAGCAGGGGAAAAAAAGAAATAAAATTAGCAGTAGCATACGACGGATGGGTAAAAAGAAGCCCGGGAAGTAATGAATATATAACACATAATAAAATAGCATGTGCAGGATTTGCAAGCAGCAAAGAATTTAAAGAATTAGTAGATGCAACGATAGCAAAAGAATACAACATAGACGAAATAGAAATAAAGATAATAAATGGAGATGGAGCAAGTTGGATTAAAGAAAGTTTAGGAGAAGAAGGAGTATATTTTCAATTAGATCCATTTCATAAAAGCCAAGCAGTAATAAGGAATATAGAGAACAAAAAAGATGCCCGCAAATTGATGAAAATGCTAGATGAAGGGAAAGCAGAAGAAAGTCTAGAATACATAGCGAAATTAATGATAGAGCAAAAAGATGATGAAAAGCAAATGAAGAAATTAGAAAAACTATATAACTATTTAGTAGCCAATAAGGAAGGGATAAAACCATACCAAAAGAGAGAAGAAATAAAAATACCAGAAGCCCCAGAAGGGATAGAATACAAACATTTAGGAACAATGGAAAACAATATATTTGACACATTGGCGCGCAGAATGAATGCGGGAAAAATGAGTTGGACAGAAAAAGGTGCGAACAATTTAGCAAAGATACTAGCCTTAAAGACAAGCGGAAAACTTAATAGTGTTGTAGAAACATACTTTAATGTTATAATATCAGAAGAAAAATTAGCAGAGATAAAAGAAGAAATAAAATTATCAGCAGCGGATGTAAACAAAAAGCAGAAAAAAGCAAAAACATATCATATGCAAAGAGGCGATATGCCGTTTGAAGGTTGTGCAATGACAAACGGCAGAAAAACAATAAGAGAAATACTCAGATACAAATGTTTAAGTGAATTAAAAGTCATATAAAAGGCGGAATATGAAGATAAGAATGGAGTAAAAATAATTGCACGAAAATTCACAACACATTAAACATTATACGGATAAAATTTGAAGAAAAAAATTTGCCAACAACTACTTGACACAAACAATTGTTCGATTATTGTTGATAATTTTAATCTTATTTTTGTATAATAATATTAGGAAATTGAAATAATGAATTTTGTACAAGGAGGTATCACTATGCAAATAACAGCAACCGAATTTAAGAACAATATTGGAAAGTATCTCGCCCTTGCCTCCAAAGAGGACATATATATTACAAAAAACGGCAAAGCCATTGCCAAGCTTACAAACACAAAACAGGACAAAGTTGAAATGGCAAAATCCTTGTTTGGTATACTGCCTGCCGATGCTTCTTTGGAGCAGGCGAGAGAGGAGCGCTTGAGCCGTCATGAACGTATTAATTGATACCAACGTCATGCTGGACGCCATGCTTTCCCGCTCGCCTTTCGCTGAAGACGCGCAAAAATTGTTTATTATGGCCGCCGAGGAAAAAATCAACGTGCATATAACCGCAAGCTCCATTACGGATATCTATTACCTTCTACACAAATATCTGCACGACAAGAAGCGGTGCAAGCAGGAAATATATAAAATCATAAAAATCTTCAACATCCTTGACGTCACTGGCTCCGACTGCAAGAAGGCGCTTGAGCTGCCCATTGAAGATTATGAGGATGCCTTGCTTGCCGCATGCGCCAAGCGCAGGAAAATGGAATGCATCATTACCCGGAACATTAAGGACTTCGTCAACTCGCCAGTCAGAGCTGTATTACCCAGCGACTTTCTGAAAAGCATATAAGACTTCAGCCATCTAGCTTACCGGATGGCTTTTCATTCCCAACATTTAGGATCACAAACAACTATTCGTCGATTCCAATCATAGTCTGCATTTAATGCATTCAGAAACAAACACTTTATTTAAAAATTTCAAAGTAGTTTGTTATATTCTTCATCGGTAACCGGTTCACACCATTCAGTGTTTGCTCCTTCCGTCGGAACTGTTAATGATAGATGTGCAAACCCTTCATCCTTGACGGCGCCGTGCCAATGCTTAATCTCTGGTGGTATATATACTACATCGCCGCTTTTTAATAGTCGTGCATCTTTCCCAGCTTCTTGATATAAGCCATGCCCACCAACACAGATCAGTATCTGACCACAGCCATGATGTATATGCCAATTGTTTCTGCATCCAGGTTCGAACGTAACATTATGAATATTTACTTCTTTATCATTTAAGAGGCTTAAATAGCTCTTTCCAGTAAAATATTGTGCAAATGCTACATTTTCCTCACCTAATGGAAAATCAGATATCTTTTCTAATTCATTTCTATCCATAATAAAATTCACTCCATTCTCATTTTTTTGATTATTCAGCATATATCTCTTTTGCCAACGAAAATGCTGCCCATGCATTAGGCCATCCTACATAGAATGCTAAATGCGTGATTATTTCTGCCATTTCTTCAGCACTAACACCATTTTTTTTTGCATTAGTGATGTGATATTTTAGGGAATTGTCAAAAATTCCTTTTGCAATAAGAGCTGTTACAGTAACAATACTTCGATCTCTTAATGACAATTTGTCTTCTCTAGACCAAACCTCTCCAAAAAGAATGTCATCGTTTAATTCAGCAAATTTTGGGGCAAATGATCCCAGGGCATCTCTGCCTGCCGTTTGTTTTTTCATCATCTTACTAATCTTACTCCTTTCATGGTGACATCCTCCAATCTAGAATATATTGAGGACGCTACCGAGCATTATTCGTGAATTTTCCATCCATTCAGCCACTTTACCGTCTCAGGTGAAAAATGATCGATAATTTCGCTGTGACCAAGATCCAGCTTTGCAATATTAGCCATATCTTCATCACTGAGTGCGAAATCCCAGATGTTAAGATTTTCTTCAATACGTTCCTTCCGTGTTGACTTAGGAATAACAACTACTCCGCGCTGAACATTCCAACGAAGAACAACCTGGGCAACAGTTTTATCATATTTGCTTGCGATGCTGGTCAGTATTTCGTTTGTAAAAATACCATGCTTACCCTCAGCCAAAGGGCCCCATGCCTGCGGCTGCACGCCAAATTCTTTCATGATTTTAAGCGCCTCATCCTGCTGGAAAAATGGGTGTATTTCCACTTGATTGACTGCAGGGATAATCCTTGCATTAACGCATAAATCAACCAGACGATCAGGATAAAAATTACTCACACCAATAGCCCGAATTTTCCCCTCTTCATAAAGTTCTTCCATCGCTCTCCAAGAACCATAATAATCATTGAATGGCTGATGAATCAAATATAAATCCAGATATTCAAGCCCCAGCTTATCCAAAGAAGTTTGAAATGCTTTTTTTGCTTTTTCATAACCGGCGTCCTGAATCCACAATTTGGTAGTAATAAACAATTCTTCTCGTGGAATACCACTCTTTCTGATTGCTGCTCCAACGGCCTCCTCATTAAAGTAAGCAGATGCAGTATCAATTAAACGATAGCCTGCGTCCAACGCATCTAAAACAGCCTGTTCACAAACCTTGGCGTCTTCTATCTGAAACACGCCGAAACCTTCCATTGGCATTCTTATTCCATTATTTAAAGTCACATAATCCATGATAAAAATCCTCCTATCTATATGATTTCTTAAGAACCTCAACGACATCTTCATGTGTCATTTCACAAGGATTGGCTGCGAACAATCCGCCCATGGTTTCACGGGCATTTGTAGCGATTTTATCAAATTCATCCGGTGTGATGCCATAGTCGCTCATTTTGAGATCTGCCACTCCACATGCCTTTTGCAAATCCACCAACGCGGTAATGAAATCCTCTGCCCTATTAGCATCTTTGATTCCCATTGCCTTTGCCATAGTAATAAATCTCTCGTCACAAGCATGCTTTTCAATAAAGAATTCATAGAATGCCTTTGAAATCATGATAAGCCCTGCACCATGAGGCAAATCCTGATGATATGCACTCATAGCATGCTCAATGGAATGCTCTGCGGTAGTTACACTGATAGTCATAACTATGCCGGAAAGGGTATTGGCAAAAGCCATGCGTTCTCTCGCTTCCATATCTCCGCCATCTTTCACCGCTCGTGGAAGATATTTTGCTGTGTTTTCGATTGATGTCAAGGCATACATATCACTCATCAGGTTTGCAAATTTGGAAATATAGCTTTCTGTAGCATGAAAAAGAGTATCAAAACCTTGATAAGCAGTAAATTTAGGTGGAACTGTCTTCATTAATTCGGGATCAATAATAGAAATCACCGGGAACAAACGGTCATCACCGCCGAAACCGATTTTTTCATTGGTTTCGTCATTTGTGATGACACCCCATTGGTCCGCTTCTGAACCAGTTCCTGCGGTTGTTGTAATGCAAACTACAGGAAGCGGATCATTTGTCAGCGCTTTGCCTTTGCCAGTACCGCCGTTGATATAGTCCCAAATGTCGCCGTCGTTTGTTGCCATTGCCGCCATTGCTTTGGAAGCGTCCATTACGCTGCCGCCACCAAGGGCAACTATAAAGTCACATCCGTTATCCCTTGCTGTCTTAGCCCCCGCCATAACAGTAGACTTAAGCGGATTTGCCTGAACCTTATCAAACACAACACTTTCTACACCAGCTTTGGAAAGCTCCTTTAAGGTACGGTCAAGGGAACCATTTTCTCTAGAAGATTTTCCATTCGAGATTACTACCATTGCTTTTTTGCCGGGAAGTTTTTGCTCGTGCAGTTCGCTAAGTCTTCCGCAACCAAAAATAAATCTTGTCGGCACATACATATTAAAACTCATTTTCATTCCTCCAGTATTCTTTGATCTAGTAAATTTACACATACACCTGTAAGTGTTAATATTATGATAATCCTTTGAGTTAACTCTAAGTCAAGATGTTTTTAAAAATTATTCTGTAATGATTTATATTCATATTTATGTTAATTATTTTTTGTTTTATCCTTTAAACCAAAAAAGAGTGCAATGTCATTTTAGTGATCTTCCAAAGTCGTAGGCTTTTTGCGGATATTTTGTCCTCTCTGTCATGGAAGGGGAACCACAACCCACTCCTAAAATCATACCCTGATTTTTGAAGTTTAGATAATTACACAATTTCAAATAATGGTTTTTTAAAAATTCCATTGTTTCATTATCGCTATTCCATGCTGCTGCAATCAGCGCTGTTTTCAGTCCTTTAGATGTTAATTCTCCGTTGAAGCTGTAGAAACGATCTATTACCATTTTTATCTGCGCCGAAAAACCAAAGTAATACAATGGTGTAACAAATACGATCATATCTGAATGTCTAATGTTATCTTTCAACGATTCCATATCGTCTTTCTGAATACACACTCCAGCCATGCCGCAGACGTCACATCCCAGACATGGATGCAAATTCGCATGTGCCGCATCAAATACCGTCACCATATGTCCTGCGTCTCTTGCTCCATCAATAAAACGTTCTGCAAGCAGATTTGAAGAACCATGTTTATGTGGACTTCCTTCAATAACTAAAATTTTCATGTTTTATCTCTCCTTTTTTAATGTATTGTGATAATAAAGTTTCAAAAAACAATAACCAGAAGAATAGCGTTTTATTTGTATCAAGCAAAAAATCCTATTTATGCCATTATATTTTTTGACCTTCGGCAAACGGAACCGAAGGCCTACTCTTTACAATGAGCATGTATATGATAAACTACTTTTTTTCTGACAGGAGCTGTCCGCCAACCCCTATGTTTTCTTGCTGATTTTCTTTTATTAACACAATAAATGCTTGTTCTGGTACATTCATAATCTTTGATGCTGTTGCAGTAAATTCTTTTACCATCTGGCTTTTCTGTTCTTTATTTAACTTTCCTGCTTCTAAAGTAATTACTGGCATACCTTTTCCTCCTTCTTTTACTATTAATTTTTATTTATTGTATAGACTTTCCTAATTCATATGCCTTATTTGGAAAATTAGTCTGTTCAATCACTTCCCTTACTGGACATCCTGTAGCAAATAACTTTCCTGCATCATCCCAATTCATAAAACGAAGTATGGATTCATAATTTTTCTCAAATGCCTCCATTGTCCAATCATCTGCACCATAAGATGTTGCTAAAAACATTGCTTTTTTATTGCCTGCCAACTTTGCGTTATTGGCATGAAAGCGATCGATAACTGCTTTTATCTGTGTTGACATTCCGAAATAATACAGCGGTGTTACTTTCCATGACGCTATTAATTCATTTGTAATAGGGCCACACTTCTGATCATAAGTGTCAATCTTATAATTTATAATATCCAATGTTTCCTGCATTTCGCGCATTTTTTCTTCTATACCAGCTTTTGTTTTAATCAACAAATCTCGTCTAGCATCCTTGGTTGATTCACCTTTTATTGCAAGCTGGATATATTCACGTATAGTCCCCAATGAAACTCCTGCTTTTTTAAACCTCATGACAAACTCAATCCATTGAATTGACATTTCATCATAATTTCGTATGCCAGACTCCGTTCTGGGAACTGGTGGAATAAGACCTCTTCTTTCATAATAGCGTAGATTATCTATTGATATTCCTGTTTTTTCTGATACTTCTTTAATTGTCATCTGTAGTACATCCTAAATAATAATACTACTAGGAAAGTCTTTATTTATTTCAAGGACTTTTATTACTTTTTCTCTGATGTTAAATAATTATAAACCTTTAAGTTTACTTCAGGTCAATACTTTATTTTAAAAAAATTTAAGGCAATAGTTTTAATCCTAAATACAGTTTCTAATTCTCTTTGATTGAGTCATACAATTAGACAATGTATTTATATCTTAAGGAACCAAATTTTATCTATTAACAAAAACACAAAATCACATTCTAATTTTGCGTTTCAGTATATATTTGCGTAATTGTGAACCCCTAGGATAAATCCTTAATCTACGGAAACATAAAACACACATAAAAAAGAGGCTAGATTGCTCTAACCCCTTGAAATACTGCTATTTCCTCTCTATCAACACCACCGTCTCCACATGGTATGTGTGAGGGAACATGTCAACGCATTTTACCTTTTCCACTTTGTACTGCCTTTCAGTAAGCATCTTTAAATCCCTTACAAGTGATACAGGATTGCAGGATACGTAAATTATCTTTTCTGGGTTTAACTTTATGATGTCCATTACAGCTTTTGGATTTACTCCCGGTCTCGGAGGATCTAATACAACCACATCTGGCTTTTCGTCTATCTCCCTTATTCTTTGTGCAACATCACCAGCTATAAAATGTATATTGCCAAGCCCATTTAATCGCGCATTTTCTCGTGCAGCATCAACGGCTTCTTCGACAAGTTCTATGCCTATGACTTTTTTAGCCAATGGTGCCATTATTATTCCTATAGTCCCAGTACCGCAATACAAGTCAAATAAAACTTTATTAGATATTTCACCTGCAAATTCCCTTGCTATGCTATAGAGTTTCTCAGCGCCTTTTGAATTAGTTTGGAAAAATGAAAATGCGCTTATCTTAAATTTAAGTCCGAGTATTTCTTCCATTATATAGTCTCTACCGTACAAAACTGTAAGTTTTTCGCACTTAACCGCATCAGAATAGCTATCATTTACAGTATGCAATATGCCGACAAGTTTGCCATTTAATTTTATGTTTCTAAGCTCATTTACCAGTTTACTAAAATCGTGTTTTATCTGGGAAGTTGTAACGATATTTATGAGAATTTCACCTGTATTTGCCGCTTTTCTAATGACTAAGTGTCTCAGATAGCCTTCGTGTGTCTTTATATTATGGTGTGGCAAGCTGTGCTGTTTCGCATACTCCAAAACATTTTTTAAACATGCAATAAAATCGCTGTCAACAATCCTGCAGTCTTCCGTCGTTATAATATCATAATACCTGCCTTTTACATGAAGTCCCAACTGCATTATGCCATTGTCATCTTTTCCAAACGTGTACTCCATTTTGTTTCTATACGAAAAAACATCAGGACTTCCGACAATGCCGAGAAATTCAAAATCTTTTATTCCTGCTTCATCAAGGAGTTTTTTTACATAATCTTCTTTTATTTTCAATTGATCTTCATAATTTATATTTAGATATGCACAGCCGCCACATTTTCCAAAATGATTACATACATCATCAGACTCCATAGGCGATCTCTCTAATACCTTTACAACGTCTGCTTCAATTTTTTCGCCTTTTATCTTCTTTATTTTCACCTTTACCTTCTGCCCCTTAATGGCACCTCTTACTTTAATAATACTGTCATCTAAATATGATAACCCGTAACCTTCTAAATTCATATCATCTATATTAACTATTATTTCTTCGTTTTTCTTCATGTCTCATTTCCCCTAAACTTTGATATACAATATATATACCATACATGTGTAAATACGTCAAAATATTTTCGATGAGGCATATTATCACACAAATATATATTTATGAACATTATATATTGAAAACATTAAATGAAGTAATACTATGTGGATGTAATGTACATTGACTGACATATCTACAAAAAATAGATAATAATATATTATCAGTGATTAATTTTAAAAAAATAGAGCACTCAGCGAAGAGTGCTTATTGCTTATATTCTCTAATCCCCAATTTTTCTTTAAGAGCTTCTTGAAGTACCTGTGAAAAGTTTATTTTACTTCTTTCGGCCACACTGTTAAGCCATGATGGTATTGTCAGTGTTTTCTTTACATAAACAGTTTTAATACCACTTCTATAGTATGGCATCCATACTTCTATTGGAACAACAATTTGATTATCTTCTAATTTTACCTTCGAAATAGGAGTTGGTTCTGGTATAACATCTCCATCATCTTCCATGCCTGCAATATGAAGTGCCATCGCTTCTTTTGCATTTTTTATAGCTTCTTCATCATTGTCTCCACATGTAAAACAGCCAGGTAAATCTGGAAAACTGACAGAAATGCCGTCAGATGCATAATCAAATATAGCAGGATATATATATGTTTCTTTCATCTAAATACCTCCTCGTATAATTATTTTTGTAGACAATAAATTTGTCTCACATCTTAAAATTTAATAAAGCACATTGATAATTGGAAATTACCTCTTTTTCTTTAAAACATTATTTTGAAATCACATCTATTGCCATGTATCTAAAATATCAAATTAAGTACATGGCACAGGCCGCCACATCTTTTATTTTACGGCCTTTATGTTTACTTTTGAGATAACTTGTAGCATTATTATACTGTAAAGTTAATATGGGACAGGCTTTTGTCCTCCATGCGGTTTTTCCGCTCTTTAAAGTATGGTCCCTACACCAGATTTGCCTTTTCTCACGCGAAATCTGCTTTGTCGTATATAAACCCCTGGCAGCAGAGGATTCAGGTTTATATACTAATAGCTAATTGCGAGGTTGCTACATAATCTGGTCGCTAGGTTATCTCAAATTAACTTTCAATCTACACCATTACCTTTGAAAGGAGGTGCTATAGCCTTGAATAAACTTTTCGTAGGCATGGATATAAGCTTGGATGATGTCAAGGTTCATATTCTAGACCAAGACGGTAATGATGCTTGCTCTCGTTTTTCTGTAGATAATAATCCTTCTGGTTGCAATATTTTAGTGTCTCATATCTTGGATTGTTGTAATAAATACAACGTTCAGAAGGTTTTTATTGGTCTAGAATCTACTTCAGTCTATGGTTGGCATATTCAGTATTATTTAGCTGACCATGCTTCCTTGAAGCCTTTTAATCCTTCTGTAACTACTTTTAATGCTAATACTGTCAAGGCTTTTAAAAAGTCTCTTGGCGATTTGCCTAAGAATGACTGGGTTGATGCTTTTGTTATTGCTGAAAAATTAAGGTTTGGAAGGCTTCCTAAATCTTGTCCTGTAGATTTTAGATATCTTGCTCTCCAAAGGCTTACCCGCCATCGCTTTCACATTGTTGATAGTATTGTCAGGGAGAAAAATTATTTCCTAAGTAATCTGTTTCTTAAATTTAGTGGCTTATGTCAGATTAAAGTTTTTAGTAATAATTTTGGTGCGGCTGCTACTGAAATATTTAATGAGTTTTTAACTCTTGATGATATTGCGGCTCGACCGCTTGAAGATCTTATTGCCTTTTTAGTTGATAAAGGCAGAGACCATTTTAATGACCCTAATGCTACGGCTAAATTACTCCAAGATGCTGTACGCAAATCTTATAGAATCAACGCTAATGTAAATGATTCTTTGAATTTTGTTATCAAGTCTTGTCTTGATAATATACAGTATCTTGAAAAGCAGAAGAAAGCTTCTGAAAAGACCATTGCCAATGAAGTCAAAGGATTTAAGAATCAATTTCTTTGTCTTACTTCAGTAAATGGCATTGGTCCAACTATAGCAGCTGGCCTAATATCTGAGATAGGCGGAATATCAAGGTTTGATAATGATAATGCCCTTGCAAAGTTTTCCGGCATATATTGGTCAGAATACCAGTCTGCGGATTTTAAAGCGGAGGACACTTATTTAAAACGCACTGGTAATGAATATCTCAGATATTACTTTATTCAAGCAGCCGACCAACTTAGGAAATATTGTCCTGAGTTTTCACAATACTATGCTCGCAAATTTAATGAAAGTAAAACTCATAAACACAAACGTGCTTTAGTTTTAACGGCACGCAAAGCTGTAAGGTTAGTCTTTGCTCTGCTGCGCGAAGAAAAACTTTATAAACCACCAGCAATGAAAGGAGATGATTGTAAATACTAACATAATATACTATTTCCATAATTAACATATATTCCCATTGCTGTTTTTAGTAATGGTTAGCTTTGCTATGCTCTTTTTTAGCTGTTTTTTTAAAAAATTTTTTTAATTTTTTTCAATCATCCCTTGACATATTACCGAAATACTTTTTTGCTTGTTTCAGGGAGGGAGGCAGAACTCACTCGAGCTTAAGTCCTGCCTGTTCCAAAATACTTTTTGCAGTTTTAAAAGGAATATCCTTTTTAGGATGTGGCACAGTTACTTTTCCTTGTTTTACTGGATGTTTAAGTTGATGATGACTTCCATTAATTTTTACTATGTACCAACCATCTTGCTGAAGTATTTTGAGTATCTCCCGGGACGAATAACTTTTCATATATTACCCTCCCTTAATTAATATTATAATACGTATTCAATACGTGTCAATAGATTTTATAAAAAGCATTCGAATAGGAGCTGAATAATTATTTTATTCAGCGTCCTCTCACACCACCCTACGTACCGTTCGGTATACAGCGGTTCAATATGTATTAGTACTAATGAATATCTTTCCTTAGTTTCTTTAAGTGCCATTGATAAGTATCTTTGCAAGGATTGGGCTATTACATAGAAAAGTCAAAACAATCTACATATACGCATGTTATCACACAAATATATTTTTATGAACATTATATATTAAAAACATTAAACGAAGTAATACTATGTGGATGTAATGTACATTGACTGACATATCTACAAAAAGTAGATAATAATATATTATCAGTGATTAATTTTGAGCAGAATAAAAAATAAAGCACCCATTTTAGAGTGCTTTATATCTATCTGTTATTTTTAATTGTTCTTTTAGTGCATATTGAAGTACTTGCGAAAAGTTTATATTTGCCTTTTCCGCTGCCTCATTTAACCATCGCGGAATTGTTACTGTTTTATTGACACTTTTATTGGCCATTTCATCACGAACAGGAGGCATGTAAACCTCAATAAGATTTACAAAAGCACCTTCAGGAACTTTTATTTTTTCTGGTGCTGTTGGATCTGGAATTATTTCATTATCTTCTTCCAAATTATATATATAAAGCTCTAAAGCATCCTTAGCCATATACAATGCTTCATCAAGTGTATCACCTTCGGTTATGCATCCTGGCAAATCGGGAAAAGTTACAGTATAACCACCGTTTCCGTCAGACTCAAATACAGCCGGAAAAATATATCTATCCATAACAAAACCTCCTCTTATATTTTTATTTTATATTAACCTTTTATGCAAGCAGGATCTTTTATTTTAACCCTGCTTGCTTTAGGATTGAATTCAATGTTTTAGGCTTTAAGTCTTTGTTGTGATATGGAATTTGAATTTTGCCTGGCTTTGAAGGATGTATCATATGTACATGAGAACCTCTCTGATTTTTTACTATCCATCCTTCCTTCTGAAGCATTTTTATTAATTCCTTGGGTTTCATTTCCCTTCCTCCTGATAATTATATCATAACACGTGTATATTACACGTGTCAATAGATAAAAATCATTCGAATAGGAGCTGAATAATTATTTTATTTAACGTCCTCTCACACCACCGTACGTACCGTTCGGTATACAGCGGTTCAATAGGTATTAGTACTAATGAATATCTTTCCTTAGTTTCTTTAAGTACCATTGGTAAGTATCTTTGCAAGGATTGTGCTATTACATAGAAAAGTCAAAACAATCTACATACGCATGTTATCACACAAATATATATTTATGAATATTATATATTGAAAACTTTAAATGGGGGTCATAGATATGTATGAGTATAACGGATTTTATATACAAAACTTTGACGCAGGACAAAAAAGCTTAGCCGAAGCATATATACCAATGCAGAAATATATATCAGCATATCCGCCTGAACAAGGCCTTATGAGGGGTACAATATTTCCAGAGTTGGATAAACCGTATATCGAAGAGAGGATGAGGGGGTATTAATAATGGATGCAAATCAAGTGGCATTGATTAAAAAAATAATGGAAATAGACTTTGCGTGTATAGACTTAAATCTTTACCTTGACACACATCCTGAAGATCAAAAAGCATTAAAAGATTACAACTATTATAGCCAACAGTCAAAATCATTAAAAGCACAATATGAGCAGCTTTACGGTCCACTGATGTCTTTCGGCGAAACACCTGTACAGTGCAATAGATTTAGATGGGTAGACGACCCATGGCCTTGGGAAATCCAGTATTAAGGAGTGATACTATGTGGGTGTATGAAAAAAAATTAGAATATCCTGCAAATGTATGTAAGCCAGATATCAAAATGGCTAAATTTTTAATAGCACAGTATGGAGGACCTGATGGCGAATTAGCTGCAGCACTTAGGTATCAAACGCAAAGATATACAATGCCGACTGGTCAAGCAAAGGGAACATTGACAGACATATCTACCGAAGAATTTGCACATCTGGAAATAATTGCTACAATGGTGTTCAAACTTTTAAAAGGCGTCCCGGTTGAAGAGCTTAAAAGAGAAGGTCTTGGAGAACAGTACACAGAGCACGACAGGGCACTTTTCTACAGCGATACAACAGGTATGCTTTGGACTGCGGCATACATTCAAGCAAAAGGTGATGTAATCGCAGATCTACATGAAGACATGGCAGCCGAGGAAAAAGCAAGAGCAACGTATGAGCACCTTATAAATCTTACAGATGACCCTTGTGTAAAAGATACGTTGAGATTTTTAAGAGAAAGGGAAATTGTGCACTTCCAAAGATTTGGTGAAACTTTAGATAAGGTAAGAGAACATCTAAATTGCAAAAAAATATTTTAAAAAAGCCGGAACCACCGGCTTTTACTCTTTGTTTAATTCATTAAACACTTTATCAGCTATCCTTACAGCTTCTTGCGCATTTGCACCATAGTAGTCTGCGCCGATTTTCATCGCATAGTCTTCAGTAAGCACAGCACCACCAACCATGATTTTTACATCATGTTCCTTCCTTAATATTTTAATCGTCTTTTCCATGTTATTAAGGGTAGTTGTCATTAAGGCACTAAGCCCTACAAGCGGTGCTTTTGTCCGCTTCAGCTCGTCAACTATAGTAGATGGTTTCACGTCTTTCCCAAGATCTATTACCTCGTACCCATAATTTTCGAGAAGAACTTTGACTATATTTTTTCCTATGTCGTGTATGTCGCCTTCTACTGTTGCAAGTATTATTTTCCCTTTTGAACCCATGCCTTTAGGCATCTTTTCTTTTAATACTTTAAAAGCGCTTTCAACAACTTCAGCAGAATTTAAAAGCTGTGGCAAAAAATATATTCCTTTGTCATACCTATCCCCTACATCATTCAATGCAGGTATTATCGTATTATCTACTATGCTTAATGGCTCTACTCCTTCACTAAGTATCTCCAGCACTAATCTATCTATGTCTGCTTTTTTGCCTTCCAGTATGTTTTTATAAAGAATTTGGCTTGCATCTTTTTTTAATTTATCTTCAATTGTTACATTTGGTATATTGCCGATTTTGTCATCTTTTTTATATGTTTGTATATATCTTTCACATCTTAAATCTCTAGATGTCAAAACCATTGATGCATTTAATATATCCATCGTAATTTTATCGTTTGGATTTACTATTACTGCATCAAGGCCGTATGATGCTGCCATAGCAAGAAATGCAGTATTTATAAGATAACGTTCAGGTAAACCATAGGATATGTTGCTAAGTCCTATAATCGTGCTTACACCAAGCTCACTTTTTACAAGTTTAATTGCCTTTAAAGTTTCAATCGCCGCCGTCTGTTCAGACGACACAGTAAGAGCTATACAATCAATTATGATATCTTCTTTTGGTATTCCATAATCTAATGCAGTTTTTACAATCTTTTCAGCATTTTTAAGCCTTTCCTCCGCATTTCTAGGAAGCCCTTCGTCGCTTATTGTAAGTCCTATAACGCTAGTACCATACTTTTTAACGATTGGCAATACTTCTTTTAAGCTTTTTTCTTTTGCGCTTACAGAATTTATAATTGGTTTTCCTCTTACTATCCTTACTGCTTTTTCTATTGCTTTGACATTGCTACTGTCTATCTGCAGTGGCAGATTGACAATATTTTGAATCTGTGAGACCACATAAGGCATCAGCTTCTCTTCATCTATCCCTGGTACACCAATATTTATATCAAGTACATTGGCGCCTAAATTTTCCTGTGAGCTTGCTTCATCAAAAAGAATGTTTAAATTCCCATCTTTAATAGCAGCGCTTAATTTCTTTTTACCTGTTGGATTTATCCTTTCTCCAATTACACATATTGGATTATTACCACCTATAAAAACAGTTTTTGTATTTGATGAAACTGCAGTGTATTCTTTCATTGCAGACTTTTTCTCTGCACCATGTACTTCAGCTTTCAAAAGCTTAATAAATTCCGGAGTGGTCCCGCAGCAGCCACCTACAATAGATGCACCACACTCTAAAAGTTTTTTTGACTGATGTGCAAACTGCTCCGGCGATACATTGTAGAACGTCTTACCATCCTTTAAATGCGGCATACCGGCATTGGGCTGCGCCAAAATAGGTATTCGCGCAACTTCCGACATCTTCTTCACTATATCAGCCATCATATCAGGCCCTGTAGAACAATTGACACCAATAGCGTCAAGTCCCAATCCTTGAAGACTCACAACGGTTGTAACAGGATCTGTACCCATCAGTGTCCTACCATCTTCTTGAAACGTCATAGTGCATATTACTTTTAAATTTGTATTCTCTTTAACTGCGAGAATAGCTGCCTTTGCTTCTAAAATGTCTGACATTGTCTCTATTAGCGCCACATCTGCCCCTGCCTTTTCCCCTTCTACAGCCACTTCAGAAAAGGCATTATACGCTTCATCAAATGTAAGCTTGCCAAAAGGCTCCATCAGTTCCCCTATAGGTCCCATCGAAAGGGCAACCGTTTTATTGCCAGCTGCTTTTCTTGCTATATGTACCGCACTTTTGACTATTTCAAGTAATTTATCTGATAGATTGTATGATTTTAATTTTATTCTATTGGCGCCAAATGTATTTGTTTCGATGACATCAGCACCGGCATCAATGTACGATTTATGAATTTCATATACGATATCTGGGTGTGTAATGTTATAGTACTCTGGACACTCTCCTGTTTTAAGCCCTTTCATTTGAAGCATAGTGCCCATTGCTCCATCAAACACAATCACACCATTCTTTAAATTCTTAAAAATATCCAATTGATACATCTCCTTACAGTGATTACAAAACTTCTTTAATATCTGTCTTAATATTTTTTACACTGTTGACAATATCGACGACCATGTCAGTCCGCCCAAGTGGCATAATATGAACACCATTTACCAGATTTTTTATCTTATTTATAAGCTCTACTGTAATTTTAAGTCCTTCGCCTTTTCCGTTGTTTTTTAATCTTTCGAGGATGTAGTCAGGTATTTCAATGCCTGGTACCTTTGCATTTAAATTGACAGCCATTTTATAACTTTTAAGCGGTAAAACACCTACTAAAACAGGTATGCCAAACTTGCTTATTGCATCAAGGAATCTATATAAAATTTTTTCATCATAAACAGGTTGCGTCTGTATAAACGATGCCCCATTTTCTATTTTTATCTTTAATTTTTCTATTGATTCTTTGCTTAAATCATTTGGATTTGCTGTAGTACCTATACAAAAGCTTGTGGATGACTCCAGTTTGTTTCCACTGTAGTCAAAACCGTTGTTTAGCGACTTTGCAATCTTAATTAACCCTATAGAATCCACATCGTATACACCAGTTGCTTCAGGTACGTCTCCACGTTTAGGGTCATCTCCTGTCAATGCAAGAATATTTCTTACTCCAAGAGCATATGCCCCTAAAAGTTCTGCTTGAAGACCTATAAGATTCCTATCCCTACAAGTAAGATGGAATATAGTTTCTATATTTAGATGATTTTGTAGAAGATGTGCAAGCGCAATCGGACTCATCCTCATGTTTGCCATAGGACAGTCTGTTATATTTAAAGCATCCACTATCCCATATAATTTTCTTGCTTCTTCAATAGAATTTGAAATATCAGCTCCTTTTGGCGTTGACATCTCAACAGTAACAACAAATTCACGGTTATTGAGCTTTTGACATAAATTTTTTGAATTTAACAATATAACCCCTCCTGATAAAAATAAAAAAATCTCTTCGCCAAAAGAAGAGATAAATGTGCTCCCATCTTTCAGCGATATGCTGCTGGAATTGGCACCGTGATATCCGGTTGCCGAGCTTCATAGGGCCAGTCCCTCCGCTACTCTTGATAAGAGTTTATTATATTAATTTGTTAAATTATATAATACAATCCAGATGGTTAAATGTCAATGAAATATTTGTTGAATCATTAAAATTCCTTAGAACCGTTTATGTAATAATTAGCTTTTATTTTTTTTTAAATGTGAAAAGATATATATGAGGTGATTTTATGAGATACAGAAAAATAGTCGAACCTGTAGTTTCCATCACATCAGGACCTGATGAAATAGAAAACCTAAACAACGCATTAAATTTACTTCCACTTCAAAATTTAATAGATGCAGGCAATACAGTTGTGATTACACCTAATTTTGTCAAAAGCAAACCGCCACAAAGCGGTACAATAGTCGGTCCAAATACATTAAGGGCATTAATCAGGTATATAAAATCAAAAAATCCCGGAAGAATAGTAATCGCTGCCGGTTCTGGCGGTGATCCTACGCCAAAAGTCATGTCAGATAATGGCATTGATAAAGTCATATCAGAAGAAGGCGTAGAGTTCGTGGATTTAAATTATGGACCTTATGTAGAGCTTTTGCTGGACGATTGCCTTGTTAAATCTACAAAAGTAAATGAGCTTTATGAAAAGATGGATGTTTTGATTTCATTCACTCAAATGAAAATACACGAGGAAGCGACTGTATCCCTTGGAATAAAAAACATAGCCTTAAGCTGGCCTCCTGCAGAAATACACGGATTTCCCAAAAAAAACCTAGGGATACATGATGATCTACACAACTTCATAAGAGCAATGGCAGAAAAAATCTCTATAGATCTTACGATTTTAAGTGGACAAGAAGCGATGATAGGCACAGGCCCATCTGAAGGAAAGCCTATCAATGCAAACATGATAATAGCAGGAACTGATCCTGTAGCAACTGATACGGTAGGTGCCAGAATGTTTGGATTCATGCCTCAAGGGGTAAATTATCTATTTCAATGTGCCAAAAGAGGTGTAGGAACAGGCGAATTAAAAAATGTCACAATTAAAGGAATACCATTGCAACAGGCTGAATTAAATTTTTCAACTTTAGCATACGGTTACGGCATTGCACTGGATTCTAACGGAATCAAACAAATGGTGCCTGGCAAATCATAAAAATGTTAAGTTGCACAAATAAAAGGTTTTAATTATTAAATATATTATGAGATTCCACTGCAAAAGTCTTCTTTATCTATTATTAGATAAAACATTTTTAATATTTCATAATATAATAATTTAGGCAAATTTTGGAATTGCATAAAACTAGATAATAATTAGTTTTGCAGTGGAATCATACGCATTTTATATTTTTTTAATGACAGGTTTGTATTCTTTATTTATTACCTTTTTACTATAGTATTTAATGCCTATAAATGATATAGCCGTAAATAATAGTCCCGATATAGCTTCTATCATTTGGGAAAATTTATCTATTCCAAATATATTTGCTATGGCATAACCAACAAACACACCTACAAAGAAAAATAAAAGCGGTATGCCATACATTATCATAGTAGCCTTTAACATTGAAGTTTCTTTAATTTCTAATAAAACATTATCACCAACTTTTAATTCATCAATTGCATCAACTTCAACCATCATTCTGTTATTGCTTCCCATATCACATGCATGGCATTTCCCGCACATATCATTTCTTAATAGCTCAACTTTTGCTTTTCCATCTTTTATATTGGCAACGCATCCTTTTTCAACCATCATAACACCTCATTTAAAGAAATTCTTATTCAATATTATACATTTGTCTTATTTGCAATTAAACTAGACTTAAATGGATATATAGAGTCGGTAGGACATTTTTCAACACAAGCCATGCATGATGTACATTTTTCATAATCTATTTTCGCCAGATCGTTTATAACATGTATAGCATCATAATTACATGCTCTTTCGCACGCTTTGCATCCTATACATCCAACTGTACACACTGGCCTTACATCTTTACCTTTATAAGTATTAGAACATATGACTCTAGTCTTACTTTCCGCATCAACTAGCTCTATTATATTTTTTGGACATGCATCTACGCAAATTCCGCAGCCAGTGCATTTATCCTCATCAACAACAGCAATTCCATCACCGTTTACATGTATAGCGTCAAATGGACATAATTTTTCACAAGTTCCAAGGCCAAGACATCCAAAACGGCAATCTTTTGATCCCTCTTGGTACTGCACTGCTGACCTACAATCATCTATGCCAAAATATTTATATTTTTCTGATGCATTTTTCCTTGTACCATTGCATTTAACAAATGCTACCATCCTTTTATTACTAACATCTGTTTTGACGCCAAGAATAGCCCCAACTTTTTGAGCAACAGATGTTCCTCCCACTTTACATCCGTCTATTGGTACATTACCTGTTGATACTGCATGTGCGAATCCGTCACAACCTGGATATCCACATGCACCACAATTGGCTCCCGGAAGAGCATTTCTAACTTCGACTTCTTTTTGATCAACCTCGACTTCAAATTTTTTAGATGCATATGCTAAAACTATACCAAATACTAGGCCCATTCCTCCAAGACTTGCTAATGGCAATATCAAATATGGCAATATTTCACTCATTCAAAGCACTCCTTTATATTAAACCTTGAAAACCGAGAAAAGCTATTGACATTAAGCCGGCACCAATAAGCGCTATCGGAAATCCTTCCAGCACTTTTGAAATTGGTGCAAGTTCTAGCCTTTCCCTTATCCCAGCATATAAAACAATCGCAAGCGTAAATCCTACAGCAGAACCAAATCCGTTCACAACTGCCTCAATGAAGTTATAACTTTCTTGAACATTTAAAAGTGCAACACCTAAAACTGCACAGTTTGTCGTTATAAGCGGTAAATATATGCCTAACGCTTGATGCAAAGCTGGACTTGATTTTTTTATTACCATTTCTACAAATTGTACCAGTGAAGCTATTACAAGTATAAATGCTATTGTCTCAAGGTAAGATAAGCCTAATGGCACAAGTATCATATTATATACTATATATGCAAAGGCAGATGCTATTGTCATGACAAATGTAACAGCTATACCCATCCCAAGTGCTGTCTCAACATTTTTTGAAACACCGAGAAAAGGACATTCACCTAAAAATCTTACTAATACGAAGTTATTTACAAGTATAGAACTAATCAGTATAAGTATAAGCTCTGTCAGCATGTGATGCACCTCCCAACAATGCCTTCTTTTTTATTGCCTTCTCTCTTCTCTTTTTTTGAACGCCTTCCATTAATCTAAAGAATCCAAGAAGAAGACCTAATGTTATAAATGCTCCTGGAGGCATGATGAATATCAAAGCAGGTTGATAATTTGGTCCAAACAGTGATATTCCAAGTATCGAACCATTCCCTATTATCTCTCTTATGGACCCCAATATAAACAGTGCTAATGTAAATCCCAAACCCATACCAAGTCCATCTGCAGCAGACTGCAAAACAGTATTCTTATATGCAAATGCTTCAGCTCTTGCCATTATCATGCAGTTTACAACGATAAGGGGTATATATATTCCAAGGGCTTTGTCAAGATCAGGAGAAAATGCTTTAATAAGCATTCCTATTATAGTTGTAAAAGTAGCTATCACTACGATAAAAATCGGGATCCTAATCTTATCTGGTGTAACTTTTCTCAATGAAGATATTAATATATTTGAAAAGAAAAGGACAAATGTAGCTGCTATTCCCATGGCTATGCCATTTACGGCTGCAGTTGTCACTGCAAGCGTAGGACACATGCCAATAACCTGGATAAATATAGGATTTTCTTTCCATATGCCATTTTTAAATGTGTTAAATATACTCATAGAAAACACCTCACTTATTTGACCCAGCAATAACTTTGTATGCTTCTATGGCTGTATTTACACCTTTTGTAACAGCTCTTGATGTGATTGTAGCACCAGTTATCGCTTGAATCTGATTGTCCTGACTTGGAGTTGTCTTTACAACTGTCAAATTTTTATCTGCTTTTTTGTCTTTATACTGTTTATTCCAGTTTGGATCTTCCGATTTTGCACCAAGTCCAGGTGTCTCCGATTGATTTACTATTTTTATTCCTGTTATTTTGCCATCTTTATCTATTCCTATCATTTCTTCAATAGGACCACCAAATCCTTGTGGTGCAACTTTTATTACATATCCAACGACATTGCCACTGGATTTCCCCTCGTTTACTTCTTCAATAAGTTTTGAATCTGGTGTTAATTTTGAGTCACCTGATGTATCAAAATTAAATTTGTACTTACTTAAATCAAGTTTTGTATATTGTTCTGCAGGAAGTACAGCTTTCATTGCTTCCATATTTGTGTTTTCAAGCTGCTTTGCAATAGGTCTTTCAGTAATGAAGTTGAAAAAACCTAACACTATCGCAGCTATACCCGTAATAACCAAAAGAATAATACCTGTCTTTAAAATATCATTTTTACTATTCATTAATTTTTACCTCCCCGAATACTTTCGGCGCTGTATATTTGTCTATGATAGGTGTAGCTATATTCATTAGAAGTATAGAGTAAGATACGCCTTCAGGATATCCACCATACAGCCTTATGATTGAAGTAAAAATACCACATCCAATTCCAAAAATTATCTGGCCTTTAGGCGTAACTGGTGATGTTACGTAGTCAGTCGCCATAAAAAATGCACCAAGAATAAGTCCACCTGCCATTATATGGTATAACGGATCACCAGTAAATAAGCCATTTTTACCAAGCACCCATGTTAAAACTGCAACTGTCAGAATATAGCTTAAAGGTATTCTAAGTGTTATTACCTTCCTTATAAGCAGATATACTGCACCAATCAATAAAGCAAAAATTGATACTTCTCCAATTGTACCACCTTTTAAGCCTATAAACATATTGAAAAGAGATGGCAGCTCACCTGATGCTTCAGTACCTTTAATTATGGCAAGCGGTGTAGCACTGGCTATTCCATCAATAGTAAAGTGGCTCATAGGTACTGGCCATGATGCAAGTAAAAACGCTCTTGCAGCTAACGCTGGATTCATGAAATTATGTCCCAATCCGCCAAACACTTGCTTAACTATTGCTATAGCAAATATAGAGCCTATCGCTGCAATCCACCAAGGTATTGATACAGGAAGATTAAATGCCAATAGTATCCCTGTAACAACAGCACTAAAATCATTTATCGTTACCTCTTTATGCGTCAATATTTGAATGATTGCTTCTGTGGCAACTGAAAAAGCAACACATAATACCGTTATAAATAACGCACGAATACCAAAAATTACGATACCTGCTATAAGTGCCGGCATTAAAGCTATTACAACATCAAGCATTATCCTTTCAACACTATCTTCTGACCTGAAATGAGGTGATGATGTGACATATAATTTGTCTTCCATTCTATAACCCCCTACAAAATTCTATAAAGTTTAGCTTATTCTGATATCAACTTCCAACCACAATCACTTCCTTCGCTTTCTTAGAATCTCACGCTTTGCCAATCTGATCGATTCAACCAGCGGCCTTTTGGATGGGCATACATAAGAACAACTTCCACATTCTATACAGTCAAGTGCATGATATTCTTCACATTTGTCAAAATCATTTTTTAGCGAGTATGCACTTATAAAGAGTGGTAATAAGTTCATTGGGCATGCATCTACACACCTTGCACATTTAATACACGGTTTGGGATTTTTTAAAGCTATCCTGTCTTCCGGTAATACTAGGATTCCCGAAGTACCTTTAATAACTGGCACATCAATAGAATACTGTGCAATCCCCATCATTGGTCCGCCAGATATCACTTTTCCTGGAATGCCTTTGAATCCACCACAACATTCTATTAGCTCCCTAAATGGTGTACCAATCTTGACACGAAGATTTTTTGGTGTCATGATTCCTTCGCCAGTTACAGTGACAACACGTTCTATAAGTGGTTTGCCGTATTTTATAGCCTCTGCAATAGCAAAAGCTGTTCCTACATTGTCAACAACAACACCTACATCTGCCGGTATTTTACCTGAAGGAACTTCTCTTCCCGTTATTGCTTTTATAATGTGTTTTTCTGAACCTTTCGGGTATTTTGTCTTTAATACGGCGACCTCCACACCCGCATATTCTTTGCAGGCCTTTCTTATTTCCTTTATGGCATCTTGTTTGTTATCTTCTATCCCAACATATCCTTTTGATGCCCCTAATGCTTTCATTATTGCTAAAAGCCCATGTACAATATCAACAGGTTTCTCCAGCATAAGACGGTGATCGGCCGTCAAATAGGGTTCACATTCAGCACCATTTAAAATTACAATGTCTATTTTTTTATCTGAAGGTGGATTTAGCTTTACCATAGTTGGGAATGTGGCACCACCCATACCGACTATACCTGCTTCCCTTACAATATATCTTATTTCTTCTGGTTTTAAATTATTTATATCTTCATTTGGCTTAATATTGTCATCATAATTAAATTCGCCATCTGACTCAATAACAATAGATTTTACCAGCTTACCGCTTGATGATGGTCTATCTTCTATGGCAACTACCTTTCCCGATACACTAGAATGTACTGGAGCAGAAACAAATCCATTCGCTTCACCGATTTTTTGCCCGACTTTAACGTAGTCATTTACTTTAACCAATGGTGTGCATGGAGCACCTATATGCTGTTGCAAAGGTATGATAACTTGTGACTTAGGCAAATATTCTTCGATGGGATATTTATTAGATAATTCTTTATAAGATCTCGGATGTATTCCACCGAAAAATGTATATTCCCTTGTTTTCAATGTTTACACCTCTTTTTAAAATAATTAAATTGCTTCATTAAGATTTTTGCCTCTGGTATTATTTATATTTTTCAAAGATACTTTTGAGATACTCAATGCTTTCAGCTATTTCTCTCATATCTTTATAATTGTTTCTGTACACCTCCATTATAAGCGATCCTCTGTAATCGATATTTTTTAACTCTTTATACAGTCTTCTAAAATCAAAATTCCCTCTACCAGGCAAGTGCAATTCACCGCTTAAATCGTAATCGCACAAATGGACATTTGTAAGCTGCTTTCCCATAGTTTTAAGATAGTCAAAGGGATCTTTCTTGCTTTTCATTGCCTGTTTTATGTCTAACGTAAAATATATGTTTTTGCTGTTTGTGACTTGTCTTATAGATGTGGCAAATTCAGGATACGAAAACCAGCACCAATAAACATTTTCCCAAGAAAATTTAACTCCATATTCTCCTGATGTATCAGCTATATAATCGGTATATTTTGCGATTTTCTCAAAATCTATATTAGGAAGTGCATCTTTTTTAAGTGCCGGTCCATGAAAAACATAGATCTTTGAACCTAGTATCTTAGCAGCTTTTAAGACTTTAATGAGCATCTTTGATGCATCCTTCCTTTGCCTCGATGTTGCTGAGAAAAGCTGCGGTTCAAACTGCATCCCTATGGCATGTATAGAATTAACCTCGATTTCATATTTGTTAAGGTTATCTTTCAGCTCTTTGCAAAAGTCTTCATCATATTCGCTGTAGGATTCTAAAAAAACTTCAACTTTTTTAACGCCCATATTGCCAATGATTGGAATAGTTTCTTCTGTTAGATAATCCGGATAAAAGCAAGCTGTCGATATGCCAACTTCCATTTGATCACCATCCTAAAATCTTAACAATAACTACTTAATATTATATAAAAAATTTTTTATCAGAAAAACATAAAATTTAAAGGATATGCCTTATAGACATATCCTTTTTGTCACCTTTTAAGCCTTTTTTCCAATTCTTCTTTTTCTTTCTCATAACCAGGTTTGCCTAAAAGCGCAAACATATTTTTCTTGTAGGCTTCTACTCCAGGTTGGTCAAACGGATTTACTCCATTTAAGTATCCGCTTATGCCGCAAGCCATCTCAAAGAAGTAAACCAGATATCCAAAGTTGTATGCAGATATCTCTGGAACATTCACTATTAGATTTGGCACACCGCCATCATTGTGAGCAAGTACCGTGCCTTGAAAAGCTTTCTTATTGACAAAATCTATCGTATTTCCAGCCAGGAAATTAAGTCCATCTACATTGTCCTTGTCTTCGTTTATCGTTATTTCTTTTAGCGGTTTTTCTACATTTATAACCGTCTCAAACATTATCCTGCTTCCGTCTTGTATAAATTGTCCCATGGAATGAAGATCCGTCGAAAAATCTACTGATGCAGGATATATTCCTTTATGGTCCTTGCCTTCACTTTCCCCAAAAAGCTGTTTCCACCATTCGGAAAAATAGTGAAGCCTCGGCTCATAGTTTACTAAAATTTCAACAGATTTACCCTTCCTATAAAGCGCATTTCTAAGTACAGCATACTGCATGCTTAAATTGTCTTTTATATCAGGTTTTTTGAAAACTAATGATGCATCATATGCCCCTTTCATCATTTCATCAATGTCGATGCCTGCAGCCGCTATAGGGAGGAGTCCTACTGCCGTTAGAACGGAATATCTGCCACCTACATCATCAGGAATCACAAATGTCTCATAGCCTTCTTCATCCGCCAGTCTTTTAAGAGCACCTTTTTTTCTATCTGTTGTAACATATATCCTTGATTTTGCTTCTTCTTTTCCATATTTCTTTTCTAGAAAATCTCTGAAGACTCGAAATGCTATAGCCGGTTCTGTAGTAGTGCCAGACTTTGATATGACGTTTATAGATACATCTTTGCCGTCTAGAACTTCTAATAAATCTTGAAGGTATGTAGAGCTTATACTGTTTCCTGCAAAATATATTTCTGGCGCCTTTCTAACTGATTGTGGCAAAATATTGTAAAACGAGTGTGTAAGCATCTCAATAGCTGCCCTTGCACCTAAGTACGAACCACCAATTCCGATAACCACAAGCGCATCTGAATCTGATTTTATTTTCTCTGCAGCTTTTTTGATTCGAGCAAATTCTTCCTTGTCATAATCCCGCGGCAAATCAACCCAACCAAGGAAATCGCTTCCCTGAGCTGTCTTATTTACCACCATATCAAGTGATAATTGTGCCTGTTTCTCAAGATATGCTATTTCATGTTCATTAACAAAATTCAACGCATTTGAATAATCAAAATTTAATACATTTGTCATATGTAAACCTCCAATCTTATTTTACATCTCATATTTTATACTATATAAATTATATTATCAAGCTTTAACTTAGAAACAAGTCAACTGCAATGTTTTTGCCTGTCTTTGTCTTAAAATTCTTTTCTACAATATTGCTGACCTTTTCTCTATCTCTATACAATCCATCCTCTTCTATATTTACCAGAAGATCAGATTCCCATATTATCTGAAAATCAAGTCCATCATTTTTAGATGGTGTATGATGACCACCTATAATATAGCATACTCTTTCTATTATATCCTCCTCCTCATTGTTTTTCTGCATAATCTCTTTTGCAATGGCTGGCCCCTCTATTTCCTGATATCTTCCGGATGAGCTACCATATTTTTCTTCAGCTTTTTTGATGCCGATGTCATGCAAAATTGCGGTAACATACACGATCTTTTTGATTTTTTCATCAGTAATATTTTCGCCATCCACTATTCTGTCAGCATAGCTAAGCACTTTTAATGCATGGTTAATTCTTTTTAAGTCAGTACCGAAATAGTCTTTAAGTCCCATGATATATTTTAACCTTGACACAAAATCATCTCCCCCTTTCATCTTAATAATATTTTTACATATGGATATTTTTCCGTCAATAAATATTTAACCAAATTTTGAAATTGTTTTTTTAATGGTTATAATAATAGATGGAGGTGTTTTATATGGATGCATTAGAAGTATTAAAACAAAGAAGGGCTGTAAGATCTTTTGAAGATAAACCAATTCCAAAAAATATACTGGAAGATATTATTGACTGCGGAAGGCTTGCTCCGTCTGCAAACAATGTTCAACCTTGGCATTTCGTTGTTGTAACCGACAAGGAAGCTCTTAAGTATATTTCTGAAAAGGCTACATACGGCAAATTTATTAAAGATGCTGCAGCATGTGTAGTTGTATACTGTGAAAAAGAAAACATCCACCATCTGGAAGATGGTGCAGCAGCAACTGAAAATATCATACTTGCAGCAAAAGCATACGGCATCTCTTCATGCTGGGTAGCAGGGTATGATCGGACATATGAAAAAGACATAAATGAATATTTAAATGTTCCATCAAACCTTAGAATGATCTCAATTATTGCTTTAGGCTACAGTACTCAAAATCCGTCTCCAAGAAATAAAAAATCTTTAAGCGACGTACTGCACTGGGAAAAATTTTAAAAAAACTCGGCTTAATGCCGGGTTTTTGTATATTTTTTAGTTCTTTGATAAAAATATACTTAAGAAAAATACTTGATAAATTTTATTTCATACTATATAATTTGGATGTGGTTAATTGATAATGATTATCATTATAAAATGGAGGTGAGCAGTTGGCAAGAACAGTAGCACCAAAGCATAGAATGTGCAGAATTGTAGGACATCCCCTATGCGGTAGCCCAAAGTGTCCTTCGTTAAAGCGGCCGTACGCTCCTGGACAGCATGGGCTAACTAGAGGCAAAAAGCTTTCTGAATACGGTAGAAGACTTCTTGAAAAACAAAAGCTCAAATCAATCTACAACGTTAGGGAAAGACAGTATAGAAGGTATTTTGAAAAAGCACTAAAAAGCAAGGAACCGACAAGCGAAAAACTTCTCTCACTTCTTGAAAGGCGCCTTGACAATATTGTATACAGGATGGGCTTTGCTCCTACAATATACTCTGCACGTCAGCTCGTTTCGCATGGCCATATTTTAGTAAATGGCAAAAAAGTAAATATCCCATCTTATGAGGTAAATGTCGGAGATGTCGTCTCCGTTAAAGAAAAAAGTAGAAATATGCCCCTTATAAAACAAAGCATCGGCACAAATGATATTCCACCATATATCAATGTCGATGTGGATAAAATGGAAGGCAAATTAATTAAATTGCCAAGAAGAAGCGAAATTCCTGTAGAAATTGACGACCATTTATTAGTAGAATTTTACTAAAGCCTGGTAACGGTAACCCAGGCTTTATTTCTTTTAAATTTTTCTTATAAGTGATAAAATAATTTTAGAAAATTTTAAGAAAGAAGGGGTATATTGCAAAACGTCGCTCATAGATTTTTAAAATACGTAAAGTATGAAACAACATCAAATGAAAACTCTTCAAAATGCCCTAGTACAAATGGGCAAATGGCTTTTGCCAAAGACTTGGCCTCCGAATTAAAAGCTATAGGGCTTACAGACGTATCCGTCGATGAAAATGGATATGTAATGGCTACAATACCATCTAATGTTGATAGGAAAATACCAGTAGTAGGCTTTATATCACACATGGACACAAGCCCTGATATGTCTGGAAAAAATGTAAATCCGCAGATAATCGAAAACTACGATGGCAAAGACATAATATTAAACAAGGATAAGAATATCGTTTTGTCACCAAGTGATTTTCCAGAATTAAAAGACTACATAGGAAAAACACTGATCACAACAGATGGTACAACACTGCTGGGTGCCGATGATAAGGCTGGAATCGCTGAGATTGTCACTGCCTGCGAATACATTATGTCACATCCAGAGATAAAACATGGAACGATAAAAGTGTGTTTTACGCCAGACGAAGAAATCGGACGCGGTGCAGACAAATTTGACGTAAAAAAATTCGGGGCTGATTTTGCTTATACAATCGATGGTGGAAAATTGGGTGAATTGGAATATGAAAACTTCAATGCAGCATCTGCAAAAATAATAATACACGGCCGAAATGTACATCCTGGAACAGCAAAAGGCAAAATGAAAAACTCTGTTTTAATAGGAGTAGAGCTTGCTTCAATGTTGCCGCTGGAAGAAACACCGGAAAATACAGAAGGATATGAGGGATTTTATCACATAAATAATTTTAATGGTAATGTAGAAGAAACACACATGTACTACATAATAAGGGATTTTGACAAAGAAAACTTTGAAAATCGCAAAAATTACTTGTTAAATTTGATAAACAAATTAAATGAAAAATACGGCGAAGGCACAGTAGAAATAGATTTAAAAGACCAATATTACAATATGAGAGAAATCATTGAAAAAGACATGAGCATAGTTGAAATTGCACTAAAAGCTATAGAGAAAGCAGGCGTAAAACCAGATGTGTCTCCTATCCGCGGCGGCACTGATGGAGCAAGGTTATCGTACATGGGACTTTCAACGCCTAACATATTTACAGGAGGCCATAATTTTCACGGTAAATATGAATATATACCTACTTTTGCAATGGAAAAAGCTGTTGAAGTTATATTGAATATAGTAAAGATAGTAGCAGAAAAAAGTAAATCTTAAAAAGGCCCACTATTGGGCCCTTTACTTTATTTAAGCTTTTCTTTCAAGAAAGAGACAGATTCATCTATGGCCTTTCTTTGCCAATCAAGCCTGTTAAACGTATGATCCGAACCATCTATCGATATTCTACGGCCATTTTCTTTGTAAACTGTCTTTAAAATTTCTTCAGATACTGTGTATGGCACAGCTTCATCTTTTGTGCCATGAATTATGAGTACATCTTTGTCATATCCTTTTGCTAATTCAAATATATCAATTCCAGTTATATCAAATACAAATTCCTTTCCAAGCGCAAGGCCTCCAATATCAACAAATCCATGTTCATTAAGTAAATTTCCCGCTTCACTTTGTGACTGAAGTTCTACTATGTCTCTCATATTGAAAGCAGGTGCCCACAGAACTAATGACTTAACAATGTCTTTGTATTCATTTGCGATTATGGCAGCTATAGCCCCACCCATGCTAAGACCTAATATGCCAATATTATTGACATCTGTTTGAGGATTGTCTTTTACGAATTCTAAGATATGTCTTGCATCTTCTACTTCACCGCTAAATGTCATATCGATAAAATTGCCATCACTTTCACCAGATCCATAGAAGTCGAATCTGACACTGCCTATGCCTGCTTTCTCCAACTCTCTCGACAACTTTACAAAAATAAAATGTGACTCAACTTTATTGCCTGTAAATCCATGAAATACAGCTACCATAGGAACTTTGCCATTTGTGCCATCTGGAACATGCATCATACCCCTCAATGTCTTAGATCCATAAGTTAATTCAACAGCTTTTTGCATAATATCACCTTCATCTTTTTTCTAAATTATACCATATTTCATAAAAAATTAAAAATATCATTCAATAAATCATCTATTTTAATAACATTAACACTATTTTGAAACATATTATTCTGAGCACAAACTGCCAATTTATATCCAGCATCTATATTAAACTGCTTAAAATAAAACTTATTTTTATTTTCTCCAAAAAGCTTAATTTCTTTTTCTAATTTTACAGTAAATGATTTTAATGGAACATAAAGTCCCTTGCCTAGTGCCTTGACATAGCTTTCTTTTAGTGTCCAAAGAGTAAAAAAGTAGTCTATTTTATCATCCTTTTTCATCATATCATTATACTCTTCCATCGAAAAGAAACGCTTTGCCACATTTAAATTGATATCTCTTATCTTCTCTATGTCAACGCCTAAATTATCACAATCTACAGCTATAGATGCCCACTCTCCTGAATGTGATATACTAAAAAATATATTTTTGCCTTCTAAAAAAGGTTTCCCAAACTCATTCTTATAAAATACGATATTGCTGTTTTTAAGCCCAAATTCTTTTACTAAAATGACTCGCAACATTGCCTCTGCCAAAAGAGTCCTCAGTGCATCATCATGCTTCCTAATCTTTTTAACCCTGCATCTCTTTTCTTCTGACACTACCTCTAATAATCTGTTATATTCTCGATTGTCTACATTTCTCGTGATTTTTGTAGCATACACTTTCACCATTATAAATTCCCCCAAAAGTTATCAAGATATGCTTCTATATTATCTTTATTGACTTTAGTATACGGAAACCATTCTTTAGGAAATAATTTTATATAGTTCCTATGCAAAAATCTTTCATCTATAAGCAAAATAACACCTCTATCAGTCTCAGTTCTAATAACACGTCCTGCTGATTGCATCACTTTATTAAAGCCAGGATAAAGGTAAGCAAACTCATATCCAAGTCCATACTTTTTTTCGAAGTAGTCTTTTATTATATCTCTTTCAAGACATATTTGAGGAAGACCCACACCTACAATTATAGCGCCGATTAATCTATCATTCTTCAGATCAATGCCTTCTGAAAAGATACCTCCCAGCACGCAAAAGGCTATGATTCCCTTTTTCTCATCTTCAAACATCTTTAAAAAGCTCTCTTTGTCATCCTCACTCATACTGCTCTCCTGCTTGATTATCATGTTCATTCCTCGATCTTTATAAATCTCATATATCATGTTCATATACTCATATGATGGAAAATACACAATATAATTACCTGGCATTTTCCCCACAACTGCATCAATATACTCTGCTACTTTTTCTCGCGTATTTTCCCTATCTTTGTACTTTGTAGATACATCATCTGCAATAAGAATCATCCTGTTTTTAGTGTCAAAAGGTGAATCTAAGCAAATTGCGTAATCTTCATCGTTCCCTCCTAATAGAGACTTATAGTATGTAATCGGAAGAAGTGTGGCAGAGAAAAATATTGTCCCTCTAACTTTCTGAAGCGTTTGACTTAATAATTTAGACGGATCCAAGCAGAATAGCTTAATTTTTACATCATCACCATCTTTTTCTACGTACGTCATATATGACGAATCATACATATCAGAAATTTTTAAATAAGATAATGATTTAAAATACAAATCTATAAGCTCATCGCATTCGGATGATTTTTTATTATTTACAAGGTACGATTCAGCTTCACCTATGAACTGCCTTAAATAACCATCTAAATCAACTTGTTCATCTTTCGCCACAAAAAAATTATTTTCACCCCACTGTTTTTTCATTTTAAGAAAAATAGAATTAATCTTTGATAATACCTTCTCTATTTTGCTGCTTTGCCCTTTCATCGACTTTTTTAATGATAAAAACTCTTTTTTAAAAAGCTCCGCAGAAAACATCTCCCTTGACCTGTCTACAAGGTTGTGGGCTTCATCCACAAGGATCGTAAAATCGCTCTTATCTTGAAAAAATCTTTTTAGAGCGACATTTGGGTCAAAAACATAATTGTAATCGCAGATTACAACATCCGACCATAAAGATAAGTCTAGTGAAAACTCAAATGGACATACTGTATGTTTTTTTGCATACTCCTCAATTTTTGCCCTATTAAAATCATCTTCATTTAAAATCATATCCATTATAGCATCATTTATCCTATCATAATGGCCTTTTGCGTATGGACATGACTCAGGGGTGCATTCGGTCTTTTCATTTAAACATATCTTCTCTTTTGCAGTGATAACAAGCGTCTTAATTCTTAACCCTTTATCCCTTAGCATCTTAAACGTCTCATCTGCAACGGTACCTGCAATTGTTTTAGCCGTCAGGTAAAATATTTTTGACGTCATCCCTTCCCTCATAGCCTTTATCGCTGGAAAAATAACAGATATAGTTTTACCTATTCCGGTAGGTGCTTGTACAAAGAGTTTTTTCTCTCTTTCAATTGTCCTGTAGACAGCTACGGCTAGCTTCCTTTGCCCTTTCCTGTAATTTTTATAAGGAAAATCTATCTTCTCTATGGAGCTATTTCTTTCCTTTATCCAAAGGTATGATATCATTGCCCAGTTGTAAAACTTTTTTAGAAGATCTTCAAAAAATGCTTTTAGCTCATCTATAGAATACGTGTACCTTAAATATTTAATCTCATCATTATCAATCTGATAATACGTTAGTTGAATATTTATAGCATTCAAATCGTTCTGAATAGAGTATATATAAGCATAGCATTTTGCCTGTGCCAAATGTAGCGGATTGTAATTATCATCAATGTCATTTAGTTGAGCATTTGTAGTCTTTATCTCATCTATCGTAACATTGCCGTTTTGAACAATGATGCCATCCGCACGGCCTTCAACAGCAAGGATAAAATCATCGTACTCTGCTTCGTACTTTAATGAGACTTCTTTCGTATAATTTTCATTTTTCGATTTCTGTATCTTTCTATGAATCCTTGCCCCTTCTAACGCTCTTCTATTGCCGTTTCCGACAAACTCACTGTTTAAATCACCACTGCGCAATATAAACTCTACCAAGTCTCTAACTGAAACTTTTATCTTCTCTTTAATCATTACATCCAGCCTTTCATAAAGTCCATCCAACCAAGAACGGTTCTTGAGTTGAATTATAACATAAAATTATGTTTGATGGTATAATATAAATTGAACACTAATAGAAAGGATTGTTTATGTAAATGGAACTACCATTAGAACTTATCACTGCCATAGAAAACGAAACAGAAGCTATACCTATAAATAAATTAACAGCTTTAGTTTCGGATATTTCTAAGCGATACCGTGATAAAAACTATTCTGATAAATTTTTAAGCGGATATGATGAAACAATCGCTTATGTCGTATACAGGATGCCTGCCACGTATGGTGCAATATACACTGTTTTAAATCATATAAAAGAAGTATATAATGATTTTCGCCCAAAATCTCTTTTAGATGTAGGGGCAGGCCCTGGGACAGCCATGTGGGCGGCAACTGCTATATGGCAGGATATTGATCAAATAACGCTTCTGGAAAAAGACAAAAACATGATAAATATCGGCAAAAAGTTATCATCTAATTCAAATTATGATTCTATCAAAAACGCAAAGTGGCTAAAAATAGATTTAAATAGATCATTTGACGCTCACAGACACGATATCGTCATTGCATCGTATTCCATTGGTGAGCTAAATGAAGATGTACAGAGTAAAATAATAAAAAAACTGTGGGAAATTGCTAACGATATACTGATCATTATAGAGCCAGGAACTAAAATCGGCTTTTCTAGAATAAAAAGAGCCCGGGAAACTCTGATATCGCTTGGTGCGCATGTAATCGCACCGTGTCCGCATGACAAAGAATGTCCCATAAAAGATAATGATTGGTGCCACTTTTCATCCCGCATACAGCGAACAAGCTTGCACAGAAAAGTCAAAAACGGTGAACTTCCGTATGAAGATGAAAAATTCTCATACATTTATGTATCAAAAAATCCTTGCAAAACGATAAAGAGCAGAATCATAAGGCACCCCCAGATAAGAAAAGGCCACATAATATTGGATTTGTGTACAAAGGATGGCATCAAGAAAGTCACAATCAAAAAAAGCGATGGAGATATTTATAAGAAAGCCAGAAATATGAGATGGGGTTCTGTTTTTGAGTGAATTTTGGGCTTGATGTAAAATAGCTAACTGTTTCTTTCATCTATTACATCCTCACCTGTTATACTGCTGCACAATAAGGGAGAATTGACATCATACCTAGCCATATTGTCATTGACAACATTGCTACTGTAATTTGCATAGCAGTAGAGGCAACCATGAGTACATGTATTATAAGCTCCAATATCCACACTGGCGGCACACCCACAAGCTTTTCTTTGATTTTTATCTTTTTCTACTTTAAGTTTTCTACCTGAAAGGCTTTCGATTAAATCTGGATCAATGCATTTCGAATGTTCAATGCCAAACTCAGATAAATCGATGTTTTCCGCACATATCTCTATTTTGAGAGAATACACTTTTGCAATTTCTCCAAGCCTCGTTGCAATTCTTATTTTATCTTTATCGTTTATATCATAAGCACCTATCTTTTTTAAATTTCTCTGTGCTTTAAGATAAAAATCCACAAAGCTTATGATACATTTAGATGTATAATCATGAAGTTTTGATGCTAATAATTCAAAATATTTATAATGATATCCCTCATGGATATTATTTGTTATAATAATAGGATCGTATCTCCAGATGACGCGCATCGGTCCTATCTTATCAGACAATCTTTTGAATGTATCTATGATTTTTGATTTTCTTGGCACATTTACCTCAATTTCAGCATTGTATGGATTTAACGTAAATTGAAAGTAGAATGGATAACCATCAATGATGTGAAGATTTTTAATCATTCTTTCTGGATTCTTAGTCCAAAACACAAAGCAATCAACTACTTCCAAAGATAAAGGCACCTTGCTTACATGATGTAAATTAAAAGGATTCCTAACCAAGACATAGCCCTCTTTAATTCTATTGTAAAACCAATCACTATAAAATGCAGGTATGTCCGTTCTTCTGCTTGCACTTATTATCATATATTAATCTTCCTTTTTGTATAGCTAAGATAGCAAATTATATATTTTGGGTAATATATGCCTTCGTCTTATTCAAATCACATCTAAAAGTCATTTTCATGCTGGCACTTGCAATTTTAAATGCTTAATTTCTACGTAAAGCAAGTGATACTATCTTTTCACATAACTCGTTATATGATAGTCCTATTGCATTAGCCTCCTGCGGCAATAAACTTGTTGGTGTCATGCCCGGCAATGTGTTTGCTTCAAGACAATATACATTGTCCTTATCATCCACTATAAAATCGATTCTTGAATAATCTCCAAGTCGCAAGATTTCATGTACTTTTAAAGCTTGATCTTGAAGTTTTTGAGTTAATCTTTGTGAAATTTGAGCTGGGCATATTTCTTTTGTTAAGCCAGGCTGGTATTTATTCTTGTAATCATAAAAACCAATATTAGGGATGATTTCAATAACAGGCAGAGCCTTTCCATTCAAAATTCCAACAGAAAACTCACGTCCTTCAATCACTTTCTCTATCAACAAGCGGTTTTCATACTTTTTCGCATATTCAATTGCCTTGCTTAACTCGTTTTCGTTTTTTACAATAGATACGCCAATACTGGATCCGCAACTACAAGGTTTTATTACGCATGGAAGGCCTATGCCATCCAAAATATAATCGACATAATCTTTTCTTAGATCAAATATTTTCCAATCGGGCGTGGGCAATTTATTAAAACGCATCAATTCTTTTGATAAAGCCTTGTCCATCGCCAGTAGACTTCCAATATAGCCCGTTCCTGTGTAACAAATTCCAAAGGAATCAAATACGGCTTGCAATTGTCCGTTTTCACCAATGGAGCCATGCAAAGCAAGAAATACCACATCGGCAGACCTACAAATCTTGATTACATTTTTCCCTATAAGTGCTTTCCCGTTATCGGCTTCGAGCATCAATTTATCCAAATCAGGTTCATGCTTCGGAACACTGTATTGATATCTTTTTATTTCGCTGTTTAAAAACAATTCATCAAAGTCATTATCAAAATTCAATCCTTTGTATAAATCCAAAAGCAATACTTTATGACCATTTTCCAGTAAAGCATTTGCAATTAAACAACCGGACGATAGTGATACATCTCTTTCCGGGCTTAATCCTCCTGCCAGTACGACAATTTTCATTCTTAACACTCCCATAAAATTCATTTTTGTACTAATTAATAACTATCTATTACATTAATTATACACAACTTAATTATATTACTCAATTTTTCACCTAATTCCATTTTTCTTTCTATTCTTCCTGACATTGCAATTGAAGCGAGAAGCAAGGTTAGCTGTTAAAAATATTGATTTACCTTTAAAACTACGCTTAAAACCAAAAAAACATATTCATGAAAATAAACGTATTGCAGGCAAAAGTATTGATGATAAACCTAAAGAAGTTGAAGAACGTGAAATTTTTGGTTACTGGGAGATTGATAAAGTAATTGATAAAAAGTCTAATAACATAAGCAGAGCGTAAGACACGTTATGAGTTTATATTCATGTCGTAAAAGATAAGGAAGTTTTAAGATTGCACCTATATCCTCACATTTAAACTCATTATTCACAAGATTTTTGAAACCCAATATCAATAAATGCTATTATTCTTTCTTCATAACCCATGTTAACCTCCATTTTATTGGATCTCATGGAAAGCTATTGCCCCTTTTGCAACAGACAGCAACACTCTACATGCCTCGATAGGACTCTATTATATCATTAGCGATTTTTATATCCTTGCATTCTCTGGAACATATCAATGGTTTTGAGACTCATTTTGGAAATTCTTTGTTTCAAAGAAATATATAAATTTATTTTCATTAAAGACATCTCGATAAACAAATTCCTAAATAATTCATCAAGTGTTGCAAGTTTTTCATCTCATTGAATAAATAAATTTTTTCAGCTATCTCATCATTAATTCTTAATAAATGTTCTCCGAAAACAATAGTTCAATGAAGCATATGATTATTTCTATTCCTTTTTTAATGCTGGCAAGACTGCCTTTAAATATTCCTGCCAATATTCATCTTCGCCTTCCATATCATGAATCCAATAATACATAAACAGAATTTCAAATTCCTGCTTCCTTCCTTTTATAAAAGATTTTTTTGGCATTTTTCTATACAGTGAGTCAAGATTAAAAAGATTACTTTTCTGCTTGTAATCATAATCATATTTTCTCCAGCTATATTGACTCTTCTTTCTATGAGTTGAAGGCCATAGATCTTCATTCTTATAAAATCTGTTTATCCAATCAAAAGCGAAAGCAAGAAGATTTACCTGATGTTTCGCCCAAGTTTCATCAATCCAATCATTTATCTCATCAGATATAGTTGGTATTCCGAAATTAAACATCTGCTGGCTTTCTACCCTGTGATAGTCTTTAATAAAAAGAAAAAGCATTTCTGTCTGATCCTTAAGAAAAGGGAGCCTTTTGATAAGCTTTGAATAACAATCGTATGAAACACTCCTAAATTCGCTATCTGTATCATACAAGTAGAAAAGCTCATTTTCTTTCAAAATATTTTTAATGTGTCTATGCATTTGCTTACCATACTCACTATATACTCTGACAATCCATTCTCTAACTTCAGGCTCATAATCCCAAAACTGCTTACGATACTTCTCCAACTTCTCATTATGCAGTACTGTTTTTTCTTCAGCTTCAGTAATATTCAGGTAGTTATTAAAATATTCAAATACATAATCCACAAAGTTTTTAATATTTTGAGTACGTGCATCAATGTCAAATTCATTGAGCTTATCTTCTTTTTTCCTACGAGCAATATACTCCTCTATACTAAGCATTTAATCACCGCCTCTCATGTATAAATTTGATGTTCATTATAAAAATTTATAAAAAACCATTTCATCTAGCATCAAAGATCGATCTTTTTATACCTCGGCTGATTAGATAGTATTTTTTCAATCGCTTTTATTTTACCCTCCACCTTATTTACACAGTTTAAAAATAAAGTTACAAACATAAGCCGATTTTGTCTAGGTGTTCTGTTCCATATCATAGTTTTATATTTGATAATCAGTTGTCTTCTTCCTTTGCAACATCCCCAAAGAGGATTCGCATAAAATCTCGTCTACCATATAGCACTCTGTCCACATATACAGTATCATTTTCATAACGGTAAAAAGCTGTATATTGCCCACACGTAAGGTAACGATAGCTTGTCTCAATTTTAATAACAGAAGACAATGGTGCTCCAATCAACGGGAATTCCATAAGATCTCTGAATCGTTTGGTGATTTTGGCCAGCACATTTGTTGCTGCTGTAGGATTACCTAATTCCTCGAAGATGTATTCTTTTATCTCCAGCATATCCTTTTGCGCTTTGGGCGAGATTTTAAGATTAACCATCCGTTACCTCCAGGGATGCTTCTAGTTTATCAATGGTTAGCCATCCATTTTCCTGTCCCGCTTTTTCACCTTTAGCAAGTTCAGTAAGCAATTTTAATTTTGCCTGCATTTTTTCATATTCCCGCATATCCATAACCACATAGCGTCCACGGCCATTTTTTGTTAAAAAAACCGGTGAACCTTCCTCTATGCTGCGCAACACTTCATTGTAATTCCTTAAATCGGAAATCGGCTTAATGTTAGGCATAATAAATCTCCTTTCTCCTTTTGCTGTTATTATTATAGCAATATTCTTCGTAAAATACAACAGCAATAATGGAAAGTTTAGTTTTCTGGTATCATTATACCAATTTTATAATAGTTGAATAATGGTGTAATTATTAATAGCAATATTGCCACGAGAAAGGAAAGCCCTATAATATCTTTCAATGGAAAAAAAGAAAATGATAAATGCATATGTGAGTAGATAAATAATTATCAAAGTGATTCCCCCATTATTTTTTAATTTTTTTGATTTTATTTAGTTCATCTACAAAGGCTGGCTTATTTTTGTACAAAGCAATTAGCTCATCAACTATTTCCTCCATGTTTTTATTGCCTGCTATCTTTTTATACTTTTTAACAACTTCACAGACTTTTTTATACTCTTTCCTATTGGATGAGGAGCTTGCAACCGTCTTTATATGCTTCTTATATACCTCAATTACCTCATCCTTAAACTTTTCTTGCAACATTTCAGCATATCCTTCTATGATACTTGGATTCTCTTTGACAAACTCCATTATCTCATTAAGATCTTTTTCTTCCACTATAAGCTTAAAATAAATATTATTGCTATGCCATCCCTCATACTTTTTTAATTCTTGTTTTAAGTTGTTGTAAAATTCTGTCTTATCACCTGTGATTAATTCTTTAAGTTCATTGTAATATTCAAAATTGCCTTCAAAAAGAAGTTCTTTGGCTAATTTTTTCTGTTCTTCTTTTAGAGAAAGTTTTTTATAGGCTTCATATCTTATTTTCTTCCATTTCAATGCCAATCCTGCATATTGCTTATCTTTCTTTTCTCCTTCTAAAGCTAATTCTATAACTTTATTAAAATTTCTTTCTTTCATGAACTTACTTATAAGTAGCTCTCTAAATGATGTATAATTTAGGTTTTTTTCTATAAATTCTAAAGCTTCTTCATCAGTACCATAAGTATCAATTATTTCAAATAATATTTGCAACATCTTCTCATTGCTGTATCTTTTATACTCATCACCTGAATTCATGGTAACAATAGACTTTATTTTCGTTATAAGCTCATTCCTTAGCTTTTCGACATCTGCAAATTCAAGACATAGTCTAAGAAGATCAATTTTATAATCATCCCATTCGTCGAAAATTTCGTTGTCACTTTGCTCAAGCAATTTATTAAATATCTCCTCTTTTAAATCATCATCTAAATAACTGCCATCTGTTACTATATCTCCTATTAAGTCTATAGTTTCATATATGAGGAAGCCTATCTCACCATTGGAATCATCAGCATATTGAAAAGCTTTTATAGACTCGTTAAGCAGAAGAAATGCAATATCCAAAGCTAATAATATATCATCGGTATTCCTTGATTTTCGCAATATGTCTTCCATATCATTTACAAAGCCATAAGTTTCTCTATACGATATAAAGCCTTCTCTGCCTGTATATTTTTTCACAATGGAATCAATAAGCTTTTTGCATTTTTCAAGTTCTTGTTCGTAGCTACCTTTTGAATACCTCACAATTAGACTGTTTTTTAAAGCATCATCATTTTCGGTTATATCCATTATTATTTTAATCAATTCTTCCTTAGAAAGATTATTTAGTACTTCTCTAATTGAAGACTGATTTATCACATCTTCCTTCATATGTATTATATTGTTTTTGCTATTTATTATCTCAAATAGCTTAAAATATGCCGCCACTTGATGTTTACATATTGGTCCAAAATCATAGGGGCAATTACATTCTGAATAAATAATTTCTCCATCGTTATCTATCTTAACTACTACCTCATAATCATCATTTCCTTGTACTTGAAATACATACTCGTTATCTCCACATTTGTAGACTTCAATTATATTGCCATTAATATAGTAATCATATCCTCTATTTAAAATAGTTTTGTCGATATGATTTTCAAAATTATTTATATTCACCTAAGATCCTCGCTTTCTTTTTAAAATGGTAACTTTGATTTTAAGCTTTCATACGATCATAGTCCATAATCCTTACTCATCCTGTCTGAAACCTTTTCCGCAGGAATAGCATTTCCGCTTTTTAAATCTGTCATGCCTCTCTCGATTTCTGCATTAAACCACTCTTCACCTAGTTCTTCGTACGACAAATGTTTGTTTTGCGAAAGTTTCATATCAAAAGGAATTTCGCGATTTTCAGGTTCAACGCGAACAAATATATTCGCTGTCCTTTTCATTTTTAAATGCCTTCTTTTATAGAATATTATATGAGATCGTATTGCATAATGCAATCTATAAGCAATATTATACAAATAACATTTCTATTTAATCATATTCGATGTTCCCAACAGAACTATTTCAGCGCATTACATTATTTGTATTTTTATTGAAATTATTCCACTTCCTATTTTGCTCTCGCAAAAAGCCTTACGTGTTCCTGTTATATGCCCACAGTGTAAGCGGTATAGACACTATTAAGATTGCAAGAGTACCTATTAGTGCAATCCAAAAGTCCGTGCCAATTGTTCCATTTCCCAATATCTCTCGCACAGCCGTTATTGCTTTGGATACAGGATTGATATGTTCGGCGAAGTAGCGAACTACTTTGGGCATAGTTTCTGTTGGAACAAAGGCATTTGACAGAAACGTCAGCGGAAACATAATGAGCATTGCGTACATTGATGCAGAAGATACGGATTTTGCCGTCAAAGCCACAAACGCAAACAGCCAACTTAAACACCAACCTACAAACATCATAAACTCGATGGAAGCTATAACTTTCAAAAACCCCGGTCTGTATCCGATAATTGCGCCGACTATAAATACAACCGCACAAGCTATGGCATAGCGCAAGAGATCGGCAGTCAGTACACCCGCAAGCGGCGATATCCTTGCGATTGGCATAGATTTAAAACGGTTGAATATGCTTTTATCAATGTCCTCCCGCAGTTGCGTTCCTGCATTGCCGGAAAATGTGATACAAGTCTGAATTAAAACTCCCGGAATGATAATCGG